>NZ_MDEQ02000021.1 GCF_001883705.2 Burkholderia catarinensis
CTGCGCTTCTCGCAACTGCGTCTCCAACTCCTTGATGCGCTGCTCCGGTGTGAGCGGCTTTGAGTCTTGCTTTGGCATGGTGGAACCCGATCGCGCACGCCCGGATGGATCGGCCCAATCCTGCAAGCCGTGCTTACGTAACCATACCAGTACGGTCGAGCGTCCCTGAATTCCGTAGCGTCGCTGCGCCTCTATGTACGTCAGCTCGCCTTTTTCGACCTGCGTCACCACCGACAGCTTAAAAGCCAGGCTGTAGTCCCGCTGGGTCCGCTTGATCCCTTGCTCCACTTGGCACCTCTTCGTTTCGGCGAAAAAGTGTCAACCTATTTCAGGACGGGTCAGCTTCATGAAAAAAGGACCGCTTGGCGGTCCTTTTTTGTTCATGCCCGTTTTCTCAGAATGCCTGAAAGACCGCGAAGGTTTGACGGATCGATGGCGTGCCGATGCGTCACGCCATCCAGACGTCTTCATAGCCGGCATCGTCGATGATGAAGCGCGCGCCGGCCGGCAGCCGCAGATAAGGCAGAACCGACGGCAGGTAGGTCGACAGGTGTGCGGCATGCAACGGCTGATAAAAATCGGCGGCATTGGAGTATTCACCGCAATGGAAGAACCAGCCCACGTTATCGCCTTCGGACAACGCGACGCGAGTGCCGTAGACAGGCATGCTCCCGAGCGTCGACATCGCGACGGCAACCATGTCTTCAGGCTCGACGGCATGCAGGCCGTATCGCGCGCAAATGGCTTCTTGATGCGCGCGCAGCGCTGCGGGATCGTCTGCGATGTTCATTTCGTTCCTGCCGTGCGGCGAGTCAACCGGTTTGTCAGCATAACCGCGGATCGGCGCCGCCGGTTGACACGAAACAGGCGGCAGCCTGCGTAGCCGTCGCGCGATCGACGCACTGCCGCGCCGGATAGCGGCCTCGCTGGCCTCCCGCGACGAGTTCGATCGTTTCGTCCGCCGAGGCTTCCGGGGTTGTCAGGTTCAGCAGCGCGGCGTCGATCTCCGATGCGATGAAGACGACATACCGGCCGTCGTTGCCTCCGCCGATCGTCATCACCGTGGCGTCGTTCGCGTCGAATACGACTGTCGAGCGATCTCGGCCGTTCAGTCTTTCGACGGCCGCGATCGCTTGCGCGGGGTCGTCGCATCGCGCTTCCGTCACGTGCGAACGGTTGCCGATGGTTGTTTCCTTGATTACTTTCGTTGTTCGCATTCGAGCCACCAATCGAGCAGCGCTTCATCGTCCGGATCTTCGAAGTTCCGGTAGATGTTCGCGTAGTACCAGGCGATCCCGGTTCGTGCGGTAAAGCCGTCGAACACGATACGAATTCGCTCGCCGCCAACCTTTGCCGGCACGGACAACGCAAGCGAGCCGCCATGGCGGCCATCCAGCGTTCCGCCCAGCCCGGTTCCGACCTCGTGTTCGAGTCGGTCGATTTCATCGAGCGCAATCGCGTCGCCGTAAATCTGGATGCAGTAGTTTCCGCCGCGCTCGAGCACGGTCGCCGGGCGATCGGGGTCGTCGATGCGGATGACGTCGCCTCTTGCGAGATTCAGTGTCAGGCCCGGCGAAGCCAGCAACACGTAGACGCCCGGCTCGACCTCGCAAGCCGGAAGCTCCTCGTGAACCGGCCCGTCGCCGGAACGGCCGGCATAGACGTAGATCACGTCGACATCGCGGTCGCGCAGTTCGTCGACGAGCGGCTTCAGATTCGCGTCGTGCATCGCCCCCCCTCGATTGAACATTGCACGCCGCCGGCGAGCGGCCTGCGTGTCGTCAGAACAGAATGAACGCGTCGTTTTCGATGTAGAACACGAACGCGTCGAACAGTTGGACCATGCTCGGCTCGTCGATCTGGTCATGCGCGTTGATTACGATGTCATCGATCGTCGCGCTGTCGAGCGTGATCTGCCAGCCGGATTGCCGGGCGACGGCCGGCGCCGAGACGTCTTCGTCATCTTCGGTGTCCTCGGAGAATGCGCCCTCCGTGTCGAGCGTCCACGGCATCGGCGGCAGGTAAAGCCAGCCGGAGAAATCTCCTGGGTGTTCGAGAATGTGTTTCAGCGACACTTCGGTCGCGAGGGTGGTCGACATGGGTATTGCGGTAATAACTGAGGTAAGTGTGCCAGCATAGCAATGTGACGGGCGCAAGGATGTGCATGCGCCGTAGCGCTCGTGTCAGCGAGCCGTGATTATGCCAATTCCGCACACATGAGGTTAGCCCTGCGACCGTTGTCGCCTCATGCTCCGCCGCGAATCAATCGAGGCGCGGCGTGATCGCCTCACGCTCGTCATCTTCAGTTCCGCGCTACAGGATCATGTAGCTGGACGGAGGGTCGTGGCCCGCGAGGCCGACGATGTGGACACCGTCCTCGAACGTGTATCGCGACGAATCTGAAATCCATTTCGTTGGGCTCCTGACGGATATAGCACGCACGCTGACCATGACTGGAACCGATTGTCACACGCAAGGGATTAATGACGAGCGACGCGAAATCTGCCTCTGACGGGGATCGGTCAAGAGTCGAGTACGCCATCGATGCGCTAATCCGTCTTCAGCACCAGGAAAGTATCGATTGTCGTCTTCCGCTTTTTCGGATGATTGAATTGCCAGAACTCTGGTGTCGAGAAGCCATTCTTCTGGATCAGCTCCTCGAGTTTGTGTGAAGCATAGTCACTCGCGTCTCGAGATAGCGTGATGACGATACCTTTCGCACGGAACTCGATGCAATCGTCGCATCCGAAGCAAAACTGCACTTCGATCACCCTTTCGGCTCGACGATCGAACACTTCCATGCTGAGGGATGCATGGTCGTCCCACGCACCGATCGCCATCAAAAGACGTTGACCGGCGTTGGCATCAAAAACAAGTGCGAAGCCGCTCCGCTCATGATCGAGTTCAATCATCGTGATGTGTTCGACGAAATCATTCAAGCCAGCCTCTCCGACAGAACGAAGCTACGAGTATCACTACCAGTCAAAACAATGCGTCAGTCCGCCTCCTCGATCAATAAAAAGCTGATCATGTCGGGTGCCCGAAGTACACGATTTATCTTTAAATCGCGTGACGGCGCTCCCATTTTCCAAGACTTCCTCGCCAAACACTTACGTCGTCGATTTTTGGCAGATCTTTCTCGACGATCACCGTGTAACGGTAACGTTGTTTGAGCCCCTTCTGCCTAATTGCCTCGATATTGGTTTTATTCCCAGAATGTACCTCGGTGTCAACCAAAACAGCCTGGTCATACTCGGGCGGCTGCCCCGTTCCAAGAGTATCGAGTCTTGCCACACCAAGGGCACTCAACGCTTTCGCGCTGAGATTCTCGGAGAAAATTTCCTTCAATTTGAGCTTGGCATCTTGATTGATTTTCTCCCGATAATTCGGGTCTTGCTTGTACGCATCGCTCCTCTTTTCAGCGTGAAAGTTCGTTTCCCACTCCAACATCTGGCGGATAAACGTTTGTAGTCGATCGACGGGTGACATCGTCTTACTCCTTCCTCAACACTTACATGGACAGGGATTGGGGAAGACCCGCGATTCAGTCTGCCCGTCAACTCTGGCTTGATAAAGAACAGAATGAGGCCGCGTTGAGCCTACATCGTATTGTGGAACGACTCGAACGATAACATTGCTCCCGCCCCTGACAGCATCAGCAATGTCGCCTTCGAAATCCCGGAATTCGCCTCGATTCTTACCCGGATCTTGGGGAAAAACTTCCTTGACGCCACCAAGACCGCCAAGGTTGCGTGCAATCGGGTGCCCTGCATCATCGCTAGCACACCCAAAGGCTCGAGCCGCAGCGCGTGAACTTGCATTGGTTGTGGTACCAGTGCCCAAATCCTCGGGACGGATTTTAGCGGTAGCGCTCTTTAGTGTGCCGTTGGTGTTGTATCGATATTTCGAAATCGGATTCTTGCCCCAGAGGCCAAGAGGGTCGACCCATTCGATCGGATTAGGCGCGTATTGATACACGTTGATACCACCGGCCAGCCCGATAGGATCCTTCGATATGAACCTACTCGTCTGCGGATCATAGTAGCGGTTGCGGTTATAGTGCAGCCCCGTTTCTTCATCGAATTGCTGCCCCTGAAACCGCAGCGAACTCTTCGGAGCAACCCCTGCCGCCCTCGACGCCCGCACGATCACCTCCCGCGCGTCACCCCACGCCTTGTACGACGTCTCCCACACGACGTCGCCATCCTCATCCGTAAGCAATTGCGGCGTGCCGATCTGATCGCAGTGGTAATAGAAGGCATGTGCCTGTCCCATCCGCTCCGGCACCCGTTGCAGCGGATCATGTTCCGGCGCATAGCGATCAGCGTCGCCGCGCAATGGCGTCTCGAATCCACTTACAGGCGCACTGACGTATTGCACCATCGGCACGAACGATTCTGCTTCGTAAAGGTAGTGCGTGCTGCCCTGCTCTCCGCTCTCATACGCCAGCGTATCGCCGTCCCACCCGAACATCGTACGCTCGCCGCTCACCTCTTTCGCAATACGACGACCCAGCGCATCGTAGTAGTACCGTGACTCACTGCTGCGCGCGGTCTCCTTTACCCTCGCAACCGTCAGCCGATTAAACGCATTCCACTCGTAACGTTGCTCGCCCGCCGGTGATCTGCGGTGCACGAGATTGCCGCGCGCGTCGTACTCGAAATGTTGCCCTGCATATTGCTTCAGCAAATTGCCCAATACCTTGGGCACCTCGGGAGGCAGTGAACTTTCCGCACGCACCGGGCTCGGTCGGCTCTCTTTGAGAACCGTCTCAACGCGTGCTGGATCGATGATATTGCTCGCCGGATCGAATGCGAACCGCTCCTTGCCGGCCGGTCCGATCGACTCGAGCAGTCGGCCAACCGGATCGTAGCGATAATCCGTCAACCCCTTGCGATTGTCTTCGATCTGCACGAGCTGACCAGCCGCATCGTAACGATAGCGGCGCTCGGCCAGCGCTGCAGGTGCATTCGCACGCTGCACGGTCCGCTGCGCCAACCTCCCTGCAGAATCGTATGCTGTGCGTTGATCGATCTTGCTCGGCAACGTGCGCAACGTCTCCCGGTGCAGATCATCACGCTCGATCTGAACGAGTTCCTTGCCGTCCAGCATCATCCCGTGGACGTGCCCGGAGCCATATGTGAGCCAATCGACCACGCGGCCATCTGGTCGGACCGTTTTGATCCGGTTGCCGATTTCGTCGTACTGGTGATGCCACACGAAGCTCCGGCTCGTGCCGAACAAATCATATGCATGGTGCTCGCGCACCAGATTGCCGACCGGGTCGAAGAAACTCTGAACCCGGCTGTGTCGGTTGCTCGCTTCGATCAATCGCCCCAACGAGTCGTATGTGAAGCGTTCTGCCTCATCGCCAACCGACCGACCTTGAAGACGCCCACCGCGATCGTGGGATATCGTCATGATCTGGCCAGCCTCGTCGACCGACTCGAGATGGCTGCTCGCCTCGTCGTACGCGTAGCGCGTCGCCTTCCCGCCGAAATCGACCTCCTCGATCAGTCTGCCCGTCGCGTCATATCGAAACGCGTAAGTCGCGTGATTCGTGTCGGTCAACGCAACGAGCCTCCCGAGTCGATCATAGCGATACGACAGTGACTGCCCCGATGCATCGGTACGGATATTGATACGCCCCCTCACGTCGTAGCCATAACGCGTGTTGCGATTTAACGGATCTGTGTGTGTCAGCAGACGCCCTTCCGCGTCATAGCTCAGTTGCTCTCGACCGGCGGGCGACACCACCTCAACTAACTGACCATTCGTGCCATAGCGGTACGCAGTCACCCCACCTGCGGCGTCTTTCGTCTCCGAGAGCCGGCCTTGAGCGTCATACATCCATTGCGCCGTCTTTCCCGAGCAATCGGTATAGCTGATTAACTGACCGGCGGTGTCGTACTTAAGCGCCTTCGTACCGCCCTTCGCATCTTTGATCTGGGTAACGAGTCCCTGCCCGTCGTACGCGAATTCGGTCTTGTGCCCGAGAGGGTCGACCTGTGCAACCATGTTTCCGGCGTCGTCATATTCGCGCAGCCACGGATGTCCAAGCGGATCCGTCACGCGCACGAGCTGATTCTTCTGATCGTACGCCATCTCGATCACGCTGCCGTCGGTGCGTTGATGACGTACCAAGTTGCCGCGTGTGTCGTACTCCATATGCTCGACGGCACCGTCGCGGTGGATGTACTGAACGAGCCTGTCGTTCTCGTCCCGATACATCCACTCTTCGCTGCCGTCCGGATGAATCACACGGAAGGAATAGCCCTTGCTGTCGTAATAGTGGTGCGTGACGTTACCGAGCGCATCGGTCACGCTGACCATCCGAAAGTTCGGATGCCACGCCAAAGTCACCTCATCGCTGCCGTCATCCCCGTACTCGCGGAAGCACTTTGCCTTCGGTCCGTCACCGTTCCATTCGAGATTCACGCCGCGACCGGTACGATCGGTATATCGCGTCACGAGGTGGTGACGATAACGGTATTCGCGACGATTGCCGTAGCGGTCGGTCGCGCCGATCAAATCATTTTCGTCATTGAATTCATAACGGGCAAGCACACCAATGTATTCGCCCTGTGCGTCATGATGCGTGACTTCAACGATGCGACCACGTGCGTCATGCCGGAATGCCACCTGTGAATGCGGCGCAATCAACCGATGCAACCGTCCTTGAGCATCGTAATCGAGCGTTACCTGATTGCCGGCGCGATCCTTGACGAACGCAAGACGGAACACGTTGTCGTGTCGCTCATACGTTTCGAGCAGCGTGTGCCCACGCGTCAGCGTCAGCCACCGATCGTCAAGACGCAATAACGTGTGCCCCTCGGCGGGATCATCATGCGCACCTCCGGCGTCGAGCAACGGATATTCGAGACTGCGTCCGGTCGCGTCGTGATAGACGAGCTTGCTTTTATCAATGTCCAAACGAGTCGAATACGGCGTAATCCACCGCGCCCCAAATTCGCCATGCGCGTCGTTCGCGTCGAAGAACGATCGATAGGTGCGCCGCCAGACTATGGGCAACGGCCCCTCAATCGTGAAATCTTCGTGGTTGATCTGCTCATCGCCGAGCGCGAATCCGATTGAATGCTCGGTGGCAGCAGGTGGTGTCTTCACTGGGGAGTGCGTAAGGCAGCAATTCGGCCCCGGATGCTTCGCATCTGCGGTATGTCGCACCGTGTCCACCCGATGCTCCGCTCGCTTTTCAGCGACCTTCGTCGTCCCGTTCTCCTGGATCCCCGTCGCATGCGGCTTCGGATTGCGCTTGCGCCAGCTCCGCATACCGTCTTCGCCGATCATGATCAACCAGCCGAGCTTGCCCGCGTCGTTCCCATCCAACTCCCGGATGCACTTCTGGACCGTCGGAATTCGGTTGTAGATATCGTCGGCGAAAAGCTGCAGCTTCTTCGGCGCTTCGTCGTCCACCATATTCGCAACTGTGGTGACCGTGTTGATGGCAGCCTTCCCTTCGATCTTCACGAAGTCCGTGAGAAACCCAAGCCCGCTACTGAGAACTTTCCTGCCGTCATACGCAACAAGCGCCTTCCCGACATCCTTCAAATGCGACCCGGCCGACTTCACGTTGTGCCCGACTTCGTACTTCTTCCCCGCCGCATGCGCGAACAGATCGGCGATCGCCTTCATCAGATCGCCGATGAATTTGGCGCAATGATCGAGCACCTCCTTCAGTCCATCGCGCATCACCTTCAGGAATTTCTCGATTTCGCCCGCATAGCGTTCCTGCACGTTCGCGACGATTGCCGCGACGACCGAGTCGCGTAGCACCTGCAACGCTGCCTCGCCCACGGCCTTTCCGCTCTTGACGATCTCCTGTCGAATGAGCTTCAACACCGGGCGAGCGCCCAGGCGAAGCTCGGCAGTGGCCGGGGGCAACGGCACGACCCCGATGAGATCGAGACCGAGATTGACCCAATCGAACATACCGATCGCCTTGCTGCCGCGCTCGATCATCTCCTTGATATCGAGCACCGCATCGACCGCCGCAAAGATATTGGCCAGAACAGGCACATTCTCCGCGACCATCTTCAGTCGGCTGACGTTAACGGCCCCCCCGCTGACCTTGATCAGCCACTTGTCGAATACATCGATGCCAGCTTGTACATCAGCCTCCGTGATCTTCATGATCGGAGACACGAACACATCGGTAGGTTTGGGTTGAATGACGCCCGCAGCGGTCATGATTTTTTATTCCGGGAAAATTGAAAGGGCGACACTCAGCTCATCTTCAGCGCGGCAGCGGCACTACGAGCCGTTTGCGCGAGACCACCGACCTGCTGCGCAGCGGCACTCAACTGGCCCGCTTGTGACAGGGCTGCCTGCGCGCCTGCCGGCAACACGTTGCCCGCTGCTTGCTGCGCGATGCCGAGCCCCTGGCCGGCCACTGCCTTTGCGAGGGCAGCACCGCCTTGCGACGCAGAGCTTGCCAACCCCGCAAGCGTTTTTGCAGCACCAAGCGCATTCGATGCACCCGCCGGCAACATGCCTCCCACAGCTTGCTGGGCCATGCCCATGCCTTGCCCGACAGCTGCCTTCGCAAGCGCTGCGCCACCTTGCGACGCTGCGCCTGCCAGCCCCGTCAACGCGCCTGCCGCGCCTCCCGCTGTCGGCAAAAACGACCCGAGCTGTGCCTGTGCGGTTTCAGCGGCACCTGCCGCTGGTGCCGGATTGGCCGGCCACGACGCAACATTGAACCGGCTCGACTGCTGATCCTGCGAGCGCGGATCCTCCCCGAACTTCACCTGCACCGCCCCCGGTGGCAGGCCGCTCACGATCATGTGCCCGTTGTTGTCGAGCGCCCCTTTCTTCAACAGCCCGCCGTTCGCATCGAGCACCGAGAACAAACCGCCCTTCACCGGCTCGCCGTTCCCATACGTATGCAGTAACTCCAACTGCCCCGGCTGATCCGGCCTTGGACTCGGCAACGGATACCCCATGCTCGCCGGCCCCGCGAACGTATGCGACGCGCCCTTCACATCCACCGCACCCGGCGTATGGATCTCGATATTCCCGCCCTGGATGCGGATATACCCGCCGCCGCTCGTCAGCAGAATCCCCTGATCGGCCGCGATCTCGATCCGGTCCGTCGCCGACACGATCTTCACGGCCTTCTGCGCGGTCACCTCGATGTTGTCCGACTGCGCCTGGATCTCCACCTTGCCCTTGCCCGCGAACAGCTTCATCCCCGCGTTCTGCACGAACAGGCTCAGCTTCTGCCCGATGCTCCCGATCAGCGACTTGCCCGCGGCAACATGCACGCTCTGTCCGCTCGCGACGTTCACGTGATCGTTCGCGACCATGTGCAGCGACTGCTGCGTCGACATCCCGATCCCCGACGGGCTGCCGAACAGCATCACCGGTTCCTTGAACGCATTTGCATTACCCATGCCGCCGCCTGCCGTGCGCCCGCCGGACGCGCTGCCCGAGGCACTGTCCTGCGTCGCATCGGTGAACGCGCGCATCGTGTCCTGCGCGTCTTTCAGGCTTTCGGCCTGATGCTGCTCGCTTACGCCCGACATCGCCTCGACGAGGCTCTCGCCCGTCACGAGCTGCTGTTGCGCCTCTTTCACATCGAGCGGCTGGCTATTGGCCGCCTTCGGATGCGTCGTCACGTACAGGCCCTGGCTCGCCCGCACCGCGCCATACGCATCCGAGCGCAGGTCGAACCCGCTGCCGAGATACGACCCGCGCGAGTTGCCGCTCTGGTCGATGATGTAACCGAGATGCAGCAGGCTGTTCGCGCTGCTGCTCATCAGTTGCACGCGGTTCTGCCCGGTCGCGTCGTCCATCACGAGCTGGTTGTAGCCGCCGCCCGAATACTCTTTCGACCGGTAGCCCGACAGGATCCCGTCGGTATGCCACTGCGGCTGGTTCGCGCCGTTGTACACACGCCCGACCGCCAGCGGCCGGTCGCAGTCGCCGCCGACGTAGTCGATCAGCACTTCCTCGCCGATGCGCGGCACATGCACGCCGCCGTACCCGCCGCCCGTATCCGACTGCACCACGCGCACCCAGCACGATGCGTTCTCGTTGCCCGGATTCAGGCGATCCCACACGAACTGCACGCGAATCCGGTTCAGCGCGTCGGTATAAACCTCCTCGCCCTGCGGCCCGACGACGATCGCCGTCTCGAGGTGCATTTCCGGCTTGTGGTGCTCGAACGGGCTGCGATACGGCACGCTCACGCGCTGCGCCTCGACCTCGACGAGATAGAAGCCGGCCGACCCGTCGTCGTGCGGCACGCGAAACGCGGGATCGGCGCCGTAGCCGTCCTGCGCCTGGGTCAATGCCTCGCGCAGGCTGTACGGAAAGTCCGCGCTGTCGCTCGCGACGGGCAGGTTGTTCTCGATCCACCACGCGACCTCGATCGCGGCGAACTCTCGCTGATCGGCGGAATCGCGATCGTGCTCGGGATGATCGGCCAGCGTAAAGCGCCGGCCGGCATCGATCGCGCGCACGCCGCCCGCGGCATGGAAGCGCTTGGCCTGCGACTCCCACTCCTCCATCCGCACCTTCGTCAGATGGTCGCCGCGCGTCTGGTCCAGATACGTATAGGCCCCCGTGTACTCGTACACCTCGAGCTGGTCGGGCAATTCTCCCTGGCCGCCCATCGTCGGCAGCGACGTGCCTTTCGGATTCGACGGCTGCGAAGGATTCTTGTAGTCGAACGTGCGCGTCGATCGCGTGACGCTCTGCAGCGTGCGCGTGCCCGACCATTGCGTGAACGCATCGGCTTCGCTGGCCGCGCCGCCGTGATAGAAACGCACGGTCTCCGGCGACAGCGGCGCGAACGCCTGCAGGTTGTCGGTGATCACGAGCGTATGCGACTTGCCGTCGTCGGCCTGCTGCCATGCGCAGTAAAGCCCTTCGTTCTCCATCAGCCGATGCACGAAATGCCAGTCGGTGTCGTGCTGGCGCGTGTACGACCGGCTCGGCAGCGGCTTCGACAGCGCGAAACGGAAATGGCCCTGCGCCTGCGGATGCTTGTTCAGCACGTCGCTGATGATCTGGTCGACGGTCGTGTCGTTCCAGAGCCGCTGATCGCGGCGAAACTTCAGGAAATGGGTGAAATCGGCGAACGTGAGCTGATAGGTCGTAAGCCCGCCGTCGGCGCCGAGCCGGCGCGCGGTGTGCACGTAGCCGTTGATCGGCCGGTAGCTGCGATCGCCCTGCTGGATCCACAACGTGACCGGCTGCGCGATCAGCCTTTTAAGTTCCAGATCGGTATCGGTCGACAGCACGTCGAGCGTGAACTCGTACGCGCGCCCGATGCGCGAGCGGCCGACCGCCCGCTGCACAGTCAGGACATTGGCCCCCAACGGCGTATCGAGCTTCAGCAGCCGGTCCTGCTGAAGCAACCCGCCGCGCAATGCGGCAATAGTGTTCTGCATGTTCATGGCAACGGCCTTTTTCTTCTTTTGACGCGCCCTCGGATGGCGCAGCATTCGATTTCTCCCGCGCGATTTTACAGACAAATTACTACGCGAACCGGGAAAATGACCTGATTTAAAAGAGCATTTTCTCGACGATTGGAAAGAAGCCCGTGGGGGCTTGGCCGACCGATTGCGTGGCGCCAACCGTACCGATCCGCAGCGGCACCATCGGCGGGTCTGCCGCGCCTCGAGAAATCGATTGCAATCAGGGCCAATTCCGGTTCCGGCGCAGCCCGGTTGCGAGTAGTGTCTACGTGCCCGCATTCCGGCCGGCCGGGCTCAACTGGCGTCCGGCGCGCATAACATCACACTGAAAACCCTGGAGATCTGCGATGAAACGTTCAAAGTTCCTGCTGTCGGGCCTGCTGCTCGCGTCGGCTCTCGGCTTCACGGCCGTCGCCGCGCACGCGGACGACCTGCTCGATTCGGTGAAGAAAGCCGGTGTGCTGCGCGTGGGCCTCGAAGGCACGTATCCGCCGTTCAACTCGCGCGGCACGTCGGGCCAGCTCGAGGGTTTCGACGTCGACGTCGCAAACGCGGTTGCCGGCAAGCTCGGCGTGAAGACGCAGTTCATCCCGACCGAATGGAGCGGCATCATCGCGGGCCTGCAGGCCGGCAAGTTCGACGTGATCGTCAACCAGGTCACGATCACGCCGCAGCGCAAGGAAGCGCTCGACTTCAGCCAGCCGTACACGTACTCGGCCGCGCAGCTGATCCAGCGCAAGGACGACACGCGCAACTTCAAGTCGCTCGACGATTTCAAGGGCAAGAAGCTCGGCGTGACGCTCGGCACCAACTATGACCAGATGGCGCGCACCGTGCCGGGCATCGAGGTGCAGACCTATCCGGGCGCGCCGGAGAAGCTGCGCGACCTCGCCGCCGGCCGGATCGAGGCGACGCTCGACGACCGCCTGATGCTGCCGTACATGATCAAGACGTCGAACCTGCCGCTGCGCGCGGGCGCGGTGCTGAACGGCGGCAAGCAGGAAATGGCGATCCCGTTCCGCAAGGGCAATCCGAAGTTCGAGAAGGCGGTCAACGACGCGCTGGATTCGCTGCGCAAGGACGGCACGCTGAAGAAGATCTCAATGCACTGGTTCGGCAGCGACGTGACGGTGCCGGTCGCGCAGTAAGCGGCCCGGCGTTTCGACGCGTCACGTGCTTCGGGTTGGCGAAGGCGTGACGCGTGTCGTGCAGCGCCTATACGCGGTCGTTTTCCCGCTCACGCGGCTTCGTCAAACCGTGCGAGCAGCATCTGACCGATCGGCGTCAGTGCAGGACGCGCGGCCACCGCACACGTACGCACCTGCGTGTCGTCGACCAGCCGCTTTTCGACGAGCACGGCGAAGGCTTGCGTCGACGGATCGACGCTGTCCGGCGCACGCGCAATGCGCAACAGCATCGAGAATTCATGCGGACTGAGCATGGTCTCTGTCTCCTAATCGTCCGCGATTCACTACGAACCGGCGTCGATCGTGTTCTTGAATGAAATGGCGCGATGCATGACCGCTGCGCCGCCGGGAGCGAGATCCCGGTTGCCGCCTGCGACGCGGGCACGTCGTCGCGAGCGTGTTACGCATGGCCCCGATCCGGCGATGCCGCCGCAACGGGAACGTGCAACCTTATGGGCGCACCGTGACGCGACCATGACAGCAAAGCGGGGGCAAAACGGCGCGCGCTATACGCCGCTCCGATTCGATGCCGGTTCGATCGACGACGACGAGCCGCATCGCGTTCGCGCCCCTCATCGCGAATCGGCCGAATACGGGAAGCCGCTGCTCCCCGATCCGCTCGCGTGGCGCATGCAGCGCACGACCACGTTCACCGCGCGCCCGAGCGTCATCCCGACAAGCACGCCCCATACCGAGAACGACAGCATCACGAAGCCGTTCGTCGCCGCCCACGGCGCGTGCACGGCGACCGCGTAATGGATGCCGGTTTCGGCGACGAACGTCAGCATCAGCGTGACGAGCAGGCTTGCGTCGCCGGGCACGCGCACGCGCAGGCCCGACGGCTCCGCACGGTACGCGAGCCGCCACCGGCTCGCGTGCAGCCAGCCCAGTGCCGCGCCGCCCAGAACGGCCGCCAGCGCGATCGCGTTTGCGTCGATGCCGGCATGCGGAAAAAGTCCGTTCATGCTGACGATGCCGAGCATCCCGAGCGCGACTGGCGAGATCAGCGGTCGTGCGGCCGGCACTTCGCGCGGGAAACAGCGCTTGATGCCGATATAGAGCAGCACGCAGAACATCACGTACACGTAAGGCTTCAGTTGAAGGAGTGCGGACATGGTCGGAATCGCCTGATCGGAGTGGACACGGCAACACCGTACTGCCCGATTCCGACAGGCGGCGCGGCTTGCGACGGGAGGCGGTAATTCACGGACGAGTTGCGCGTCGCGGCGATGATCGCTCCGCGGACCGAGAAGACCGATGCGCCCACGAATCCGGCGGCCGGCGACTGCCGACTGCCGAACCGAAGGGGCCGTCTTCGCCGGGCCGGTCGGCACTTCGTGCTCGACGCGTAACCGGCAACACCGTGTGTCCTTCCGCAGCACCTTCCACTACACTCGTGACGGAAACCGGCCAACCGTCGGCAGCCGAAACGCTTCGTCGAAGCCGCACGCCGTTCGTCGCAACGCGCACGCAGCCGCCCCGATCGGCAGTAAGGTCAGGCCATCAGCGCATCGCGCGCCCACCCAACCCGCTGCGATTCCAGGGACAACAGTTCGACGACGAAACCGGGCTGCATTACAACCGCCTCCGGTACTATGATCCGCAGCTCGGGCGCTTCATCAGCGAAGACCCGATCGCACTGCACGGCGGTGTGAATACGTACCAGTACGCGCCCAATCCTGTTGCCTACATCGACCCGCTCGGGCTGGCGAAAGGCAAATGCGTGATCTACTGGTACAACCATATCGGCGGTGCGACCGGGCATTACACCGTCAAGACCATCGCCGGTACCGGCAGCATGCATACCGAACAGAAGACTTCGGGCGACGAAACCTGGATCGCACGCGTCAGTGGCATCACGGCCGGCGAACCGGTCAACAGCGCGACCTTCGACATACCGGACGTCGGTGCCGCACAGAATTACCAGCGCGACAGCGCCGGTAGCCGGGACGAATCAGACGGTGCCTATGACGTGTCCAACAACAGCTGCATGACGCACGTGATGGACGTACTCAACGCTGGGGGAGCCGACGTTCCGGCGCGGGGCAAGCGTGCGTGGGCATTCCTCAATCGACGTGGCGTCGGTCCACGTGTCAATTAATCGATAACGAGGTAACGACAGATGAGGTCTCCAACGTTGTGCGCCAGGCACGGCGTCCGGCCATTCACGGTGGCAGCGAAACGCATCGACGACCGGATTCGGGAGCGCGGCCAGTTCGAGCCCGATGAATTGGTGCGGGTATCGCTGGATCGGCCCAAACGCAGCTACGTCGTATGGATGACGCGCGCGGATCTGGACGAGCATGCGGTCACCGCCAACCATGTCGACGGCGTCGCGCATGTCACCGAGCTGCGAAAGTTCGCGTTGCTCGACCGGGCGTGCGAACATGTTTGCCCGGATTGCCTGGACGAACTGCTCGTACGTTCGGGCGAACAACCGTACTCGCCGACGCCCGTGTCACGCGCGTTCGACACGGCGATCGTCGCCGACAATGCGACGTTGGACGGTCCGCTAGTCAAGTGCGACATCCACGGGATTGCGGTCGGTTCGCGCACATCGCCAGCCATGGCAGCCTTGATCGATCGGCGCGACGCGCAGCCGCACGGCCGACTGATCAAGGTAGTCGTGGTTTCGCTAAAAGCAGAAAACGAATTCTGGTTCGACGAAGCATTTCTTCTCCGCTTGCTCGGTGACGATGTCGATCTTTCAAGCGGCATCCATCGAATGGAATCGGGCGAGCGCAGCCTCCACCTGCTCGAAAGCGGGAAATCGGTATGCAAGCACTGCCTGAAAGACTGGCTCCGTCGCAACGACATCGCTTAGCGATGCACCGCTCCTGACAGGCGACACCCTCACCGGAAATCGTGCGGCACGGAGTCGTGAAAGAGATTCCGCATGCTTGCGTCGGAACATGCGATGCGTGGAAGCGGTTATGCCACGCGACCCGCGTCGGGTTTGTCGCCTTGCGGGACAGAAACGACAAAGGGCCGGGAGGAAAACCTCCCGGCCCTTCGTTCAATTTGATGCGGCTGCAGGAATTGAATTCTTCCGGTATAGCCTTGACGCATAAGGCCTGTAGAAATTCACTGACTTCTATGTGCCCCCAAATGTGCCCCCAAGCTTCGGAAACACTTTGGTTCAATTGCCCACCCGAATGCAACGCGTCAATGGAACCAAGCGCCGCTCATAGCAACACCTGACTGCTGGACAAGATTGTAGCGTACCGCACTGCGCCGCAAAGATTACGAGTTCATCGATGTATGCGCGTCGGATTGACGAGCATCAGGACGCCGCCGAGAGGAACGAAAAAAGATTCCGGCTCCACCTCGGCCGTCACCCGCTCCACCGACTTTCCAAGAGACGCCACGAACTCGTCGGTTGAATCGCTGGGCTGCTGGGTTCGCTCGCGTAGGAAGTTGCCCCAATCACACCAGACAGCGCGAGAATCATGGCCACTTGCGGACGTGAAGTGCGCATGGTACCGCCCTAGCACGACGAGGTGAATGGAGAGAGCGGCATCGGTTTTGATCGCGAGACGCTCCTTCAAGCCGTTGACTCCAGCCGCCTCCATCCAGCCCACGACATCAGCGATCCATTTGTTGCTGTCATCGACCAAGTTACTCGCATTGTTCCGCCGCACTTTGTCGTCGCCCACGAAGGGCTGCTGCCACTTGAGCTGGAAAAGAATGACGCTATTGCAGCGAGCATCGTACACGACGAAATCAATATCAGTGACCGTCTTACCATCCCGCTTCAGCTTGACACCATCAAGGCAGTGCCAGTGCGGCGCAGGAAACTGTGCTCGCAGTTCGGCAACCCATCTGCTTTCCCGTCGATTTGCCGCATCAAACCAGTCCTTCTCGTACCGCCTGCGCAGCTCCGCCCAGAGAAATAGAAATGGATTGAGTTCCAGACCGTACATCGGGAGCGCCACCAAATGCTGGCTCGTCCTGACTGCCGGAGCGAATGCTTGTGCTCCACGCTCTAGATGCTCCTTGGCGTTTGCAGGGCTCAACGTCAGGTGATCCAAAAGCTCCGATATTTCTTGTCGGGATGCATCAAGAAAATTGGCAACCCCTTCGATCAAATCCTCGTGAAGTGCTCCGCCGGTCAAGAGATTCCTGACTCCAATGCGTGGATCATCAGCATTCAACAGTCCGGCATAGCAAAGCCGCTGCTGCGACATGGCTGAGAGCGCTTCGAGAACAGCCACATATGCCGAATAGGCACGACCTCCAAAGCGGTCGTCATCTGCCAGCATATCCCTAAAAGACATCCTTCTCAGATACAGAACTGCCCATTCCTTGAAGTAGTCATCGACGCCATCAAAAGATCGGTCTTCGGGTGAAGGGTTACCACGAAGATAGCCGGTCAGGCGGGGGAGCATTTCCATGTGACGAAGCTCCAAGGCAGCCTCCTTGGGGCGATCCTCCACTACCGTCATGTCACTGAGCCAGTTCAGCCCATGAAACCCAACCTGTTCCCGGTAGGCTGTGCTGTCTTGTATCGACAGGACAAGCAGCGTCATTCCCTTCAGCTTTTTCTTATCGACCTCCCCTTTTAGGGCTCCCGAGCGCAACAGAGTCAGTTGTTTCTCGGCCATCGTCAAGCAGCCCATCCGCCACAGAAACTCATCCGTCTGCGCCGCAGTCGCAGCATTGGAGGTGAAGAGTCTGGGCGCATCTGATTTCAACTCGGACGGCAGGACTCGCCTCAAGGCTGCATTGATCGAGTACTTACGGACGCTCTCCATCCGTAGTCCAGATTCGTCCAATTCCTTCAGTTCAGGAATCAGCTCTCGGCAAAATACGTAATCGAGAGCACGCAGGGTCTCGAAGGTCAACGCCTCCGAAGGTTTCTCATAGCCGCGCAGGACACACCGTTCGCCCTCAATGGCATCTTGGAGAAGGTGCACTGGGTCTTTCATACCGGAGAAACGACCTTCAAGGACACCAATGCGCACAGATGCTCTTCCAGCATCTGCGGGATATTTCCTCCAGAAAGCAGCAGCCCTGCCTCCATGTTCCTCTCCATGGCAAATCCCGTCAGGTTTGCGCTGGTAATGAAGCAAGTGTGTCGATCGGCCACTGCCACCTTGGCATGCACTCGTCCGTCAGCAAATATTTCGCCCTGATCTCTCCATGTATAGAGATGAGCATTGGGCACAAGGGCCTTCATATTACCGATCGCATCGAACGAAATACTGCCACCATGATCTTGGGATGATTCGAGGAGCATAGAGATGCTCACATCTCGTGCGCTTGCTTCGTTCAATGCCTTCACGATCGTCGAGACGTCATAGGCCACGAAGCTGGTAACGAACAGAGTTTGCTTGGCAGCATTGATGACTTGCAGGAGCGCTTGCTCCGTTCGACGTGCAGACACGAATGGCGTCGTCGGCCCCGTCCACACGAGTTCGGTGGACTGGCGAGTCGACATGTTCTCTAACGCATGACTGGCGGCGAGCAGCATCGAGGCGAGCTCTATGGGACCGACCGACGTGGCCCGCCAAGCATCAACGAGCTGATCAACGATAGCCCTGGCTGCAGGTGTACCCACGACATCCGATAGCGAGACATTCGCCTCCGCGCCGTCAATCCTCCGAATCCTGCCCGCCAGCGCTTGAACCTTCTCGGGGGAGATCAGACAGACTACGGCTGTGACGGCTTCCAGTAACCTTTCCATGTCACATCCCCGCGAAGAACGCGGCATCCCCACTGTCGAGGGTCTGCACCAACAACGATCTGTCGAGGTAACGGTTTCCTCGTTCGCAGGAAGTCTCGGCGACGAGGCTGCACGCATGGCATGCCGCCGCGTGAAGTGAGCGGTCTTTCGCTGGATCGTGCTCCGAGCAGAGCGGATCGGACGAGCAGACCTTCGATCGGTTCAGCGCCTGCCGTAGCAGCCGCCCGAGGTTTTCCGGCTTGCCCAGATCGACGAGGCCGCCCAACGTTCCATCGGAATCGGCAGCCGCCGTGTAGATGAGGATGCCTGCTTGCGGATTCGCGCCCGACACGTCGGCGTAGATGCGTTCACGGATACTCGCCGCGTTGTAGCCGCATTCCAATGCCAGTTCGCGGATGAGCAGGTGCGAGAGTGTGTGGAGCATGGCATAGCGGATGCCGGGGTAGCCCTCGTTCGGGTCGAGGTGGCGCGAATTGCGCCATCCACGATGACCACCTTTGAGCATTCCATCCACGCGCTTGACGCCAGCCTGCGCCTCCCACATCCGCAGCGCCGCTTCATCGAACTGGATGAAGATGCCCTCGCCGTGAACCTGATTCGCCGGAACCCAATCTGGCTTGCGGCGCGCGAGGCCCGCCATCTGGGCGCGCTCGTTTGGATCACTCGATTCCTCGGGCGCTTCCACGCGGGTGAAACCTAGCAGTGCGTTGACCTCGCGCAGCCTTTCCAGCAGCAGCACTCTGCCGATCCGGTTCTCGAAGCCTGTGGGCGTGCCCACCTTCTTGCTCATGAAGTGCGGGTAGTCGGCAGGCGGATTGGCCGCCATCAAAACTTCCCACTCCGGCCCCTTGATGTCGGCTTCGCCGACGACCTCTAGCCCGCCGCCATTGCGATGTGCTTCGATGGCCGCCCAGATGTCCGATGCCAGGTACTTGTCGATGCCCGGCAAGGCTCCGGCCTTCTTCAATGTCTTCACAGTCACGGCGACGGCGACCTCGGAATCCAGATCGTCGAAGAACTCCCATCCATCCTGAATCAACTGACCGAGCGGGTCTTTGGCTTGCGGGATGGCCAGCGCCGACAGGGTAATCGGGAACCAACTGTTCGTCGAACCCAGTAGGACGGCCCGAGCCTCCTCGTCGCACTCCTCGTCGAAATGATCGAGGTGCGGATGCCTGCCCCGGCAACTCGGCAGGTTTTCCTTCCCGGCCTTGCCGAAGGCTTGGGCAAGACTGCGTGAAACACCTCGGCAATGCACATTGTCACCGTCACATCGAACCCAGAGGTTTTCAGTCTGAAGTGAGGCGCCGCTCTCGAAGAACCGAAGTGACCCCTTGCAAGGGCTGTTGCCGCCGTGCACGAAGTAGCGCCAAGGGAAATCGTCGAGGTGGCCGTCGCGGCAGGCCAATAGGAAACGCGCCGGAACGGCATCGGCGTCCTTCGCGGGCTGGTCGCCCTTGGAGCCACGGCATCCCTTGTGGACGAAGCGGGTTCGCTCCGGGCGAAAGCGGTTTTCCTTGATCTCGAATAGCCCCGCATCGAAGGGCGACAGCAGGCCGCACTTCACGCAACGCATCCAGCGAGGGAACGGGCGCACGGGCACCCCCATGTTCGCCTCCGCCGACCACGGGTCGACGACTTCGCTCTTCTGGAACGGTGGCACACGCAGGTTCTCCACCTGCGAGCCGAGAACCTTGCGGACGGCAGCGAGCAGGCGCGGCTCGGCGATGGGCTGGCAGCGATCTTTCTCCCACTGGTCGATGCCCAGCGTCACCACCGAGAGGCTCGGCAGATCAATCAGCGCACCCGGCCCATATGTCCAAAGCAGTTGACTGGGGCGAACTTCTCCGACAGGTGTTCTATTGGTGGTCATGGTCAGTCCTCGTCCTTCGGCACCGGACGCGGCTTCCACCCGTGGTCGTCCGAGATGTGTCCCGTATTCATGATCAGGCGAACGCCCGGCTCCACCTCGCGCATCGACATCGGCACCGTCCAGTTGTCCCATGCATGGATGCCCGGCGACTTGACCAGCCCGACCATCGTCGCCGCCTGCGCGCCGCGCTTTTCGTAGGCCAGCGTGCGACCGGGCACACTCGCCTCCTTCGCCCATTCGTCCGCGCGTTGCTTCAGTTCACGCTCGGCCAGATTCTTGATCGTGGACGCCTCGCTGACGTTCCAAGCGCGCCGCACCAACACGTCGATAGCTTCGGTGATCTCGGGCTTGTCGGACTTGTCCAGCTCGCCCGCGCCTACGTTCGGGCTGAAGGCGTCGTTCTCCAAGCGCATCAGGGAGAGGAGCGCACCAGTCAGGCCGCGATCCATGGCGCGTGGCGAGAAAGGCGTCACCGACTGCGCTTCCACATGCTTGTAGAAAGTCGCGTGGTAGTGCTCGAAGGTCTCATAGTGCGAGAGGTCACGCGGACGCGCCCATGTGAGCACCGTGCAGACCAACCCGGGGAAGGAACGACCCACGCGGCTGGTGGCCTGGATGTATTCCGCCGTACCCTTGGGCTGACCATTCACCGCCATCAAGCCCAGCCGGTTCACGTCTACACCGACCGACAGCATGTTGGTTGCCAGCACCACGTCTATCGCGCGGGTATCGCCCTCGTTCCATTTCGTCACGAACTTCCCGCTAGCCGCATCGAACGTAGCTTTGAACTTGACCTCCAGATCGTCGAGGTACTTGGGGATGTCCTGACTGGAAACGCGCGAGGTCAGCTCACGGATGTTGTTGACGCGGCGCTGCGCGAGCGCGGGCCGTTCGACCATGCTCATCTGCACGCGGTAGGAACGTGTCTGAACATCGTCCTCGGCCAAGCGCCGCATCCCGCCCAGCTCACGCAACGAGTTGAAGTAGCCGACTGTCGTCATGTACGGGTCGGCGGGTTCGCCAAAACGGTCGAACAGGGCTTGGGCGGCGGTGAGGAACGCGGTATAGACACGGATCAGCATCGCGGGCCGCGAGCTGCCGGGCGAGCACACGCCGATATAGCGCCGTCCTGGTCGCTCCTCAATCGGGCGCTGCACCGAGAAGTAGTTGTCCTCCACATCCAGGCCGTGCGGCGGGAACACAGACACGCACCGCATGAACACGTTGTTCACCTGTTCTTTAGCTTTGCGCACCGTCGCCGTGGACGCGACGATCTTGGGCTTGACCGTCTTGCCATCAAGCGTCCAGCCGCACAGTTCGTCGACGGCGGATTCGTACAAGCCGACCATCGTCCCCAGTGGGCCGCTAATGAGGTGGAACTCGTCTTGGATGATCAAATCAGGCGGGCGAATGGGACTGATGGGCTTCACCGCCGCCGCAGGCAACCCCTTGGTCGCTCGATGCCCGGTATTGCATTCGCAGCCAGGCCAAAGTAGGCCGTGACGCTCACACTCCTGGCTCACGCGACCGAATAGCGTCCGCACCTGACCGCGCCACGCCATCATGGCAAACTTGTCCACGGTGGCGATCATCATCGTTGGCGGGCGGTGGTAGATCTCTTCATCCACCGTCAACACCGGGATGCCTGGGTGCAGCGACTTGCTGGACTTGCCGCGAGAGAACTCGCACCGGCCTTTCTTATCACCGCAATAGACAAGCGTCCGCCCGTGGTGCTTATCGACATCCACCTCACGCCCCGGCCCGATTTCAGAACCGCACCATGGGCAACTGGTCAGTTGCGCGGACGATGTCGCCCCGGCATGGTGTTTGCCGGGGTTGCGGATGTCCTCGATGGCGCGATGGCTGTCTTCGGTCGTGCCTGGCGTCACTTTGTTGCCGACCCACAGACCGATGGTGAATGGCTCGTGGCCCAACGCCGAATCGCCGCTGGCCAGCGCCTGTCGCCGTAGTACCTCCATAGCGCAGATCAGTGCCGTAGCGCGTTGAAACTGCTGCAAGGTCAGGAGGCGCAGGGTGTAGCGCATGACCACAGCCAACCCACGTGAACCGTCGTAGCCGCCGAGCTTGCCTTGGAGGCGGCGGATAGCCATCGTGAATGCCGCCACGCCCAGATAGGCTTCGGTTTTGCCACCGCCGGTAGGGAACCACAGCAGATCGGCATGGGCTTCTATCGGTTGCACGCGATCCGGATGCGAGGGGTCCGCCAGCGACGGGATCGATAACAGCAGGAACGCCAACTGGAACGGACGCCAGCTCCGGTTCTTCGGCAAATCGAACTGAGCGACCGTCACGTCACGGCCTCGTCGGATTTCTAGCGCGTACTGGCTACGCACACGCTGGATGGCCATCGCCCGGTTGGCGAAGCGGAAAGCAGCCAGCGCCTTCTCGTCATTCTTCAGAGTGTCGATACCCTGCTGCAAACGCGACTGGATTTCCTGACACCGATCCAGAGCCTGCGCTGCCTGCGCGTCATAGCCAACCACATCTTCCCCGATGCGGGTTCGCTGCTCGGCGATCCACTCGGCGTAGTCCTTCGTTAGCACGCTCAAGGCATCGACCAGCTCGGTGACGCCCAGTGTGGCGAGGCGCTGCATGTCGAGCAGACCGCTCGCCACCATCTCCTTCATCGACGGGCGGTCTGCGGCATCTAAGCCCGGTGTCTCCGTGACCTGCACTTCGTACTCTGGCAGGACGGTGGTGCACACTTCAGTGGCCAGCGTCGCATCGTCCGCCGTCTTGGCGTGGACGGCGACGCCATGCCCGACCGCGAACTCCACGCGGTTGCGGTAGATCATCTCCAGCGACTCGCGTTCGGTGTCCATGCCGTCGGCGTCCAGCACGGGGCGGCGGCGGAAGATGGAGCGATTGGGGGCCTTCGCTTCCGCGCGCACGATCAACTTCGGCTGAAACAGCCACGCCGTGTCACGGTTGATGTCGGGCTCCTCCTGAGCGTTGATGAGGAACAGCGTCACCAATCGATCGCCATTGGCGTTTTTGGCACGGACGGAACCCTGTATCAGAACCCCCGGACAATTCGTATCCGGGTTCTGAGGGGAAATCACACCTTCGGTAAGCAGCAACGGTAGCTTTCCACCGCAGGGGATGCGCTGCCAGACCTTGACCTTCGGCCCATTATTGGATCGCGTCTGATCGTGTTCTGAGTTGGGCACGCGCTCATAGCAACCCCAGCGTGCCTCGACCTCGATGCGCTCGGCGTCACCGTCGACGCAGAAGGTCATGCCAAAGCTGCTGGGCACCAGCGATTGATTGCTGGCGGCGTCGATTTCGTCGGAGGAATCAGATTCCGGCTCGACCCGTCCTGTCGCCGTGCCGAACTCGGCACCGGGTTCGTGCTGGCCGGGAACGATGGGGTCAGTGGGCTCCTCTACCTCGTTCTCAGCCAACGGGCCTTCCAGGCCTTCGATGCCACCTTGGGCATCCTCGCGCGGTGCAAGCTTGCCGACGAGATAGCGGTCCCGCACGCTCATGTCCACGATGCGTTCATGCTGGCCGCCCGCCGGGCCAAGCAAGTCGTCCACTACGGCCAATTGCAACAGTTCGCGAACGTAGGCCCGATCCTCGACCGGCGACACGCCATCAATGTTCTGATGCAGTGCCGCGGACAGAGCTGCTACGAACTCTTCCCACTGGATGCGTCCGACGTTTCCCGACGACGGCGGGGCCAACGATACGCTGGTGGCCGACACAGGGGACTCGGCGACGGATACTCGATCGAAGTAGATCGTCGTGGTTTCGAGATCGAAGCGAAGCCGCAGCACGCGCCCGGCGCGGACAACGTCCTCGGAGGAATTCAATACGAGCACCCAATCGTCTTCGACGATGGCCTGATACAAAGAACGATCGCCCTTCAAGACCAGTGTGTAGCGTTTGAGCCTAGGATCGGTGCCGATACCATGATCGACGGCGATCCATGCGTTGGGTGTTGTCATCATGCTGCCGCTACCTCAATGGCTAAAGCTCGACCCGCGAAAAGTGCGGGTAGATGCGATAGAACTTCCTGAAAACCTCGAACGGGTTTTCGCCCATGTTCGATTTCGGTAATACGAAGCCCATCTTGTTCTCAGCGTCGTCGTTCGACTCCATAGTCAGCCGCTCCAGTGTCGAGAGCGCAGGCAAATCGACCCGATGCGGCGCATCAGTCGTCGTATGGAACTCCCAAGCCATCACCGATTCTTCAATGGCCATGTCATCGTGCTTACAAACCACGAGCGCAGCCGTCACCATGGCCTGGCCGTCAGCGTAGTGCGTAGCGAGTGCCCAAACGATTCGACGATCCCGAAAACTGAGCGCTTCCTTATCGACCGCCAACTTGAGCGCATGCAACAGGCTCTTGCCATAGTTTTTGTGCGTCATGCCATCGGCGGTCAATCCGCTCGGGAAGAGAGAGCCTAGCCGTTCTTTGAAACGTGCGAGACGCCATTCCTGAGTCGTCGGCTTTTGTGCCCGATCCTCGGAGACCTCACCCTCGGCCTCGACCGAGATGTCCTTGGGATTAGGCTTCCCTAATGACTCGGGATTGGCATTGAGCGTGACACGCAGAATGCTACCGATCGGCACTGCCCCGATGGTGCGTGCGAACCGTTCGATCTGCGAGGTGATGCCCTTGGGTTCCGTGTAGTCGAACCAGATGATAGCGGGGGAATCGAAATCGGTTTCGTCGAGATAGTCTTCGAGACTCTTGTGGACACACTCGATGGACGCGACTGGGCGGTTGAACATCTGGCGCTTATGCACCTGCTCCTCCGTCTCAATGCACGTCATCTTTGCGATGCCAAGTCGACCGTGGATCAGCCGAAAGTCTTCAAGAAAGGGACCGCCGAGGCCAACGTAGTGATAATTTTCGAGTACGAGCTTCGGAGCCAGCCGCATCAACAGCGACAGGAACAACTCCCGATCCACGGCTTTGTTGGGCCGCAAGCGGTACGGTAGTGAGGAACCTGCGCTCATCGTTCACCCCCCTGCTTCTTGGCTTTCGTAAGCTGCATCTCGAAGCACTTGTCGCCGACGATGCCTGGCTTTTCATCCGGATCATCGAACAACATCTTTGAGACGAGCCGTACCTCCTCTGCAGGACGGGAAAACACGATCCGTCTGGACGACGGCTTCTTGTCCTCCGGTTCCGGCAAAACTTTCGCCTTCTGCGGATTGAATTCGATGGAATCAGCCAGCTTTCTAGTGGCACTGCGGGCGGCAACGACCTCAATGGCACGGCTCAACGGCATCGGCTTGGCGGTTTCCCAATGACTCGACTGGTCGGAGCGCGGATAGTTCTTCCATTGGTTCGTGTACGAAATCCAGATGCGCATACCCTCCTTCATCTTGACGAGGGACTCCAGCCAGACGTTCGATGAGGTATCGAGCGCCCGTTTCGTCGTCGTGACCGGCAGCTTGTCGGCGTGTTTGGACCGAAACTCGATGATGCCCGTGACAATGGCGAACTGCGGGTGGTAGAGCGGAATACCATCACCCCAGCCCGTCAGGCGACTTTTGTCTCCCACGATGACCGCGCGGTCATTGCAGAGCACCGTCCAGCCAGCGGTTGCAGATGAACGATCGCGCTCAAAGCCAGCATCATCTTCATCATCATCACCGAGACTCTTCCCTGTATTGAGGCCGACGGTGATCGAGACGAGCACGCCGTCTATCGTTTTCTGGTAGATGTATGGAGCCGGGCGGTCTTCGTCTGTCGAAACTAGCACCTCGACACGAACGGACTCCACGGGCGTCCCGTTGAACTCCACTCTCAGGCCCCATTGGATGAATATCGTGAAGTGTTCCGCGATCGCGGTACGCACTTCGTTTTCGAACGCCGCGTTGGCAAAATGCCGCGAGACGCCTTCGTACAAATCAGTGACACGGATCGTGGTGCCTGCTTCTCCCAGTCGTTCGCTCGCCTCAGTTGGCTCGTTGATCGGGAGCGAATCCCAGTTTTTGGCCTCCAACCATTGCGATGTGATCGGCACCTCGAACGTGTCGTCACCATGGCGGGTACGTACCAATGCATTACGGCCCATCTTGAAGATCGCGCGCTTCATGCCGACACCGTACATGCCGATGGTCTCAGCCTCCGAATCGCGGTCGTCGTCTGGCTCTCGCCCCATCTTGAAGGCGTAATTCTTGGCAACCTCGCGCGGGATACCGCCACAGTTGTCGGCGATCAAAAAATGATCCTCGGCGACCTCGATCTTCACGAAATGCTTCGTGTAATCGACATCGCCACCATCCGCCAGACGCATTGCGCCATCAAGGCAGTTGTCGAGCAGGTCGAGGATCGCATCGGCGAGGCTGATGTCGCGCGTGAGCATAGACACGAAGAACTGCTTCGTCGGGCTGGCCTGGGCTGTGTCAGTGCTTGGTTTTGTCATGGATGATTACTCCGTGTGCGATGCGATCTCATCGAAACGACGTTCATAACGAACGCCAGCGCTGCGTGAATTCGAGTCATAACGCCCTCCCGTGAGGGTCATTCCCGTGGCCTGGCTGGACTCGATAACGAGTGGCGCGCCTCTCGCCTTGGCGCTCGACTCTGCCACTCGAGATCAGATTAGCGATCGCGGCGTTCCACTGGCCGTCCGTCATACCGGTGGCGACAAGAACGTCGGCCTTGGCATGCCAACCATCGTGCGCACTCAGGAAGCCGAGGATCGCCGTGGCGGGCGTCGCGCCATTCGCGGTAGTCGCAGCCCCTGCCTCGAAGTCGAGCGACGATTGGGCCGATGCCGCGCCGGAGGTGCGGCTGGCGCGCGGGATTCGGGTCGACACACGCGGCGTGCCGTCGGCATGCAGCCCGCGGGCGACTTCCCCCTCGTAACGCTGACGGTTCAACTCCGACAGCCGCCGCAGCACTTCGACGCGTACAGACTCCGAGATGGTGAAACGAACACGATCGCCCTCTGGCAAATATGGCACTTCGTGGAAGCCGTGTTCGAGGGCGAGGTCGCCCCAACCATAGGTGCGCGCAACGGCGGCGTCGATCTCGCGTTGCAGCGAGCGCAGCCCTTCAATGCGAGGATCATGCTCGGTGTCGGTATGAAATCGGCTGTAGAGCTTGGTCAGGCCGATTCGATCGGCCTGCATGACTTCAATGCGTGCTTGGTGAAGCCGATTTCCTAAACTATCAAGCAGGTCGTTCGGCTGGTCACCGTATCCATCTGGAAAAGCGAACGGTCCAAGTGCGTCCGTTTGGCTGTACCGCAAATCGCTCTTGAGGCGTGACGCATGCTGCCAAGCGAAAACCGCGTGGATGCTTGACTGTAACAGCGCGAAATCCCGCCCACGACCAAGCGAAAACGCGACGGTCGCGTCGGAGAAAACGATGTTGGAATCGACGAACGAGAACGCCAGTGTCTTACTCACGCGCGTGAGCGCCAGCACCCGCGGCGGTTGGTTCCCCTCGGGTGACCAACCGGCCGGGTGGCGCTCGAAGTGGCAGCCACGACCAATGGCGTGATATAGAGCCGGCCGTTTGTCAGCGTAGTGCCACCAACGTTCAGGGAGTGGCTTTCGGAGCACAAATTCCCCGCGTTCGTTACGACGCTGCCGCTCTGGTTTGACTCGCTCCTCAATCCATTGCCAAGGTAATTCATACTCTCGTGCGCGCTCCTCCGACCAATCCCAAAAGCTGATCGCCCAGCGACTCGGTCGTTGTTCCGGGTCTGTATTAAGGTCTTCGCCATTGATATAGGGAAAGATCACTTCAGCGTTCTTCGGATCGGCACTAAGCATCCATTGCGCTTCGCCGGGTGAGAGCACGAATCCCATGCCTAGTACGTAAGAGCCGACAAATGCTTTCCCCTCGTTGGCTTTCAGCTGCTTCAGACTCCATTCCTCCCGGTCAGAAAGGAAAGCCGATATGAAGGAAGCCGGTCGCCCGAGCAGCGAGCGTTCGCCCCGCCATTCCCCTTTACGGACATGCACGCGACTGGTGATAACCGCCGCTTTTCCGGGCCAAGGTTCGTTCGGGTAGGCCGCGTGGATGACGGCACCTGCAGCGACCATTGCCTCAAGCCCGACCTGTCGCGTTTCGCCTTCCGCAATGGTGTTTACTGCAATCAGTCCGAAACCGCCGCCTTCGCGCAGCAAGCTCCATGCTCGCAAAAAGAAGTAAGCGACCAGATCCGCAGAGCCCCCTCGCCCCTCGGCGATATGTGCGACTAGCCAATCGCGGAAGGCAGTGCCCGTAACGCCGGTGATGCGCTTCCCACCGAGAAAGGGAGGATTGCCGAAGATACCGTCGAAGCCGCCGCGTCCCTGCCCGAACACCTCTGGAAACTCCAGCGGCCAATGGAAAGGCCGACGGGCGGGCTTGTTACCGGATAGATCGGTCGAGAGCGCGACAAACGATCTTCGGCGCATCGCAACGAGCACGTCGCGGTTGTCGTCGATGGCCTGTCCGGCTTGAATGGTCAGTGAAGCCAGGGCGTTCTCCATCCCCCCGACGTTGCTGCCCGATGCGAATACTTCCCCGATGAACGCATCTGCGATGCATTCCGGGATTTCGAGCCTGCGCCGAGCGTCGGCGTCCAGATGTACCATGGCTTCGATGTCGCGGATGTCGCGGATGGGCATCTCGCGCAGACGCGAGCGCAGCTCGATAGCCTCGCGCACGGCCCGTTCGATACCCTGGCCGAACAGGCGTAGTTGGCCCTGTCCGCTGGGATTCATCGAAAGTTGGGTGAGTTGATCCAGCCGATGGATGCCAAGCAGGCTGTCCCCACAGCGCAGGTTGTGGTCAAGGAAGCCAAAGGGTCGCCCCTTGGCCAGCGTCACCAGCCAGATGGAAAGCTTGGCCAGCTCC
This sequence comes from Burkholderia catarinensis, assembly GCF_001883705.2. GTDB lineage: Bacteria > Pseudomonadota > Gammaproteobacteria > Burkholderiales > Burkholderiaceae > Burkholderia > Burkholderia catarinensis. Next base: position 29,030 of record NZ_MDEQ02000021.1, read on the forward strand.
ACAGCCAGCGGGTTCAGATCGACGCCGTAGATGCAGCGTTCCGCGACGAGGCGGCGGGCGACAATGGTGCGCGCCTCGGTGTCGCGTGGCAGCGCCTCAATGCTGGCGTCGGCGTCCGCCACCCGCCCATCGACACCGATCATCTTGCCCAGCACCTCGGCATGCGCCCATGCCTCCACCAGCCGGTCGGCCAAGTACCGGCACGCTTGAACGAGGAAAGCCCCCGACCCCATGGCCGGATCGCAGATCTTCAGGTCGAGCAGTTCGGAGGGCGACCTGAGTGACCACTCCGCGCGCGGCGTACCCACTGCAGGGCCAACGAAGGTGATCGGCGTGAGCGTCTCCGCGACGATGGCCTCCGTGAGGGATTTCGGCGTGTAGTGGGTACCAGTTTCGCGCCGGTCGAAGCCGGTGGTGACGATGAAAGCGCCTGCGGGATAGACCAGTGGATAGCCCCAAGGATCGGTGCGCACCAGATGGCCGAACGGGATGATGCGATCGCGCAATGCGGTATCGCCATGGCAAGCGGTCAGCACGCGATCGGCGAGCGCATCATCCACGGGTCTGCTCAGGTCGTTGCGCACGCGGCTGGCGGAGCTTCCGGAACGCTGCTGCAGGAGTTCGGCCAAACGGTCGGTACCGTCCAGCCGGGCGGATTCGAGTTCGGCCAAGGTGACCCAAGGCGACTGGGCACTCTTGGTGGAGTCGAGTTCCAGCGTAACCTCGACCGTGCGCTTTACGGTGCGCTCCAGCAGCCCCTCATAGACGTAGCCGATTTGCTCGACGTCCAGCGCCCGATAGGACAGTGTCCGTCCCTGGAATTGCTGAATGGCTTCGAGCAACAGCAGGACGGTGCGGTTGTCGATCGGCAGCGGCTTGGCGACGTCGGTGCGCCAGCCGGAGCCTTTGGCCCTGCCTTCGAGGAAGGGGAAACGGTCTGGATCGAACAGCGAGCCGCCCAGCGCAGGCAGGCGCAAGTTTTCGTGCTCAATGCCACCGTACACGGCGCGGAAGACAGCCAACAGACGCGACCACGCATCCCAACGACGCTCCAGAATCTCGTCCGATTCGGCGCGCAACTGCATACGCAGGGTCGAGAGCGCATAGTTGGCTTCGTAGCGTTCGTCGCCCAAGAGCAGCAGGCCGCGCTCTTCGGCGGAGAGCAGGAAGACTAGCCGCATCATCACCGTCAGCGCCGCTTCATAGAGTTCGGCTTCCTTCACGCTGCGAAGTAGTTCCCGGTCGCGGTCTTGGTCTGCCTTGTCCAGCGACTGGATCAACACCTCGACCGCGCGTCGCACCTGTTCGCCCAAGGCATCGGTCACTTCGTCCTGGAACTTCAACGAGCGATCGAACAGTGCGGGCAGTCGTTCCGATTCATCGACAAAGAAACGCCGGACGCTCAAGAGGTGGAGGAAGGCTTGGAGGGTGACGGGTTCCTGCGCCCAGATGCGCGCATACCAGTTGGCGAAGGTCGTGACCGCGCCCACCGGCGCATCGACCAACATCCAGCGTTCGCCGTTGGTCACCAGCCCGAGACGGCAACCCGTGGTGCGACAGAGCCTGACCATGCGTTCCGCCGGTGTGCTAGCCCAGCCGTCCAGCTTCGAGGTGGCATTGAGATCGACGTTAGGCTCATAGGCGTGGATGAGCATCAGCGGCTTGTCGTCGCTCCCGACGACGGTGAAGTCCGGCGATAGGTGCACGCCGTGCTCGGGCAGGCTGACGTTCAGGTGCGCGGCACACCAATCCTTGCGCTTGAGTACGTCGCCACGACCGTCTTCATCGAGTTCCAGCCCCCGTGATAAGACCTCGTCGATCCACGCCATATGCAAATCCGCAAAGCGGGGATCGTCGGTTTCCAGTGCCTCGTGCCATTCATCGTAGGCTTGTCGCAACCGCTTCCGTTTGCCGCCATCGAGTTCTTCCAGTCCTTGCGGGAAGGCTTCCTTGAGGACGGGGACGGCGAGGAAAGGACCGGAAATCTCGATGAGCGAGAGCCAGTCGTAGTGTTGAATGTGGGTCACCATTCAGGCTCTTCCTCAAAGAAAGAGATCGTGACGCCGTTATCGGAGCTTAACCATCGGTGTCCGCAACCGCAGACAACGGAGTCATGGAGTTCGACAAATGCCTTCGTGCCACAGTCTTGACAATGGATACGCGCGCACTTGCACCCTCGGCATTGACCGGCAAGCCACCAGAACCACGAGCCGCCCTCAAACGTGACGGCACCTTCTTGATCAAGCACGATGCAATCGGCATCGCAAGATCGACACATCGTCCATTTATCAGGAACGATCAAATCAAGGGCATCTTCCACTGACAGCAGTTCGAGACCGCATCCAGCATGGTCGGCCTTCTTCTTAGCTGGCGCCGTCCACCCATTCGCCGCGACGACGATCGCTTTGTTTGCGCCAACGGCATCAGCTAGTGCAAGGACTGACTCGACCTCTCGAACATCGATGGGAACGGCGTGGAACTTGGCATCGACAATCATCTTTAGCGGATGCCCCTTGGCCTCGATTTCGATGAGCACGTCGATTTGCCGTGGCTGACCGGTGATCTTGTCCGGAACCATGACGTTTCTTCTGACGTTACCGAAGTCGTCGATTTGCTCGTAGAACTCGGCGACGGCCTCCTGATATTCCTGCCAGGTCATCATTTCGCCACCGCTGACGTGGACTCGGGCACGACGAAGATCACAGCGACCGGGAAGGTGCGGTCGTCGAGCTTGGCGTAACGGGATTCAATGGCCTGCGTCTCTATCTGACGCTCGTCGGGGATGCGCGCAAGGCGCGCCTCCAGCGCGGCGATGTCGCGGTGGAGCTGCGTGCGTTCGTCCTCGGTGAAGAGCGTGAGCTGTTCAGGCTGCTCGCCTTTCTTCAATTCGGACTGGATCGCCTTCTCCAGTTCGTCAAGCACGGTTCCGATGTCGTCGATTTCCTGCTGCTTGCGGGTCTGAAGCGTGTTGGTCAGGTAACGGAGGCGTTCTTTGGAACGGGCGTCCACGGCTTTCAAGATGGCTTCCTGCTGGCGGTCGAAGCGGATGCGCAGCGCGTCGAACAGGGGCGGAGCCGCCGTGATCGATTTCGATTCGTCCAGCCATTGCTGGACGCGGGTGACAGCTTCTTCGCGGCGGAAGGATTGGTCGCGTAGATAGCCGCCCGACACCGTCAGTTCTTCGTGCAGCCGGTGGTGGTTGCCACCGGTGACTACCAGCCGCGAAACGACGAGCACGGCGGAACCATCGACGAGCGCGTCCGGCACAGTGCGGATGGTGACACGATGCAGCTTCTTCACGTCGTCCTGCGCCCAGATTTCGGCGCGCAGCAGGCGCAGGCACATTTGCACCAAGCGATGGTTCAAGTGGACGAGCACAACGTCGTCGCGGCCACTGGCGACGGCGTGGTCGAAGGTGATGGGCCGTATCTTCTGGGTGTGCGGGTGGCGCAGCCCTTCCAGACAGCGCGCCCACGAACCAGACAGCGCAGGCATCCGGAAGACGCTACCAGAAGGCGCGCCGGCAAGTTCGTCCGGTTCCAGCGGCGGACGACCCGCCAGCGCGAGGCCGGTCTTCACGGCCATCAGGACGTGGTCGGGCGTGAGATGGAAATCCTGCGTGGTGGTGAGCAGACGCTCGTGCAGCTTGGCGACGCGCTCCTTCATCTCGCGCTCTGCGCGCACGAAGTTCTTGGCGCGGGCGATCCGCGCCTCGGCCAGACGAGTGTCCAAGTCCTTCAGGGAGCCTTCGATGAGGCCGGACATCTGCGGCGCGATGACCGGATTGACGCTGCCCATGTCGGCGCGCATCGAGTCCAGTTTCCGCAGTGCGCGAAGGATGTCCTCGCCATGGCCGCCGACCGATGCGCCGTTCGCACCGCCGCCATCGACCGGGTGCCAGATCATCACTTCCTTCTCGCGCTGGCCGTGGCGGTCAATACGCCCGTTACGCTGCTCCATCACGTTGGGGTTGTAGGGAATCTCCAAGTGGATGAGCCGATTGCAGTGGCTCTGCAAGTCGATGCCTTCGGAGGCCGCGTCGGTGGCGAGCAGAATGCGCATGGGCGAATCCTGCGACGAAGCTTGGAACGCCGCCTTGATGGGCTCGCGTTCTTCTTGGGATAGGCCGCCGTGGAGCAGACCGAGACGCTCGCCGCCGAAGCCGTGGCTGGCGAGGATTTGATGCATCCACTGATGCGTGGTGCGATATTCGGTGAACAGGATCACCCGGCGATCGTTCCACTGGCCATTCGGCTTGAGGTTGGCCGAGAGCCAGTCGAGCATGGCTTGGGCCTTGGAGTCGGCCTGATTCCTGGCTCGTTGCGCCCATGCCCGCAAGTCATCCAGCGTCGCCCGCTGCTCTGACGTCAGCGGCATTGAGCGGCGCGTGGCTTCCTCGACGGCTTCGGCTTGAGCGTTCTCGACCTCCCGGTCGTCGGCATAGTCCTCGTCGGCTTTCAGGATGGCCTTGTGTAGGATGCGTTCGGTCATCATGTCCGGCTTCGCGGGCCGCGCTTCTGACAGTGACGTGACGTGCTTTTCGAGCGTGGATGCGAACGCCGCTGGTGACGAGAGCAAACGTTTCTTGAGGAGGCGATTGACGAAGGTCGTGCCGAAGCCATTGCCAGCTTTCTCGGCATCTTTTTCACGGCTGGCGCAGTAATCGTCCAGCGTGCGGTGAATCTCGCGCTCTTCCGCCGTGTACGGGACTTCAAGAGCCTGCAAGGTGCGCCGGGCATACAAGGAGTTACCTTCCACATCGACTAGATCGCTCTTCAAGCGCCGAATCATCACCTGACTCAATTTCTTTTCGTCGGGGAGGATGTTGCGGGCAAAACGCTGGTCGTCGAGCAATTCCAGCAACGAGGTAAACGACTCTGTGTACCCGTTGTGTGGTGTGGCGGTCAAGAACAGACGATGCTGGAAATGTGGCCCGATGGCGCGGATGAAGCGCGTACGCTGGCTTTCCAACGCATAGTGCGCCCCAGCGGCTGGAGCGACGTTATGCGCCTCGTCCACAACCAGCAGATCGAACTTGCGCGGATGACCGGCGTGCGGTGGGATCACGTCGCGCATGGCGCGCAAACCTTCGCCGCCCTTGGCCCAATCCATCGACGTGATGAGGCGAGGATGCGACGTCCATGGATTGGCATGGATGCCGCGCTCGCGCCGCAACCGCTTGATGTAATCGGTGTCTACCACCCGGAAGTCGAGGCCGAACTTCTCCAGCATCTCGACGCGCCACTTCTCCTGAAGTGACGCGGGGCAGACGATAAGGACAGTGCGGGCACGGTGCCGCAAGAGCAATTCCTGAATGACCAAACCTGCTTCGATGGTCTTGCCGAGGCCAACATCATCGGCGATGAGCAGATTGACGCGCGCCATGTCAATGGCACGCACCAGCGGATCTAGCTGGAAGTCCTCGATACTGACGCCACTGCGAAACGGTGCCTGCAGAAACCCCCGGTCGGCGTTGGTGGCTGCGCCCCACCGCACGGCGTCGAGAAAAGCGTCGAGCATGCCTGAATCGTCCTGTCCCGTGACCGAAGGCAGGCCTGCGCGCTCAATGACCTGAGCGCCTGGCTCGATTTCCCAGACGACCTCCAGTTCCTCGCCAAGCCCATCCTCGTCGATCGACGAGAGTGTCACGCAATGTTGACGCGCAGAATGGTCCGAATCCAGCCGAGCGGCGTCGATATCCGCTACCACCCACTGACGGCGACGCACTTCGACCAGTTGCCCCGGCTCCGGCCGAGCCCGATATGCCTGCGACTGCCGTTCCCCCGGGATACTCATGTGGCTACCTTTTTCAATTCTTGCTTTTTATGTCGTGCAACGCGGTACGACGATTCAAGTCGATCCTCGTAACCAAGTTTGCGACGACTGCGGCGGCATCAGTCGGTGATTCGTGCGACCAAAATCGGAGAACCGTCCAACCGAGGGAGCGCAGTCGTTCGTTCGTGTCTGCGTCCCGCAACTGATTCGTCTCGATCTTCTGCCGCCAAAACTCTGCGTTACGTTTCGGCCACGAAGCATGTTGGGGACAACCGTGCCAAAAACAGCCATCAACGAAAATTGCGATCTTCCGCCCTGGAAATGCAATATCGGCAACGCGGCGAGGCTTCTTCAGAACCTCGTAATCGATCCTGTACCGCAAACCGATTCGATATAACTCCCGCCGCAAAGCGACTTCGGCGTCTGTACCCTTCTGCCTGATTTTCGCCATGCGGCGACTGGCTTCAGGCGAAGAGGGCGGAATTTTCGACATTACGGGTCAATCGGCCATCATTACTCAATCTCGACCGACGCAAGATGCTGATGAATGCTCCGTGCGATGGCTCGACCAAGATCGACCGGAACCGCATTTCCGATGAGCCTCCCGAGAACCGTGAAACTCGCTTCACCGTCTTCCGGTATGAAAGCATAGTTGCGAGGGAAGCTCTGCAAAATCGCAGCCTCCCGCAAAGAGATGGCACGATCCTGCTCCGGATGACCAAATCGGCCATTGCCAAACCCATAACACTGGGTCGTCATCGTCGGTGATGGCTTATTCCACTCCATCCGTCCATAGACACCGGCATAAGTACGTCCACTGTCGGCGCGATGACAATTAGCAACCAGTTCTTTCGGCCAGTCTCGCCAAGTACCACCGGGTTTTGATGCCCTGATTCGTTTGAGATTCATGCCAGACAGCGATGACGCGACGTGAAGCTTGTCACGCGGCGCAGACTCGCCGGCCCGGAGAGGCCGCAAGTGGCCGATGGCTTGCTTGACGGTTTTCGCCTTTTGCTGCGTAGGTGGAATCAACGTGATGTCCCCATGCTTAGATGCAAGCAACACCATTCGCTTTCGCGTTTGTGGGACGCCATAGCGAGAACTGTCAACAACATCGAACCAAACCTTATATTCGAGCCGTTTCAGCGTATCGACGAAATCGTGAAATACCTTGTGTTTGGCAACGCTCGGCACATTTTCCATCGTAATGATGTCCGGCATCGTGCCTTTCGCAAGTCGCGCGAATTGATACAACAGGCCCCACTTTCCGTCAGGACCATCCAACTCGTAACGTTGAGCATAGGTAGAGAATGGCTGACAGGGGGCACAGCCTGCCAAGACCGATATATCGGCATCGCCGAATAGGTCACTTAGCTCATCAACCGTCACCTTGCCTACGTCACGCTCGATGAATTTTGCCTGTCCGTTGTTCTTTTCATAAGGGAAGCGGCAGGCCGGATCAAGATCGATACCAGCAATAACTGGTAGCCGCTCCAGAATGAAGCCATGCGTCAACCCGCCCGCGCCGCAGAATAGATCGACACAAGCAATCTTCGTCACGTCACATCCCCCGTTCTCATTTCCATTGCCGACTGAGATGGTCAAAACCAATCGGAGCCAAGCAGCTCAGTCGAGATCCGCGGCACCGCCCGATCGCACCCACTGATCGACCTCGTCAGATTTGAATTTCCAAAACCGCCCAACACGGTGAGCAGGCATGTGCCGCCTGCCGATCCATGCGTACACGGTGTCCTTGCTTACCCCAAGGTATTCGGCGATCTCCTCGACCGATAACCAGCGACCAGGCATAACGTTGTCTTCCATCGCGAAGAAGGCGCACCAACCGGCAATCGTGGAATGATCGCACGGATACATGCCATTGGGAATCTTACAGAGCCAATTTTACCGGAATAAGTCCGGTTTGATCCGATTTGGCTTGGTTACGTGTAACCTGCCTTGCCGACTGTCCCGGATTCGATCGAAAGCGTTTTCAGACACATATCACCTCCTCGAGCATGGCCAGCTACTGGTCGCTCCGTCCGAACAATTCCGCTAGGACGAATCTGTCTCAAGGAGACCAGTGATGCTCCCCATCTCCCCGCTTGAGTACCTGATCGCCTTCGCACTCGCCTATCTCTGCGGCGTGCTGTGGTCGATCTGCTTCTGCAAATATGTCGGAAAGGTCCGGAGCGAGGCCATGTGTCATGCATGACCGCCCCCCACTTTTTCCGTTCGATGACGAGGACGACGAAGCCCCCGCATGGGAATCGGCGTTGAGCCGGCTTCGCCAGACGCCCCCACCACCCGAGCCGGACGAGGACGAATCGCCGCGCTTCCGTCCAGGCAAGTGCGATCTGGTCTGGCCGTGTCCGTCATGCGACTCATTTCGCACCGAGCAACGCCACGTCGCACTACGCATCTGTAGCGCCATCGGTGCCGCGGCAGGCGCTACGAGCGGCGCCGCTGCTGTGCTATCAGGCGCAGAGACCGGCGCTGCCGTCGGCGCGCTCAGCGGTCCGATCGGAGCGATGTGCGGCGGTCTCGCGGGTGCCATCCTCGCCGGGCTGGTGGCCGGCGGCGCCGGCTGCGCCACCGGTGCCGCATTGGGCGAAGCCCTTGACCTCAAGGTCCTCGACAACTGGCGGTGCCTTGCCTGCGGTCGCACCTTTACCGTCCGCCCTGGCTAACCCGCCCTGCCTTTTCTTTCCGTACATCAGCCTCTCGGAGCCCGGCCTTGTGCTGGGCTCTATGCCTTTGTTTTTTCTCAACAGGAGTTCGACATGCATTTGATCAATTCGATGGCCTACGTAGGAGCCGAACCGTGGCATGGTCTCGGCAACCGTCTGACGCCGAACCAACCAATCGAAGTCTGGGCCGATCGCGCCGGCATGAACTGGACGATCGAATCGTCCGAGGTACGTTTCGTGACGGGTTCCGCTGGCATCGGCGCGATTCACGCGTTCCCCGATCAGAAGGTCCTCTATCGCTCCGACAACAAGGCCCCGCTGTCGGTCGTGTCCACCCGCTACCAGGTCGTCCAACCCAGAGAGATATTGGAGTTTTATCGAGACCTGACCGAGATCGGCGGCTTCGAACTCGAGACGGCCGGCGTGCTGAAGGAAGGTCGCAAGCTTTGGGCGCTCGCTAGGACCGGGCATTCCGGCTTGCTCAAGGGTAAGGACAAGATTGGCGGCTACTTGCTGCTCGCCACCGCGTGCGACGGCACACTCGCCACGACCGCGCAGTTCACATCGGTCCGTGTCGTGTGCAACAACACGCTGCAAATTGCATTGGGAGACAGTACTGGCGTCGTCAAGGTGCCGCACCGTTCGCAATTCGATGCTGCTGCCGTCAAGCGCCAACTAGGTATCGCAGTTTCGTCCTGGGATGCGTTCATGGCGCGGACCAAAGCGCTGGCAGATCGCAAGATCACCGACTCCACGGCCGAGGCGTTCCTGCGGCGCGTGCTGACCTACTCGACCGCCAGTCTTCCCGATCGTGAAACGGTCGCCGTCAACGAACGCGCGATCAAGGCGGTCGGCCAGCTCTACATGGGGCGCGGCAAGGGGGCGAATCTGGCATCGGCTTCGGGCACGGCATGGGGTCTGTTGAACGCCGTGACGGAATACGTCGACCACCACCGCCGCGCACGTACCGACGACCACCGGCTCGACGCCGCCTGGTTCGGCGCAGGAGCAACGCTCAAACAGAAGGCATGGGACGAGGCCATGAAGCTTGTCGCGTAACCCTGCTTTTCCTCGCCCGTACTCCCTCACCATCGGCCCGGTCAGGTTCGCCTGCCGGGCCGCTTTGTTTCCGGAGGTTACATGAGTGCCCCTCACCCTCAACCGCCTCGCGCACGAAAACCCGCGCTGAAACTCGTCAAGACGCTGGAACTCAGTCGCGACGACTGGCTCGCGGTGCGCCGTACCGGCATCGGCGGCTCCGATGCCGCCGCCGCGGTCGGTCTCAATCCGTACATGAGTCCGCTCGAATTGTGGCTCGACAAGACCGGCCGCGCTGATGGCCTACCCCGTCCCGATCTGGCCGATACAACGTCCCCGGCGTATTGGGGAACGTTACTGGAGCCGATCGTCGCTGCCGTCTATACCCAGCAGACCGGCAACAAGGTCCGCAAGGTCAACGCCGTGTTACGACATCCTTCGATTCCGTTCATGTTAGCGAACATCGATCGTGAGGTTGTCGGCGCGCGCGACGTGCAGATTCTGGAATGCAAGACGGCTGGCGAATTCGGCGCACGGCTCTGGCGAGACGGCGCGCCCGAATATGTCCAGCTTCAGGTCCAGCATCAGTTGGCCGTCACCGGCAAGACGGTGGCGCATGTCGCCGTGCTGTTGTGCGGGCAAGCGCTCGAAGTGCACCGGATCGAGCGAGACGACGCGCTGATCGGGCGACTCGTCGAGCTTGAGGCCATGTTCTGGCGTTATGTCGAGACCGACACGCCGCCGCCCGCCGATGGATCGGAATCGGCAGATCGCGCACTACGCCACCTGTACCCTGGTCACGGCGGCACCGTCGATTTCACGGACGACCGGCACCTGTCATCTGTGTTCGCCGATCTCGTTGCAGTACGGGCGGAGATCGAATCACGTCAAGCCGTCGAGGCACGGCTGAAGCAAGCGATCCAGCAGGCAATCGGCGACGCCACGCAAGCCATCTTCGAGACCGGCGAAGTGTCGTTCAAGCGCAGCAAGGATTCATCGACTGTCGACCTAAAAAGGCTGCTGGCCGAGCGCCCCGAGCTCGAAGCGCAATACGCAGTCTCCAAGCCCGGTTCACGCCGCTTCCTCGTTTCCTCCTGATCGCCCCGCCCTCCCTCTTTCCATCCTTATCCAAGGAGAATTCACCATGCTCAAAGGACTTTCCATCACGCCGCCAGTCGTGGGCCGGATTTCGATCGGACGCGTCGTCGAGAAGAATGGCAAGCGGTTGCCGGAGAAAGACGATCAGTTCACCCTCACGACGCAAATCCAGCAGCGGGGCGAATGGATGCTCCACCCGCTCAATGAAACGCTACGCAAAGCCACGTCCGGTAAGCTCCGTGCGATTCCCGTCCGGCTGCTCTTCAACGATCCGGACCTCAACCTGCGGGCCGAATACAGCCTCTTCGACCGCGATACTGGGCGACCGGTCTGTGTCGGCAACGGAGAAACTTGCCGGCGAGTCGGTCACGATGGCAACGGGATCGAGAATCTTCCGTGCCCGTCGCCTGATGGATGCGCGCTTGGACAGAGCGGTGGTTGCAAACCTTACGGCCGGCTCAACGTCCTAATCGGCGACGAGGACGAACTCGGGTCGTTCATTTTCCGCACAACATCGTACAACTCGATCCGTGCGCTCGCGGCCCGGCTGCACTACTTCCGAGCCCTGTCCGGTAACGTGCTCGCGTGCCTGCCGCTCGAACTGAAGCTGCGCGGGAAGTCGACCACGCAGAGCTATCGGTCAGCCATCTACTACGTCGACCTCTGTGTGCGATCGGGCGGCACGCTGGAGGAAGCGCTCATACAGGCGAAGGAGCTCGATACGCGGCGGCGAGCGGCCGGGTTCGATCAGGCTGCGCTCGACGCCGCGGCGCGGTTCGGCTTCGCGAATGGCGCGTTCGAAGACAGTCCGGATGAGCGCAGCGCCGTCACCGAGGAGTTCTATCCTGACGTGGCAGATCGTCCGGATGTCGGGAGCGGCGACGCCGCCGACACCCCCGAGACGCTCCGCGACAAGCTCGAAAGTCGGGCCGTGCTGCTCGGCGGGAAGGCAGTATGACCGCAACGTCCCGCTCAGCGTGCGTGCTGGCAATTTCGGCAACGGCTACCGCGCTCTGCCTGTCCGTCCTGGCCGGCTGGCAACGCGGCGGCACATGGCCGGAACGGCTCATGTGGATCGCTATCGGCATGGTGCTCGTCGCAAGCGCGCACCTATTGCCGTCGCTGATCCGGGATGCGCCGCTCCGAGTACGTGCCGTGGGTGGTCTGCTATGGCTCGCCTGCCTCGCGACTACTTGCTACGGACATGCGGTGTTTTTCATGTTCGCGCAGCAGCACGCCGGGGAACGGCGGGCGTTGACGATCCCGGTTACGCCACTCCCGTCGTCCACACGCGATCTCACGGTCGTCATGGCCGAGCGGGCGACCGTGACCGCGCAGCTCGCGACGGCAAATGCCCGCTACTGCGTCGGTAACTGCGCGATGCTGGATGCCCGTCGGGTCACGCTCACGGCAAGACTGGATGCGCTGAATGCGGAAGCGAGCGATGTGCGACGCATCGAAGCTGCACGTGTCCGAGTCATGACGCGGCGCGACGCATTACTCGCCGATCCGGTCACGTCACGACTCGCGACGATATTCGGTGCGACGACTGCTCGCCTCGATCTGCTGTCGGGATTGATGTTCGCAGCCGTACTCGAAGGCGTAGCATGCCTGTTGTGGTGGGTCGCGCTCCGGTCGCCGCCGGTCTCCGCTGCCGCCCCCGTGGCAACTGGCGCGGCATCACCAGACATACCGCCAGTCACGACCGTAACGGACATGGCGCTGTCAGTCGGGGCAAGCGTCAGCAGCAGTCGCGCAGAAGATACGGATAGTCTCAATAGCGATGCTCCGGTGACGGTGCGACCGGACGCCCCCTCCCGCGACGACGAAGTGACGCGTCTCGCGCGAGACATCGCTGTTGGTCTCGTCCGACCGACCGTTGCCGATATCCGTCTTCACCTCGGCTGCTCGCAGGCCAAGGCACTCGCCCTCCGACGCCGACTCGCCGAACTCGATTTGCCGGCATAAACCGGGCGTACGCCCGGCTCCACCTTCTCTATTTTCATTTTGTGCGACCCATCCGGCCTTGCCGGAGGCACATGCACACCCAATCGATCGGAGACTCTCATGAATTTGCCTTCGACTCGCCGCGCCGGCGCGCGCTTCAAGCTGGGCCGCGTCCTCGCCACGCCCGCCGCCGTGGATGTCCTGAATCAAGCCCAGGTGTCGATCATCGACCTGCTGATCCGTCACGTCCGCGGCGACTGGGGGGATTTGTCCGAATCCGACCGCCAGCAAAACGAGCTATCGGTCGAAGCCGGTCTGCGCATCCTGTCGAGCTACGTCCTGCCGAACCGCCAAACCGTCTGGGTCATCACTGAATGGGACCGCTCCGCCACGACGTTCTTGTTACCGGGTGACTACTGACATGCTGATCCAGAAATTTCACCCAGCCCCCCCCGTTCAGCCCGTAGGTGAAGACCGCCGGGTACGGCAAACCGTTCTTCAGCCGACTGGGCCATTAGGACCGCGGCAGCACACTGCATTACGCCGCGATGGAACTCGCCGACCCGGTGTCCCATATCACGCCGTCGGCAACGAACGCACCGTCTGGATCACGCTTGGCCACACTATCTGCACGGCCTAACGCTCTTTCGGTGGCATGCGCCGCTCGCAGTTGGCGTCGAGGGTGGCAGGCATGCGCTACTGCTCGTCGATTCGGCCGGCGCCGAGCCCGGAATGGCGGGGCTCAACGCCCGACTCGATGTATTCGAGCCGGAGTCAGTGCGCCAGAGCTCCACCGGTTGCCAGCAGTCTGTCGCGCTTGAGGTCGCAGTGTGTTGATGCAAGTCGTGGTCAACGCAACCGCTGGCGCTTGATCTCCGGTGGCGTCGCCGCATTTGCGCGCCGCGCACCGGTCGGCTTCAGCGACACGCCGTCCAGCGGGGCAAACAGCTCGGCCAACGTGACGTTCAGCGAATAGCAGATGTTCGCAAGTGTCTCAATGGATGGGTTCGCGATGCCACGTTCGATCGCCGAGATGTAGGTCCGGTCGACGTGCGCCTCAAAGGCGAGCGTTTCCTGCGATTTCTCCGCTTCGTGCCGGCATGCCTTGATCCGTTTGCCGAGAGCAATCGAGATCGGGGCCGGCCGGGCGGAAGGCGAGGTTGAGCGCTTGGCAGTCATGGCGAGCAGGATGCCCGCCCGTCGACTGATTAACGACGCTGTAAACTCTTCAGTTAATGTAGAGTCTACTCTTCATTTTTACCACATCGAGCCGATATAGCGGCCATCAGGTGTACAGCCCCGACCAGCTCACATCCATTTTTGAAGAGTAAACACGACAGCCACTCACCGAGAACCAAGAAGGATGAAGGACAGACAACCCAAGCCCGCTCCCGGAAATCGTCTCGGGAGCAATATCTCTTTCCCTATCCAATCATCATGAAAAAGCTCATCCGTCTTTCCGCTACGCCCCTCATGCTTGCCACCGCCGTATCGCTTTCCGCCTGCTCAAGCGGTCCGTCCGAAAACGACGCGAAAACCGCCGTCGAAGCGTCCCTTGGAAATTGCGAGTACCTTTCCATCGATCACTTCGAGAAAGTCAACGGCACCCCGCAGGGCGACGATCACTATCTCATCGACGTGAAGTACTCGATCTCGATGAAACCGACTCCCGACATTAAGGCATACGCCAGCGAAAAGTATGCACAGGAAGTCGACAATCTGAAGAAACAACTCGCGCATGCACATGACGTCGAAAATGCATGGAAGGCTGATGAACAGGCATGGACACAGGCCAATCCCGGCCAGAACACCAGCGCATACGAGGTTACTCACCAGGACGGCTGGGCCGAGTATCAGAAGGTCATGCCGCTGCTTCTCGGCGGAGATCAACTCGTGAACAACGCACCGCGAACTGCCAAGGCGGCGATGGAACGCGCCATGCGACAAACCTGTCCGAACGTCAGTTCGACGCTACTCGATAACCTCTTCAATGGAAACGAGCCCGTCGAAAAATATGCCGAGGGAATCGAGGAAACCTTCACCGGCAAGGTCGCCATGGTGAAAACGGACAACGGGTGGCAAGAAGATCACTAACCGTGTCCGACCAATCAGCCCCGGCGCCGGCAGATTGCCGGCGTAGGAAGCTCCGGAACACACGGAGCTTCTTTTTTTGGCTCATCGCGGGATTTTGGGAAGCGCAGCGCGAATCTTGAGCAAGAGTGATTCGTCGTACCCGCCTGTCTCGACCGGAGTCATGTAATGACATGCCTATCGAGCACGCCGTGTGCTCGCCTTTGCCACGCCAGTGCGCACGCCGCTCCACAGACATTGAGAAGACCGCCATCTCGTGAGCCAACGCCGCCCCGCGAAATACCGACAAGGCATGGCACTGAACGTCAAGGCGCGACGAACATGCGACGACGGAGCGACAGTGAACTCCAAGGTTCCGCTGAAACGACGCGCTCCCGAATATACAACAGCACCATCAATCGACCTGCTGGCGGATACCTACTTCCTATTCCCGGTCAACATGGCAATCGCCTCAAACAGTAACTGAACCGCGGCTTCCATATCGGCATATGGCTGCATCCCTTGACCCGCGAGAAACATGATGGTCGAACGGATCGACGCAAAATTTTGCGCCAACAAAATCAGATGCACGCCATTCGGCCCACGCACACCTGACAGCCAGTTCTGAACCGTGCGTTCGCTCGCATTTGTCATGCGCGCGAGCGTCTTGACAGCATGCCGGGATGTTCCGATCTCGCGTTTCAGCGCCACTTCAATCGCTACTGCATATTCGCGGGCAGTGAGTCCTCGGCCTGATTCGCTCAGCAAATTCTTGCGTGTTTCTCGCAACATCTTTCCGACCTCCGAAAGTATATTGGTTCAGACCGCAATGTGATTAGTGACGAAATGGCGGAAGTTGAAAAGCAGCGACTTCCAGTGGGACGGGGAATACGGTGATTCGGCGGATACGGAAAAATCGCGCGGTAAACAGCGACGGCCGGGAACGTGCCGCTGCCTATGTACGTATGTCCACCGAACACCAGCAGTATTCGACGGAAAACCAGCAGGATGTGATCCTCGCGTTCGCGGCCGCGCGCGATCTTGAAATCGTCAAGATTTACGCCGACGAAGGAAAAAGCGGGCTGCGGCTCGAGGGTCGTGACCAGCTGAAAGCACTGTTGCGTGACGTGGAGTCGGGGCAAGCGGGCTATTCCGTTATTCTTGTATACGACGTGAGCCGTTGGGGTCGATTTCAGGACCCTGACGAAAGTGCCAGCTACGAAATTCGCTGTAAGCAGGCGGGCGTGCGCGTGCTGTACTGCGCAGAGCAGTTCGAGAACGACGGTAGCGCCGTCTCCAGCATCATCAAAAATGTGAAGCGCACGATGGCTGGCGAATACAGCCGCGAGCTGAGCGTCAAGGTACATGCGGGTCAGATGCGACTTATCCAGCTTGGTGTGCGGCAAGGTGGCCCGGCCGGCTACGGTCTGCGCCGCATGCTGATCGACCACACTGGTGCACATAAGGCAGAACTGAAACCCGGCGAGCACAAATCAATCCAAACCGACCGCGTGATCCTCGTGCCCGGCCCGGTCGAAGAAACCGATACCGTGCGCCGGATATACAAAGCGTTCGTGGAAGATGGGCTGACCGAATCGGAAATCGCGGCCTTGCTCAATCGCGAGGGCAAACTCACGGATCGCGGAACCGCTTGGACGCGTGGCACGGTTCACCAAATTCTGATCAACGACAAATACGCCGGCGATAATGTCTGGAATCGCACATCCTTCAAGCTCAAGGAAGAGCGGGTCAGAAATCCACCAGCAGCTTGGGCACGAGCAGAAGACGCATTCGATGCCATCGTCGACCGGCTGATTTTCAACGCCGCACGCCAGATCATCCTCGCACGCTCATACCGGCTCACCGACGACGAAATGCTGGCCGCGTTGCGCCGTGTACTGCTGCGACACGGCTACCTGTCCGGTATTGTGATCGACGAGACAACGGACTGCCCTTCGAGCAGCGCGTTTGCCGGTCGTTTCGGCAGCCTGATTCGCACATATACCTTGATTGGCTATACCCCCGATCGGGACTACCGCTACCTCGAAATCAACCGACGTCTGCGCGAACTGCATCCGGGCATCGTTTCGGATGCAATGAACGCCATGGAGGCCGCCGGGGCACGGGTAGAACGGAACTCGACAACCGACCTGCTGCGGGTCAACAGTGAGTTCACGGCTTCGCTCGCCCTGTGCCGATGTCGCACGACCAATGCAGGCACCAATCGCTGGCTCGTCCGGTTCGACACCGCGCTGAAGCCCGACATCACGATCGCCGTGCGTATGGAACCCGACGCGCAGTCGATCCGGGACTACTACCTGCTTCCGGCCATCGACGTCTGGTCAGAACAGCTACGCCTCGGAGACTACAACGAACAGGGCTTCGATGCTTACCGCTATGACGATCTGTCGATGCTCGTCTATCTCGGCCGCCGAGTGCCGCTACATGGAGGCAGTCATGAATGGCAACCAAGAGCATGAGCCTGTGCAGCCTTCGTCGTCGGAGAAGATATTGCTGATTCCGGCTGACCGGCTACGCGTGCTTAATCCGCGCACACGCAATCCCCTGTTTTTTTCGCAACTGGTGGAGAACATCGCCGTGGTCGGGTTGAAGCGGCCGATCAGCGTGGCGCTTGGCGGGAAAGACAAGGAGGGCGACTGGTACGAGGTTCTATGTGGGCAGGGACGCCTTGAAGCCCTGAAACATTTGGGCGAGACCATGATTCCGTGCTGTATTTTCGATGCACCGGAAGTTGATCGATTCCTGATTTCACTAACCGAGAACATCGCACGCCGCCGGCATACGACCGAGGAACTGCTGAGCGGCATCCAGGTACTGCGCTCCAGGGGATACAGCTCGGAGCAGATTGCCCGAAAAATCAATCTCGACGCCGATTACATCAGCAGCATCCTGCACCTGCTCAACAACGGCGAGCAGCGCCTCGTGCGTGCGGTCGAGAAACGTGTCGTACCGATCTGGCTCGCAGTCGAAATCTCGCGCGCGTCGAGCGAAGACGTCCAGAAAGCCTTGCTGGATGCCTACGAACAGGGCACGCTCAAAGGCGAACAACTGCTGCGCGTGCGCAAACTGATTAGCAAGCGTGAGGCACTCGGGAAAGCGTACTACCCGAAACCCAGCTCCGGCCGTGATGACAAGCCCACACCGCAGAAGCTACTGCGCATCTACAAGACGGAAGTGCGGCGGCAGCAACTCAATATCCAGAAGGCGCGTATCCAGGAAGAACGCCTGTTGCTCATTACGTCTGCTATGCGGCGCTTCCTGTCCGACGAACACTTCCGCACCCTACTGCGCGCCGAACAGATCAGCGATATTCCTGAAGTCATTGCACGTCGCATTCCAGCGGAGATGCTGCCATGAGCGCGATCAGACACGGGTTCGAGCCAACCATTATCGAGGTGGCGCTCGACCATATTCACCCGCTGGCGCCCATCCGGGCAAAGGTGCTGGAAACACCGAAGTTTCGGACGATCCTCAGTTCAATCCGCGAACTGGGTGTGATTGAGCCACTGGCCATTCATCCGTCACGAGATGGAGAAGGTCATTACGATCTGCTTGACGGTCGCCTGCGACTCGAAGCTCTGAAGCAGCTCGGGCACGCAAAGGCGCGCTGTATGGTTTCGCTCGACGATGAGGGATTCACGTTCAACCGACAGATCACCCGCATCGCATCTGTTCAGGAACATCGCATGATCCGTGCAGCGCTTGCCAAGGGCGCGTCGGAAGAACGCATTGCCCAAGTGCTCGATATCGACGTGAAGCGCGTTCGCGAGAAAGCTCACCTACTCGATGGCATCGCACCGGAGGCAGCCCGGCTCCTGAAGGATCGACAGGTGATCCCCGCCGTATTCGGGGTGCTACGCAAGATGAAGCCATTTCGCCAGATCGAAGCCGCCGAGATGATGATTGCCGCGAACAAATTCACGAAGCCCTATGCGGAAATGATTCTCGTGACCACACGCTCCGATGCCCTAACGGACAAGGCCAAGCCAAAGAAGCGGGGAGAAATTTCGCCCGAGGATATTTCGCGCATGGAGGCCGAGATGGAACGCCTGCAACAGGACAGCATGGCCGTGGAAGATACCATCGGCGACACGATGTTATCGCTCGTCGTGGCCAAGGGGTTCATCTCTCGCTTGCTGCGCAACGAGAACATCCACGGTCATCTGAAGCGCTACCACGAAGACCTACTGTCCAGCGTGGTGACGACGATCGAAGCGATTGCCGCAGACAATCGGGCGTCCGAGCGGGAATAGATCAGGCAGCGACGATAGCCCCTCCGATCGCCGCGTAGTGGATTCCGCAACAGCCACGCCTATGCATTGACGCACCCCGAAGTGGGTGCATCGATTTCTTCCGAGCGTTGCTCCCATCGATAGAGCCAGTTAGCGGAAACGCCACAGCCGAAAGCAACTCCACGAAACCGCGATCATGAAGAAGCAGGTAACGCACCGCAATGGAAACGTTACCCGCCAGACGGCAACGGTTACGACACGGAAATTTACCCGCGACGCGAAGTATCGGACGATTGACCATTCCGCAACGCGCTGGCTGCCTGCGCCTTTGCTTCCTTGCGCAACTTCGACAGCATGCTCTTCAACGCCCCCTCCTTGAACTCGATTTCCGTTTTCTCCGTCAGATGCGCAGCGATATCCGCATACGACACGCCGCTGTCGTGCATCTGGTCGACCACTTCCAACAGCTCTCGCAGCACGGCGATCTTGGACGGCAGGCGAGTCGGTTGCAGTTGACGCAGACTCCCCTTCAGCGCCTCAATGTCGATCGAGCCGATACTTCTTTTGTTACGGTTGAACTCTTCACTCATACTCATCATTGAACCTCGTAAAAAAATAGTCGTGCGATTGTCGAGTAGACATCCATCAGACGCCAGGAGGCCGCCCGTACACTGAAAACCCGGAACCACGGCATTGAGCGACAACCTGGATCTCTCCTAGCGCAGAGCCTTGCCCGGCAAGGCGAGGAACCAATTCCGATATCACGTTCAACAGCCCTCGCGTACCAGATTGAGACGATCGTCTCGCCCCGACCGGCTTCGATGACATGCGTCACTCCCTCGAACGCTTGCGACCGATCCCCTTCGGTTGCGGAAGACGCCCCGTGCCGAACAGCTTGCACTTGACCGACGGCTTCGCGTACACGAGCTGATCCTCCTTCGCGAGATATGCCAGGCACTTCAGCAACCGAGCGCGCTTATCGTGATCGTGGTAGTCCGTCGGGCCGAGCACGTAATCGGGATAGCGGTTGCGGTTGCAGTTGTGAGCGTAGCCGCGACCCTCCGTGATCACGTCGTGCCAGTAGTCGCAGATCTGCTGCGCGAGCCACTCGTGCTGCTGAACCTTCGAGCCGTCGAAGAACAATGCGCAATGCAGGTGATACCCGCCCACTCGGGCGTATTCGATGCGCCAGACGTGCCCGACCATGTGCTGAAACAGCGACGGCTTGCCGCGCATGTTCACGAACAGCCTATCGCGATCTCGCATTACTTCTTCGATATCGACACGCGCCAGAGCGTTACCGAACACTTCTTCGTCGTTACACGAGCGGTACGCAGCGGTGTCCTTTGCAGCAGCATCCTCTACCTGTTCGATCACCTGCTTAACCTCGGCTGGGTCGATGATCGCCGCGTGATGGTAGAAGTCCACCCGCACCGTCACGATTCGCGCGTAAGTGTCGAACAATGCGTTCACGTACTGTTTCAAGCGCTCGAGGTTGGTTTCCGATCGGCGGTCCCAGTCGTCCAGTTTCTTTCGGGTACCACGCTGCTCTGCTTCCTTCCGGTAAGCGCTTCGAAACGCTTCCATCACTTCGCCCTCAAGACGGTCCCCATCGAAGTGCTGCCACGGATTCACGCAAGCGCAGCAGCTGATCGGGTGCACGCGGTAAAGTTCGAAAAACAGCCCGATGTGCGGCGGGTACGTCAACGCGCTCGAATAGATCATTGCAGCGTTGCGTACCGCGACGAAGTAGTCCGCCAACTTCGACGCCTTCTTCATGCGCTTCCAGCGACCCTCGTAACGAACCGTGAAGGACGGGGTGTCGTCCTTCAGAATCATGCGCAGGAACGCGTCAAGCATCAGCAAGGCATCGTGCCAGTTCGGCAACAACGCCGTCGTACCATCCTTTAGTATCAACGTGTTCAGCCGTCGATCCAGTCGCACTGCATCGCTGATGCCGGTGTCGCGCTCATCATCGGCCAGGTTGTTATCGATATCTGCTTTACTCGTATAACCGATTGGTATGCCAACAGTACCAATGTCGATGCTGCGATCTGCACCGTTGGCTTCATCATCTCTATACATTCGTTATCCTTATTTAATTATTGATACTTCTATATCTCATTAAAAACCAGAACTACCCGACCGAAGAATGCCCCCCTACAACGAGACAGATGCTTCAATCACATCTGTCATGACGGCGTGAACCGTTATTGAGCTGGTATGCAGAAACGTCCCGCTGAGATCGAGCGTCAGGTTCGCGTCATAAAGTCCGCAGGCAAGCCTGCGGACGTTCAAGGTCAACCCCGGAAGTGGATGAGCGGGTATTGTTCCGGCGCCAACACTACCCACGTCCTGTTGCGGTACTTGACGTAGCTGGCGTAGCCCTCGTTGCAAAGGAAATCGAACGCGCGTTTCGCCTGGCTCGCGCTCAGACCGATGTTCGGTGCGGTATCCACCAGCCCGCGCAACTCGAACTCACGCTGATGCGTATCCTTGACCAGTGCAGTCAGGCAAACATGCAGCGTCTGCGCGTGCAGTTCGGCCGCAGAGACTTTCGGCTTCGGCAGGAAGCGATGCTTGTAGTGCTCCGTGTGCCACTTCACGATGCGCGCTGCACGCTCCATCGTTTCACCACTGACGTCGCCCGGCATTTGTTCGAACACATGCATGCCGACCGCGAGCTTCACCGCGTTTTCCATCTGGCGCAGACCATGCTCGGGCAGTTCCACGAGATCGCCGCGCGACATGCCGCGGCGCTGGTACTCGTTATGCAGCGACGCAGCGCAGCGTTTCGCGTGCGACGTGCTGCGGGTCACGTGCCGCTTGGTGACGCCGTGCTTGGCCCGGAAAATCGCCTCGCCCAGAAAACCCGTTACCTGATCGCGCCAGACGTCGAGCTTCGGCGGCCCCGGCAGATTGTCCACGTCCATGAAACGCGGTGCGCTTGCGGGAACCTGAACCATCAAGCCGCGCGGCGCGAAACCACTCTGGCGGAAGATCCGGCCATGACGCACATCGAACGCAGACGTCACTTCCGGCTGTACCGAGATCAGAATGCTGCCGCGCGGGTCGGCGATCGTCTTCGTGCCGGTCGTTCTGCGAGCGATAACCTGCGTATGACCGTCGATCACGTGGATGTACGCCGACACGCTGCGCCGGAACCATGATGCCGTCAGCAATTGGCCCTCGTCGTCGGACACGCCGATCGAGCGACACTGCATGAACTGATCGGCGATACTTTCGGGCGTCAGATCCGTCAGCAGTTTCGTCGCGTAGATCGGCTCGCCGCTGTGGGGTTTCATGGCGGCGGAGCTGACGGACAAGCCCCACGACGGAGCCCCGGCCTCATACTGCAGCATGGCCTGCGCGTCGTTCGCGTCGCACGCCAACTGGCAATCGATGAACGGCTGCTCCAGTGCTTCGCGCGGAGCAGTCTTGCCCGAACCGGAAACGGCATTGATATAGACGAAGCTGTTGGTCGGAACGATGCCGCCGTGAGGCATTTCACCGTCGACCAGCGGTTGCGCGCACAGCTGCGTGTAGTGCGAGATCAACGCGCTGATGATCGCGGGATGCCCGCCACCGCGGATCAGTTCGTCCGCCGTGGAGCGCATCTTCGGCGGCAAAGCGTCGAGCGGGACATCCGTCAGTTGAGGGAACATGCTATCGGTGCGATTCCAATTCATCACGCCCCCCTTACCGCGTGACGTCGCGCGATGCGGCGCGCGACGCGATCCATGCATCGACCTCGGACTCGAGCCAGCCAACCGTGCGAGCGGTCAGGTTGATCTTCGCCGGGAAGGTCGGATCGGTGGACATCAACACGTACAGCGTCGCACGCGACAACCCCATGCGCTCAGACATCTGTTTCATGCGCAGGATGCGCAATGCCTTTTCGAGCTGGCGCACCATCGAGCTAGCGCTATCGGATGCGCTATAGTGCGTCGGATTGGGTTCCTCGGGGGCAACCGTTTGATTTTTGTTCAGCATCGGAATCTCCTTTCATGTGGATGCCGATGCATGTTCGCGGATCTTCCCAGACAGCAACAGGCGCTGCTTTGCGTAAAAAAATACTGCGTGTCACATCCAAGCACTTGCGATAAGCAGCCGGCGCCCGTTGTAGCTGAGAGCAAACTCCAGGCATACGGCCACAATGCTGCCGCTGGCTAAGTTGCTGACTGGCTATAGCGAAGCAGCAGTGCGTATCACAATGAGAAACACAGATGAAGAACTCCGAAGCTACTTCCCCACAGACCATTGAGACCATCGCCCGGATCAGATCCTCGCAACGGATGAAGCAATCAATGTGCTTTCAACAAAAGGAAGTGCTCGTGTCCGACCTCAAACATGAGATCGATCGCACGCGCGACTGCCTAAGCTGGCCGTTCGAAAACGTAGGCAAACCGTTCGCTGCATACTTGGACCGCGTCACGGCATTCGATCGGCTTCCCGATCCGATTGATAGCGTCACGTCAGCCCACATGGGCCAACAACGGAGCGCGCTCGTCGAAAGCTATCCTGAGCCACCTCAATGTTGCTCGGACCTCGAATATCGCTCGCACCTGCTGGAGGCCTGCCTGAACCTGACGCGGGGGGAAGATGCATGGAAACAAGGCCACCCAGAAGAAGCTTGGTTCTTCATCTCCGAGGCAAAAAATTGTCTCGGGCGGGCAGACGGCTACTACCAGGTCATGGCGGACCAAAATATAAAAACGTCGCGGGCTACACGCGGGGGACACCAGAAAGCCCAGAATGCGAAGGACAAGGAGCAGCAGTTGTACATCCAGCTACTGAAAGATCTGGCGCCATTCGATGGATGGAAATCCGAGTCAGAAGCCGTCGAGAAAATTTCAAGCATAGCCATTGGCATTCTCGAAACCTTCGGCATAGCAGCTGGTGATACGTATGCGAAATTGTCTGAAATGCTAGGCAGCGATTCCAACGTAAGAGCCGTATTCGAGAAAAAGCAAAAGCGTGCGAGATGAGGCAAGCTGTATCGCGCTTCGCGCGCAAATCGCCTCAGTTCTCTTGCACTTGTATCTCAATCTACGAGCCCGGTTGACCCTGCCCCGATCTTCAGCTTGTCGAGATAATCTGCCCACTTCTGCATCATCGCTCTCCGCTCCTTGATGAACTTCGTGCGGTTATATGCCTTGCCGAGCGTGTCCGGCACGGCATGAGCAAGCTGGTGCTCGATCACCTCAGGTTTTTGCTCCAGTTCCTCGTGAAGAATCGTGCGTGCCATGGCTCGAAAACCGTGGCCGGTAATTTCAGTACGGGTGTCATAGCCCAACCGGCGGAGGGCAGCATTGACCGCGGCGTCGCTCATCGGACGCTGAGACGAACGTGCTCCCGGAAAGACATAGCGGCCGTGACCGGTCAGCGCTTGGAGCTCTAGCAAGATCTGAACAGCTTGGGTCGCAAGCGGAACCAGATGCTCGGTCGACGTCTTCGTAACGAGGTATCGCCACTCACCCTTGCCAAGATCGAACTGAGCCCACTCGGCCTTGCGCAGCTCTCCGGGTCGAGTGAACAACATGGGTGCGAGCTTGAGCGCGCAAAGGACAGGAAACGTGCCAGAAAAGCCATCGAATGCCCGAAGCATGGCACCAACCTTCGCCGGCTCCGTAATGGAAGCAAAATGGGTCGTCTGCGCCGGTGGAATGGCATTGACCAGATCGCGAGCCGGATCAAATTTACAATAACCTTCCTTGATTCCGTAGCGGAATGCACGACTGATCTCGCCGCGGACCTTGTGGGCGGTGAAACGAGCGCCGCGACTGTCGATCCGCTTGAGGACCGTCAGGACTTCAGGCGCATCGATTTCCGCTACCGGCCGCTTGCCTATCCACGGGAAAACATCCTTCTCAAAGCGAGCCTTGGTCTTCGCCATCGACCCAGTCGTAACATACGGCTTTAGTTCATCCATCCAGCCAAGCGCAACGGCCTCGAAGGAATTGGTCGCGGCGAGGCGTGCAGTACGCTTATCAGCTTTCTTCGCTTCGCCGGGATCGACACCAGCGGCAAGCTTCTTTCGGGCGTCATCACGCTTCTCCCGAGCAGCAGCTAACGGCACGTCGGGGTAGACGCCCAACGCAAGCCGCTTCTCCTTGCCCAGGAAACGGTATTTGAGCCGCCAGTATTTCCCGCCGGACGGTGAAACCTCAAGGTACATGCCGCCGCCATCAGCGAGGCGGTACGGCTTTTCACGCGGAGCGGCTTTACGAATCGCGACGTCGGTCAACGGCATAAGGCATCTACCTTACAGCAATAGGGGGCACTTTTCCCGGGAGCATTTGCCAGACTGCGAAGATTCCCCCGGAGGTGCCCCCACATGCCCCCGGATTCAGACGGGCATCACTGGACAACGCTGGAATAAAAAAACCCGTGAAGCCTTATGCTATCACGGGTTTGAAGATTTCCAAGGATGTCCTTGGATAGGTATTTGGTGCCGGCTGCAGGACTCGAACCCGCCACCTGATGATTACAAATCAACTGCTCTACCAGATGAGCTAAGCCGGCGTAAGCGCGAGATTCTACCTCATTTCACGATCTTGAGGCGAGGTCTGCTGCTGCCTTTTGAACCGTCGCCATCGCCGTCGGTTTTCGGCGGTTCGTCGGCGCCTTCGGAAGGCTCTTCGTTCGCGCCGCTGTTGGCAACCGGCGTCAACGCAGCAGGTGACTCGTCACGCTGCGCATCATCGGCGTGCACCGCCTCTTCGTCGAACGTGCCCGAATCCTCGCCTTCGCCCGCGACCGCATCGACCTGGAACGCCATCCCCTGCCCGTTCTCGCGCGCATAAATCGCGAGCACGTTGGCAACCGGAATCTCGATCTTGTGCGCCTTCCCGGAGAACCGGGCAGTGAACTCGATCCACTCGTTGCCCATCTGCAACTGGCTCGTCGCCTCGAAGCTGATGTTGAGCACGATCTCGCCGTCACGCACGAACTGACGCGGCACGCGCGTCGAGTTGTCGACCCTCACCGCGATATGCGGCGTGTAACCGTTATCGGTGCACCACTCGTACAGCGCGCGCAGCAGATAAGGCTTCGTTGAAATCTCTTGCATCACAATCCTCGAACCCGGAGCGGGCACACGGCACGCCGCGCCGCCCGCTCCGTCATGCCTTCATTGCATCATTAACGACGCATGACCTTTTCGGACGGCGTCAGTGCTTCGATATAGGCCGGACGGCTGAAGATCCGTTCGGCGTACTTCATCAGCGGCGCAGCGTTCTTCGACAGCTCGATGCCGTAGTGATCCAGACGCCACAGCAGCGGCGCGATCGCGACGTCGAGCATCGAGAATTCCTCGCCGAGCATGTACTTGTTCTTCACGAAGATCGGCGCGAGCTGCGTCAGGCGATCGCGGATCGCGAGGCGTGCCTTCTCGTGATTCTTCTCCGCTGCCTTGCCCTTCTCGTTCTCGAGCGTGCTGACGTGGACGAACAGCTCCTTCTCGAAGTTGAGCAGGAACAGGCGCGCACGTGCGCGTTGCACCGGGTCGGCCGGCATCAGTTGCGGATGCGGGAAGCGCTCGTCGATGTACTCGTTGATGATGTTCGATTCGTACAGGATCAGGTCGCGCTCGACCAGGATCGGCACCTGACCATACGGGTTCATCACCGAAATGTCTTCCGGCTTGTTGAACAGGTCGACGTCACGGATTTCGAAGTCCATGCCCTTCTCGAACAGCACCAGCCGGCAACGCTGGGAGAACGGGCAAGTTGTGCCGGAATACAGAACCATCATATTTGCGTTTCCTCAAAAAAGCCGAGGGCCGGCACGCGGCGCAACCCCTTTCACGGGTTCCGCCTTGCGCCGGCCCCACGCCGGTCAGGCGTGTTTACTTGATATCTTTCCAGTATGCGGCATTGAGCCGCCAGGCCAGGAAAGTCAGGACACCGAGAAAGATCAGCACCCACACGCCGAGGCGTTTGCGGGTCTGCTGGGCCGGCTCGGACATCCATGTCATATAGGCCACCAGGTCGGCAACCGCAGCATCATAATCCGGCGACGACAGCGTCCCCGGCACGACCTGCTGGAAGCCGACGAGCGTGTGGACCTTCTCGCCCGTCTCCTCGTCCGTCTTGTCTTCGAATTTGGCAGTGCGCTGCCCCTGCAGTTGCCACAGCACATGGGGCATGCCGACGTTCTCGAACACCGCGTTGTTCCAGCCGCTCGGCCGCGTATCGTCGCGATAGAAACTCCGCAGATACGTATACAGCCAGTCGCGACCGCGGGCCCGCTCCTCGACCGACAGGTCGGGCGGCGAGGTGCCGAGCCAGTTCTTCGCGTCTTCAGGCCGCATCGCGACGGACATCGTGCTCCCGACCTTGTCGGTCGTGAACAGGAGATTCGTTTCGATCTCCTTCTGGGATATGCCCAGATCCGTCAGACGGTTGTAGCGCATCAGGTTCGCGCTGTGGCAGTTCAAGCAATAGTTTACAAACAATTGCGCGCCGTGCTGAAGCGAAACGAGATTTTCCGTGTTATCGGGCGCCCGGTCGAGCGGAAAATTACCTTCCGCCCGCACGGCCGGCGCCGCCAGCAGCGCACACACAGTCGCCCCGATCAGCGCGAGTGTCGAAAGCAGTTTCTTCATGTCGTTCTCTCCTCGCTCACGTTAATGGGGCTTGAAGCGCACCCGCTCCGGCGGCTGCTTGAACGTGCCAAGCTGCGTCCAGACGGGCATGCCGAGGAAGAACGCGAAGTAGATCAGCGCACAGACCTGCGCGATCAGCGTCGAGGCCGGCGATGGCGGCCGCGTGCCGAGGAACCCGAGGGTCAGGAACGCCACGACGAAGATCCCGAGGAACACCTTGTGGAACAGCGGACGGTAGCGGATCGACTTCACCGGGCTGCGGTCGAGCCACGGCAGGAAGAACAGCGAGATCACCGCCGAACCCATCACGACCACGCCCCAGAACTTCGACTCCGTCAGGTACATGAACACGACGATCGCCGCAGCCAGCACCGGCAGCCCGACCTTCCACTTGCCGCGCGCGCGAACCAGCGCAAGCACGCCGAGCAGCGCGATCACGATCATCAGCACGATCTTGAACGGGTCGGTAGTCGCGCGCAGCATCGCGTAGAACGCGGTGAAGTACCAGACCGGCGCGATCTCGGGCGGCGTCTGCAACGGGTTCGCCGGGACGAAGTTGTTCGCCTCGAGGAAGTAGCCGCCCATCTCCGGCGAGAAGAACACGATCAGCGCGAACACCATCAGGAACACGCACACGCCGAAGAAATCGTGCACCGAGTAGTACGGGTGGAACGGGATGCCGTCGAGCGGAATGCCGTTCTCGCCCTTCTTCGCCTTGATCTCGATGCCGTCCGGGTTATTCGACCCCACTTCGTGAAGCGCGACGAGGTGCGCGATCACGAGGCCGACCAGCACGAGCGGAATCGCGATCACGTGGAACGCGAAGAAGCGGTTCAGCGTGACGTCGGACACGACGTAGTCGCCGCGGATCCACAGCGACAGGTCGGGGCCGACGAACGGGATCGCCGAGAACAGGTTCACGATCACCTGCGCGCCCCAGAACGACATCTGGCCCCACGGCAGCAGGTAGCCGAAGAACGCCTCGGCCATCAGGCACAGGAAGATCGCGCAGCCGAAGATCCACACGAGCTCGCGCGGCTTGCGGTACGACCCGTACAACAGCCCGCGGAACATGTGCAGGTAGACGACGACAAAGAACAGCGACGCGCCCGTGGAGTGCAGGTAGCGGATCAGCCAGCCCCACGGCACCTCGCGCATGATGTACTCGACCGACGCGAACGCGAGCGTCGAGTCGGGCTTGTAGTTCATCGTCAGGAAGATGCCCGTGACGATCTGGTTGACGAGCACGAGCAGCGCGAGGGAGCCGAAGAAGTACCAGAAGTTGAAGTTCTTCGGCGCGTAGTACTCGGAAACGTGCTTCTTCCAGGTAGAAGTGAGCGGGAAGCGCTGGTCGATCCAGCCGGTGAGACCTGTCGTGGAGACTTCCTTGTTGTCGGCCATCACGCTTCTCCTTTCTCGTCCTTGCCGATCACGAGGGTCGTCGCCGACGTGAACATGTAGGGCGGGATGTCGAGATTCTGAGGCGCCGGCTTGTTCTTGAACACGCGTCCGGCGAGGTCGTAGGTCGAACCGTGGCACGGGCACAGGAAACCGCCCGGCCAGTCGTCCGGCAGGCTCGGCTGCGGACCCGGCACGAAGCGTTGGCTAGGCGTGCAGCCGAGGTGCGTACACACGGCCATCACGACGAGAATGTTCTTGCGATCGGCCCGCGAGCGATATTCGTTGGTGCAATACGCGGGCAACGGCATCGAATACACGGATTTCGAGGTCGGATCGGCCACTTCCTTGTCGGCCTTGACTACGTCGGCCAGCATCGAGTCGGTGCGATTCAGGATCCAGACGGGCTTGCCGCGCCACGGCACGGTGACCATCTCGCCGGGCTTCAGGCCGCTGATGTCGACCTCGACCGGTGCACCGGCCGCTTTCGCTTTCGCGGACGGCGCAAGCGACGCCGCGAAAGGTATGACGGTGGCTACGCCTCCTACGCCACCTGCTACGGATGTCGCAATCAGCCAGGTACGGCGGCCGCTGTCGACGCGTTTCTCTTCCTTGTCTCGCATCACACGCCCCACTTCTGAGTTGGATTTTCCGTCACGACTTTTCATTCCGCCGCTAGTGTGCGCGAATGGAGTCGCCATTTACAAGGCCCGGAGATGAAAATCCCGTCGAAGTGATTGATAGTTAAGGGTTTTCCCCCACTATCGGAGCGATTAAATCATTTCTCTTTTAAGCGTTTGCTACATTGAGAAAATTCGATGCGCTGCCGCAATTCCGGCCTTCAGACCGGATTATGAATATCGATAAAAAGGTGTTCGATATCGAATTCTTCGGACAAGTGGGCGCCCAGCGCCTGGATTCCGTAGCGTTCGGTCGCATGGTGCCCTGCCGCAACGAACGCGACGCCGCTCTCGGCCGACGCGTGCGTGACGGGTTCCGATACCTCGCCGGTCAGGAACACGTCGGCACCGGCCTCGATCGCCGCATCGAAATAGCTCTGCGCGGCGCCCGTGCACCAGGCGATGCGGCGCATCTGCATGTCCGGATCGCCGAGCACGAGCGGCGTGCGGCCGAGCGTGCGCTCGACCTTCGCGACGAAGTGCTCGAGCGTGACGGGCATCGGCAGCGTCGCCATCCAGCCGAGGTCGCCTTCGCCGAAACGCTGCTCGCCGATCAGCCCGAGCTTCTCGCCGAGCTGCGCGTTGTTGCCGAATTCGGGATGCGCGTCGAGCGGCAGGTGGAACGCGAACAGGTTCAGGTCGTTCGCGAGCAGCAGCTTCAGCCGCTGATACTTGCGGCCCGTGATCTGCGGCGCCTCGTTGCGCCAGAAATAGCCGTGATGGACGAGCACGGCATCCGCCCCCCATTCGAGCGCGGCTTCGAGAAACGCGACCGACGCCGTCACGCCGGTGGCGATCTTCTCGATCTTGCGGCGCCCCTCGACCTGGAGGCCGTTCGGGCAATAGTCCTTGAAGCGCGCGGTTTCAAGGGTATTGTTCAAGTACAATTCGAGTTCGATCCGATCCATATAAACCTCTAATCTATTCAGATGCTTAGACGCTTCTGGCTGTTCTTCGCGCAGGCGGTTACCGTGCTGCTCGCGCTGATGTTCATCGTCGTGACGCTCAAGCCGCAATGGCTGCAACGGCAAGGACAGCTCGGCAAGCAGCTCGCCACGCCGATCGTCGCGCTGCGGGAAGTCGCGCCGGGCATCGGCGGCGCGCCGGCGACCACGTCGTATGCCGAAGCCGCGCAGAAGGCGATGCCGGCCGTCGTCAACGTATTCTCCAGCAAGGACGGCTCGCTGCCGCCCGACCCGCGCGCGAAAGATCCGCTGTTCCGCTATTTCTTCGGCGACCGCAACGCCCGCAAGCAGCAGGACGAACCCGCAGCCAACCTTGGCTCGGGCGTTATCGTGAGCCCTGAAGGTTACATTCTAACGAACCAGCACGTCGTGGACGGCGCCGACCAGATCGAAGTCGCGCTCGCCGACGGCCGCACCGGCACCGCCAAGGTGATCGGCAGCGATCCCGAGACCGACCTGGCCGTGCTGAAGATCAACATGACGAACCTGCCGACGATCACGCTCGGCCGCTCCGACCAGTCGCGGGTCGGCGACGTCGTGCTCGCGATCGGCAACCCGTTCGGCGTCGGCCAGACGGTCACGATGGGGATCATCAGCGCGCTCGGCCGCAACCACCTCGGCATCAACACGTTCGAGAACTTCATCCAGACCGACGCGCCGATCAACCCCGGCAACTCGGGCGGCGCGCTGGTCGACGTGAACGGCAACCTGCTCGGCATCAACACCGCGATCTACTCGCGCTCGGGCGGCTCGCTCGGCATCGGCTTCGCGATTCCCGTATCGACCGCGCGCACGGTGCTCGAAAGCATCATCACGTCGGGTTCGGTCACGCGCGGCTGGATCGGCGTCGAGCCGCAGGACGTCACGCCGGAAATCGCCGAGTCGTTCGGGCTCCAGCAGAAATCGGGCGCGATCGTCGCAGGCGTGCTGCAGGGCGGCCCGGCCGACAAGGCCGGCATCAAGCCGGGCGACATCCTGGTCACGGTCAATGGCGAGGAAATCACCGACACGACGAAGCTGCTGAACGTCGTCGCGCAGATCAAGCCGGGCACGCCGACCAAGGTGCACGTCGTGCGCAAGGGCAAGGAGTTCGACGTGAACGTCGTGATCGGCAAGCGCCCGCCGCCGCCGAAGCAGACGCTCGACGAACAGGACAGCGATACCGAATGACGTCCGGCGGGCGGCGCGCCTCCGCGTGCCGCCTGCGAACGAAAACGCAAAAGGGCAGCCGGTTGGCTGCCCTTTTGCTTTGCATCGAAGCATTCTCGTGGCCGGTGAGGCAGCCTCGCCACCCGCGTTCCGGCCGACCATGCCACCGGGGCCGCATCGGGCATGGCCGGAAGGCCCGCCACCGCGCGCCGCCCGGCACGCCCTCGTCAGCTTGCCGCTTCGCCGTTCCCCGCCTCGCCCTCTTCGGCCGGCTTCTTCGGCACGAAGAACCGCGCGGCCAGGATGCCGGCCTCGTACAGCACGATGAGCGGCAGCGCGAGCATCAGTTGCGAGAACACGTCCGGCGGCGTCACGACCGCCGCGACGACGAACGCGCCGACGATCACGTACGGCCGGATCTCCTTCAGCTTCTTCACCGTCAGCACGCCCATCCGGACGAGCAGCACGACGACGATCGGCACCTCGAACGTGACCCCGAACGCGATGAACATCCCGAGCACGAAGCTCAGGTAGTTGTCGATGTCGGTCGACATCTCCGCCCCGAGCGGCGCGTTGTAGTGCGCCATCACGCGGAAGATCGTCGGGAACACGAGGAAGTACGCGAACGCCATCCCGCTCAGGAACAGGAAGTAGCTGCTGCCGACGAGCGGCACGACGAGCTTCTTCTCGTGCTGGTACAGCCCCGGCGCGACGAACGCCCAGATCTGGTACAGCACGACCGGCAGCGCGATCACGAGCGCGACGAGCATCGTGACCTTCATCGGCACGAAGAACGAGCCCGTGACGTCCGTCACGATCATCTTGCCGCCCTTCGGCAGGTTCTGCATCAGCGGCCGCGCGAGCAGCCGGAAGATGTCGGGCGCCCAGTAGACGAGCCCGAGGAACACGACGATCACGGCCAGCCCCGCGCGGATGATGCGATCGCGAAGCTCGACGAGATGGGAAATGAAGGTTTCTTCCGGGGCGTCGCCCGGGTTCTGCTGGGGGTCGCTCACGCCGGCCCTCGGTAGGATTGACGAGCGAGCATGCGCTCGGCTCAGAAGAAGCGCGTCGGCCGGCGCAGGCTGGCCGGCTGGTGGCGCGCGACACGCGCGGCGCCCGACTGCACATGCGTGCGGCGGGTGGTCGTGCGCTTGTACCAGACAGGTGTGGCCGCCTGCTTGACGCGCCAGTTGCGGCGCTTCGGCGCAAGCGCGGCCGTACTGCCGCGCCACGCCGCCGCGGGCGTGTCGGAGCCGTAGGAACCGGCGTCGCCCGACGCTCCGTCAAGACCGCCGACGGCGGAGTGCCACGTGTCGTTCAGTTCCTTCTCGTGCTCGCGCAGGTTGTCGTGAATCGTCGTCTCGACATTGCGCGCGGCCGACTCGAAATCGGTCTTCATCGTCCGCAGCGCGTCGAGTTCGATTTCGCGCGAGACCTCGGCCTTCACGTCGTTGATGTACCGCTGCGCGCGGCCGAACAGTGCGCCTGCCATACGCGCGACGCGCGGCAGGCGCTCGGGGCCGAGCACCACGAGCGCGACGACGCCGATCAGCGCCATCTTCGAAAGACCGAGATCCAGCATCGGGAATGCCTGTCAGCGTGCCGGCGTTATGCCTTGTTCGAATCGGAACGCGTCGTTTCCTTCGCGTCGACGTCGACCGAGCCCGAGCGCGGCAGTTGCTGCGCGTCGGCCGGCGGCGCATCGCCATCCTTCATGCCGTCCTTGAAACCCTTCACGGCGCTCCCGAGATCGCCGCCGATGTTGCGCAGCTTCTTCGTACCGAAAACCAGCGCGACGATCAGCAGCACGATCAGCCAGTGCCAAATGCTCAATCCACCCATGATGAAACTCTCCTCAACCACGCCGCTGTGCGGCGTAAATCGCCGGCGACACGCCGGCTTCGACTATCGGATGCGGGGAAACGCCCCGCGCCGTCAACCCATCCGCTGCCAGGGGCGCGGGCCGGCCAGGATATGCGCGTGCAGGTGGTAGACCTCCTGCCCGCCGCCGGGGCCCGTGTTGATCACCGTGCGGAAACCGGTCTCGCCACCCGTATACGCGACACCGAGCTGGTCGGCGAGGCGCGCGACGAGCAGCATCAGCCGGCCGAGCATCGGCGCATCGCCGTCGCCCGCCGCCGACAGCGTCGGCACGTGCCGGCGCGGAATCACGAGCACGTGCGTCTCGGCCGCCGGGCGGATGTCGCGGAACGCGACGAATTCGTCATCCTCGTGCACCTTCGTGCTCGGGATCTCGCCCGCCGCGATCTTGCAGAACAGGCAATTCGGATCGTGACTCATGTTGCTCCTGCTGACGCCCGCGCGCGGCCGGTCAGAACCACGCCTGCGGATCGAGCGTCTTGTTGTCGTTCAGGTACAGCCAACCCTTGATGATACGGTACAGCGTCCAGATCCATGTGACAAACATCACGGCGAATCCGACCACCACGAACGCCAGCGCGAACCCGATCACGTACGCGATCAGCGCGCGCCAGAAGGTGCGGATCTGCCACTCGAAGTGATCGGCATACGGCGTGCCGGCCACGTCGCCGCGCTTCACGTAGTTGATGATGATCGCGATGATGCCGGTGATCCCGCCCGTCAACCAGTGAACGGCGTACAGGCCATACAGCACGTGAGTCAGCGTGCGCAGCCCGTTCAGGCGCTCGGCGTCCGCTGCCCCCGGCACCGACGGCGGCGGAAACTGGCTTGGCGTATCGTTCATGATGCTACCCCCGTTAGATGACAATTCTTACAGCTTACCGCACTGTCGCCACCGCGACGGGGCAATGCCTGTCACCCGCCGTTTTCCTCGCGCTCGAGACGCTTGCGCATGGCCTTCTCCTCGATGCCCGACAGCCCTTCGCGGCGCTCGAGCTCGGCGATCACGTCGGCCGGGCTCAGGTCGAAATGCGACAGCATCACGAGGCAGTGGAACCACAGGTCGGCCACCTCGCCGACGAGCGCGGTCGGCGCGCCGCCCTGGCGCACGTCCTTCGCGGCCAGCACGACTTCCGTCGCCTCTTCGCCGATTTTCTTCAGCACCGCGTCGTCGCCCTTGTGGAACAGGCGCGATACGTACGATTGATCGGGATCGCCGCCCTTGCGGCTATCGATCACGGCCGCGAGGCGCAGCAGCGTATCTTCGGTCGATTGCGTCATTTGTAGATGTGTTCGGGATCTTTCAGCACCGGTTCGACCGCGACCCAGTCGCCGTTGTCGACGGTGCCTTCGAATTTCTGGAAGAAGCACGAATGCCGGCCGGTGTGGCATGCGATGCCCGACACCTGCTCGACCTTCAGCAGCACGACGTCCTCGTCGCAGTCGAGCCGCACCTCGTGCACATGCTGCACGTGGCCCGACTCCTCGCCCTTGAACCACAGGCGCTTGCGCGAGCGCGAGTAATAGACCGCGCGCTGCGTCTCGATCGTCTTCGCCAGCGCCTCGCGGTTCATCCACGCGAACATCAGCACGTCGTTCGTCGATGCTTCCTGCGCGATCACCGGCACGAGGCCGTTGTCGTCCCAGCGGACCTTGTCGAGCCACGCGGGCAACGCATTCGCTTCCGTATTCATCACAGCCTCACCGCAATGCCCTGGTCGGCCATGAAGCGCTTCGCCTCGCCGACCGTGTGCTCGCCGTAGTGGAAGATGCTCGCCGCCAGCACCGCGTCGGCGCGGCCGTCCTTGATGCCGTCCGCGAGATGCTGCAGCGACCCGACGCCACCCGACGCGATCACCGGCACCGGCACCGCGTCCGACACGCCGCGCGTGAGCGCGAGGTCGAAGCCCGACTTCGTGCCGTCGCGGTCCATGCTCGTCAGCAGGATTTCGCCCGCGCCGAGCTCGGCCATCTTGCGCGCCCATTCGATCGCGTCGAGGCCCGTGCCCTTGCGGCCGCCGTGCGTGAACACCTCCCAGCGCGGCGTCTCGCCGTCGGCCGACACGCGCTTCGCATCGATCGCGACCACGATGCACTGCGAGCCGTACTTGTCGGCCGCATCGCGCACGAGCTGCGGATTCGCGACCGCCGACGAATTCATGCTGACCTTGTCCGCGCCCGCGTTCAGCAGGCGCCGCACGTCCTCGACGGCACGCACGCCGCCGCCGACGGTCAGCGGAATGAAGACCTGCGACGCGACGGCTTCGATGATCGGCAGGATCAGGTCACGCTGGTCGGACGTCGCGGTGATGTCGAGGAACGTCAGTTCGTCGGCGCCCTGGTCGTCGTAGCGGCGGGCGATTTCGACGGGATCGCCGGCATCGCGCAGCTCGACGAAGTTGACGCCCTTGACGACACGCCCGGCAGTCACGTCCAGGCAGGGGATGATGCGTTTAGCTAGAGCCATGATGTTGCGCCAAATGCCGCGATGGGACGGCCGGTTGCGGAAGCCTCGCGCGAGGCTTCCGGTCGGGGCCGCCTGCTGGCAGCCCCGGCGAACGAGACAACCGCGCTTACGCGTTGTCGAGTTCGCCGTTCAGTTCGTCCGCGCGCTTTTGCGCGGCCGCGAAATCGAGATCGCCGGAGTAGATCGCACGGCCGCAGATCACGCCTTCGACGCCATGCTCCTCCACTTCGCACAGATTCTCGATGTCCAGGAGGTTCGACAGGCCGCCGCTCGCGATCACCGGAATGCCGACCGCCTGCGCGAGCTTCACGGTCGCCTCGATGTTGATGCCCTGCAGCATCCCGTCGCGGCCGATGTCCGTATAGACGATCGATTCGACGCCGTAGTCCTCGAACTTCTGCGCGAGATCGATCACTTCGTGGCCCGTCAGCTTGCTCCAGCCGTCGGTCGCGACCTTGCCGTCCCGCGCGTCCAGGCCGACGATGATGCTGCCGGCGAACGCGGTGCACGCGTCCTGCAGGAAGCCCGGATCCTTCACGGCCGCCGTGCCGATGATCACGTAGGACAGGCCCGCGTCGAGATACTTCTCGACCGTCTCGAGGCTGCGGATGCCGCCGCCGAGCTGTACGGGGATTTCGTCGCCGACTTCGTCGAGGATCGCTTCGATCGCCTCGAGGTTCTTCGGCTTGCCGGCGAACGCGCCGTTCAGGTCGACCAGATGGAGCCGCCGGGCGCCGAGATCGACCCACTTGCGGGCCATCGCCGCCGGGTCCTCGGAGAAAATCGTGGCCTGGTCCATATCGCCTTGTTTGAGGCGCACACACTGACCGTCTTTGAGATCGATGGCCGGAATCAGCAACATAGCAATCGGGTGTCGTCGTGGAGGAAGAAAAGAATCCGGCGCGTACCGGCCAATCCGGTACCGCGCCGTCTCGCTAGTTTAGTACAACTCTTTCGGTGCTTTGGCGTGCGAGCCTCGTGCGACAGGCCTTTCCGGCCCGCCGACTGTAGCATGCACGCGACGTTCACGGTTTCCAGTGTACGAAGTTGCGATACAGACGCAACCCGACCTCCGCGCTTTTCTCGGGGTGGAATTGGGTCGCGAAGAGATTATCCCGCGCGACCGCGGACGTAAACGGCGCACCGTATGCCGTTTCGCCCACCGTATGCGCCGGGTTGTCCGGGCTCACGTAATAGCTGTGTACGAAGTAGAAATACGCGTCGTCGGGCACGCCGTCCCACAGCGGGTGCGGCTGCGACTGGCGCACGCGGTTCCAGCCCATCTGCGGCACCTTGAAGCGCGAGCCGTCGTCCTGCAGGCGGCCGTCGAGCTCGAAGCGTACGACCTTGCCCGGCAACAGGCCGAGGCCCTTCGTGTCGCCTTCCGCGCTCCAGTCGAACAGCATCTGCTCGCCGACGCACACGCCGAGCAGCGGTTTCGTGCGCGACGCCTCGATCACGGCCTCCTGCAGGCCCGATTCGCCGAGGCAGCGCATGCAGTCGGGCATCGCGCCCTGGCCGGGCAGCACGACGCGGTCGGCCGCGCGAATCGCGGCCGGCGTGTCGACGATCGCCACGTCGGCGGCCGGCTCGGCCTTCTTGAGCGCCTGCGCGACCGAGCGCAGGTTGCCCATCCCATAATCCACAATCGCAATCGAAGTTTTCATCTCAGTGCAGGCAGTAGCGCCCTCAGTCCATTGACGATGAATTCCACCGCCAGCGCCGACAGCATCAATCCCATCAGCCGCGTGGCGATGTTGATGCCCGTGCGGCCGATCCAGTTCGCGATCGGCTCGGCGAGCCGCATCGCGACGAAACACAGAAAAGCCAGGGCCGCACCGATCGCGACCAGCCCGGCCCGCTCATACCAGTGATGCGCGTTCGCCGCATAGATGATCACCGTGCTGATCGAGCCGGGGCCCGTGAGCAGCGGGATCGCCAGCGGCACGACCGCGATGTTGTCCTTCAGCTCGGCCTCGTGGCGCTCCTCCGGCGTCGATCGCGTGTTGCCGATCTGCGCGTTCAGCATGTTGATCGCCATCAGCAGCATGATGATCCCGCCGCCCACTTCGAGCGAGCCGACCGAAATGCCGAAGAAGTTGATGATCTGCTGCCCGAGCAGCGCCGTCACCGTCATCACGCAGAACACCGACACCGACGCGATCCGGATCGTGCGGCGGCGCTCGCCGTCCGTCTGCTGCGCCGTCAGGCTCAGGAAGAACGGCACCGCGCCGACCGGGTTGATCAGCGCCAGCAGCGAAATGAATGATTTGAGCAGATCCATCGCAAGCCGGCGCCGCGCGCCGAAGCCGTGAGCGTGTCCTTAGCGTCCGTCCGTTCGGAAGTTCACAGGCTGCCCTTCGTCGACGGGATCTGCCCCGCCGCACGCTCGTCCAGCTCCACCGCCGCGCGCAGCGCACGGCCAAAGGCCTTGAACACCGTCTCGAGCTGATGGTGCGCGTTGATCCCGCGCAGGTTGTCGATATGCAGCGTCACGCCCGCGTGATTCACGAAACCGCGGAAGAATTCGATCGACAGGTCGACGTCGAACGTGCCGATCCGCGCGCGCGTGAACGGCACGTGGAATTCGAGGCCCGGCCGGCCCGAGAAGTCGATCACGACGCGCGACAGCGCCTCGTCGAGCGGCACGTACGAATGGCCGTAGCGGCGGATGCCCTTGCGGTCGCCGATCGCCTTCGCGACGGCCTGCCCGAGCGTGATGCCGACATCCTCGACCGTGTGGTGGTCGTCGATATGCGTGTCGCCATGCGCTTCAACCTCGAGATCGAACAGACCGTGTCGCGCGATCTGGTCGAGCATATGGTCGAGAAACGGCACGCCGGTAGCCAGCTTCTGCCGGCCCGTGCCGTCGAGATCGAGCTTCACACGGATCTGCGTTTCGCTGGTATTGCGAACGACTTCCGCCACACGCATGGCAATTCCTTGACTGAGTCGATGTAAATGGGGATTGATCGTTTCGCGCTGCGGCGCCAACAGGCTCAATCGGGCAGCGCGAGTTTCAAAGCAGCCAGCAGGCGCGCGTTTTCGTCGGGAGAACCGACGGTCAGCCGCACGCATTCAGCCAGCAACGGATGCATTTTACTCACGTTTTTGACCAAAACCCGTTCGGTGAGCAGCGCGTCGAACACGGCAGCCGCGTCAGGCACGCGCACCAGCAGGAAATTGCCGGCGCTCGGGAACACCGTCGCGCCCGGCAGCGCGGCCACGGCCTGCGCGAGGCGCGCGCGTTCCGCGCGCAAATCGGCCGCCTGCGCGTCGAGCACGTCGAGGTGGTCGAGCAGGAAATCGGCGGTCGCCTGGGTCAGCACGTTGATGTTGTACGGCGGGCGCACCTTGTCGAATTCGGTCAGCCACGCGGGCACACCGACGAGATAGCCGAGGCGGATGCCCGCGAGGCCGAGCTTCGACACCGTGCGCATCACGACGACGTTGTCGAACTCGGCGGCGCGCGGCAGCCACGAGCGCTCCGCGAACGGCTGGTACGCCTCGTCGATCACGATCAGGCTGTGCCGCGCGGCCGCGACGATCCGTTCGACGTCGGCATCGTCGTACAGCGTGCCGGTCGGGTTGTTCGGGTACGCGAGATAGACGATCGCCGGGCGGTGCTCGGCGATCGCCGCGAGCATCGCGTCGACGTCGAGCGTCAGGTCGGCCTTCAGCGGCACGCCGACGAATTCGAGCTGCGCGAGCTTCGCGGACAACTCATACATCACGAAGCCCGGCACCGGAGCGAGCACCTTCGCGCCCGGCTGCGCACACGCAACCGAGATCATGCTGATGATTTCGTCCGAGCCGTTGCCGAGCAGCACGTCGCAGGCGGCCGGCACGCCCATCGCATGGCGCAGCTTGTCGAGCAGCGCGGCCGGGCGCGGCGCCGGGTAGCGGTTCAGCGCGACCTGCGCGAGACGCTCGCCGAGCGCCGCGGCGAGCGTTTCGGGCAGCGGATACGGGTTTTCCATCGCGTCGAGCTTCACGAACCCGCTCGCGTCCGGCACCGGGTAACTCGTCATCGCGAGCACGTCGCGGCGGATGATGTCTTGTGGCGTTGTCATGGTCTCAAGCCGGCGTACGTCGCGCCGGCGTCAAATGGTCGGCAGGGCGGCGACCGCCGCCCTGCACTCGTCTCCAGCCCCGGCCTTCGGGGTGGCGGCCGACGCCGGCGCGTCAGCGCCCGCCCCGGCCCCGCGCGGAGCGCGCGGTCAGTTCTTCATCCGGAACTCGGCGCTCCTCGCGTGCGCCTGCAGCCCCTCGCCGTACGCGAGCTCGGACGCGATCTCGCCGAGCGTCTGCGCGCCTTCGGCGCTGACCTCGATCAGGCTCGAGCGCTTGATGAAGTCGTACACGCCGAGCGGCGACGAGAAGCGCGCGGTGCGCGACGTCGGCAGCACGTGGTTCGGGCCCGCGCAGTAGTCGCCGAGGCTCTCGCTCGTGTAGCGGCCGAGGAAGATCGCGCCCGCGTGGCGGATCTGCTGGCCCCATTGCTGCGGCTCCAGCGCCGAAATTTCCAGGTGCTCGGGCGCGATGTCGTTCGCGATCCGGCATGCCTCGGCCATGTCGCGCACCTTGATCAGCGCGCCGCGGCCTTCGAGCGACGCGCGAATCACGTCCCGGCGCGGCATCGACGGCAGCAGCTCGTCGATCGCCTTCTCGACGCGATCGAGGAACGCGCCGTCCGGGCACAGCAGGATCGACTGCGCGAGCTCGTCGTGCTCGGCCTGCGAGAACAGGTCCATCGCGACCCAGTTCGGATCGGTCGTGCCGTCGCACAGTACGAGGATTTCCGACGGCCCCGCGATCATGTCGATGCCGACCGTGCCGAACACGCGGCGCTTCGCCGACGCGACGTAGGCATTGCCGGGGCCGCAGATCTTGTCGACGGCCGGCACCGTCGCCGTGCCGTACGCGAGCGCGCCGACTGCCTGTGCGCCGCCGATCGTGAACACGCGATCGACGCCGCCGAGCAGCGCCGCGGCGAGCACGAGATCGTTCTTCACGCCGTCCGGCGTCGGCACGACCATCACGATCTCGCCGACGCCCGCGACGCGCGCGGGAATCGCGTTCATCAGCACCGACGACGGATACGCGGCCTTGCCGCCCGGCACATACAGGCCGACGCGGTCGAGCGGCGTGACCTTCTGGCCGAGCACCGTGCCGTCGCTTTCCGTGTACTGCCAGCTATGCGTGCCGCACTCGATCTTCTGCTTCTCGTGGTACGCGCGCACACGCGCCGCGGCCGCTTCCAGCGCCGCGCGCGCCTTCGGCGCGAGGCCGTCGAGCGCCGTCTGCAGCGCGTCCTGCGGCAGTTCGAGCGCGGCGACGCTGTTCGCGCTCAGCCGGTCGAAGCGGTTCGTGTACTCGAGCACCGCGGCGTCGCCGCGCGACTTCACGTCGGCGAGGATCTGCGCGACCGATTGCTCGATCGCTTCGTCTTCGCTCGCCTCGAATGCCAGCACCGCACGCAGTGCGGCGCCGAAGCCTTCGTTCGTCGAATCGAGCTTGCGGATGGTGATGGACATGGGAGTTCCGTTCCGGTGATGCGCTCAACCGCCATTCTGCGACGCGCGTTCGAACGCGTCGAGAATCGGCTTGAGCGCCGCGCGCTTCAACTTCAGCGCAGCCTGGTTCACGACGAGGCGTGACGAGATCGCCATGATCTCCTCGACCTCGACCAGATTGTTCGCCTTCAGCGTGCCGCCCGAGCTGACGAGATCGACGATCGCGTCGGCCAGCCCGACCAGCGGCGCGAGCTCCATCGAGCCGTACAGCTTGATCAGGTCGACGTGCACGCCCTTCGCGGCGAAGTGCTCGCGCGCCGTTTCGACGTACTTCGTCGCGACACGCAGCCGCGCGCCCTGGCGCACCGCGTTCGCGTAGTCGAAGCCGGCCGGCACGGCCACCGACATCCGGCAGCGCGCAATGTTCAGATCGATCGGCTGGTACAGGCCCGAGCCGCCGTGCTCGACCAGCACGTCCTTGCCGGCCACCCCGAAATCGGCCGCACCGTATTCGACATAGGTCGGCACGTCGCTCGCGCGCACG
This sequence comes from Burkholderia catarinensis, assembly GCF_001883705.2. GTDB lineage: Bacteria > Pseudomonadota > Gammaproteobacteria > Burkholderiales > Burkholderiaceae > Burkholderia > Burkholderia catarinensis. The sequence continues at coordinate 71,109 of NZ_MDEQ02000021.1, forward strand.
ATGATCACGCGCAGGTTCGGGTCGGTCGTCGGCAGGATCAGCTTGCGCGACGTTTCCGGATCCTCGGCCACCTGCACGCCGGCTGCGGCGAGCAGCGGCAGGGTTTCCTCGAAAATCCGGCCCTTCGACAGGGCGAGGGTCAGCGGCGCGGTCATGCTTGGCTCCCGGAGAGGCGGCGCACGTTCGCGCCGACGGCGGTCAGTTTGGCTTCCATGCGGTCGTAGCCGCGGTCCAGGTGATAGATGCGGTCGACCAGCGTTTCGCCGTCGGCGCGCAGGCCGGCGATCACGAGGCTCGCCGATGCGCGCAGGTCGGTCGCCATCACGTTCGCGCCCGACAGTTTCTCCACGCCCGTCACGAGCGCCGTGTTGCCGTCGATCGTGATGTTCGCGCCGAGCCGGTTCAGCTCCTGCACATGCATGAAGCGGTTCTCGAAAATGGTTTCGACGACTTGCGCGGTGCCCGTCGCGACCGTATTGAGGGCCATGAACTGCGCCTGCATGTCGGTCGGGAACGCCGGGTATTCCGACGTGCGGATCGTCACCGCCGACGGCCGGCGGTCCATCTTCACACGCAGCCAGCTGTCGCCTTCCTCGATCGACACGCCGGCCTCGCGCAGCTTGTCGATCACCGCGTCGAGGATGTGCGGGCGCACACCCGTCAGCCTCACGTCGCCACCCGCCGCCGCGACCGCGCACAGGAACGTGCCGGCCTCGATGCGGTCGGGGATCACCGAATGGCGTGCACCGTGCAGCCGCTCGACGCCCTGGATCACGAGGCGATCGGTGCCGATGCCGTCGATTTTCGCGCCCATCGCGACCAGCAGGTGTGCGAGATCGCTCACTTCCGGTTCGCGCGCGGCGTTCTCGATCACCGTCTCGCCGTCCGCGAGCGTCGCGGCCATCAGCAGGTTTTCCGTGCCCGTCACCGTGATCATGTCGGTCACGATGCGCGCGCCCTTCAGGCGCTTCGCGCGCGCTTCGATGAAGCCGTGCTCGATGCTGATCTCGGCGCCCATCGCCTGCAGGCCCTTGATGTGCTGGTCGACCGGACGCGCGCCGATCGCGCAGCCGCCCGGCAGCGACACCTTCGCCTCGCCGAAGCGCGCGAGCAGCGGCCCGAGCACGAGGATCGATGCGCGCATCGTCTTCACGAGCTCGTACGGCGCGACGAGGTTGTCGACGCGCGACGCGTCAAGCTGCACGCGGCAGCCGTCGGTCTCGCTCTTCACGCCCATCTGGTTCAGCACCTTCAGCGTGGTGCGCACGTCCTTGAGGTTGGGCACGTTGTCGAGATCGACCGGATCGGCGGTGAGCAGCCCCGCGCACAGGATCGGCAGCGCGGCGTTCTTCGCGCCCGACACGACGATCTCGCCGGACAGGCGGCGGCCGCCTTCGATCACGAGCTTGTCCATCCCCTGTCCCTGCGATTCCCCGTTGGCGGCCGGGTGTGCCGTGGCGACGCTCTTGACGGCGTCGCGCTCGTTGACGGTGACTTGCACTCAGTGATTTCCGGTTATGCGTTCTGCCATTCGGCGGGCGTCAGCGTCTTCATGCTGAGCGCGTGAATTTCCTGCTTCATGCGATCGCCGAGCGCCGCATAGACGAGCTGGTGCCGCTGGATCGGCCGCTTGCCTTCGAAGGCCGCCGACACGATCGTCGCGAAGAAATGCTGGCCGTCGCCTTCGACTTCCAGATGAGTGCAGGCGAGACCGCCGGCGATGTATTGCTTGACCTGTTCGGGAGTCGGCAACATGGTGTAAGGCTCCTGTCGGCGCGCGCCGCACGAAGCGGCCGCTGCCTGTCGATATCAATGACGCAGTTTGTAGCCGGTCGCGAGCAGCCGCATCGCGATCATCGCGAGCAGCACCAAGAAACCGGCGACGATCGCGAGGCTCGAGAACGGGTTGATGTCGGACGCGCCGAAGAACCCGAAGCGGAAGCCGTCGATCATGTAGAAAAACGGATTGAGACGCGAGATCTCGCGCCACACGGGCGGCAGCGAATGCGTCGAATAGAACACGCCGGACAGGAACGTCAGCGGCATGATCAGGAAATTCTGGAACGCGGCGAGCTGGTCGAACTTCTCGGCCCAGATCCCGGCGATCAGGCCGAGCGTGCCGAGGATCGCCGAGCCGAGCAGCGCGAACGCAATGATGAACAGCGGCGCCGCGAAGTGCATCGGGATAAACCAGATCGTCACGACGAACACGCCGGCGCCGACCGCGAGCCCGCGCACGACCGACGCGAGCACGTACGCGCCGAAGATGTCGCGGTACGACAGCGGCGGCAGCAGCATGAACACGAGGTTGCCGGTAATTTTCGACTGGATCAGCGACGACGAGCTGTTCGCGAACGCGTTCTGCAGCACGCTCATCATCACGAGGCCCGGCACGAGGAAGCTCACGTACTCGACGCCCGGATACACCTCGACACGGCCCGACAGCGCGTGGCCGAAAATCGTCAGATACAGGAGCGCCGTGACGATCGGCGCGCACACCGTCTGGAACGACACCTTCCAGAAACGCAGCAGTTCCTTGTAGAACAGCGTTTGAAAACCGCTCATGCCAGACCCTCGATCACCTCAGCCCCGTTCATCACCTGGACGAACACATCCTCGAGGTCGGCCTTGCGGACCTCGATCTCGTCGAACGTGCAGCCCGCCGCGCGGCACTGCGCAAGGATGCGTTCGACATCGTCATAGCTCGTGAGGCGCAGCAGGTGCTCGCCCGGCGCGCGCGCGGCCGGGTCGGTCTCCAGCCCGCGCAGTTCCGCCGGCAGCGCGCCCGTCGCCAGGCGCAGGTAGAGCTGCAGCCCCGCGAAGCGGCGCAGCAGCGCGTCGGTGCGGTCGAGCGCGACCACTTCCCCGCGGCGCAGCATCGCGATGCGGTCGCACAGCGACTCGGCTTCCTCGAGGTAATGGGTGGTCAGCACGATCGTGTGGCCCTCGCGGTTCAGGCGCGAGATGAATTTCCACAGCGTCTGGCGCAATTCGACGTCGACGCCGGCGGTCGGCTCGTCGAGCACGATCACGGGCGGGCGGTGCACGAGCGCCTGCGCGACGAGCACGCGGCGCTTCATTCCGCCCGACAGCGCGCGCATGTTCGCGTCGGCTTTCTCGGTGAGGTCGAGATTCGCCATCACTTCATCGATCCAGTCGTCGTTGCGGCGCAGCCCGAAATAGCCGGACTGGATCCGCAGCGTCTCGCGGACGGTGAAGAACGGGTCGAAAACGAGCTCCTGCGGCACGACGCCGAGTGCGCGGCGCGCCCCACGGAAGTCCTTGACGACGTCGTGGCCGCGCACCGAGATACTGCCTTCGTCGGCCCGGGCGAGCCCGGCGAGGATACTGATGAGCGTGGTCTTGCCTGCGCCGTTGGGGCCGAGCAGACCGAAAAACTCGCCTTCCTCGACCGACAGGCTGACGCCCTTGAGCGCCTGAAGCGATTTGTAGCGCTTCTTGACGTGACGGATTTCTATGGCTGACATGACTGTGCGCGACGCAAGGGCCGCGACGCCTATTCTGTGCTTGCTGCGAAATAAAATGGGGGCCGGACGCCGATTGGCCGCCCCGCAAAACGCTTGATTATAGGGCAAACCGGCTGGGGGAGCCGGCGCCGGAGGCACGCAGCCTGAAGCTTGCGCGCGCCAGCTGGCGCGGCAGGCTCCGGTCGGACAGGGTCAATGTCGTCCGGTGCCGTCGATGAGCGCGTCGACGCCGTAGGCGCGCGCGAGGCTGGCGAGCTTCGGGGGGAGATTGAGGAGGTCGAGGGTCGCGCCGCGCGATTTGGCGGCACGTTGCCATGCGAGCAGCACGGCGAGCGCGGACGAGTCGAACTGCGTCAGCGCCGCGCAATCGACGGCGGTCGCACCCGCGCCGATGCGCGCAAGACCGTCCGCGAGCGCGGACTTCGCGCTCGCGACGGTCAGCGAGGAGCCGGCTTCGAAGCCGCTCACGACGCCTGCTTGCCGGCGGCAAGTTGCTGGTTGCGCTGCGTCAGGAACTGGATCAGGCCATCCACGCCGCTTTGCTGGATCTTCTCGTTGAACTGCTGCTGGTACGTCTGGATCAGCCACGCGCCGAGCACGTTCAGGTCATACACCTTCCAGCCGCTCGCCGACTTGTACAGGCGGTAATCGATCTGGACCGGCTGGCCGTTGTTCATCGCGACCGTCTTGACCACGACATCGGTATCGGCCGGATCGGCGCGGAACGGCGGGTACTGGATCTGCTGGTCCGGCTTCAGCTGCGCGAGCGCGCCCGAATACGTGCGGATCAGCAGCAGTTTGAATTGCTCCTGAACCTGCTGCTGCTGCTCGGGCGTTGCCGTGCGCCAGTTACGGCCCATCGCGAGCTGCGTGGTGCGGCGGAAATCGGTGTACGGCAGGATGTCCTTGTTGACGATCGTGATGATGCGGTTGGTGTCGCCTTGCTTGATCGTCTGCTGCTTGACTTCGTCGAGCACCTGCTGCGTCGCCGTCTTGATCAGCGCCTGCGGGTTCGACTGGTCGACTTGCGCGTGAACTGCGCTGCTGCCGAACGAGAACAGCGCCGCGAAAACGGGGATCAGGAACAGTTTTTTCATCATAGTGGCCTGCATGAATGAGTCGATGCGGAGGTTGGAGCAGGTAGCTTACGCGCAAGTTCGCGTACGCTACCGACTGAATCGTTTCCGGCTGTAACGAATGTAATTCCGTCAGTGCAGCCGGATGCTCGGGAAGCGGAACCCGCCCGGCGACGGCGGCGCCACCTGCATCGCCGGCACGTTCGTTTCGCTGGCCGGGTTCGGCGCTTCGGCCGTGCCTGAAGCCGGCGCGGCAACCGCCGCGCCCGATGTGCCTGCCGGTGCCGCCGCACCGCCAACCGCCGCTGCACCCGCCGTACCGGCCGCGCCGGCTGCCGACGGTGCCGCGCCGTCTTCCGGCAGGTCGTACTTCGGCAGCGCGTCGTTGCTCGCCGTCGAGCCGGCTTCGCCGCGCGCGTTGTCGATCAGTGCCTGGCGGCGCTGCAGGTACGCGTTGCGCACGAACGAATACTTGTCGAGCGCCGCGGCATTCAGCACGTCGCCCGCGCCGAGCAGGTTCGCGCGGGTATTGACGAGGTTCACGCCGAACAGGCCATAGCCCACGCTGTCCGGCTTCACATAGGTCAGCGGATTGCCGACGTAGTCGACGCCGAGGCCGGCCGTGTCGCGCACCGTGCTCGGGCCGAGCAGCGGCAGCACCAGGTACGGGCCCGACGGCATGCCGTAGCGGCCCATCGTGATCCCGAAGTCGGCTGTGTGCTTCGGCAGCTTCGCGATCGTCGCGACGTCGAACAGGCCGCCGACGCCGAACACCGTGTTGATCACGACGCGCATCAGGTCGCCGACGCCGTCCGCGATCCGCAACTGCACGATGTTGTTCGCCGCGATGTAGACGTCGCCGATGTTCGAGAAGAAGTTCGTCACGCTGTCGCGCACCGGCTGCGGCACCACGTACTGGTAGCCCTGCGCGACCGGCTTCAGCGCGTACGTGTCGACCGTGTCGTTGAACTTGTACATCGTCCGGTTGAAGCCTTCGAGCGGATCGCCCTTGGTCGGCGTCTGCACGGTCGCGCAGCCGCTCAACGCGGCGACTGCCGCAACCGCCAGCGCGGCGTGCCTGATGCGGATCGTCTGCATGGTCATTCCCCTCTTGTTCTCTCGTGTGGTTATTGCGCTGCCGAACCGGACGCGGCGGATACAGCCGACGCCGGCACTGGTGCCGGTGCCGGCGCGGCAGGCGTGCCGGAAGCCGGCTTCGCGCCGCCCGCATCGGCGGCCTTGCTGTACAGGAACTGGCCGATCAGGTTCTCGAGCACGATCGCCGACTGCGTCATCGTGATCGTATCGCCGGCTTTCAGCATTTCGGTGTCGCCGCCCGGATCGAGGCCGATATATTGCTCGCCGAGCAGGCCCGACGTCAGGATCTTCGCCGACGAATCCTTCGGGAACGGGTACTGGCCGTCGACATCGATCGTGACGAGCGCCTGGTACGTGTTCGCGTCGAAGCCGATCGACTTCACGCGGCCGACCACGACGCCCGCACTCTTCACGGCCGCGCGCGGCTTCAGCCCGCCGATATTGTCGAATTTCATCTTCACTGCGTAGGTCGGCTGAAACGACAGCGAGCTCATGTTGCCGACCTTCAGCGCCAGGAACAGCACCGCAAGGAAGCCCACCACCACGAACAGGCCGACCCAGAAGTCGAGAACAGTCTTTTTCATCGTCATCCCAAAATTTGGCTTGGCTGAGGCTTAGCTGAACATCAGCGCGGTCAGCAGGAAATCGAGGCCGAGTACGGCGAGCGACGCGAACACGACCGTCTTGGTGGTCGCGCGCGACACGCCTTCGGGCGTGGGCTTCGCTTCATACCCTTGATACAGCGCAATGAAGGTCACGGCGAACCCGAACACGATGCTCTTCAGCACGCCGTTGCCGACGTCGGCCCAGACCTGGACCCCGCCCTGCATCTGCGACCAGAACGCGCCCGGATCGACACCGATCAGCACGACGCCGACGATATAACCGCCGAGCACGCCGACCGCGCTGAAGATCGCGGCGAGCAGCGGCATCGCGATGATGCCCGCCCACATGCGCGGCGCGATCACCGTCTTGATCGGGTCCACCGCCATCATCTCGAGCGCGGTGAGCTGCTCGCCGGCCTTCATCAGGCCGATCTCGGCCGTGAGCGACGTGCCCGCGCGGCCCGCGAACAGCAGCGCGGTGACGACCGGCCCGAGCTCGCGCACGAGCGACAGCGCGACCAGCAGGCCGAGCGCCTGCTCGGACCCGTAGCGGTTCAGCGTGTAATACCCCTGCAGGCCCAGCACGAAGCCGACGAACAGCCCCGACACGGCAATGATCACGAACGAATAATTGCCGAGGAAGTGGATCTGCTTCATGACAAGCCGCGGCCGGCGCAGCAGCGGGAAGAATTCCAGCACGAGGCGCACGAACAGGCGCGTGCCGTAGCCCGTGCGCTCGAGGCCGCCGATGACGTAACGTCCGATCGCGCTGATCATGCGCGCCCTCCGCCGAGCCCGAAATCCGCTGCGAGCGGCGGGCTCGTGTAATGAAATTTGAACGGGCCGTCCGGCGCGCCGTCGATGAACTGCCGCACGCTCGGATCGGTCGATGCGCGCAGCTCGTCGGGCGTGCCCTGCGCGAGCACGCCGCCATTGGCCAGAAAATACACGTAGTCGGCGATCGCGAACGATTCAGGCACGTCGTGCGTGACGAGGATCGACGTCGCGCCGAGCGCCTGGTTCAGCGTACGGATCAGGTTCGCGGTGATGCCGAGCGAGATCGGGTCGAGGCCCGCGAACGGCTCGTCGTACATGATCAGTTGCGGATCGAGCGCGATCGCGCGCGCCAGCGCGATGCGGCGCGCCATCCCGCCCGACACCTCGGACGGCATCAGGTCGCGCGCGCCGCGCAGCCCGACCGCGTTGAGCTTCATCAGCACGAGGTCGCGGATCAGGTCTTCGGGCAGGTCGGTATGCTCGCGCAACGCGAACGCGACGTTCTCGAACACCGACATGTCGGTGAACAACGCGCCGAACTGGAACAGCATGCCCATCTTGCGGCGCAGCGCGTACAGGCCGTCGCGCGTTTGCGCGCCGACATCGGCGCCGTCGAACAGCACCTGGCCGCGGCGCGCACGCACGAGGCCGCCGATCAAGCGCAGCACGGTCGTCTTGCCGCAGCCCGACCCGCCCATGACCGCGACGACCTGCCCGCGGCCGAAGCGCAGGTTCAGGTTCGACAGGACGAGACGATCGCCGTAGCCGAAGTCGACGTCGCGAAGTTCCAGCAGTGTGTCGGTAGGAGTGGGGCTCACGGAGCGGACAATCCTTTTACGCAGAACGCCGAATTATAGGGCCTGCCTTGGAATGATGTCGTGACGCCGTTCCGGGCCCTGCGGTCAATGATTGTCAAATTGTCCGGCAAAACATTGCTGCAGCGCAATAAGCGCAGTCCGATAGTCGGCCGCGCCCGTCACCGCGCTGACCACCGCGACACTGCCGACGCCCGTCGCCAGCACGGCCGGCAGCGCATCGAGCCCCACCCCGCCGATCGCGACGAGCGGCGCCCGCGCCCCCGCGAAGCGCGCGTAGCGGGCAATCCGCACGAGACCCTGTGGCGGCGCGGCGACAGCCTTGGTCGCGGTCGCGTACACGGGGCCGAGCGCGAGGTAGCTCGGGCGCTCATGCAGCGCCCGCAACATTTCGTAATAACCATGGCTCGAAAGTCCGAGCCGCAGGCCCGCACGCGCGATCGCGGCCAGATCGGCCGTCTCGAGGTCTTCCTGGCCCAGATGAACACCGTACGCGCCTTCATCTACAGCGATCTGCCAGTGATCGTTGATGAACACGCGCGCATCGGGATAGCGTCGCCCGGCCGCGACCGCGCGTGCGATTTCCCGGCGCAACGCGTCCGGCGTCGCGCCTTTCACGCGTAGTTGCACGGTTCGCACGCCGCATTCGAGCACGCGTTCGACCCATTCGGCGTCCGGCACGACCGGATAGAGGCCGAGCTGCGCGGGACATGGCGCGAATGCAAGCTCGGGCGCGGCCGGCAGCCCGGCGACGCGCGGGAACCGTGCGGCGTCGACCGGCCACGCGTCGGCGGCACGCATTTCGTCGCCGTCGCGCCATGCCAGCGCGAGCACCAGCGCGTCGACCGGCGCGAAGCCGCAATCGAGGAACGCGGCGAGCGCCACGATCCAGTCGTCCGCGAGCGGATGCGCGGCGTCGAGCGCGTAGCGCGCGCCCGCCGCATGCAGCACCGCGCCCGCTTCGTCGAATTCGATCGCGACCGCGTCCGGCGACGCGGGCCGCGACGCGGCCGACGCGCGCGCCTGCGCGGCGCGGTCGCCGGCCGACACGATCAGTACGTCGCCGTCGGCCGGCACGTCGGGCACCGCCAGGCAAAGCCGCCACGGCGCCGCGCCGCCCGGCCAGTCGCCGAGCCGGGCGCGAATTCGTTCGGCCGCTTCGGCCAGTTCGTCGGCCGGCGGCCAGAACGCATCGGCGAAACGCGCGCTCATGCGCCGCCCCCGTCCTGGTGCCAGAACGGCATCCCGACGACCGGCGTGCTCGCATGCGCGGTCTCGCGTGCGTCCATCGGCCCGGCGAGATACGCGGCGCGGCCGGCTTCGACGCCCTGCGCAAAGGCGCGCGCCATGATCTCGGGATGCGTGGCCTGCGACACGGCCGTGTTCAGCAGCACGCCGTCGAAGCCCCACTCCATCACCTGGCACGCGTGCGACGGCACGCCGAGCCCCGCATCGACGATCAGCGGCACGTCGGGCAACCGCTCGCGCAGCACGCGCAAGCCGTACGGGTTCACGACGCCCTTGCCCGTGCCGATCGGCGCGCCCCACGGCATCAGCGCCTCGCAGCCGACGTCGAGCAGGCGCCGGCCGATCACCAGATCCTCGGTGCAGTACGGCAGCACCTTGAAACCGTCCTTGACCAGTTGCGCGGCGGCTTCGATCAGCCCGACCGGGTCGGGCTGCAGCGTGTAGTCGTCGCCGATCAGCTCGAGCTTGATCCAGTCGGTGCCGAATACCTCGCGCGCCATGTGCGCGGTCGTCACGGCCTCGGCGACGGTCTGGCAACCGGCCGTGTTCGGCAGCAGCGGCACCGCGTGGCGCTTGAGCAGGTCGAAGAAACCGGCTTCGGCCGTGCCGCCCGTCATCTGGCGGCGCAGCGCAACCGTGACCATCCCGGGGCGCGACGCGGCGATCGAATCGGACAGCGACTGCAGCGACGGATAGCGCGACGTGCCGAGCAGCACGCGGCTTGCGAAGGTTTCGCCGTACAGCGTCAGCGCGTCGGCGGAGGTGAGGGACGTCATGTCGTTTTCCTGGAAGAGCGGGGACGAACCGGCGGCGCTCAGCCGCCCGCAACGGGGTGCACGACGTCGAGCTTGTCGCCCGCCGCGAGCGCGCGCGCCGCATGCTGCGTGCGCGCGACGAAGTTGCCGTTCAGCGCGACCGCATATGGCGGACGCGCGCCGTACGCGGCCAGCGCGTCGGCCACCGTCGCGCCGTCGGGCAGCGTCAGGGTCTGTTGGTTGATCTGGATATCCATGAGGCTTCGTCGGATTCGGTCGGCGGCGCGCGTCAGGCCGGCTGGCGCGCGTCGTTGCGGTAATGGAGGAGCGTCGGCCAGCGCGCGGCGTCGCGCCACGCGGCGAACGCGTCGGCATCGCCGAACGCGCCGCCGAGCGCGGCTTGCGCGAACGCGACCGCCGCATGCGCGACTTCCGGCGCGATCATGAAGCCGTGCCGGTACAGGCCGTTGACGGCGAGCGTCGACGCGCCGTCCCAGATCACCGCCGGGCGATGATCGGGCAGCGTCGGCCGGCACTGCGCATTGAGTTCGAGGATGCGCGCCTCGCCGAACGCCGGATGCACGGAGAACGCCGCGCTCAGTAGTTCAAGCGCGGAGCGCACGCTGACGGGCGACATGTCCTCCCCCTCCACCTCGGTCGCGCCGATCACATAGAGATCGTCCTGCTTCGGCGCGATATAGAGCGGATAGCGCGGATGCAGCAGCCGCACGGGCCGCGTGAGCCCGATGCCGGGCGCATGCACGCGCGCGACTTCGCCGCGGATGCCGCGCAGCGCGGGCAGCACGGATTTCGCGCCGAGCCCGCGGCAATCGATCGTGAAATGCGCATCGGGCAAGTGTGCGTCGTCGATCGCGACGTGCCAGTGCAGGTCGACGCCGCGTTCGGCGAGACCCGCGGCGAGCGCGCGCAGCGCCTGGCGATTGTCGAGCTGGCCTTCGCGCGGCAGCAGCAGGCCGCGCGCGAAGCGGCCCGCGAGCGCGGGCTCCGCCGCATCGACCTGCGCGCCGGCGAGCGTCACGAAGCCACCGTCGAACAGGTCGGCCGGCGCGTTCGCGCGGAGGCGCCGCTCGAACAGCGGCGCCTCCGCGCGGTCCGCGTGATGCCAGACGACGAGCGTGCCGTGATGCTGGAAGAAGACGGGTTCGGGTAATTCCGCGAGCCACTGCGGCCAGCGCGCGAGCGACGCGGCGCCGAGCTCGGTGATCAGCAGTTCCGCGCTCGCCGCTTCCGCGAGCGGCGCGAGCATCGCGGCCGCGACCCACGCGGCCGACTGCTCGCCGTCCGGGCCACCGCGCTCGTAGAGCGCGACGCGATGGCCGTCGCCCGCGAGCCGCCATGCGATCAGGCGGCCGACGAGGCCGCCGCCGAGCACCGCGAAATCCGGCCGGGAATCCTGGGCGTTCATCGCGCCCCCTCCGCGCGAGCGCGCGCGACGAACGTCGCTGCGCCAGCGCCGTCCCGTGCGAACGCACGCGACATCGGGCCGGGAGCCATGCAAAAGACTGAAGATTGTGCGGTCATCATTCCTTCCGTAACGCGCAATGCGCGTACCCAAAAGGACGAAACCGGCAGCAAAGGCCGGCCGGGCTGGACTCGGGCGCTGGCCATGTGGGATGGCGGCCAGCGCGGCCCGGCGGGATCAGAAACTTCCCTCGCCGGTATTACCCGGATCGGGTGCGAAGGGTCTTTCTCAGCCTCGCCACGCCGCCCGGAACATCCGCCGGCCGCGCCACGAAGCACCCCTGTTTCGTCGTCGGCCATTAGACCATAAAAGCGGAAAGCGCCGCAAACTGTCCCCCGTACGGCAAATTCGCCGTCGTGTTGCGCCGCTCTGGCACAATGCCCGCAGGCCGGCCGCGCGAGCGGCCGGTTGCCGCGTCACCGCCGGCCCTTAAGTGCCGTTTAAGACGCGCGGGCGACCATCCGGGCACCCGCCGTCAGTCGGCGCATCGCCCCGGCATGCCGTATCGCGGCGCGCGCCCGGTTCCGCCCGGCCCGCGCGCCGGCTACTCATCAGGAAGCACATGACCCAATCGATCGATCCCGTCCGCTCCGCCTCCGACGCGCCACAGGACGAGCGCCCGGTATCCGCATGGAGCCTCATCAAGCCCTATTGGGTATCGTCCGAATGGAAAATCGCGTGGGGCCTGCTGGTTACCATCATCGCGATCAACCTCTGCGTCGTCTGGATCAACGTCAAGCTGAACAAGTGGAACGCGCAGTTCTACAACGCGCTGCAGTCGAAGGACGTCCACGACTTCCCGGGCTTGCTGATGCAGTTCTCCGCGCTCGCGTTCGCGTTCATCATCCTCGCCGTGTACGGCCGCTACCTGCGGCAGATGCTCGGCTTCCGCTGGCGCCAGTGGCTCACCGACCGCTTTCTCGGCCAGTGGCTCGGCGATCGCGCGTTCTACCGGATCGAGCGTGACCGCCTCGCGGACAACCCCGACCAGCGGATCACCGACGACCTCCAGTCGTTCGCGACCACGACGCTCTCGCTGTCGCTCGACCTGCTGTCGACGGTCGTCACGCTCGTGTCGTTCATCACGATCCTGTGGTCGCTCGCCGGCGCGCTGACGTTCACGCTCGGCGCCACGCCGATCTCGATTCCCGGCTACATGGTGTGGGCGGCCGCGCTGTACGCGGTGATCGGCTCGCTGATCATCCAGAAGGTCGGCCATCCGCTCGTGTCGATCAACTACCAGCAGCAGCGCGTCGAGGCCGATTTCCGCTTCGGGCTGATCCGCGTGCGCGAGAACGCCGAGCAGATTGCGTTCTACGACGGCGAGAAAACCGAGACCGGCAACGCGCAAGGCCTCTTCATGCGCATCCGCGACAACTGGTGGCGCGTGATGAAGTACACGAAGCGGCTCACGTTCGTGCTGAGCTTCTACGGGCAGATCGCGATCATCTTCCCGATCGTCGTCGCGGCGCCGCGCTATTTCGCGGGCGCGTTCTCGTTCGGCGTGCTGATGCAGATCTCGTCCGCGTTCGGCACCGTCAGCGATTCGTTCTCGTGGTTCATCAACAGCTACTCGACCCTCGTCGAATGGCGCGCCACCGTCAACCGTCTGCGCGAATTCAAGCGCGTGATGGGCACGTCGCACCTGAAGGAAAGCCTGTCGCCCGCGACCGAGCACGGCGGCATCAACCTGCACTACGTCGACGCCGCGAAACTGTCGACGTCGTCGCTGAAGCTCGCGCTGCCGAACGGCAACGCGCTCGCGAACATCGGCAACCTGACGATCGAACCCGGCTCGCGCTGGCTCGTGATCGGCAAGTCGGGTTCCGGCAAGAGCACGTTCATGCGCGCGCTCGCCGGCCTGTGGCCGTTCGGCGACGGTGCGATCGACGCGCCGGTCGGCGCGCGGATGATGTTCGTGCCGCAGACGAGCTATTTGCCGATCGGCACGCTGAAGGCCGCGCTCACCTATCCGGCAACGCCCGACGCGTTCAGCGACGACGCGTGCCGCGACGCGTTGCGCGCGTGCCACCTCGAGGATTACGTCGAGCGCCTCGACGAAAACGCGCACTGGACGCGCGTGCTGTCGCCGGGCGAGCAGCAGCGTCTTGCCGGCGCACGCGTGCTGCTGCACAAGCCCGACTTCCTGTTCCTCGACGAAGCGACGAGCGCGCTCGACGCCGACAACGAGGCACGCCTCTACCACCTGTTCGCCGAACGGCTGCCGAAGGCCGCGATCGTCAGCATCGCGCACCGCGAGTCGCTGGCCGCGTTCCACGGCGGCACGATCAACGTCGAGCGCGTGAACGTCGGCGACAAGGTCGCGGCGTGAGCGTGCGCGCCGCGCACATCGTACGAATCGCGCTGATCACCGGCGCAGGCTCGGGGATCGGCGCGGCGCTCGCGCGGCGGCTCGCGGCGCCCGGCATCGCGCTGGCGCTGCACGCGCGCGGCGCGGACGATGCGGCGCGTGCGAGGCTCGCCGAAGTCGCGCGCGCGTGCACGGCGGCCGGTGCGGAATGCATCACGCTCACCGGCGATCTCGCCGCGCCGGGCGTCGCCGCCTCGCTCGTCGATGCAGCCGCCTCGCGCTTCGACGGGCTCGATCATCTCGTCGCGAACGCCGGCTTCGCGGCGCGGCAAGCCTTTTCCGATCTTTCCGCGGACGCGCTCGCATCCGCCTTCGCGGCGATGCCCGGCGCGTTCTCCGCGCTCGCGGGCCGCGCGCGGCCGCTGCTCGAAGCGTCGGCCGCGCCGCGCATCGTCGCGGTCAGCTCGTTCGTCGCGCACCGCTACCGCGCCGATGCGCCGTTCGCGGCCACCGCCGCGGCGAAAGCCGCGCTCGAATCGCTGGTGCGCACCGCGGCGGCCGAATTCGCCGCGCGCGGCATCACCGTCAACGCCGTCGCGCCCGGCTTCACGCGCAAGGACCACGGCCCGAGCGCCGGCAACGCCGCCGCGTGGGCGCAGGCCGAACAGGCAACGCCGCTCGGCCGGATCGCCGAACCCGACGACGTCGCCGCGCTGATCGCGTTCCTGCTGTCGGACGCCGCGCGGCAGATTACCGGGCAGGTCGTGCACGTCGACGGCGGCCTGACGCTCTGAAGCGGCGCCACACCCTCCTCCCTTTCTCCCCGCATCCCCGCTTTCCCGCACGAACCTGCACCGGCCTTTTTGGCGCGCAGGATCGCGACCGTAAAATAACCGCCACGCGGTCACGCGAGAAGGGACAAGAGGAGGCGGCAAGCATGCAGGCATTCCAGTGGTTCAACGAATTGTCGACGCGCGAGCGCAGGACGCTGTACGCCGGCTTCGGCGGCTACGCGGTCGATGCGTTCGACTTCATGATCTATTCGTTCCTGATTCCGACGCTGATCGCCACCTGGGGAATGACGAAGGGCGAGGCCGGGATGATCGCGACGAGCTCGCTGATCTCGTCGGCGGTCGGCGGCTGGGCCGCCGGCATCCTCGCCGACCGCTACGGCCGCGTGCGCGTGCTGCAGTGGACGATCGCGACGTTCGCGCTGTTCACGTGCCTGTCCGGTTTCACGCATTCGTTCTGGCAGCTCCTCGCGACGCGCACGCTGCAGGGCTTCGGCTTCGGCGGCGAATGGTCGGTCGTGACGATCATGATGGCCGAGACGATCCGCTCGCCGGAGCATCGCGCGAAGGCCGTCGGCACCGTGCAGAGCAGCTGGTCGTTCGGCTGGGCCGCGGCCGCGATCCTTTACTGGGCGTTCTTCGCGCTGCTGCCCGAGCAGGTTGCGTGGCGCGCATGCTTCTGGATCGGCATCGTACCCGCGCTGTGGATCCTCTATATCCGCCGCAACGTCAGCGATCCCGACATCTACACGGCCACGCGCCGCGCGCGCGACGAAGGCCGCGTGTCGGGCCACTTCCTCGAGATCTTCTCGCCGCCGCACCTGCGCGCGACGCTGTTCGGCAGCGCGCTGTGCACCGGGATGCTCGGCGGCTACTACGCGATCACGACGTGGCTGCCCACCTACCTGAAAACCGTCCGCCACCTGTCCGTGTTCAACACGAGCGGCTATCTCGTCGTGCTGATCGTCGGCTCGTTCGTCGGCTACGTGGTCGGCGCGATCCTGTCCGACCGGCTCGGTCGCCGCGCGTCGTTCATCCTGTTCGCGATCGGCTCGTTCTCGCTCGGCATGGCGTACACGATGCTGCCGATCACCGATACCGCGATGCTGCTGCTCGGCTTCCCGCTCGGCATCGTCGTGCAGGGGATCTTCGCGGGCGTCGGCGCGTACCTGTCGGAGCTGTATCCGGGCGCGATCCGAGGCTCGGGCCAGGGCTTCTGCTACAACCTCGGCCGCGGGCTCGGCTCGTTCTTCCCGATCCTCGTCGGCTCGCTGTCGCAGTCGATGTCGCTCGTGAAGGCGATCGGCCTCGTCGCGGGCGGCGGCTACCTGCTCGTGATCGTCGCCGCGCTCGTGCTGCCGGAAACGCGCGGCAAGTCGCTCGTCGACGATCCGGCCATCGCATCGTGAGCGCCCGCTTCGTTCCGGAAACCGCATGCACGTGATCGTCCTCGGCGCCGGCGTGATCGGCGTCACCACCGCCTGGCACCTGCGCGAAGCAGGCTGCGACGTCACCGTGATCGAACGCGAAGCCGATGTCGCACTGGCGACGAGCCTCGGCAACGCGGGCGTGATCGCACCCGGCTACGTGACGCCATGGGCCGCCCCGGGGATGCCCGGCAAGATCCTCAAGTACCTGTTCAAGCCCGCGTCGCCGCTGATCTTCCGGCCGACGCTCGATGCCGCGCAGTGGCGCTGGATCGCGCGCTGGCTGCGCGAATGCGAATTCGAGCGGTTCCGCGTGAACAAGCAGCGGATGCAGCGCATCGCGTATTACAGCCGCGCGTGCCTGCATGCGTTCCGCGACCGTCATCCATTCGACTACGGCGCGAGCCGCGGCTACCTGCAACTGCTGCGCGGCGCGTTCGACGTCGAGATGGTGCAACCCGCGCTGAAGGTGCTGCGCGACGCCGGCATCGCGTTTCGCGAACTCGACGCCGCCGGCTGCGCGGCGATCGAGCCGGGCCTGCGCTGGGCGCGGCAGGCGCCCGTCGGCGGCATCTACCTGCCCGACGACGAAGCCGGCGACTGCGCGCGCTTCACGCGCGAACTGCGGGCGCTGTGCGAAGCGCACGGCGTGACGTTCCGGTTTCGCACCGGGATCCGCACGCTCGACGTCGCGGGCGGCAGGGTGCACGGCGTGCGGGTCGATACGCAGGACGAAAACAGCACGACGAGACACGAAGCCCGGCTTGCCGCCGACGCGATCGTCGTCGCGCTCGGCGTCGACAGCGCCGGCCTGCTGAAGCCGCACGGCATCGACGTGCCGCTGTATCCGGTGAAGGGCTACTCGGCAACGCTTGCGGTCGTCGACGATGAAAAGGCGCCACGCGCCGCGCTGATGGACGAATCGCTGAAGACGGCGATCACGCGCTTCGGCCCGACGCTGCGCGTCGCGGGCACCGCGGAGCTCGGCAACCGGCACGCGGCGCTGCGGCAGCAGGCGCTCGATACGCTGATGAAGGTGCTCGACGACTGGTTCCCGCACGCGGCCGATCGCGCGTCCGCGCGCTTCTGGGTCGGCCGCCGGCCGATGACGCCCGACGGGCCGCCGCTGCTTGGCGCGAGCGGGATCGACGGGCTCTGGCTCAACGTCGGCCACGGCTCGACGGGCTGGGCGATGTCGATGGGTTCGGGAAAGGTGCTGGCGGATCTCGTCACGGGACGCGAGCCGGAGATCGACCTGTCGGGCCTGACGCTCGCGCGCTACGACCGGTAGGTGCCGGTGTTGCCGTCCGCCCGGGCGATCGGTGCGGACACGATCGGCCGATGCGACACGCCCTCGTGCGACAGCCGGCTTTCGAACAGCGTCAGCGCTTCGATGCGCAGCACGACCGGCCGCCCGGGCGCGCCGCCGTGCGCGGGCTGGCCGACCGCATCGTGCGGCAGCCGCGCGAGCGTCACGTGCGGCCGGAACGGCCGCCGGTCGGCCGGCACGCCGAGCTCGCCCAGCAGCACCGCCAGCCCGGCATTCAGCGCGACGCAGGCGGGATCGGCCTCGAGCTCCGCGACGATCAGCCTCGCGCGCGGCAGGCTCGGCCACCACGCGATCCGCTCGACCGGCAGCAACGGCAGCGCATGCGCTGCCGCGAGCGCGGGCAGGTGCGCAGCCAGCGCATCGCAACGTTCCCGCTCGATCGCGCCGATGAACGCGAGCGTCAAGTGCAGTTGCGCGGGCAGCATGCGCCGCGCACCACGGGTGACCGGCAACGCGTGCAGCGCGTCGCGCGATGCCGCATCGGGCATCAGCGCGACGAACGCACGGAGCCGGTCGCCGTTCATGACTCGCGCACCGCGGCGCGCGGCGCGCCCGCCACGTCGGCCGGAACCGGACGCTGCGGCAACGGGCCGTGCTCGCCCCACACGTCGGCCGGCAGCACCCGCGCGAGTTCGGGGATCGTGTTGCGCGTGAACACCGGATCGGCAACGCCTGCCGCGCGCTGGCGACGATAGTCGGACCACGCGGCGTGCGCATACTTGCCGAGCGCGAGGATCGCGATCAGGTTGATGATCGCCATCAGCCCCATGCTCGTATCGGCCATCGCCCACACAAGCGGCAGCTGCCCGACGCTGCCGAACATCACCATCCCGAGCACCGCGACGCGGAACAGCGGCAGCACGCCGCGCCGCTTCGTGATGAATTCGACGTTACCTTCCGCATACGCGTAGTTGCCGATCACCGACGAGAACGCGAGGAAGAAGATCGCGACGGCCATGTAGATGCCGCCCCAGTCGCCGACGTGGCTCGAGATCGCGCGCTGCGTGAGCGCCGCGCCTTCCATGCCGGTGCCGAGCTCGTACTGGCCCGACAGCAGGATCACGAACGCGGTCGCGCTGCAGATCACGATCGTGTCGACGAACACGCCGAGCATCTGGATCAGCCCTTGCGTGACGGGGTGCCGCGTGCTCGCGGTCGCGGCCGCATTCGGCGCGCTGCCCATCCCCGCCTCGTTCGAGAACAGCCCGCGCTTCACGCCGATCGCGATCGCCTGGCTGAGTGCATAGCCGGTCAGGCCGCCCGCCGCCTGCTCGAGGCCGAACGCGCTCTTCACGATCAATACGATCACGTCCGGCACCAGTGCGATGTGCGTCGCGACCGCGTAGACCGCGAGCGCGAGGTAGCCGATCGCCATCAGCGGCACGATCACCTGCGCGACCGTCGCGATGCGGCGGATGCCGCCGAAGATGATCGGAGCGGAGAGCAGCACGAGACCGAGGCCGACCGTCTCGCGGCTCCAGCCGAACGACGCATGGAACGCGTCGGCGATCGCGTTCGCCTGCACCGCGTTGAACACGAAGCCGAACGCGAGGATCAGAGACAGCGAGAACAGCACGCCGAAACCGCGCGAGCGCAGGCCCGTCTGGATGTAGTACGCGGGGCCGCCGCGATAGCTGCCGTCCGGGTGCGACACCTTGAAGATCTGCGCGAGCGTTGCCTCGACGAACGCGGACGACATCCCGACGAGCGCGGTCATCCACATCCAGAAGATCGCGCCCGGCCCGCCGACCGTCAGCGCGACCGCGACGCCGGCGATGTTGCCGGTGCCCACGCGGCTGGCAAGCCCGGTCGCGAACGCCTGGAACGACGAAATGCTGCCCGGCTCGCCCTTGCTGCCGACCAGTTTCATGCTGAGGAACAGCGCCTTCAGCTGGATCATCCGGAACCGCAGCGTGAACCATGCGCCCACGCCGAGCAGCAACGCAATCAGCACGTAGTTCCACAGCACGCCGTTGACGGCATCGATCAGCCCTTGCACGAATGCTTCCATCCAGAGTCCTTGTAAATAGGGTCAGTCATATGCGACGGCCGCACGAACACGGCCCGAGGGGCGACATGATATGACAATTCGCAAGAATAATTACAAACTGAAAGGATTTGATGTCGAGGCAAATCAGGGGACTGATCTCACCTGATTGGATGAGCCTACCCCTCCTACCTTAAACAATCTTCTGTGACTGTTGGACACCTTGCCGTGCCAACAGGACGTACAAAGAAAGGCGCTTGCACATTTCGACTTTTCTCGACGCCTACCCGGAGGATACGCAGCGGTAGTTGATCGTCAGGCCGCCCCTGCACCTTCAGCATCCCCGCGCCCATAGCCCGAGTCCGGCAAATTCTGAGACAAGGTAGCGGCGTCGCATGCTCTCGGAAATCTCTTTTGATTGCACGTCGCAGAATCATTCTGGATGCCTCTTTCACGAATCCACGTCGAACAAACTCCTTGTAGCCGGCAGAAAAAAATACAACCTTCATACCCTCAGGTATGCGAATCACCATCAAAAACCACGACTGCACGGGATACGAAATGATTAAGCGCAACCCTCAAGAACCGACAAACCACGCCTCCGAAGAAAAACAGCAGTCGTTGATGCGACGACGTTTTCTGGTTGCCTCAACAGCGCTCCCGTTTGGCACGCTGCTGAAACACTCGACTGCCATGGCTCAAGGCAACGTTCTCCCGCCTATCACGATCACGACGCCGAGACCGCCCGACTTCAATTTCGGCGATTTCAACATCAAGGTGGACGAAATTCCCGGCGCCAGCCCTGGCGCCGGAATCCCGGCACCTTCAATTTGCTTTAATCAGTATTGCACATCGAATTACATGTTGCATTTCGCAAACATCGGAAACATGGTCCGCGCCACCGAGATGTTTCTCAAACATCTTCAGGTATTCGGGGGCAACGATACAACATTCTGGCGCAATCAATTGATGATGGTGGGTGGATTCACTCCATGGCTGGCCGTCGGTGGCTACAAATATTTGCCTGGAGCCAACCAATACGGATTCAATTTCGAACCAGGGAAATATGCCAATATCACTGCGCTATTTGGAATCTATATTGGACAATCAAGCGGCATCCCGCCAACGAGTACATTCGCGTCATACGGCAATCCGCTGATGTTCGTCGATGCACTCGACCATTGGATACGCGGGGATGGAGCCCAACGTACCGTTCATATTGAATCACTCAACTTGAAGATGAGCATCCTCGACTTCCCGAAAATATCGGAAGCCATCGAAAATCCCGGATATGGCCCCGGCACCTACTCGCTCGACACCCCTTTCAGCACCAACATCTTCAATCACGGAACAAAGGATTTCTGGAGTGCCACAGTCTTTGGGCGAGTATCCGGCAGGGTACGCGGCACGCTTGTGATGCTCGAGGACGACACATATCGATTCGACGGTTACTACTCACTCAACCCCGACAGGTTCGATGCAGATCCTTCCAACCGGCCATTCCTGCAGGAGGCAGCAACAACGTTCCTGTCCAAGCTCGGCGCCACCTTGGGACACAAGGACTATCAAATCAACTTTTTCGGCGAAAAAAGTCTCTCGTTTTCAGGCCAACGACCGGTCAAGAATGCAGGCACACGCCCCCCGGAGGCAGTCCATAGACCGTCGCTCGGTGGACTGATGCGACCGCCTCGCTAGCACGCCCCCGGGCAGCTCCGGAAATTTGACTGCCCGGGTCACCCCCGCATGTTGTTCATGCAAACATTGAGCGCCTCATGATTTCCAGAGTCGTACGCGGAGTTCTCTGGCTAGTTCTCTCGGTAGTTATCGCAGCGATCTGCGCCTTCGCGCTGCTGGTCGCTGTCGTCGCGACTTCCCGGTACGAGAGAACCGAAGGCAGTTGCCCTGACATGTCTCTCGAAACCCTACGGAAAAAGATCCTGGTACGCCTCGAGGAACACGGAATTCCCCCGGACAGCATCCAGTTCGACGGTGCGCCGCAATATCACGCATGGAAACTGGGCATGTGGGAATTCCCGCTGCTCATTGACGAAACCCGATACATCGCGATGATCGATTGCAACGAGCAGCTTTCAAGCTATTGGGAAGTCAGGGATCAGCCGGTCGGCAAAACCGGACAAGCTCACGATCGCTCGCGGCTTCAGAAATAAAAAAACCGGGCGCCCTTTCGGACACCCGGCTGATACGACAGCGGCGCTCGAACCGCGCTTATCGCGGCAGGTTCGAATGCCCCATCAGGTAAGCATCGACCGTCCGCGCGCACTGGCGGCCTTCGCGGATCGCCCACACCACGAGCGACTGGCCGCGACGCATGTCGCCCGCCGCGAACACCTTGTCGACCGACGTCGCGTACGCGCGATCGCCTTCGGTCGCCGCACGCGCATTACCGCGCGCATCCTTCGCGACGCCGAACGCGTCGAGCACGGGTGCGGCCGGCTGCGTGAAGCCCATCGCGAGCAGCACGAGATCGGCCTTCATCTCGAACTCGGAGCCCGGCACTTCCTGCATCTTGCCGTCCTTCCACTCGACGCGCACCGCGATCAGCTTCTCGACCTTGCCGTTCTTGCCTTCGAGACGCTTCGTCGCGACCGCCCAGTCGCGCTCGCAGCCTTCCTCGTGCGATGACGACGTGCGCATCTTGATCGGCCAGTACGGCCATACGAGCGGCTTGTTCTCTTCTTCCGGCGGTTGCGGCAGCAGTTCGAACTGCGTGACCTGCTTCGCGCCGTGACGGTTCGACGTGCCGACGCAGTCGGAACCCGTATCGCCGCCGCCGATCACGATCACGTGCTTGCCCTTCGCGACCAGCTGGTCGACGAGCTTGTCGCCCGCGTTCACGCGGTTCTGCTGCGGCAGGAAGTCCATCGCGAAATGGACGCCCGCGAGTTCGCGGCCCGGCACCGGCAGGTCGCGCGGCGTTTCCGAACCGCCCGCGATCACCACCGCGTCGAATTCTTCCTTCAGCTTCTCCGGCGAAATGGTTTCCTTCGCGAGGCTGCCGATCGACTCGGGCAGCGGATCCTTGCCGATGAACACGCTGGTGCGGAACGTCACGCCTTCCGCCTCCATCTGGCGCATGCGGCGGTCGATCAGCCACTTCTCGAGCTTGAAATCGGGAATCCCGTAACGCAGCAGGCCGCCGACCCGATCATTCTTCTCGAACACCGTCACGTCGTGGCCCGCACGTGCGAGCTGCTGCGCGACTGCGAGGCCCGCGGGGCCCGAACCGACGACCGCGACCTTCTTGCCCGTCTTGTGCTCGGCCGGCAGCGGCTTCACCCAGCCTTCCGCCCAGGCCTTGTCGATGATCGCGTGCTCGATCGACTTGATGCCAACCGGGTCGTCGTTGATCCCGAGCGTGCACGCGGCCTCGCACGGCGCCGGGCAGATACGGCCCGTGAATTCCGGGAAGTTGTTGGTCGAGTGCAGGACTTCGATCGCCTGCTGCCAGTCCTGGCGGTAAACGAGATCGTTGAAGTCCGGGATGATGTTGTTGACCGGGCAGCCGTTGTTGCAGAACGGGATGCCGCAATCCATGCAGCGCGCGCCCTGGACCTTCGCGTCCGCGTCGGCCAGTGCCGCGACGAATTCCTTGTAATGCTTCACGCGCGTGAGCGGTGCTTCGTACGCCTCGTGGCGGCGTTCGAACTCCAGAAAACCGGTTGCCTTGCCCATAAGGTGCTCTTCTGTTCGGTGTATCGGGTGGGGGAGCCGCGCGCGGCAGTCATGCGCGCGCGGCATTCGCTATGTCGTTCGTCGCTCAGGCGGCCAGCACTTCCTTCGCCGCCTTCTTCGCACCGATCTCGCCCAGCGCGCGCTTGTATTCGTGCGGGAACACCTTCACGAACTGGCGGCGCGCCGCGTCCCAGTTTTCCAGCAGCGACTTCGCGCGCGGCGAACCCGTGAACTGGAAATGACGCTCGACGAGCCCCTTGAGCAGCGCTTCGTCCGTCGTGCCCGCATGCCAGAGCGCGCGGTCGACCGTGCGCTCCTGCTCGGCCTGCTGCAGCACCGGCTCGAGCGCGACCATCGACTTGTTGCACTTCGCCGCGAACATGCCTTCCGGATCGTAGATGTACGCGAGGCCACCCGACATGCCGGCCGCGAAGTTGCGCCCCGTCTCGCCGAGCACGACGACCGTACCGCCCGTCATGTATTCGCAGCCATGATCGCCCGTGCCTTCGACGACCGCCGTCGCGCCCGAGTTGCGCACGCAGAAGCGCTCGCCCGCGACGCCGCGGAAGAACGATTCGCCTTCGATCGCGCCGTACATCACCGTGTTGCCGCAGATGATGTTTTCCTCGGACTTGCCGCGGAAGTCGTTGGTCGGGCGGATGATGATCCGGCCGCCCGACAGGCCCTTGCCGACGTAGTCGTTGCCGTCGCCGACGAGGTCGAGCGTCACGCCCTTCGCGAGGAACGCGCCGAAGCTCTGGCCGGCCGTGCCCTTCAGCTGGATGTGCACCGCGTCGTCGGCCAGGCCGTCGTGGCCGTGTTTCTTCGCGATCACGCCCGACAGCATCGCGCCGACCGTGCGGTTCACGTTGCGCACCGGCTGGATGAACGACACATGCTCGCCGTTCTCGATCGCGGCCTTCGCCTTCTCGATCAGCACGTGGTCGAGCGCGCGCTCGAGGCCGTGATCCTGCACGTCGACGTGACGCGGCGCGACGTCCTCGCACTCTTCCGGCTGGTAGAACACGCGCGAGAAGTCGAGGCCCTTCGCCTTCCAGTGCTCGACGCCCTTGCGCGTATCGAGCAGGTCGGCACGGCCGATCAGGTCGTCGAACTTCGCGATGCCGAGCTGCGCCATGATCTCGCGCACTTCCTCGGCGACGAAGAAGAAGTAGTTCACGACGTGCTCGGGCTGGCCCTGGAACTTCGCGCGCAGCACCGGATCCTGCGTCGCGACGCCGACCGGGCACGTGTTCAGGTGGCACTTGCGCATCATGATGCAGCCCTCGACGACGAGCGGCGCCGTCGCGAAGCCGAATTCGTCCGCGCCGAGCAGCGCGCCGATCACGACGTCGCGACCCGTCTTCATCTGGCCGTCGGCCTGCACGCGAATGCGGCCGCGCAGGCGGTTCAGCACCAGCGTCTGCTGCGTTTCGGCCAGGCCGAGTTCCCACGGCGTGCCCGCGTGCTTGACCGACGACAGCGGCGATGCGCCCGTGCCGCCGTCATGGCCGGCGATCACGACGTGATCGGCCTTCGCCTTCGCGACACCGGCCGCGACCGTGCCGACGCCCACTTCCGACACGAGCTTCACCGAGATGCTCGAGCTCGGGTTCACGTTCTTCAGGTCGTGGATCAGCTGCGCCAGATCCTCGATCGAGTAGATGTCGTGGTGCGGCGGCGGCGAGATCAGGCCGACGCCCGGCACCGAGTAACGCAGCTTGCCGATGTATTCGGACACCTTGTGGCCCGGCAACTGGCCGCCTTCGCCCGGCTTCGCGCCCTGCGCCATCTTGATCTGGATCTGGTCGGCCGACGCGAGGTACTCGGCGGTGACGCCGAAGCGGCCCGACGCGACCTGCTTGATCTTCGAGCGCAGCGAATCGCCGTCCTTCAGCGCAATGTCGCTGACGATCTCGTCGCCGATCACCGACTTCAGCGTCTCGCCGGCCTTGATCGGAATGCCGCGCAGCTCGTTGCGGTAGCGCTTCTGGTCCTCGCCGCCTTCGCCGGTGTTCGACTTGCCGCCGATCCGGTTCATCGCGATCGCGAGCGTCGCGTGCGCCTCGGTGCTGATCGAACCGAGCGACATCGCGCCCGTCGCAAAGCGCTTGACGATGTCCTTCGCCGATTCGACGTCGTCGATCGGGATCGCCTTGGTCGGCTCGACCTTGAACTCGAACAGGCCACGGAATGTCATGTGGCGCTTGGTCTGGTCGTTGATCAGGTGCGCGTATTCCTTGTACGTCTGGTACGAGTTGCTGCGCGTCGCGTGCTGCAGCTTCGCGATCGAATCCGGCGTCCACATGTGGTCTTCGCCGCGCACGCGGTACGCGTATTCGCCGCCCGCGTCGAGCATGTCGCGCAGCACCGGGTTGTCGCCGAACGCGTCGCGGTGCAGGCGGATCGCCTCTTCCGCGACTTCGAACAGGCCGATGCCGCCGACCTTCGACGCCGTGCCCTTGAAGTACTTCTCGACGAGGTCGCTCGACAGGCCGAGCGCTTCGAAGATCTGCGCGCCCGTGTACGACATGTACGTCGAGATGCCCATCTTCGACATCACCTTCTGCAGGCCCTTGCCGACCGCCTTCGTGAAGTTGTAGACGGCCTTCTCCGGCGACAGGTCGCCCGGCAGCCCCTCGGCCATCTTCGCGAGCGTTTCCATCGCGAGGTACGGGTGTACGGCTTCCGCGCCGTAGCCCGCGAGCAGCGCGAAGTGGTGTGTTTCACGCGCGGAGCCCGTCTCGACGACGAGGCCCGTGCTCGTGCGCAGCCCTTGCTGGACGAGGTGCGTGTGGATCGCCGACGTCGCGAGCAGCGCCGGAATCGCGACGTGCTCGGCATCCGTCTTGCGGTCCGACACGATCAGCATGTTGTAGCCCGACTTCACCGCGTCGACGGCTTCCGCGCACAGCGACGCGAGGCGCGCCTCGATGCCTTCCTTGCCCCACGCGACCGGGTAGCAGATGTTCAGTTCGTACGCGCTGAACTTGCCGCCCGTGTACTGGTCGATCGCGCGGATCTTCGCGATGTCCTTGAAGTCGAGCACCGGCTGCGACACTTCGAGACGCATCGGCGGGTTGATGTTGTTCGTGTCGAGCAGGTTCGGCTTCGGGCCGACGAACGACACGAGCGACATGACCATGTTCTCGCGGATCGGGTCGATCGGCGGGTTCGTGACCTGCGCGAACAGCTGCTTGAAGTAGTGATAGAGCGTCTTGTTCTTGTTCGACATCACCGCGAGCGGCGAGTCGTTGCCCATCGAACCGACGGCTTCCTCGCCCTGCTGCGCCATCGGCGCCATCAGGAACTTCAGGTCTTCCTGCGTATAGCCGAACGCCTGCTGGCGGTCGAGCAGCGCGGCGCCCTGCGTGCGGCCGGCCGCGACGTCCTCGGCCTTCGGCTCGATCTCGTCGAGCTTGATGCGCACCGCGTCGATCCAGCTCTTGTACGGCTTCGCGTTCGCGAGGTTGTCCTTCAGTTCCTTGTCGTCGATGATGCGGCCGTGTTCCATGTCGATCAGGAACATCTTGCCCGGCTGCAGGCGCCACTTCTTGACGATCCTCGATTCGGGGATCGGCAGCGTGCCGGCTTCCGACGCCATGATGACGAGGTCGTCGTCCGTGACGATGTAGCGCGCCGGGCGCAGGCCGTTACGGTCGAGCGTCGCGCCGATCTGGCGGCCGTCGGTGAATGCGATCGCGGCCGGGCCGTCCCACGGCTCCATCATCGCGGCGTGGTATTCGTAGAACGCGCGGCGGTTCTCGTCCATCAGCGTGTGCTGTTCCCACGCTTCCGGGATCATCATCATCACCGCGTGCACGAGCGGGTAGCCGGCCATCACGAGCAGTTCGAGACAGTTGTCGAACGATGCCGTATCCGACTGGCCCGGGTAGATCAGCGGCCACAGCTTCGGCAGGTCGTCGGCGAGCACGTGCGACGCGATCGCGCCGGTACGCGCGTTCAGCCAGTTCACGTTGCCCTTCACGGTGTTGATCTCGCCGTTGTGCGCGATCATCCGGTACGGGTGAGCCAGCTCCCATGCCGGGAACGTGTTGGTCGAGAAGCGCTGGTGCACGAGCGCGAGCGCCGACACGACGCGCGGGTCCTGCAGGTCGCGGTAATACACGCCGACCTGGCCCGCGAGCAGCAGCCCCTTGTAGACGACCGTGCGCGCCGACATCGACGGCACGAAGTATTCCTTGCCGTGCTTGAGCTTCAGCGCCTGGATGCGGTGGCTCGCCGTCTTGCGGATCACGTACAGCTTCCGCTCGAGCGCGTCCGTCACCATGATGTCCTTGCCGCGGCCGATGAAGATCTGGCGGATCAGCGGCTCGCTCGCCTTCACGGTCGGCGAAATCGGCATCGCATGGTCGACCGGCACGTCGCGCCAGCCGAGCACGACCTGGCCTTCGGCCTTCACCGTGCGCTCGAGCTCCTGCTCGCACGCGAGACGCGATGCATTTTCCTTCGGCAGGAAGATCATCCCGACCCCATATTCGCCGGCAGGCGGCAGCATCACGCCCTGCTTCGACATTTCCTCGCGATAGAACGCGTCCGGAATCTGGATCAGGATGCCCGCGCCGTCGCCCATCAGCGGATCGGCGCCGACCGCGCCGCGGTGATCGAGGTTTTCGAGGATCTTCAGACCCTGCTGAATGATCTCGTGGCTCTTCTTGCCCTTGATGTGAGCGACAAAGCCGACGCCGCAGGCGTCGTGTTCGTTTTGCGGGTCATACAGACCTTGTGCGGCGGGCACCGCGGCGAGCGGCTGCTGGTGGTCGTTCATGGGGACACCGTCGTAAAGGGGGCCTGGAGGGCCGTTGAACCATTTTTTGTTGCCGTCGATCCCGCTCCCGACGGGAGACGGCACGGCCGACAGTGGATGGGCATGCTTCGCCCGGGCCACCGGAATTCGGAATATACGCGACGAATCAAGGGAATAGCAACAAAAACCACTTGATCGATCCCCAATTAAATGGATGCTTCGATCTGGTGCCATTTTATTGGGGCCGTATCGATTTGGTGCAAAAAGAAGCGGCGCCCGCAGCGCCGCCTCCTGAACCGCCGTTCACGTGTTACTGCTGGATCGGCGGCGTGTTCTCGCGCACCTTTCTGGGGCGTCCGCGCGGCAGTGGCGATACACGCCGGTTCGCGGTGCGCGCCGCCCACTCGCGGTAGTTCTCGCCGCCGAGCACCCAACCCTTGAGCGTCGCCTGCTGCAACTGGTCGGCCTGCCGCTCGTCGAGCGGCTGCTCGCACAGCTCCTTGTACGCGCGCTGACGGTCGAACGGCGTATTGCCGAGCGCCCAGTAGAGCGGATGGTCGGTGATCAGGCTATCGACGGTGAGCCCGACGTGATGCCGGTAGCTCGACCAGCGATAGGCCTCGGGCGTCGCGGCGAGCTGCGCGCGCACCGGGCTCATCTCGACCACGCGGCTCGCGAGCAGGAAATAGCGCTCGCCTTCGATCACGGTCGCGCGATAACGGCCTTCCCACAGGGTGCCGCGCCGCGAATAGCGCCGGTTGAAATGGGCGACGTAGCGGCGGCCGACGGCCTGCATCGCCTTCGGCAGGCTCGCCTCGTCGCTCGGCGTCACGAGGAGTTGCACCTGGCGCGGCAACAGCACGTAGGCATGTACCGACAGGTGATGATCGCGTGCGGCGGCCTTCAGGCAATCGATGAAGAGCTCGTAGTCCTGGTCGTCGACGAACGCGGGTTGCTGATCCAGGCCGCGCAATATCACGTGCTGCGGCTGGTCGGGAACATAGAGTCGTGCTAACCGTGCCATGCTGAATGTCCGTTTGAACGCGTTAGGAAATACCCGAAGGTCCGAAAATGCGCACCTGCGTAGAATGCCAGTCCCTGCGGGGCGTGAAAGCGTACGGTCGTACGAATCCTAGGGTGAAAACTCTAACTTACGAGCTTGTTTGGTTTTAAACGCAGTCGTCATAATGAGCACGCCTTAGATCGGAGGAGACACAATGAAACGAAAACTGGCCATTACGGGGGCTGCAGCGCTCGCATTCACGTTCGCGGGCGGTACGGCACATGCACAATCCGCAGGTGATTTCTACGTCAGCACCGGCTGGCTGCACCTTGCGCCGCAGGACAGCAGCGACCCGCTGTTCGTCTACGGCGTCGGCGGCACGCCCATCAACCAATCGATTCCCAACACGGGCGCCGGCATCAACGACGCCGACACGCTCGGGATCGCAACTGGCTACTTCGTCACCGACCACATCTCCACCGAGCTCGTCATGGGGATACCGCCGAAGTTCGACATTACCGGCAAGGGTCAGTTCGAAAAGTTCGGCGTACTCGGCCGCGCGTACCAGTGGAGCCCCGCCGTGTTGCTTCGCTACCACTTCAACGACGCCAACGCGAAGTTCCGTCCGTATGTCGGCATCGGCGCGACGTATATCTGGTTCACCGGCGCAAAGATCACGAACAGCAGCTTCGAGAACGGCGTGCTCGGCGGCCCGACCAGCGCGACGACCAGCAACCAGTGGGCGCCCGTGTTCAACGCCGGCTTCACGTACAACTTCACGAAACACTGGTTCGCGGGCCTGTCGCTCTCGTACATCCCGGTCAGCGTGACCGCCACCTTCACGACGGCTCGCCGGACACCGGTCGGTACGCTGACGGAAACGTCGAAGGCCCACATCTCGCTGAACCCGATCGTGACGTACCTGAACGTCGGCTACCGCTTCTAAGCGTAGTCGAATATTTGGGGAATGGTTAATCCTGCTGCAATTTGTAGCGGATTTTTCCTGACGTAACGTCTCCACGATGCAAAACGCCCCGGCTGGAATCCCGCCGGGGCGTCGTTTTTTCGCGTCAGGCACGATCCCGTCGAGGATTTCGCCGGACGCCGTCGCGACCGCTAGACGATGTCGATGTCGTCCAGCGCATCGGGGCCGACCAGGTCGATCCGGTCCGTGCAGACCGCGTCGACGCCCCAGCGCGCGAGTTCGCGCGCCCGTTCGAGGTCGTTCACCGTGTAAACCAGGATACGAAGCCCGGCCGCCTTGATCGCGCGCACGAGCGGTTCGTCGAGCCGTTTGTGGTCTGCATGCAACGATACGCAGCCGAGCGCGCCGACGACCTGCGCATGCCAGTCGTCCGGCACGGCCTCGTAGAGCATCCCGCGCGGCAGCGCCGGTGCGGTCGCGCGCGCCTGCTGCAGCGCATCGAACGAGAACGACGACAGCAGCGGCGGCACCGCGGCCGCGCGCCAGTACGCGGCTGCGTCGGCCGCCACGCGCTGCCCGGTCTCGTGCTCGCGCCCCGGGCACGGCTTGATCTCGACATTCGCGGCCAGCCCGTGCGCGATGCAGCGCGCCGCCGCCGCCTCCAGCGTCGGCATCCGCTCGCCCGCGAAGCGTGCGTCGAGCCACGCGCCCGCGTCGAGCGCGGCCAGCGCCGCATAACGCATGCCCGCCGCCGCCCCCTGACCGTTCGACGTCCGGTCGACCGTGTCGTCGTGCAACAGGAACGTGACGTCGTCGGCCGACAACTTCGCGTCGAACTCGACCATCCGGTGACCGCGGCGCGCGCCCTCGTCAAGCGCGGCGAGGGTGTTCTCCGGCGCAAGCGTGCCGCCGCCGCGATGGGCGACGACGCGCGGATAGGGCCAGTCGGTGCGGGAAGTCATCGTCGGTCTCTCGGCACGTGCAGCAGGTTCAGCCGGCACGCTTGCCGGTCTCCGGATCGAAGAAATGCAGCCGGTGCGCGGGCAGTGCGGCCGCCAGCGCCGTGCCGCGCGCGGGGCGGTCCGCATGCGGCAGGCGCACCGCGACGTCGTGACTGCCCCAGCGGCCGTGCGCGAGATTGTCCGCGCCCAGCAGCTCGCACGAATCGACCGGAAGCGTCGCATGCGCGACGCCCGGTTGCGGGGTCATGTGTTCGGGACGCACGCCGAGCACCCAGTCGCGCCCGGTGGCGATCGCCGTGCCGATGCCGGGCGCGCCGGCGACCGGCAGCGCGGGGCCGCCGCCCGCGACCGCAAACGTCGCGCCGTCGTCGGACAGCCGGCCGTGCATCAGGTTCATCGCGGGCGAGCCGATGAAGCCCGCGACGAACACCGTCGCCGGCTTCTCGTACACGTCGACCGGCGCGCCGATCTGCTCCGCGTAGCCGCGGTTCATCACGATCACGCGTTGCGCGAGCGTCATCGCCTCGATCTGGTCGTGCGTCACGTAGACGCTCGTCGTCGCGAGCCGCGCATGCAGCCGCTGGATCTCGAGCCGCATCTGCACGCGCAGCTTCGCGTCGAGGTTCGACAGCGGCTCGTCGAACAGGAACACCGACGGCTCGCGCACGATCGCACGCCCCATCGCGACGCGCTGCCGCTGGCCGCCCGACAGTTCGCGCGGCCGCCGTGCAAGCAGCGGCTCGAGCTCGAGGATCTTCGCGGCCGCGGCCACCCGCGAGTCGATCGTCGCGCGCTCGATCCCGCGGATCTTCAGCCCGTAGCCCATGTTCTGCGCGACCGTCATGTGCGGATACAGCGCATAGTTCTGGAACACCATCGCGATGTCGCGATCCTTCGGCTCCAGCGCATTGACGACGCGCTCGCCGATCGCGATCTCGCCGTCCGTCACGGTCTCGAGACCCGCGATCATCCGCAGCAGCGTCGACTTGCCGCAGCCCGACGGGCCGACCAGCACGATGAATTCGCCGTCGGCGATCTCCACGTCGATGCCGTGCAGCACGTGCTGCTTGCCGTCGTAGGATTTCCTGACGCCCTTCAAGCTCAGCGCAGCCATACTTGGTCTTTCTCCCGGTTGCCGTCCGTCATTTATTTCTCGGAATCGACGAGGCCGCGCACGAACCAGCGCTGCATCGCCAGCACGACGACGAGCGGCGGGATCATCGCCAGCAGCGTCGCCGCCATCACGTATTGCCATTCGGTCGCGGCGTCGCCGCTCGCGATCATCGTCTTGATGCCCACCACCGCCGTCGACAGCGACGCTTCCGTCGTGATCAGGATCGGCCACAGATACTGGTTCCAGCCGTAGATGAACGTGATCACGAACAGCGCCGCGATGCTCGTCTTCGACAGCGGCAGCACGACGTCCCAGAAGAAGCGCAGCGGCCCCGCGCCGTCGATGCGCGCGGCATCCATCAGCTCGTCGGGCAGCGTCATGAAGAACTGACGGAACAAGAAGGTCGCGGTCGCCGACGCGATCAGCGGCAGCGAGAGTCCCGCGTAGGTATTCGTCAGGTGCAGCGTCGACACGACCTGCACGGTCGGGAAGATCCGCACCTCGACCGGCAGCATCAGCGTGACGAAGATCAGCCAGAACGCCGTGTTGCGGAACGGGAAGCGGAAATAGACGATCGCGTACGCGGACAGGATCGACATCGCGATCTTGCCGACCGCGATGCCGAGCGCCATCGCGAAGCTGTTGACGAGCAGGCGGCCGAACGGCGCCGTCGTGCCGCCGCTGCCGTGCCCCCAGATGTACGCGACGTTCTCGAACAGGTGCGTGCTCGGCACGAGCGACAGCGGCACCGTGAACACTTCCTGCGCGTTCATCGTCGCCGCGCAGAACGCGACGTAGACGGGAAACACGATCAGCACGACGCCCGCGATCAGCACCGCATGGCAGAACAGGTCGAAGCCCTTGCGATTTTCGATCATGCGTATTGCACCCTGCGTTCGACGAAGCGGAACTGGATCACCGTGAGCCCGACGACGACGATCATCAGCACGACCGACTGCGCGCCCGAACTGCCGATGTCGAGCCCCTGGAAGCCCTCCGCGAAGATCTTGTAGATCAGCGTCTTCGTGCTCTGCGCCGGGCCGCCGCCGGTGGCCGCGTCGATCACCGGGAACGTGTCGAAGAACGCGTAGACGAGGTTCACGACCAGCAGGAAGAAACTCGTCGGCGACAGCAGCGGCAGCACGATGTTGAAGAAGCGCCGCACCGGCCCGGCACCGTCGATCGCCGCCGCCTCGATCAGCGAACGCGGGATCGCCTGCAGGCCCGCGTAGAAGAACAGGAAGTTGTAGCTCACCTGCTTCCACACCGACGCGAGCACGACCAGGAACATCGCCTGCCCGCCGTTCAGCGCGTGGTTCCACACGATGCCGCTTTTCGCGAGCGCATACGTGATCAGGCCGATGCTCGGGTTGAACAGGAACGCCCACAGCACGGCCGCGATCGTCGGCGCGACCGCGTACGGCCAGATCAGCAGCGTGCGGTACACGCGCGCGCCGCGGATCACGCGGTCGGCGCACGCGGCAAGCAGCAGCGATACGACGAGCCCGCTCACCGTGACGAGCGAACTGAACACGAGCGTCGTGCGAAACGAATCGAGATACAGCGGATCGGCGAACAGGTGCGTGAAGTTCGCGAAGCCGACGAATTCGCTCGATGTGCCGAACGCGTCCTGCATCTGCGTCGACTGCCACAGCGCGACGCCGGCCGGCCACAGGAAGAACACGGCGGTGATCGCGAGCTGCGGCGCGATCAGCAGGTACGGCAACAGGCTCGTGCCGAAACGGGAACGGGATTGCATCGCGGATATCCGGTCAGGCGAAACGGAATGGAAACCGCGCCGCCGGACGGCCCGCGCACGGGCGCGGCGCCGCCGGCGGCACGAAGCGATGCGTGCTCAGCCGCCCGACTTCTCGAAGCGGCGCAGCAGTTCGTCACCGCGCGAGGCGGCCGAATCGAGCGCGTCCTTCGGCGACTTCTTCTGCCCCCAGACCTGTTCGAACTCCTCGTCGACGACCGTGCGGATCTGCGGCATGTTACCCAGGCGCAGCCCCTTCGTGTACGGCAGCGGCGGCTTGTTCAGCATCTGCTTGATCGCAGTTTCGGCGCTCGGGTTCTTCGCGTAGAAGCCCTGCTGGCGCGTGAGGTCGTACGCGGCGGTCGTGACCGGCAGGTAGCCCGTGTCCTGGTGCCACTTCGCGGCGACGGGCGGCGAAGCGAGGTAGGCGAGGAATTTCGCGACGCCCTTGTAGGTCGCCGGATCCTTGCCGGCCAGCACCCACAGGCTCGCGCCGCCGATGATCGCGTTCTGCGGCGCGCCCTTCACGTTCGCGTCGTACGGCATCATGCCCGTGCCGTAGCTGAACTTCGCGAATTTCTGCACGTTCGCGAGCGCGCCCGACGACGTCGTCATGATCCCGCAATCGCCGCTGTAGAACTTCGCCGATGCTTCATCCTTGCGGCCCGCATACGTGAACGTGCCGTCCTTTGCCATCTGCTGCAGGAATGCGACGTGCGCGATCTGCTGCGGCTTGTTGAATTCGAGCACGGCGTCGGAGCCGTCGAAGCCGTTGTTGCGGCTCGCGAACGGCAGCCCGTGCCACGCGCTGTAGTTCTCGAGCTGGATCCAGCCCTGCCAGCCGGTCGTAAAGCCGCACGCCATCCCCGACTTGCGCAGCTTCTCGGCATCGGCCTGCACGTCGGCCCACGTCTTCGGCGGCTGGTTCGGATCGATCCCCGCCTTCTTGAACGCGTCCTTGTTGTAGTACAGCACCGGCGTCGAGCTGTTGAACGGCATCGACACGAGATGGCCCGTCTTCGCGTCGCTGTAGTAGCTCGCGATGGTCGGCACGAACGCCTTTTCGTCGAGCGGCACGCCGGCCTGCTTGAACACGTCGTACACGGGGACGACGGCCTTCTTCGCCTGCATCATCGTGGCCGTGCCGACTTCATAGACCTGGAGGATCGCCGGTGCGTTGCCGCTGCGATAGGCGGCGATGCCGGCCGCGAGCGCCTGGTCGTAGGTGCCCTTGAAGACCGGCACGATCTTGTAGTCGCTCTGCGACGCGTTGAACTGGTCGGCGATCGCGTTGACCCGCTCGCCGAGCGCCGCCTCCATCGCATGCCAGAACTGGATCTCCGTCGCGGCGAACGCCGCGTGCTGCACACCGAACATCAGCGCGCCGCCAAGCGCGATCGAACGAACCATGGTCCCCGCAGGCTTCTTCTTCATCGACCTCTCTCCTATGAAAACGTTACCAACAGCGTGTGCAACATTCCCGTCGCCATTGAACCGGCGAAGTCTAGTGATCGTTTGTGACAGTCAGTTGTCGTTGACGACGAACAGGCGCTGATATTCCTTCAGCGCGAAGCGGTCGGTCATGCCGGCGATGTAGTGCGCGACGAGACGCGGCTGCTGCGCTGGGTCGTCAGACTGGTACGGCGGCGGCAGCAGGCGCGGATCGTCGATGAACGCGTCGAACAGCCCCGTGACGACGCGCTGCGCCTTGCTCGCCATGCGCATCACCTTGTAGTGGCGATAGAGGTTCTTGAAGAGGAAACGCTTGAGGGCGGCCGCCTGTGCGGCGACCGTTGCGCTGTGCGACACGAGCGGCGGCGCGGCGCGCACGTCGTCGAGCGACGCGGGTGCGGCGCGCGCGAGATTGCGTGTCGTCTCGTCGATCAGGTCGACGATCAGCGTGTTGATGATGCGGCGCACCGTCTCGTGCACGAGACGGCGGCCTTCGAGCTGCGGGAATTCGGCCAGCGCCGCTTCGTAGTGGCGCTGCCACAGCTCGACTTCCGCGAGCTGCTCGATCGTGATCAGGCCGGAGCGCAGGCCGTCGTCGACGTCGTGGTTGTTGTACGCGATCTCGTCCGCGATGTTCGCGAGCTGCGCTTCGAGCGACGGCTGGCGGCCGTGCAGGAAGCGCTCGCCGAGCGCACCGAGCTGGCGCGCATTCTCGCGCGAGCAATGCTTCAAAATGCCTTCGCGCGTCTCGAAGCACAGGTTCAGCCCGTTGAACGCACCGTAGTGCTCCTCGAGCTCGTCGACGACCGCAAGGCTCTGCAGGTTGTGCTCGAAGCCGCCGTGCTCGCGCATGCATGCATTCAGCGCGTCCTGCCCGGCATGGCCGAACGGCGTATGGCCGAGATCGTGCGCGAGCGAGATCGCTTCGACGAGATCCTCGTTCAGCCGCAGGTTGCGCGCGACCGAGCGCGCGATCTGCGCGACTTCGAGGCTGTGCGTGAGGCGCGTGCGGAACAGGTCGCCTTCGTGATTGACGAAGACCTGCGTCTTGTATTCGAGCCGGCGAAACGCGGTCGAATGGACGATGCGGTCGCGGTCGCGCTGGAATTCGGTGCGCGCCGCCGGCGGCGTTTCCGGATGGCGGCGGCCGCGTGACTGCGACGCGTGTGCGGCATACGGAGCGAGGTGGGCTTCCAGCGCCGCCAGCGTCGGCGGTTCGGCCACCGGCGCAGCGGATGCGCGGCCGGCTTCGGGCAGTGTGCTGCTGGATGTCTCGCTCACATCTCCTCCATGTCAGGGGCGCCGGGGCATCCGGGCCGCGGTTACCGGGTCGTCTGCGCCAGTGTGGCGAACACGGCTTCGTCCGGCGCCTGCGCGATCAGCGTATCGCCGAATCGCTTCAGCAGGATGAACTTGATCGCGCCGGCCTCGGCCTTCTTGTCGACGCGCATCAGGTCCATGTAGCGCGCGTCGCCGAGCGCGGGCCCGCGGGTCGGCAGATGCGCGGCCGCGATCACCGCGTCGAGGCGCTGCCGCGACGCTTCGTCGAGCAGGCCGAGCCGCACCGACAGGTCGCCCGCCATCACCATCCCGCAGCCGACCGCCTCGCCGTGCAGCCACTCGCCGTAGCCGAGCCCGGCCTCGATCGCATGGCCGAACGTGTGGCCGAAGTTCAGGATCGCGCGCAGGCCGCCTTCGCGCTCGTCGGCGGCGACCACGCCCGCCTTGATCTCGCACGAGCGCTTCACGGCGTGCGCGAGCGCAGCCGGCTCGCGACGGTTCAGCGCGTCGACGTTCGCCTCGATCCAGTCGAAGAATTCCGCGTCGGCGATCGCACCGGTCTTGATGATCTCGGCGACGCCGGCCGCCAGCTCGCGGTCGGGCAGCGTCGTCAGCGCGCCGATGTCCGCGATCACGGCCTGCGGCTGGTAGAACGCGCCGATCATGTTCTTGCCGAGCGGGTGGTTGATGCCCGTCTTGCCACCGACCGACGAATCGACCTGCGACAGCAGCGTCGTCGGCACCTGGATGAACGGCACCCCGCGCATGTAGCACGCGGCGGCAAAGCCCGTCATGTCGCCGATCACGCCGCCGCCGAGCGCAACGAGTGTCGTCTTGCGGTCCGCGCGCTCGGTCAGCAGGCCGTCGAAGATCAGGTTCAGCGTTTCCCAGTTCTTGTACGCCTCGCCGTCCGGCAGCACGACCGTCGACACACGCTTGCCGAGCGGCGCGAGCGCCGCGCGCAGCGCATCGCCGTAGAGCGGATCGACCGTCGTGTTCGTGACGATCGTGACGGACGAACCCTTGATGTGGGGCGCGAACAGCTCGGCGCGGCCGATCAGGCCGGCGCCAATGTGAATCGGATAGGCGCGGTCGCCCAGATCGACGTTGACAGTAATCATGCTTGTAGCGGCTTGGCGACGACGCCCGCCAGTTCGAGTTGCATCAGCACCATGTTGACGAGACCGTTGACTGACGGACGGCCGGTCTCGATAACAAAATCCGCGCATTCGCGGTACAGCGGGTCGCGCACTTCGTACAGCGCTTCGAGACGCCCCTTCGGATCTTCGGTCTGCAGCAGCGGGCGGTTCTTGTCCTTGCGCGTGCGCAACCACAGATCGTGCGGATTGGCGCGCAGGTAGACGACGATGCCGTGGCTTTTCAGGCAGTCGCGATTTTCCGGGCGCAGCACCGCGCCGCCGCCCGTCGCGAGCACGATGTTCTCGCGCTGCGTGAGATCGGTGATCACCTGCGTTTCGCGATCGCGAAACCCGGCCTCGCCCTCCAGCTCGAAGATCACCGGAATGCGCGCGCCCGTGCGGGCCTCGATTTCGTGGTCGGAGTCGAAGAACGTCCTGTCGAGACGACGCGCGACCGCACGGCCCACGGTGGTCTTACCCGCTCCCATAAGGCCGACGAAAAATACGTTTGCATGTGGGTCCCGCGCTTGCAACGGCTTCCTCTGCTTCAATCTTGCTGGTGTGTGGCGCAGCTTACTGGCAAAGCGGCTGCCTTGTCGAGCCTGCGCCGGCGGCTTCCGGCCCCGTTTTCTCGGGATCCGCACCGCCCGCGTCGCGCGCATCGCAGCGCGCGTCGACGACGGTCGGCGTGATGAAAACGACCAGTTCGTTGCGCTGGTCGCGCTGCGCGCGGTGCCGGAAAAGCGCGCCCAGAAACGGTATTTTGCCCAAGAGCGGCACGCGCGTCACATCGTTCCGGTTCAGTTGCTCGTAGATCCCGCCGATCGCGACCGTCCCGCCGTTCTCGACCTCGACGCGCGTCTGCACGTGCTTCGTATGGATCGCGGGGCCAGCCGCCGTCGGCTCGCCGACGCTGTCCTTCGTCACGTCCAGGTCGAGCACCACGCGCCCGTCCGGCGTGATCTGCGGCTCGACCTCGAGCTTGAGCGTTGCGCGGCGGAACTGCACGCCGCTCACGCCGTTGCCGACCTTGGCCTGGTACGGCAGCTCCGAACCCTGCTCGACGATCGCC
The DNA here is from genome assembly GCF_001883705.2 of Burkholderia catarinensis. GTDB lineage: Bacteria > Pseudomonadota > Gammaproteobacteria > Burkholderiales > Burkholderiaceae > Burkholderia > Burkholderia catarinensis. The sequence goes on from NZ_MDEQ02000021.1 coordinate 109,465, forward strand.
TTGACGCGATCGGCGGTCACCACGCGCGGACGCGAAACGATCTGGCCCCGCCCCTGCGCCTCGAGCGCGCTCAGTTCGACGTCGAGCACGCGGCTGAGCGGCGCGGCGAACAGCGTGAAGCCGGCGGTCGCCGCCTCGAAGCCACCGAGCGGCCGCGCGGCAAGGTCGAGCGCGTTGCGCGCGTCCGTCGTGAACGCGGCGCTCTCGCCGGACGGCGGCCGTCCCTGCGCCCGCAGCGCGACGCGTGCGCCGAGATTGCGCGAGAAGCCCTGCTCGCCCTCGACGATGCGGGCCTCGATCCGGACCTGCCGCGACGGCCGGTCGATCGCATCGATCAGGCTCGCGATCTGCGCGATCCGCGGCGCGAGATCGGTGACGAACAGCAGGTTCGTGCGCGGATCGGCCGCCGCTGCGCCGCGCTTCGACAGCAGGCGCTGGCCCGTCGCGCCGGCCAGCAGCCGTTGCACGTCCTGCGCGCGCGGATAGTGCAGCGCGAACGTACGGCTCGCGAGCGGCTCGAGATCCGCGGCCCGCGCGTGCATTTCGAAGCGCTCGCGTTCGCGCGCGGCCAGTTCGGCCGCCGGCGTGACCCATACCACGTTGTCGCGCCGGGACATCGCGAGCCCGTGCGTGTCGAGCAGCGTGTCGAAGGCATCGCGCCAGCGGACATTGTTCAGACGTAACGTGACGATGCCGCGCACCTGCTCGCCGACGACGATATTGAGCCCCGTGAACCGCGCGAACGCATCGAACGCGGCCGCGAGCCCGGCGCCCTGAAGATTCAGCGAGATCCGCCGCGCGTCGTCCGCATCGCCCGGTTGCCGTGCCGCCGCGTCGCTCATCCGGGCCGGCGGCGCCAACGGGATCGGCGGCCCCTCCAGCGCGGGGGCCGGTGCTGCGATTTCCGCCGGAACCGCCGCGCGAGCCGCCTGATCGAACGGCGGCGGGCCGGCTTCCGCCGACACGGCGCCGGCCGCACCGTCCTCCGCGCCCTGGGGCGGCGGCAGGCTCGGCACCTGCGCATCCATTGCGGCAGGCCAGACGGCCGGCAGCGGCGGCAACGACGCGCTTGCAACAGCGGCCGTCAATCCTGCCCAGACGGCGAGTGCCCAATATCCGTACCTCATCATGGCCGACCTCCGTCGTCCAGGACGAACCGGCGCGCCCCGTCCGCCGTCGCGAGCGTCACGGCCGCGGGATCGACCCGCACCACGCGCGCGGCCCCGAGAGCTTCGCCGGGCGCCACGGCCGTGAACGCGCCCTCGCCGTCGTCGAACAGTGCGAGACCGGCACGCGCGTCGCGAATCGTACCGGCCAGGCGGGCCGCCCGACCATCCGCTGCAGACGGGCCAGCCTCACCGAACGGATCGGCGTCGAGCGCGGCGGCCTGAACCGGCGCCATGCCACCTTCGGCCGCTGCCGCCGGCAGAGCCGGAAACACGTCGACAGACATTTCCACCCGCGCCGACTGCATCCCGCGCTCGACGCGCAGCGCCGACGGCACCGCCAGTACCGGGAAGCGCACCAGCCCGCCGACCATGTGCATCAATGCGCGAAAGCCGCCATCCGCAACGATGCGCACCGTGCGCCGGCCATCTGACGCCGCACCATCGGCGCGCTGCGGCTCGATCGATACGCGATGCAGCCCGCTCGACACGGCGAGATCGGCCAGTTCCAGCATCAACGCGGCCCATTCCGGCGCACGCGACAAGCGGTCGTCATGCGCTGACACCGGATGTACGTCATGCCGTCGCACAGCGACCGCGAGTACGCGGCGCGCGTCGGCCGCACGCGCCTCCGCCACTGCCAGCAACGCGCGACTGTGCGCGAGCCCACTCCAGTCGGCGGCATTCGCCAGATGAATACCGCCTGCCAGCACGGCCGCGAACGCGAGCGCGCAGCCTGCGACATGCACGGCCGCCGGCGACATGCGCCGCATGCCGTCCAGCCATGCGCCGCCGCGCGGTGCGAGCCGATGCGTGTACGCCGTCATGCGCCATCTCCCGACGCCTTCTGCGACGGCATCGCGTCGTGCCAGCGCAGTTGGACCGAGAACCGGAACGGCATCCCGACCGTGGAGACCGGCGTATCCGAAGCAGGCTTCAACGCATCTATCTCGATCCGCCAGTCGCGCTGCTCGCGCGCCATCCCGGCAAGCCATCGCGCGGCCGCCCGGTAGCTCGCGGCGCGCGCATCGAGCACGGCACCGGCCGACGTCGTGCGCAGCGCGTCGAGCCGGACGGTGCCGTCACGCACCTGTGCCAGTGTCGCCAGCAACCCCGCGACGCGTCGGTAAGGCTCGGCAAGCCCGGCTGCCTGCGCATCGCGCTGCGCGACGATGGCGGCTGCATTGGCGGCGCGCGTCGCAGCATCCACCTGCGGCTGCAACTGCCGTAGCCGCGCCTCCACGCTTGCGCGCTCGGCATCCACGCGCCACCGCATCCATGTGGCAGCGCCCGTCCACAGGCCAGCGCCGAGCACGCCGAGCAGAATCGCGGTACCGCACTGCGCGGCCCGGCGACGCCGCAACGCCTGCGCCCGCCGCTCGCGGTACGGCAACAGGTTGAAGCCGCCAAGCCCCGCACGATCGGCCGGAGCCGCCCCGGACACGCTGGCGGGCATGCGCTCGGCCATCATTCCCACACCCCGCGCAACGCCAGCCCGAACGCGACGGCAAATGCCGGGCCGCCAGACATGCCGGCGGGCGAGCACGGCTGCCCATCCCAGCCCGTGCAGTCGAACGGCACCGCAACCGCGCCGAGCACGTCGCCAATCTCGGCGACGGACGTACCGAAGCGGGCGATGCATCGCTCGTCCCCGGCCACGAGTACGCAACGCACGGCCCCGAGCGCGCGCCGGCGCAATGCATCGGGGAGTGCCTCCGGCACCGCGCCGGACAGCGTGAGCACCGGTACGGCCAACGGGCCGTGGATTCGCCAGCCGCGCACGCCCGAGTCGCAGAACCAGAGCGCGGCGTAGGAGTCCTGCGCGTCGAGTTCGAACTGCGCGGCATAGCGCAACGCACGCAGCACGGCGGCCGATTCGCCATCGACTACCGTCAGGTCGATACCGGCCTGGGCGGCCACGTCGATCCGCCGCTCGAGCAGCGCGAGCGGGGCCACGGCAACCGCGATCTCGCCGGACCGCGCGCCGTCGTCCTGCCACCAGTCGAACGCGAAACTGTCCGGCGCCAGCCCCGAGATGCGCTCGGCCGCCTGCCGCGCGACGTCCGGGATGTCGTCACGCCCGGCCAGGTCGAGCGTCGCGGTGCGCATCTCGTCATCGCGCAGCGCCATCACGCCGCGCGCCTCGCACCGCACATCGCCCGCCGACAGCCGCGACACGGCTGCCGCCAGCGCACGCGCGACCGCGGCCCAGCGCGCGCCTTCCGGCCCGCCCGCCAGCCCGACCGGCTCCCGTTCGAGCCCCTCGACGCGCACATCCGAGACCCGGCCACGCCGGCTCAGCACGACCACCCTCACCTCGTCCGCACCGACGTCGATTCCCGTCGACCGGTGCCTGCCCTGCGCAAACTGTGCCACCCATCGTCCCGTCATCCCAGCCTCCCGAGATCGTCGCGGCCCACGCCGCGTTTCCGAGACCTGATTCTGCAAAGCGGCGCGCGCGGCCGACAGTCGGCCGAACGGCCAGCATCGGCCCGCGGCGGCCGCGCGCGGGCTATGCTGGCGGCACGCCAACTCGCGGCTTTGCGGCGGGCAGCCCCCGCGTCAGGACCGGTCTTACCGGGCAGCTATAATCGCGGGACTGTTTTCCGGTATGCCTATGCAATCCACGACTCCTACGTCCCCGCCTCCTGCCCCGGAGCCGAAGAAGCGGCCCTGGTGGCAAAAAGTCCTGCTCGGCTTCGCCGCGATGTGCGTGGCCCTCGTCGTGGCCGGCGGCCTCGTGCTCGGCTACGCGCTCGTCGTCGCCTGGCCGAACATGCCGTCGCTCGACGCGCTGACCGACTATCGCCCGAAGGTGCCGCTGCGCATCTATACGTCCGATCACGTGCTGATCGGCGAATTCGGCGAAGAGCGCCGCGACGTCGTTCATTTCAAGGACGTGCCCGACTCGCTGAAGAAGGCGATCCTCGCGATCGAGGACGCACGCTTCTACGATCACGGCGGCGTCGACCTCACCGGCATCATCCGCGCCGGCTTCGTCGCGCTGACGAACGGCCACGCGTCGCAGGGTGCGAGCACGATCACGATGCAGGTCGCGCGCAACTTCTTCCTGTCGAGCGAGAAGACCTACACACGCAAGATCTACGAGATGCTGCTCGCGTACCGGATCGAGCGCGCGCTGACGAAGGATCAGATTCTCGAGGTCTATATGAATCAGATCTATCTCGGCCAGCGCGCGTACGGCTTCGCGAGCGCCGCGCGGGTCTATTTCGGCAAGGACCTGAAAGACATCACGCTCGCGGAAGCGGCGATGCTCGCGGGGCTGCCGAAGGCGCCGTCCGCGTATAACCCGGTCGTGAACCCGAAGCGCGCGAAGGTGCGCCAGGGATACATCCTGCAGCGGATGCTCGAGCTGAACTTCATCACGCGCGAGCAGTACGACGAGGCCGCCGCGCAGCCGCTCGTCGTCAAGGGCCCCGGCCGCGATTTCAGCGTGCACGCCGAGTACGTCGCGGAAATGGTCCGGCAGATGATGTACGCGCAGTATCGCGAGGAAACCTACACGCGCGGCTTCAACGTCGTCACGACGATCGACTCCGCGGACCAGCAGGTCGCGTACACCGCGCTGCGCAAGGGCATCATGGATTACGAGCGCCGCCACGGCTATCGCGGGCCGGAAGGCTTCATCGAGTTGCCGGCCGGTGCCGACGACCGTGAACAGGCGATCGACGACGCGCTGCTCGAGCACCCCGACAACGGCGAACTGATTGCCGCGGTCGTCACGGCCGCGAGCCCGCGCCAGATCACGGTTGCATTCATCGACGGCAGCAATGCGACGATCGAAGGCGACAACCTGCGGTTCGCGTCGGGCGCGCTGGCGGCCAACGCGCAGCCGAACCGTCGCATCCGCCCCGGCGCGATCGTCCGCGTCGTGAAGAACGACGCCGGCAAATGGTCGATCACGCAGTTGCCGCAGGTCGAAGGCGCGTTCCTGTCGATCATCCCGCAGGACGGCGCGATCCGCTCGCTCGTCGGCGGCTTCGACTACAACAAGAACAAGTTCAACCACGTCACGCAGGCGTGGCGGCAGCCGGGCTCGTCGTTCAAGCCGTTCATCTACTCGGCGTCGCTCGACAAGGGCCTCGGGCCGGCAACCGTGATCAACGACGGCCCGCTGTATTTCAGCGCCGCCGAAACGGGCGGCCAGCCATGGGAGCCGAAGAACTACGGCGGCGGCTTCGAAGGCCCGATGTCGATGCGCACCGCGCTGCAGCGCTCGCGCAACCTCGTGTCGATCCGGATCCTGAACCATATCGGCACGAAGTACGCGCAGCAGTACATCACGCGCTTCGGCTTCGATGCCGACCGTCATCCGGCCTACCTGCCGATGGCGCTCGGCGCGGGCCAGGTCACGCCGCTGCAGATGGCCGGCGCGTACTCGGTATTCGCGAACGGCGGCTACCGCGTCAATCCGTACCTGATCGCCGAAGTCACCGATCCGAACGGCGCGATCGTCGCGCGCGCACAACCGCTCGTCGCCGAGCAGAACGCGCCGCGCGCGATCGACGCACGCAACGCCTACGTGATGAACAGCCTGCTCCAGAGCGTCGCACAGCGCGGCACGGGCGCACGGACCAACGTGCTGAAGCGCACCGACCTCGCGGGCAAGACCGGTACGACGAACGACTCGCACGACGCGTGGTTCGCCGGCTACCAGCACACGCTCGCCGCGATCGCGTGGATCGGCTACGACAATCCGCGCAGCCTGGGCGATCGCGAAACGGGCGGCGGCCTGTCGCTGCCCGTCTGGATCGACTACATGGGCGCCGCGCTGAAGGGCGTGCCCGAATTCAAGCCGACGGTGCCGGACGGCGTCGAATCGCTCGGCAGCGAGCTGTACTTCACCGAGTTCAAGCCGGGGCACGGCTTCGTGTCGACGGTCGGTGTGCCGCAGGCGCCGGCCGCGCAGAGCGTCGACGAAGCGGCGCCGCACGTCGACGAACAGGAAAAGCAGGACATCATGAACCTGTTCCGCGGCCACTGACACGCGGCCCGGACATGAAAAAGCGCCCCGCGGGGCGCTTTTCTTTTGCTGCGACGTTCGGAGCCCGATGCCGCGGCCGTCACGCGCCGAACGTGATCGGCAGCCCGGCCTGCTGAGTTGCGTATTCGGTGAGCGCCGAGAAGAACTCGGTCCCCGTGCGCGTATCGCGCCATTCGCCGTCGATGAACCGGTAGTGGAAACCGCCCGCTTTCGCGGCGATCCACACTTCCTTCATCGGCGGCTGCAGGTTGACGATGATCTTCGAGCCGTTCTCGAACGTCAGCGTCAGGACACTGCCGTTGCGCTCCAGATCGATGTCGTGATCGCCGTCGTTGGCGTCGTCGACGGTACGCTCGACGGCCGTCAGCACGGCCTCGGCACGGGTCAGGTAATCGGTATCGGACATGCTAAACTCTATCGGTTCAATTGTTCAGGGATGATCATGCGAGTCGTTTTCCGGATGAGCGCGATTGTAGCGGCTTTGGCGATTCTTGCCGGCTGCGGTCAAAGCGGCGCGCTCTATCTGCCCACGGTGCCCCCGCTGCCCAAACCGATCCAGCAGCAAGACACGCCTCCGTCGGACGTGAAACCGACCGATGAAAATGCGTCGTCCGACGACACGCCCGATACGTCGGGCTCGCCGTTGATGCTGTCGCCCGAGCTGTCGAGCAGCGCATCGGGCGTGCCCGCACCGGCCTCGAGCCCGGCCGTCACGCAGTAACGACGCCCGGCATGCCAGACAAGGCGATGACTTCCCGGTCATCGCCTTTTGTTTTTTCAGGCGCGCGATCACGCGCGCACGCGCCGCCATCCCCATGCGACCAGCCGCCAGCCGAGCAGCGCGGCGACGATCGCCGCATAAAGCTTCGGCTGCGCGAGATTGTGCTTGCCGGCCCTCATCCACCAGAAGTGCAGCACGCCGAACAGCGCGACCGCGTAGATCGCACTGTGCAGCGTCGCCCAGTGGCGGCCGAGCCGGCGCACCATCGCGCGCGGCGATGTCGCGGCGAGCGGAATCAGCAGCACGAACGCGGCAAAGCCGACCGTGATGAACGGGCGCTTGCCGACGTCCTTCAGGATTGCGACGATGTCGAACCACTTGTCGAACCACAGATAGGTCGTGAAGTGCAGCGTCGCGTAAAAGAACGCGAACAGCCCGATCATCCGGCGAAAGCGCAGCAGCGCGGCGAACCCCGTCATGCGTCGAAGCGGCGTGACGGCGAGCGTGACGCACAGCATCACGAGCGTCCAGAGGCCCGTCGAACGCGTGATGAATTCGATCGGATTCGCGCCGAGCCGGTCGGTCAGCCCGAACAGCACGAGACGCGCGAGCGGATAGAGGCCGGCCGCGAAAACCAGCACCTTGGCCGGCACGAGCCAGCGCGTCGTGCTGGCCCGTCGCGCCGTCGCGGCAGCCGCCGCGCGTGCGGGAGGCAGCGTCGTGGAAGGCATGTCGTTTCTCACCGTTACCCTCAGAAATTCTTCTTCAGGTCCATGCCCTGATACATCGACGCGACCAGATCGCCGTAGCCGTTGAACATCAGCGTCTTGCGCTTCGGTGTGAAAAAGCCGTCCTCGCCGATGCGCCGCTCGGTCGCCTGGCTCCAGCGCGGATGATCGACGGTCGGGTTCACGTTCGAATAAAAGCCGTACTCGTTCGACGCGTACGTGTTCCAGCTCGTCTTCGGCTGCTTGTCGACGAAGCGGATCTTCACGAGCGACTTCGCGCTCTTGAAGCCGTACTTCCACGGCACGACGATACGTACCGGCGCGCCGTTCTGGTTCGGCAGCACCTGCCCGTAGACGCCCATCGTCAGCAGCGTCAGCGGATTCATCGCCTCGTCCATCCGCAGACCTTCCGAGTACGGCCAGTCGAGCACGGGTGTCGAGAGGCCCGGCATCTGCGACGGATCGGCCAGCGTGACGAACTGCACGTATTTCGCGTTGCCGGTCGGCTGCACGCGCTTGATCAGCTCGGACAGCGGCACGCCGATCCACGGGATCACCATCGACCACCCCTCGACGCAGCGCAGCCGGTACACGCGCTCCTCGAGCGGTGCGAGCTTCAGCAGTTCATCGAGATCGAACACCTTCGGGTGCTGCACTTCCCCCTCGACGCTCACGCGCCACGGACGCGGCCGCAGCGTGCCGGCGTTCTGCGCCGGGTCGCTCTTGTCGGTGCCGAATTCGTAGAAGTTGTTGTAGGTCGTGATGTCCTTGAACGGCGTCACCTTGTCGGCCGCGACGAACTTCGGGTCCGTTTTTGCCGCGAGCTTCGCCGCCCGCGGGTCGGGCGACGCATACGCGGCAAATGCCGGGCCGCTGCCGCCGAGCAGTCCGCCTGCCGCCGCGAGGCCAGCCGCCTGCAAGACGCGCCGCCGGTTCTCGAATACCGCGCGCGGCGTGATCTCGCTCGGCGCAATATCACCGCCGGTCAGTACGTTCCGCAAAGGGCGTTTGATCCACATCGTGCAGCTCCTCCTGCATGCGCGGCGCGCATGCTTCATGAGCGTTCGACCCGACCCATCATCCGCCGTTCGACGCCCGGATCGCCCGCTCGTTACAAAAGAAAACCGCCGGGCACGCAGTGCACCGGCGGTCTTATAGTCGGACGAGCGGCGGAAATCTTACAACTTGCCGTAGCTGTGCAGCCCGGACAGGAACATGTTGACGCCGAGGAACGCGAACGTCGTCACGAGCAGGCCCGTGAGCGCCCACCAGGCGGCAACCGCGCCGCGCAGGCCCTTCATCAGCCGCATGTGCAGCCACGCTGCGTAGTTCAGCCACACGATCAGCGCCCAGGTTTCCTTCGGGTCCCAGCTCCAGTAGCCGCCCCATGCCTCGGCCGCCCAAAGCGCGCCGAGGATCGTCGCGATCGTGAAGAACGCGAAACCGACCGCGATCGACTTGTACATCACGTCGTCGAGCACCTCGAGCGTCGGCAGGCGATCGGCGAGCACGCCGCGCTCCTTCATCAGGTAGGCGACCGACACCATCGCCGACAGCGCGAAGCTGCCGTAGCCGATGAAGTTCGCCGGCACGTGGATCTTCATCCACCAGCTCTGCAGCGCCGGCACGAGCGGCTGGATCTGCTGCGCATCG
>NZ_MDEQ02000022.1 GCF_001883705.2 Burkholderia catarinensis
GTTCGTACACAAGGCAGGCATGGCACTCGTCGCCGCCGCTGGGAAAGTGCGTATCGAGGCGCAGACCGATGGTGTCGACGTGACCGCTAAAAAGGCAATCCAGATCACGAGCACGACCGACAGTATCCATCTGCATGCGGCAGAGGAAATCGTGCTGCACGCAGGCGGTACGGAGGTTCGCATCAGCGATCAAGGTTATGTGGTACGAACCGCCGGCGAGCACACGATCCACGCGGGCAGTCATCAGACCGACGCGGCGCAGGTGCGGCCGATGCGCCTGCCGGTCACGCCCGAATACCCGGGGCAGTATGCCGCGCACTTCGTGCTGCTGGAGCACGACAGCGGGTTTGCCCTGCCGAACCAGCCGTACCGGATCACGCTCGATAACGGTCGCGTGATCGAGGGGGTGAGTAACGAGCTGGGCGAAACAGAAGTGATCACGAGCCATGACATCGCGTTCGGCACAGTGGAGTTGCTGGCGGCGAGCGATCCAGACAAGGTGATTGCGGTGAACCGGGCAGCCGTCGTGCGCGGCAACACGACGCCTTACACCGCCCAGGCGCCCAACGCCGACAAGCGCACCACAACGATCAAGGGCAAGAAGGTCAGCACCCCGGAACAGGGGGCTACGTCCGAGAGTCAGCCGGCCGCGTTCGCGACCTGCGACCCGCTCAACTTCGGGTTGCGCTTCCATCACTTCATCGACGGGGCTAGACAGGGTGATACGCCTCCGGACATGCCGGTGCGCAGGGATGTCGAGTATCCGGTGACGAAGACCTATACGGCGGCGGTCAAGAAGGCACTCACTGGGATTGAGTGGGGCAAGTTCAATACGTTGAGCGGCGAGATATCGGACGAGGCAAAGGAAAGTATCGCGCTTGCGGTTGGCAATGTATTGAATACCGCCCTTGCGGCGGGGCCGTTTGGATTGCCAGGAGGGTCTTCAGGTGACCGGATGAGGTCAAATGGGGCGACTCCCGAGATCGATATTGTTAATGCGAGTGAAGGTCAGTTTAGATACAACATGCGCCCGGATGTAAGTGCATCGTTCTCCACATTAAAGTGGACGATGGTTATTCAAGAAATGGAAATCTTGAAGATCATTGCATCGTCGAATAATGCGACTGCCTTGGATGGCGCCCTGAAGGCATTCGCAGACTTGCTTTATCACGAGGCGCGACACTGCCAGCAGGCATTCTGGATGATGGCTTTAATCCATCAGCATAGTGAAGATTACGTTGTGTTCCAGGAAATTCAGACTATTTACAAACAATACATCCACGAAGATATTTTTACCGTTTCTAAAAAAGCTCAAATTCCTAACGATGCACGGGTTGCCACGGGACTTCATCGCATGTTGATTTTCCACTATTACTGGATGATTTCGTATCTGCAAAATCAGACGGGCGGAGCCTATGTGAAGCCAGACGTGCCGATTGCACAGGCCGAGGTGTGCAAGCTGTTGAGAGTGTCGCCAGAAACGGCGGCCAAGATGGTGAGTTTCGAAGAAGGTTACCGGAGCCAGTTACATGAAGAAGATGCTTATGCGTGTGCGGATGTGGTGCAAGCCTATTGGGACCGTCCTGATCGTGCTTTCGTGCGTAACCCCGGTACATGCACAGGAGGATACGATGATTCACTTCAAGTCATTGGGGGAGGGATTTGAAATGCAGACGACCGACGAAGAGCAGCGCGTCATGCTGCGCGCCATCCTTAAAACAGCAATGGCGATCCTACGCGATGATGCGCCATACGATCCTGAATACATTGTCTTTGGAACAAATTACACAACGTGGACGCACCCTCCCGCAAAAGGGTTTCTTTATAAATACAAAAATCGTGCACTGCGGGGTACGAAGATTGAGTTTTCCACTGGCGACGATCCGGAGGACTACAGCGATACTCGCGATAAGGTGAAAATTGTTCCGGCTGGGGTAAGAATTGTCCTTGACGCAAGGGTTGCTAGCTTGCCGGACACGGAAATCAAATCGCTTCTCCAGTTAGAGGACTATTGGGTTGACGGGGAAGGAAATCGTGAATACGGTAACGAGATAATGGTGCGCGATCCGAAGATGCCGAATTTGCAATCTTTTCGCTACCGATCAAAAGATATTTCGGGAAGCAAGTTTCCCGTGAACATCAATCTATTTTACGCGAATCCACTGGACAGTTCATTTCCGCCCATGCTCGATGAAGTTAGAATAAGCCGAGCATACAAAATCTTGACGCCGGAGGAGCGCGAACAGCACCGCTTGAAAGAGCAACAAGCGAAGCGCCACAAATATGGGTTGATGAATCTGTGTACGGGCATGCTGTGCCCAGAAACAGGGATATGGCAGGGATACACCAAGACTTCCAGTTCGGATATTCATCTGATCTGGAAGGGACAAAAATTTCCCGATGTCCGCAAGCTCACCCCTTGGGAGCAATCGGAACAGAACCAGTACACGAACCTGTTTGAGCCGGGCCAGTGGATGTGGGTAGAGGAGTACGTGGAGCCGGAGTGGATGAAGGAAGGCTGACCTAGAAATTGGGGCATGGGCACGGGGCTTCCGAGAAAAATCTCGCGTTGCCGGACACCCCCGCCCGCCCTCCTTTTCTTTGCGAATATCGACTTTTCGGCTGAAAATTTCGGGTGGATTGCCCGGCTACCGGAGGGACATCGATATGCAAAAAGGTAAAATCCGACACCGACCCGACCGGCTCGCCGATGCACGTGTAGGTAGCACGTGGCGACGAAGCCAAGAAGGCAATCCAAATTACGAGCACGGCCGACAGTATCCACCTGCACGCGGCAGAGGCGGCGGGTCAATGAGCATGTCGCGGGTCAGTGGACGTGGTTGCGAGAACCACACGACCATCCTGTATGGTGGATGCAAGACGACCCGGAATCTGATGAGGTGTGAGCCGCAGATATGGCAGGGATACACCGCACCTTCTGATTCGGATCTGAAATTGGTCAGGGCAGTCATGAGCGGGCTGCTGATTGATTGCACCCCTACAACTCCAAGCGGGCGGACTGACCTCAAACCCACGCGCCAATTGCACTAGCCGAAGTGACCAAGTTGTTGAAGTCTCGCTCGAAGTCACCCCCCTTCGTTCATCGGCCAGGAACACGCCGAACAAGCCGATCCACCAAACGGCGAAGCAACGCAGGCTGACCAAACGCGGCCGCCCGTCGGGCAGCCGCGTCAACCTCAACCGCACACTGAATACGTCAGTGCGACCGGCCCGTTTCCGTCCCCGGCGCGAACTCGATACCCCGCAGCACTTCCGCGAACTTCGCCGTCCGCAGCACGGCAAACTTCTCGGCCGCGGCCGTCGTCGCGCTCGTGTTGCGCAGCACGTCGCGCACCGCGACCAGCCGGTTCGGATCCGCGCCGACATCGCCGTTGCCGCTGACCGTCGACGTGATCGCCCAGATCGTCACCGTGCCGTCGCGCTCGACGCGGCCCGTCAGGTTGCGCAGGCCGGCCGTCGCCGGCGCCCACGGCAAGCCCGTCGCCGAATTGTTGCCCAGCGGATAGCCGGCGACCGAATACGGCTTGCCGAGGTCGAGCCCGTTCTGCAGCGTGTACGCGAGCTTCCACTGCTTCGCGTTCGCGTCGTACACCCACTTCTGCAGGCCGGCGCCCGTCTGCGCGGCCGCATGCGTGTACAGGTCCGGGCCGCCCGTGTAGCCGTCGCCTTCGTCCGCGACATACAGCGTGTTCGCATCGGCGAACCACATCCCGAACGGGTAGGACAGCGTCGTCGCGGTCTTGTTCGGCGTGGTCGGGAAGCCGGCCAGCACGCACATGTTGTTCGGCAGGCCGGTCGTCTGCAGCGTCGCCGCGTTATACGCGAGCGGCGCCGTCGGCAGCACGGCCTTCGGCGACGGCACGCCGACGCCCGACGGGCATGCGGCACCGGTCGTATCGACGAAGTACACGGTATTCACGCCGTTGCCGCCGCTGCCCTTCGTGTAGTACACGACGTTGTCGTGCACCGCGATGCCGCGGAAGTTGTCGTCCTTGCCGATCTTGTCGGCCTTCGCGCCGAGTTCCGTGACCGAGAAGCTCGCGAGCGGCGTCGGCGTGCCCGGGTCCTGCTGCGCTTCGTGATGCTTCGCGCCGTCGATGAGTTGCGCGCCCGCGCCGAGGATCACGTTGTCCGGCTGCGGGTTCGCGCCGTTGCCGGCGTTGCCCGACGTGTAGTAGATCTCGCGGCCGTCGCGGTTGTTCAGGATCGCGGCGCGGCCGTTGTTGCCGCTGTATGCATTCGTCTCGGTGAAACGGAAATGCCCGTGACGATCGACGCGCGCGATCGCACGGTAGAAATTCTGCCCGTCCGGGTTGGTCGTATCGATCGCGAGCGGCGTGTTCGAGTTCGACACGTCGATCATGTTGACGGGCGCGACATAACCCATGAACGTCAGGTAGTTGCCGTCGGTGGACAGGTGCAGGCCGAGTTCGGACTTCGAGCCGAAGCTCGTCACGAGCTGGTCGTGCGCGAAGCCCTTCTGCAGGCTGTTCGGCACTTCGAGCGTGCTGACGACGCCACCCGCCGGCGTGATCTGGTCGAGGAAGATGCGCGACGTGATGCCGAAGCTGCCGTCGTAGCGGTCGTTGTTCCACACGGTCGGGTAGGTGCCGTCGCTCGGCGCGCCCGAAGCCGCGCCGCAACCGCCGGTGGTCTTCGCGCAGTTCGGCGGCAGGATCGCGCCGGGCTGAACGTTACCCGACACGTTGTCGTACACGCTGCGGCTGAGCACCAGGAAGCCCGGCACGAAACCCGGCTCAAAACGGCTTTCGCCGCTGTCATTCCGGGCGGCCTGCGCGCCGAGGCTAGCGGCAATCAGCGTGAGTGCGACGACGGGAACGGTTCGATCGCGCAGCGCGCGGCGGCGCTTCGCGGACAAGGCGGATTTCAGCATGGACAAGGCTCCGTACGACATCGAGTGGGGATGTTGTTGTGGACAGACTGACGACGTGAAGCCCCGCCACCTTAGCCATGCGTGATGACGAATTGATTGCACGCGATGCCGCCGAAACCCGCATGCGAGTGCGGGCCGCCCAGCGCGGCTTGCTGTTATTTATTTGTAATGCGAAAGAAATGAATCAGACAGCCGGTTACGCGGACTACCCCGCATGAGGCTGCACCAGCTTGCCGTCGCCGTATTCGCGGAGCACCTGCGAAATCACGACGCGATAGCCGTCCAGCCAGCGCGCCTGCTTCGCCTTCGCTTCGAGATGTGCCGGATGCCGCATCAACTGCTGCAGCGCCGCCTCCGATTCCCAGTAGTAGACGTTCTGGATCAGCCCCTCGTCGGCGTTCTCCCACGTCTCCTCGCCGAGATAGCCGGGCGTCGCGCGCGCCATGTCGGCGATCTGCCGGTCGAGCCGGTGGAATTCGTCGTCGTATTGCCCGGCACGGAAAATGAAGGTCGACGCGTACATGCACGCTCCATCGAAGGCGGTTGAAAGAGCGCCAAGTGTAAGGCACGCGCGGCGTGCCGCGATCGTTATGCGGCGAGCGAATCTGCGTCGGGCCGATCGTCGAGCCACGCGTCGATGCGCGGCGCATCTTCACGCGTTCCGGCCGCGGGCGCCGGCATTGCCGCAAGCGCCTGCCGCGCACGTTCGAGCGCCTGCGCGAAGCCGCGCAACTCGCGCGTCGCGGGACGGTCGTCGACTCGCCGGCGTGCGAGCGCCGCGTCGATATTCGCGCCGATCAACGCAAGCTGGGCGTCGATGAAGTCGATGCACAGCGCATGGCAATGCGCGGAAACCGGTGCGACGGCCAGCACGACAGGCACGATCGACACGGTCAGGTAGCCGCCCGGCGCGAGCCGCGACAACGCGTGACGCAGTTCCTGCCGGCCATGGTTCAACGATGCGAACACGGCATCGCGCCATACCGCACGCTCGAACGCGAGCGCGTCACGATGCGCATCGAGCGCCGCGCGGTCGGCAACCTGCCCGGCCGTCACCAGCGGGATCGGGAATGACGATTCAACGGAAGATCGTGCGGCCCCCGCTTCGACAATGCAGTTCGCGCCAAGCCATGCCGCATCGTCGCGCCGTGCAGCGAGCACGCGGGACTGCAACCTGTCCGGCAGCATCGGATCGAGAGGCACCGCGCGACAGATCGACGGCTTCTCCACATGCACGTTGCAGCGGCCGTCGTCGGCCAGCGCCGCGCAACGGCCGAGCGACGGATAGTCGTAGCCCTGCAGTGTCAGCGCAATCCATTCGCCACCCGCGCCGCCGGTGCGATGGAACAACCGCGCGGCCAGCGCATCGGAAGCCGCTACGTCGTCCGCATCGAGCTCATGCTCGCGCCCGCCCGCACGCCATCTCTCGCCGATCCGCCGCTTCGGCACGCGACGGATCGTCAGCGCGCCGACGAAGCGATGCCGATGCCGGAACAGTTCGCGCAACGACAGCGTCGGCGCGCTGTTGCAGCAGCGGCCGCATGCGTTGCACGCAAGCAGGACCGTGTCTACCACGGCCGCCGCACCGAATCCTGGTAGCGCGTGAGGATGAAGCGTGCGACGTCGTCCGAGTGATACGCGGCGACGAGCTGCGCGACCCACGGCTTCGCGCGATCGGCGTCGCGCACCGTGAGCACGTTCGCATACGGCGAGCGCGCGTCCTCGAGGCTGATGCTGTCGCGCGCGGGCTGCAGCCCGGCGCGGGCGGCATCGTCGCTGTCGATCGCGACGAACGCGGCCGTATCGAGCGCCGCGTAAAGACGGTCACGGCGCAGCGCGACGAACTTCAGCCCGAGCCGGTTGCCGGTCACGTCGCGCAGCGTCGCATGCAGGCCGGCCTTCTCGCGCAGCGTCACCAGCGTGTCGTTCTGCAAGAGCACGAGCGCGCGCGCCATTCCGCGCGGATCGGCGGGAATCGCGACCGTCGCGCCGGGCTGCAGTTCGTTCAGGTTCTTCAGCTTGCGCGAATAGAGCGCCATCGGCAGCGTGACGGTCGGCGCGACTTCGGCCAGCGCGTAGCGTTTCCGCGCGCGCGTCGCGGCAAGCTGTTGCGCATCCTCGAAGCTGGCCGCATCGATCCGGCCGTCGGCAAGTGCCGTGTCGATGCGCGACGCATCGTCGAATTCGACGACGTCGACCCCCAACCCGCGCGATGCGGCGACCCGCTTCACTTCGTCCAGGATCTGCGCATGCACGCCGCGCGTCACGCCGACGCGCACGGCCGGTGCTGCGGTTTCGGCAGCAACCGCCGATCCCTGATGCGCGACACCGCACGCGGCCAGCAGCCACACGGACACGCATCGCACGAGGCCCTTCCTCATGACGCATCCCTCAGAATCGTGCGAAACCCGATGTGCGACGCACCGAGATCGGCCTCCTGCTGTTCCCGCGACGACGCGCGATAGCGCACGCAGTAATCGCGCGAGCACAGGAACGAGCCGCCCTTGATGACCATCGGCGTATCGTGCCGGCGCGTCGGCGGCGCGACGGCCGCCGTGTCGCCGTTCGTGTGCGACTGATGCGGGCCCGTGTACGCGTCCTTCGTCCACTCCCATGCGTTGCCGATCATGTCGTAGAGGCGGAAGCCGTTCGCCGCATAGCAGCCGACGGGTGCGAGCCCCGCATGACCGTCCTCGGCCGTGTCGAGCACCGGAAACGCGCCCTGCCAGTAGTTCGCGGCCGGCTTGCCCTGCGCGTCGCGCGGCGCCGCATCGAGCGATGCGTCGTCGCGGCCGGCCTTGCCCGCGTATTCCCATTCGGCCTCGGTCGGCAGGTCGCGGCCAAGCCAATGCGCATACGCGAGCGCATCGCGCTGCGTGACGAGCGTCACCGGCAGGTTGCCGAGCCCGTCGACGCCGCTGCCGGGCCCGCGCGGATGGCGCCACGACGCCCCCTTCACCCATGACCACCACGCGAGGTCGCGCGCATTCATCTCGTCGCGCGTCGGCACACGGAACACTGCCGCGCCGCCCTGCCGCTCGGCCTCGGTCACGTAGCCGGTCGCCTGCACGAACGCGGCGAACTGCGCGATCGTCACGTCGGTCTGGTCGATCCAGAACCCGCCGACGCGCGTGCGGCCGTCGCCGACCGGTCGCTCGTCCGCATAGCCGCGCGTGCTGCCCAACACGAACGCGCCGCCGTGCAGGTGCACCATCCCGGCCTGCGGATCGTCGCGCCACTTGGCCGGCAACCCCGAATAACGCTCGCACTGCCGCTCCGAGCCGAGCGGCGCGAGCGCGCGGCCGCGATTCGCGTCGTCGAATGCGCCGCCCGCCGGCACGACAGGATTCGCATAGCCGGCCGCGAACGCGGCGGCGAACAGCGTGGCGGCGAGCGCCGCACCGATCGTCCAGAACCGGAACCGCATCGTGTCGTCCCCGGTATCAGTAGTAGCCGCGCGGCCGCAGCGGCTCGACGCCGCCGACGTTGCTCATGTAGGTCTTCCACTGGTCGACGAGCGTGCCGATCACCGACGGGTTCTGCGCGGACACGTCGGTCGTCTCGCCGCGATCCGACGCAAGGTCGTACAGCTGCCAGTGCCCGTCGAGCGGCCCGAGCGGCGGCTCGGTCCACAGCGCCTTCCAGCGGCCGTCGGCGCTGCGCAGGTACGCGCGGCCATACGCTTCGTCGCCGAACGGCGCCGTATGCACTTCGCCTGTCGCCGAACCCGTGAGCACCGGCAGCAGCGACTGGCCCGTGACCGGATACACGTAGCGGTTGTTGTAGATCACCTTGCCCTTGTTCTGATCGACGCCCGTCAGCGTGTTGACGAGCGGCGGCGCCGGCTGCGACGGCGGCGTGACGCCCGCGACCGCGAGGAACGTCGCCGTGTTGTCGGTCACGTGCGTGAACGCGCGCAGCGCCGGCAACGGCTGCGACTGGCCGGCCAAGTGCACGATCGTCGGCGTCGACACGCCGCCTTCGGCCGAATAGCCCTTCGTGAGCCGGAACGGCGACGCACTCACTTCGGCCCAGCGCAGCCCGTACTGCAGGCGCTGCGCGTTCTGCTTGCCGTTGTCGGTGCCGAGCGTCGAGTAGACCGGCTCCTGCCCGTTCGCGGTGTCGGTCGCCGTCGGGTCCGCGCCGCCGTCGATCGGCCAGCCTTCCGCGCCGTTGTCCGACTGGAACATGATGAACGTATTGTCGTATTCGCCGATGTCCTTCAGGTGCTGGATCAGCAGGCCGATGTTGTAGTCGAGGTTCTCGACCATCCCCGCGTAGATCTCCATGTAGCGCGCCTGCGCCTTTCGTTCGGCCGGCGACAGGCTCGACCACAGCTTGTCGACCTTGCCGGAGCCGTAGTCGCTGTAGCCGTCCGTGGCCGAATGCACCGCGCTGATGTATTTCGCGTTGGCCGCGCCGTTGTTCGCGGTCGCGGGCGACGCCGCCGTCGTTTCGGGCAGGCCGTCGAACGGCTTGAAGTCGGCGGGAATCAGTCCGAGCGCCTTCTGTCGCGCGATCCGCGCGTTGCGGATCGCGTCGTAGCCGGCGTCATACACGCCCGCGTACTTGTGCAGCCAGGGCTCAGGCACCTGCAGCGGCCAGTGCGGCGACGTGTACGCCGCGTACGCAAAGAACGGCTTGCCGTCGCGCTGGTTCGAATCGATGTACGAGATCAGCTTCTGCGTATAGAAATCGGTCGAATAGAACACGGCCGGGCTGCCGCCCGCACCGCCCGGCTGTCCGGGCTGGCCTGGCTGCACGTAGCGGCCGTCCTCCGTGTAGTTCGACGAGCCGGCCGGCTCGTGCGCGAAGTGGTTCGTCGCCGCGCCGCCGAGCAGCACGTAGCTGCGCTCGAAGCCCCACTGGTCGGGCGTCTGTCCGCTGCCCGTCGCGCTGCCGACGATCCCCGAGCCGATGTGCCACTTGCCCGCGATATACGTGTGATAACCGGCGTCCTTCAGCAGTTGCGCGAACGACAGCGCGCGATCGTTCAGGTAGCCTTCGTAGCCTGGCAGCCCGCGCCGCTCGTCGGTCGGCACGCCCATCGTGCCTTCGCCGACGAGATGGTGATCGGTGCCGGACACCAGCATCGCGCGCGTGATCGCGCAGACGGTGCCCGTGTGATGGTTCGACAGGATGCGGCCCGATGCGACGAGCGCGTCGAGGTTCGGCGTGTTGATCTCGCCGCCGAATGCATGGATGTCGGAATAGCCGAGATCGTCGGCCATGATGTACAGGATGTTCGGGCGCTTGGCGGCCTGCGCCGGGGTGCCTGGCGGCGTTGCGCCGGCCTGCGAAGGCGGCGGATCGCTGTCGACGCCGCCGCACGACGCGAGCGCCAGCGCGCCGGCGATCGCGGCGCAGACGACACGGAAACGGAAAGCATGCAACGGCGCAGCGGACTTTTTCATTGTTGTCGAACGCTCGATCTACGGGATCGGCGATCTTAGCGTCGCCCGCGCGGCGCCCAAAGTCGGATTCGTCACATGCTAACGGGGTGCGGGAATATGTAGCGCGGGCCGTCTGGCGCGGCCCGCGCCGCCGTGCGTCAGCTCCGCCCGCCGAGACTGCCGCCGCCGTCCACGGCCAGCACCTGCCCCGTGACGAAGCCGGCTTCGTCGGACAGGAAGAACGCGATCGCAGCCGCGACGTCGCCGGGCGTGCCGAGCCGGCGCGCGGGTATCGTCGCGAGCACCTTGCGTTCGGCTTCGCTGCCGACGGGCCGCGTCTGGCGAAACAGTTCGGTCTCGATCGGGCCCGGCGCAACCGCGTTGACGGTCACGCCATGTTCGGCCAGTTCGAGCGCCCACGTGCGCGTGCAGCCGACGAGCGCGCTCTTCGCGGCGGAATACGCGGTGCGATCGAGGCTGCCGAAAATCGCGCGGCTGCAGATGTTGACGATGCGCCCGTGACCGCGCGCCTTCATCGCGCCTGCAAAGTGCTGCGTGACCTGGATCGCGGCCCGCACGTTGAGATCGAACACGGCCTGCAGCGACTGGAAATCGATCTGCCCGAGCGGTTGCGGCAACGCGATGCCCGCGTTGTTGACGATGCCGTCGATGTCGTGCCGCTCACCGATGCGTGCAAGGGTCGCCGCAGTCTGTTCGATGTCGGCGAGATCGCACGCGAGCAATTCGCCGGGGAAGTCGATGCCCTGAGCATGCCGCGCGAGGCCGACGACGCGATGGCCGCGTTGTGCGAGCGTGGTGCTGATCGCGAGGCCGATGCCGCGCGACGCGCCGGTGACGAGATAAGTGCGAGATGACATAGCGTGCCCTTGACGAGGAGTCCGGAAACGGCGCGACGCGCCTGTTGCCGCCCGGCGCACGCGTGCTCCGCCCGATTGTGCCGCAGCGTCGATAAACGCGTACGGTCGTCACCTGCTGTCGATCGCCAACACGCGCGTCGGTCAGTTGGTCAGCCGGCCCGCCCCGTCGTCGCCGGCATCGCGCGCCGGGACGCGATCCGCAACGCCAGCACGCCGCGTGCCAGGAACGCGACCGTGACCAGCAGCAGCGCGAGATCGTACGAATGCGTGACATCCTTGATCCGCCCCATCACCGGCGGCAGCGCGATCGACGCGGTCGCCATGAGGCCCGACACATACTCGGTCGTTACGGCCCAGAACACCGGCGTCGCGGCCCAGTTGAAGCCGACCGCGAGCGCGACGGCGCCGGCCGACATGCCGAGCTTCAGGCTCAGGTACGTGAACGCGAAATAGCCGGCCTGCAGCAACAGGCCGACCACGACGAGATCGCGCGATGCGCGCCGCGATGCCGATGACAATCATGATCACGACCTGCAGCTTCCTGTTCACGACGGCGTGCTTTCACCTGTTCGTTATGCGAATGATCACACGCTGCGCCAACCGTTCATGCGTCGTGGCTACGAAGCCCGATCAATGCGCGCCGGCACGTGCTCTCCGTCCGCGTCATCGGACGCCAGCATGCGCGGAATCTCGTCGACCAGCGCATCGACGACGACGCGCACCTTCGACGGCACATGGCGCGACGCCAGCCGCACCGCGTACACCTCGGCGCCCGACACGCTGTCGCTGTCCATCACGAGCGCGAGGCGGCCATCGCGCACGTAAGGCGCCATCAGCCAGCACGGCAGCCACGCGAGGCCCGCGCCGGCGGCAGCCGCGTCGGCGATCGCCTGCAGGTCGTCGAACCGCAGGCGGCCGGCCGTGCGATGGTCGTGCACCGCGCCGTCCGCGCCGATGATCCGCCACGGCGTCGGCTGTCCGCCGCGCGAATACGCGATGCCGACGTGCGACCCGAGTGCGTCGAGCCCCGACGGCCGGCCATGACGGTCGAGATACGCGGGCGATGCGCAGATGCCCATGCGCTGCACACCCAGCTTCCGGCCGACGAGCGCGCTCGTATCGGCCAGCTCGCCGATGCGCACCGCGATGTCGAAGCCGTCGTTCACCAGGTCGGCCACGCGATCGCTGAACGACATGTCGATTTCAAGCCGCGGATAACGCTCGACGAGGCGCCGCACGACGGGCGCCACGCACTGCCGCCCGAACAGCACGGGCACGCTGATCCGCACGCGCCCGGCCGGCTCGCGGCGGCCCGCGTCGAGCGCGGCCTCCGTGTCGCCGAGTTCGGCCAGCAGCCGCCGGCACTGCTCGTAATAGACGAACCCTTCGTCGGTCAGGCCGAGCTGGCGCGTCGTGCGCTGCAGCAGGCGCGCGCCGAGACGGTGTTCGAGCCGCGCGACGATCTTCGCGACGGCCGAGCGCGTCATGCCGAGACGCAGCGCCGCCGCCGCGAAGCTGCCCGCTTCCACCACGTCGACAAATTCGGCGACGCCTCTCAACCGCTCGTCCATGCAATTCCGCTCCAGTGGGATGACAGGTTTGTGTCCGTACCGGCGACAATCATTGGCCGAATTGTCGCCAATGCGTCCCATCGCGCAACACTATGATAGCCCTACCTATCTCGAAAAGGAGTCGACATGCATGCATGGCAAGTCAAACCGGGCGACGGCGTGGCCGGACTCCGGCGCACCGACGCGGCGCACCGCCCGGTCGGGCCGACCGACGTCGTCGTGAAGATCCACTCGGCCGCGCTCAACTATCGCGACCTGATGTTCGCGCGCGGCGACTATCTCGGCATCGGCACCGACGCGCTGATCCCCGTCGCCGACGGCGCCGGCGAAGTCGTCGAAACCGGCCGTGACGTCACGCGGTTCAAGCCGGGCGACCGCGTGATCAATACGTATTTCCCGCACTGGATCGACGGGCCGCCGACGCCGCAGAAGGTCTCGGGTTCACCCGGCGCGCAATTCGACGGCGTGCTGGCCGAACGCTTCGTCTCCGACGAAGCCGCGCTGGTCGCGATTCCCGCGCATCTCGACTACGACGAAGCGGCGACGCTGTCGTGCGCGGGCATCACCGCATGGAACGCGCTGTTCGTCGACGGCGGACTCGGGCCGGGCGCGACCGTCGTTCTGCTCGGCACGGGCGGCGTCTCGATCATCGCGCTGCAGCTCGCGCATGCAGCCGGGCTACGCACGATCGTCACGTCGTCGAGCGATGCGAAGCTCGAACGCGCCCGCGCACTCGGTGCGGACGCAACGATCAACTATCGTGCGACGCCGGAATGGCAGCATGAGGTGCTGCGGCTCACCGGCGGTGCAGGCGCGGATCTGGTCGTCGAAGTGGGCGGCCGCGATACGCTGCCGCGCTCGGTCGACGCGACGAAGATGGGCGGCATCGTATCGATCATCGGCGGCCTCAGCAGCTTTGGCGGCCCGGAACTCGGGTTGCTGTCGCTGATCGGCGGCATCCGGCAACTGCACGGCCTCATGGTCGGCAGCCGCACGATGCTCGACGACCTCGTGCGGCTCGTCGACGCGAAACGGATCAAGCCGGTGGTCGATCGCGTGTTCGGCTTCGACGAGGCGCCGCAGGCGTATGCGTACCTGCAGTCGGGGCAGCATTTCGGCAAGGTCGTGATCCGCGTCGCGCAGTAAATGGATCGAGGCGGCGGGCTACCGGCGGCGGACGCCGGACGGCCCCGCACCACGCCCGCCGCCTCGCCGCCGCTTCCCGCATGGCCTCGTCAGAACTTGTGACGAATCCCCGCGTGCACCATCAGCTGCTTCGACGTCGACGACAGGTCCGCCGCGCCGGGAACATAGGCCTGGTCGAGCGACGAGCCTGTCGCATCGCCCGCGATCCGCTGGTACGCACCCATCACGTACACGTCCGTGCGCTTCGACAGGTTGTAGTCGGCCATCAGCCCGATCGAATGGATCTTCGGCTTCGCGGCGCCCGTCGTCGCGTCGTAGCGCACCGTCGTGTACACGTACTGCGCGCCGACGAACAACGCGGGCGTGAACTGGTATTTGCCGTTCACCTCGAAGTTCTGGTACTTGATCGACGTCACCGTGCCGCCCGCGAGCGGGCCCGTCACCGGCTGAATCGTTTCATCGCCGAACAGGTAGCCGACGTTCGCGGTCGGCCGCGTGACGTTGCTGTTCGTGTACGCGAATCCGACCGTCGCGGGCCCCGCCGTGTAGTTGATGCCCGCACCGAAGATCCGCAGCCGCGCCGACGCGAAGTTGGCATCGGCGCCGACCGACCCGGAGCCTGCGATCGCACCGCCCGACGTCGCGCCCGGGTTGTCCGCGTTCAGGAAGGCCGCGCCGACGAGCAAACCGCCCTGCTCGTACTGCGCGCCGACGCTCCATTGCCGGTTGTTCGCGAAGCCCGTGTCGTTGCTGAAGCTGTACGTGCCGCCGAACGAGAAACCGGAGAAATCCGGGCTCGCGTACTTGACCGTATTGTTCACGCGGAACGTGTTGCCGGTGTTGTCGTTGTCGAGCGGATGCGAGAACGGATAGACGCCCCAGCTGCCGTTCGCGGTCGTCGGCGCGAGATAGTCGACCACCGCGTCGTATTGCCGGCCGAGCGTCAGCGTGCCGAAACGCGTGCTGCCGAGCCCGACATACGCCTGCCGCCCGAACATGCGGCCGCCCTGCGCGAGCGTGCCGCTGTTCACGTTGAAG
This sequence comes from Burkholderia catarinensis, assembly GCF_001883705.2. Classification (GTDB taxonomy): domain Bacteria; phylum Pseudomonadota; class Gammaproteobacteria; order Burkholderiales; family Burkholderiaceae; genus Burkholderia; species Burkholderia catarinensis. The sequence continues at coordinate 14,942 of NZ_MDEQ02000022.1, forward strand.
CCGTTCTCGATCTGGAACAGCGCGCTGTAGCCGCCGCCGAGATCCTCGGTGCCCTTCAGCCCCCAGCGGCTGCCCTGCGCGAAGCCGCTCGCCATCTGCCACGCGCTGTGACCGCCGACGTTGTTCGTGTAGTCGATGCCCGCATCGACGAGGCCGTAAAGCGTGACGCTGCCTTGCGCAAACGCGGGCGCTGCGCACAGCGCCGGAATCGCGACGAAAAACAATCTCCAGTTCATTATTTTGTGATCCTTATCGATATGATTACGCGTGCGCGGCGTGCGGTTCATCGACCGCCGGTCACGCAAGCGTGATTCCTCTTCCGTTTTTTTGGTGCGCGGCTCGCCGCGCACCGCTCCCTCGTGCCGGACGCGTCGATTTACTTCGCGCCGTAGATGTCGAAGTCGAAGTACTTCCGGTTGATCCGCTGGTACGTGCCGTTCGCGAGAATCGCCGCGAGCGCGCGGTTGAACGCGTCACGCAAGTCGTCGTCCTGCTTGCGCAGCCCGAGGCCATCGCCCTGCCCGAAATATTTCACGTCGTCGATCGCGCCGCCGACGAACGCGAAATCCTTGCCCTGCGGCTTCTTCAGGAAGCCGTCGCTGGCCGCGATCGATGCCTGGAACGCCGCATCGAGCCGGCCCGTCACGAGGTCGGCATACACCTGATCCTGGTTCTGGTACGACACGATCTGCACGCCGGCCGGCTGCCAGTTCGCGATCGCGTAGTCGGCCTGCGCGGAACCCTGCTCGACGCCCACGCGCTTGCCCTTCAGCGCCCCGGCCGTCGGCAGCAGCGGCGAACCCTTGCGCGCGACGAGGCGTGCCGGCGCGTTCGAGATCCGGTTCGTGAACGCGATCTGCTGCTGCCGCTTCGGCGTGATCGTCATCGACGACGCGATCACGTCGAACTTGCGCGCGAGCAGCCCCGGAATCATCCCGTCGAAACTCGACTCGACCCACACGCAGCGCGCATGCAGCTCCGCGCACAACGCGTTCGTGATGTCGATCCCGAAGCCCGTCAGCGTGCCGTCGGGCAGCTTGTATTCGAGCGGCGGGTAAGTCGGATCGACCGCCAGGCGAATTTCCTTGCCGGTCCAGTCGCCGGCATGCGCCGCCCCCGCCGCCAGCGCCACCGCGAGCGCCGCCATCCGTTTCCACTGCTTCATTGCCAGTCTCCTTCGTGTGTGAATCGTAAAGCGAAAGCGTGCGGACGCGTCACGCGAGGTAGCGCTCCGCCAGTGCAATCCAGTAACCCGCGCCCGTCGCGAGGCACGCGTCGTTGAAGTCGTAACCCGGGTTGTGCAGCCCGCATCCGCCCACGCCGTCGCCATTGCCGATCGACAGGTAGCTGCCGGGGCACGCTTCGAGCATGAACGCGAAATCCTCGCTCGCCGCGATCGGCCGCAGATGCGGAATCAGCGCAGCGTCGCCGCCCCATTCGCGCGCTACGTCCCGTGCAAACGCGGTTTCCGCCGCGTGATTGACCAGCACCGGGTAGTCGTGCCGGTAGTCGATCTCGGCCGTCGCGCCATAGCTCGCCGCCTGCCCGTGCACGATCTCGCGGATGCGCCGCTCGAGCAGCGCGCGTACGTCCGGCGACAGCGCGCGCACGCTGAGTTCGAGGTCCGCATGTGGCGGGATCACGTTCGACGCCGTGCCCGCATGGATCGAGCCGGCCGTGACGATCGCCAGCTCCTGCGGATTGACGTTACGCGACACGACGCTCTGCAGCGCCATCACGATCGATGCGCACACGACCACCGGATCGATCGTCGTATGCGGCGCCGCGCCATGCCCGCCGCGCCCGGCGATGCGTACGCGCACCTCGTCGGCCGACGCCATCGCCGGGCCGTCGCAGAAGCCGAGCACGCCGGCCGGCAGGCCCGGCACGTTGTGCATCGCGAACACGGCGTCGCACGGAAACCGCGTGAACAGCCCGTCGTCGATCATCCGCTTCGCGCCGCCGAGCCCTTCCTCGGCCGGCTGGAAGATCAGGTTCAGCGTGCCGGTGAAGCGCGCGCGCTCGGCCAGGCAGCGCGCGGCCGCGAGCAACATCGCCGTATGGCCGTCGTGACCGCACGCATGCATCACGCCGTCGCACCGGCTCGCGTGCGGCAACCCGGTCGTCTCGCGGATCGGCAGCGCGTCCATGTCCGCGCGCAGCCCGAGCCGTTTCCCGGCGCCGCGCACGAGCGTGCCGACCACGCCCGTGCCGCCGAGCCCGCGCGTTACCCGATAACCCCATGTTGTCAGGAAATCGGCGACGAGATCGCTGGTCGCGTGCTCCTCGAACCCCAGCTCCGGATGCGCGTGCAGCCGGTGGCGCAGCGCGATCATCTCCGTCTCGATGGCAGCCATTTCAGGCGGAATGCGTTTTCGTTCCAACCCCGATACTCCTCGATGCAGTGCGGTTGCCGATCGCCGGATTGGCTGATCGTGACCGGATCGTATGCAGCGAAAATCCCGGCGACCAGCCGCGGTTTCGTTATGATGACAACCTTTCGTTGTCGGGTATCCCACCATGAGCACGATCAAGCTGCATCAGTTGCAGGCGCTCGTCGCGAGCGCGGAGGCCGGGAGCATTCGCGGCGCGGCGCGCTCGCTCGGGCTGTCGCAGGCGGCCATCACGCGCGCGCTGCGCGAACTCGAGGCAAGCGAGCGCCTGCCGCTGCTCGTCCGTGCGCCGGAAGGCATCGGCTTCACCGAATACGGAAAGACACTGCTCACGCACGCGAAGCTCGTGCTGAAGCAGCTCGAACACGCGCAGAGCGATCTCGAACGCATGCGCGGCCGCGTCGAGGGCCGGCTGAGCATCGGCGTGACGCCATGGCTCACGATGACCTTCCTCGCGGAAACGGTGCTGCGTTTTCGCGAGCGGATGCCCGACGTGCGGCTCGAACTCTTCGAAGCGCTGATGGCCGTCGCGCAGCCGCTGTTGCGCGACGGCAGCATGGATTTCGCGCTCGGGCACGTGCAGCCGGGCAGCGCGCAGGAATTCGCGTTCGAGCCGATGCTGCGTTACGACACGTCGGTGATGGTGCGCGCGGGCCATCCGCGCGAACGGGCACGGTCGATCCACGACCTGCTCGACGACGACTGGGTGCTGAATTCCACGGCCGACGGTCAGGCCGCGCTCGTCGACTACCTGTTCACGCGCCACGGCGCACGGATCGACGAGCGGCGCATCGTGCGCGCGCAGTCGGTATCGATGCTGCAGACGATGCTCGAACAGGCCGACATGTGCACGTGGTGCCCGACGATCCTCGCCGCCGTGCCGCCGTACGGCGAGCGGATGCGCGCGCTGCAGTTGAAGGAGACCTTCGAGCCGCGCGAACTCGGGATCGTCACGCGGCGCAGCAGCACGCTGAGCGACGCGGCGCGCTGCTTCATCGACTGCCTGCTGCAGGTGATCCGGCGGCATGCGCGATCGGCGCGCAAGGAGGATCTCGCGCTGTTCGGGACGCTGTCGCTGCTGATCTGACGGCTGCCCCGCCCGCCTTTCGTCCATAGCGCATCCGCGCAAATGCTTTTCCGAATCCGTTATTGGATCGCGCCGTCGAGCGTTTTTATACTCGTCAGCACGCTCTGTTAAAGAGTGCCAGCCAATTCCGGCAGAACAGCACAGGACGAACAAATGAGCCTACGCCCCCTGCACGATCGCGTGATCGTGAAGCGACTCGACCAGGAAACCACTACCGCGTCGGGCATCGTGATCCCCGACAGCGCCGCCGAAAAGCCCGACCAGGGCGAAGTGATCGCGGTCGGCCCCGGCCGCAAGGACCCGGACGGCCAGCGCATCGTGCTCGACCTGCAGGTCGGCGAGCGCGTGCTGTTCGGCAAGTACGCGGGCCAGGCCGTCAAGGTGGACGGCAACGAGTTTCTCGTGCTGCGCGAGGAAGACATCGTCGCGGTCGTCAATCAATAACGGAGCGCAATCATGGCAGCCAAGGAAATCATTTTCAGCGACGTCGCCCGGGCGAAGCTGACCGAAGGCGTGAACATCCTCGCGAACGCGGTGAAGGTCACGCTCGGGCCGAAAGGCCGCAACGTCGTGCTCGAGCGCAGCTTCGGCGCGCCCGTCGTCACGAAGGACGGCGTATCGGTCGCGAAGGAAATCGAACTCGCGGACAAGCTGCAGAACATCGGCGCGCAGCTCGTGAAGGAAGTCGCGTCGCGCACCAGCGACGCAGCCGGCGACGGCACGACGACGGCCACCGTGCTCGCGCAGGCGATCGTGCGCGAAGGCCAGAAATACGTCGCGGCCGGGCTCAACCCGCTCGACCTGAAGCGCGGCATCGACAAGGCCGTCGCGTCGGCCGTCGACGAGCTGAAGAAGATCAGCAGGCCGACCACCACGAGCAAGGAAATCGCGCAGGTCGCGACGATCTCCGCGAACGGCGAGGAATCGATCGGCCAGCGCATCGCGGAAGCGATCGACCGCGTCGGCAAGGAAGGCGTGATCACCGTCGAGGACGGCAAGTCGCTCGCCGACGAGCTCGACGTCGTCGAAGGGCTGCAGTTCGATCGCGGCTACCTGTCGCCGTACTTCATCAACAATCCCGACAAGCAGGTCGCCGAGATCGAAAGCCCGTACATCCTGCTGCACGACAAGAAGATCTCGAACATCCGCGAGCTGCTGCCGGTGCTCGAACAGGTCGCGAAGTCGGGCCGGCCGCTTCTGATCATCGCGGAAGATGTCGAAGGAGAAGCGCTCGCGACGCTCGTCGTGAACAACATCCGCGGGATCCTGAAGACGGTCGCGGTCAAGGCGCCGGGCTTCGGCGATCGCCGCAAGGCGCTGCTCGAGGACATCGCGATCCTCACCGGCGGCCAGGTGATCGCCGAGGAAACGGGCCTGACGCTCGAGAAGGCGACGCTCGCCGAGCTCGGCCAGGCGAAGCGCATCGAGGTCGGCAAGGAGAACACAACCGTGATCGACGGCGCGGGCGATGCGAAGAACATCGAAGCGCGCGTGAAGCAGATCCGCGTGCAGATCGACGAAGCGACGTCGGACTACGACCGCGAAAAACTGCAGGAACGCGTCGCGAAGCTCGCGGGCGGCGTTGCGGTGATCAAGGTCGGCGGCGCAACCGAGATCGAGGTGAAGGAGAAGAAGGATCGCGTCGACGACGCGCTGCACGCGACGCGCGCGGCCGTCGAGGAAGGCATCGTGCCGGGTGGCGGGGTCGCGCTGATCCGCGTGCGGCAGGCGATCCGCGAACTGAAGGGCGTGAACGCCGACCAGGACGCGGGCATCAAGATCGTGCTGCGCGCGCTCGAGGAACCGCTGCGCCAGATCGTCGCGAACGCCGGCGAGGAAGCGAGCGTCGTCGTCGCGAAGGTCGCCGAAGGCTCGGGCAACTTCGGGTACAACGCGCAGACGGGCGAGTACGGCGACCTCGTCGAATCGGGCGTGCTCGATCCGACCAAGGTCACGCGCACCGCGCTGCAGAACGCGGCGTCGGTCGCCGGGCTGCTGCTGACGACCGATGCGACCGTGTTCGAAGCGCCGAAGGATGCGGCGCCGGCCGCAGCGCCGGGCGGCCCGGGTGCGGGCGGGCCGGGGTTCGATTTCTGACGATCGCCGCGCGTGCCGGTTCGCCGGCATGCGCGCGGCCTGGTGGAATCACGCAACGCGTGGCGACGAAAGTCGTCACGCGTTTTTCGTTCCGGATCGACGAAACAGCGCGGCGCACCGGCCCGCCGCCGTGCTCCGGTAAGATGAAGGCCCGTTCCGCCACGCTGCCACCCACGCCATGTCGACCACCGTCAACACCTTGCTGCCGCTCGCCGGCGTCCTGCTGCTGAGCGTCGCCAGCCCGGGCCCGAACTTCGTGATCGTCACGTCGACCGCCGTCGTGTCGCGCCGTGCCGGCGTGATGACGGGGCTCGGCCTCGCCGCCGCGTCCGGCACCTGGGCGGCAATCGCGATCGCCGGGCTGAGCCTGCTCGTCACGCACGTCGCGTGGGTACACACCGCGCTGAGGCTCGCGGGCGCCGCGTACCTGATCTGGCTCGGCCTGAAAATGATCGTGACCGCGCGCAAGCCGCTGCCCGTTTCCGCGCCGGCCGCTGCGTCCGACTGGAACGCGGCAAGGAAGGGCTACGTCGTCAGCATGACGAACCCGAAATCCGTCGCGTTCTACGGCAGTATCTTCGCGCTGATGGTGCCGGCCCATGTGCCGGCGTGGCTCGATCTCGCGGTCGTCGCGCTGTCGGTCGCGATCTCGGCCGCGTGGTATTGCACGATGGCGCTGCTCGCGTCGCATCCGTCGGTGCGCCGGCTGCTGGTTCGGCGCAAGGCCGTGCTCGATACGGCGGCCGGCCTGCTGCTGATGGGTGTCGGCGGGCGGATGCTCGCCGGGCGCTGATCCGTCGGTTCGCGCGGCTCCCGCAACCTTTACGACCTTTTTACTTGCGGCCGCGCGTGCGCTCACTAGAATAGGTTCGCCATCCACCACCGCACACGCGACATGCGCATCCGAAGTCCTCGCCCCCCGAGTTGCTTTTCTGCCTGACAGGCAGGACGCCCGCGCCCCTCTTTCCCGAGCCGCCGTCCTGCCGACAGGCGGACGGCGCGCGCCGTAGTCATTTCCTCGCACGCTTGAACACGACGTCGATGCGGTCATCACGCATCGTGCGCTCAAGCGTAGGCGCGGCAAATCCCGTGCAACGACGCGCCATCGATCCGCCGTACCGGCAATGACCGATCGCATGCCTGCATCCGGCATGCCGACCGGATTGCATTAATTCGCATACCTTAGTTCATACACCGAAGTTTCCGATACTGGAGCCCGGCCATGTTCGAGATCGACAAGCAGTACACCCGCGAATTCATCCACACCGCCTGCGGCGGGAGCAAACAGGCGTTCCTGCCGGCGAAGAACGGCAAGATCGTCGCCGCCTGCCTGCGTATGGACCTCAACCCGCACGCGCCCGACGTGATCCTCTGCGACGGCAGCGCTTCCGCGCGCTCGGCCGGCAGGACGCTCGCCGCGCAACGCGAAGCGATTCCGGTGTTCATCAAGGTGGCAACGGACGCATACCGCTTCGTCGGCCGGTACGTCGTCGGTGAATCGCTTACGGCGCCGCTCGACTGCGCGCCTTACGCACGCAACAGCGGCTTCACGTCCGCGCAGATCTCGCGCGTGCTCAAGCTCAAGCGGAGCTGACGCGCTTGCACGGCACGTCGCACACCCCGTCTCGATCGTCTTTCATACAAGGAGCAATCATGCTTGGCCTGACGTTCTGGAAACACGTGATCGGCGCGCGGACCGATGCAATCCGCGAGGACCGGACGACCGCGCACGGCCGGCACCGCCGGGTGTCGAGAACGCTCGTGCTGACCGGCGCCGCGGCGGCGTTCGCGGCGATCGCGTTCGGCGCGCCGGTCGTCGGCATTTCGGTCTTTCTGCTGACGACGCTGCCGTTCGTGCTGTCCGGCACGTGAAGAGGTTCGCACCGCACCGCAACCGATACGAAATTTTAATGCCCGGCCCCCGCGTATCTGACACCGTCTTTACGCGGTTTTGCCTAGGATTTCCCTGTCATCCCGACACGGAGAGATCCGCATGCAAACGCAGCAGGCCGCCGTCGGCGGCCAACCCGACTTTCCCCACCAACGCGGCGGCACGCCGTTCGCGCCCCGGCTGGCCGACGCCTGTCCGCCGGACAACATCCTGCTCGACGTGCCGGTCGAAAGCGCGATCCAGTTGTTCGATCTCGCCGCGCGGTATATCGCGCGCAGCAGCGGGGTTTCCGTCGAACGGATCAGGACCGAACTGATGAAGCGCGAACAGCTCGGCTCGACCGGCCTCGGCCAGGGCGTCGCGATTCCGCATGCGCTTGTCGACGGGCTCGGCCCGGCCGTCGCGCTGTTCGTCCGCGCGCTGTATCCGTTCGCGTTCAACGCGCCGGACCGCAAGCCGGTGCGCGAATTCATCGTGCTGGTCCTGCCGCAAGAGGACAACCGCGCACACCTCGAACTGCTCGCCGACGCGGCGCGGTGTTTCAGCGAACGCACGTTCCGGCAGGCGTCGCGCGACGCGCTGACGCCCGGCGAGATTCACCGGCTCATGCAACGCACGCCCTGATGCCGCACCGTGCGGCACCAGGCACTCCCTTCATCCCTTCGGATTCCCATGTTCCCAGACCCTGATAGTTCCACGCTCACGTCACGGCGCGTGACCGGCCTGGCTCGCTCGTTGCCGTTCATGCAGGCCCTGCACGGGCAGACCGTCGTCATCGTCGATGGCGGCGCCGCGAGCGACACGCGCACTCGCCAGGCCTTCGCGCAGGATGTCGCGCTGCTCGCGCTCACCGGCATTCGTCCGGTCGTCGTCCAGAGCGTACCGACCACGCCCGGTACGCAATCGGTCCACACCGTGCACGCAGCAATGGCCGGCATCAATCACGAACTGGTGCGCCTGATCGGCAGCCACGGCGCCAAGGCGATCGGCATCGACGGTCATGACGGCGGCCTGCTGGTCGCCAGCGCGGAATCCGACCGCGCGAACACGAGCGCGATCGCGCGGTTCGACGGCGCCGCATTGAATGCGTTTCTCGAAAACGGACTGGTGCCCGTCGTGATGCCGGTCGCACCGGACGACGCAGGCCATGACCGCCTGCTGCAGCCGGAACGGCTCGGCAGCCTCCTCGCGCAGCGCACCAGCGCCGTCACGCTGGCGATGATGGTCGACAGCGCATTGCTGCATGAACTCGGCGAGCTCGCCGGGCTGTACGGCATCACCGAACTCGAGCAATGGCTCGCCGAGCATCCGGCCGCCGATGCCGCGCGCTGCGTGCGGGAAGCGCTCGACGCGCTCGCGCACGGCGTGCAGAACGTGCATCTCGCCGATATCGGCCAACCCGAATCGCTGATCGACGAACTGCTGACGGAGGAAGGGTCGGGCGTGGTGTTCTGCCGTCGCGGCAATGCCGACCTGCTGTCGGAAACACGCCGCTACTTCGCCGATTTCGCGTGCGTGCTGCGCGACGGCTTCAGCGTCGAGCAAAAGCCGGTCGTGCGTTTCTGACCGGATGACGGAAAATCGCTTGCAGCGGGCCTGCCACGGCCGCCGCAAGCGAACGACGTCAGCGCCGCGACGCGAGACGCCGCACGACACGGACGAGCGCATCGACCTCGTCACATGTGTTGTAGAACGCGAGCGACGGCCGCACCGTCGCCTCGAGCCCGAAACGCCGCAGGATCGGCTGCGCGCAGTGATGCCCCGAGCGCACCGCGATGCCCTCTTCGTTCAGCGCCTGCCCCACTTCCTCGGTCTCATAGCCCTTCAGCACGAACGACAGCACGCTGGCCTTGTCGCGCGCGGTGCCGACGAGCCGCACGCCCGGCACCGGCGCGAGCACGCTCGTCGCATACGTGAGCAGGTCGTGCTCGTAGCGCGCGATGTTCTCGATGCCGACGCGGCTCACGTAGTCGAGCGCAGCGCCTAGCCCCACCGCATCCGCGATGTTGCCGGTGCCGGCCTCGAAGCGGTTCGGCGGCGGCTGGAACACCGTGCGCTCGAACGTCACGTCTGCGATCATGTTGCCGCCGCCCTGCCACGGCGGCATGTCGTCGAGGATCGCGCGCTTGCCGTACACGACGCCGATCCCCGTCGGCCCGTAGATCTTGTGCCCGGAGAACACGAAGAAATCCGCATCGAGCGCCTGCACGTCGACGCGCATGTGCGAGATCGACTGCGCGCCGTCGACGAGCGCCTTCGCGCCCGCGCGATGCGCGAGCTCGACGATCTCCTTCACCGGCACGACCGTGCCGAGCGCGTTCGACACCTGCGTGACGGACACGATCTTCGTGCGGTCGTTGAGCAGCTTCCGGTATTCGTCGAGCAGCACCTGCCCCGAATCGTCGACCGGAATCACGCGCAGCTTCGCCCCCTTCTGCGCGGCAAGCTGCTGCCACGGCACGATGTTCGCGTGATGCTCGAGATGCGACACGACGATCTCGTCGCCTTCGCCGACGTTCTGCACGCCCCACGTCTTCGCGATCAGGTTGATCGCCTCGGTCGTGCCGCGCACGAATACGATCTCGTCGGGCGACGCGGCGCCGATGAAGCGCTGCACCGTTTCCCGCGCATGCTCGTATGCATCCGTCGCGCGGCCGGCCAGTGCGTGCGCGGCCCGGTGGATATTCGAGTTCTCGTGCGCATAGAAATACGCGAGGCGGTCGATCACGGCCTGCGGCTTGTGCGTCGTCGCCGCGTTGTCGAACCAGACCAGCTGCTTGCCGTTCACGCGCTCCCGCAGGATCGGGAAATCGCGGCGGATCGCGTTCACATCGAACGGCGGGTGCGCACTGCGATACGGCTGGTCTTGCGGCTCGGCTGCGTGCGCATCGTCGATGAAATAGCGCGGCACGTCGGCTCCCGATTCGCGCGACACCGGCACGTCGCGATGCAAGGCGAGCAACTCGCGCAGCGCGTCGTCGCCCGGCAGCCCGAACGCTTCCGGCGACGCAAGGCCGTTCGACGGCACGACGATGTCCTGCGGCGTCGCCTGCCAACGCTGCAGCGACCCGTCGGTGAAGTAATACGGCGACGCCTTCGCCGCGCCTTCCGGTGCCGCCGCATTCACCTGCGGCACGCCGAGCGCCGCGCCGCCGATCCGCGGTTCGAGCGCGGGCGCGATCGACACGGCGTTGTCGGGCAGCCCGTTCTGCGCGGCCGCATGCGGCGCGAGCGCGGGTGCGCGGTTGCCGAGCGACAGCACGTGCGTCGGCGCGGCCGGCGCGAGGTTCGTGCCGGCCGCCTTCCCTTGCGGGAGCGCGAGACCGGGCACGCCGGTACCGGCACCGCCCGGGCCCGCAAGCGGCGAGCCGCCCGGCACCGGGTTGCCGATCGATGCGAGGATCGGCGCGGCAGCCGGCAGTGCCGACGGCACACCGCCGGCCGCGCCGCTGCCCGCCGACAGCCCGGGCGCGGTGGCCTGCCCGGGCGGCGTCGAGAAGAACTCGGACGCGAGCCGTGCGAGCGTCGCGGGGTCGGGCAAGCCTGCCGGCAGCGGCGCGTGCGGCAGCGCGTGTGCGTCGCCGCCGGCTGCGCCGGGATTAACGGTAGGTGTCGGGATAGTCATGGAACTTGGCGATTTCGACGTCATCGAGGACAGCCAGCGCATCCGGCGAATGGACCGCGAGCGAGCAATACAGCGAGATCAGGTACGACGCGATCGCCTGGTTGTTGATCCCCATGAAGCGCACCGACAGGCCCGGCCCCTGCTCGCCCGCGACGCCCGGCTGATACAGGCCGACGACGCCCTGCCGCTTGTCGCCGACGCGCAGCAGCAGGATCTTGGTCTTGCCGTCCGCGACCGGCACCTTGTCCGACGGGATCAGCGGAATGCCGCGCCACGTGAGGAACTGCGAGCCGAACAGGCTGACCGTCGGCGGCGGCACGCCGCGCCGCGTGCATTCGCGGCCGAACGCGGCGATCGCGAGCGGGTGCGTGAGGAAGAACGCGGGTTCCTTCCACACCTTGGTCAGCAGCTCGTCGAGATCGTCCGGCGTCGGTGCGCCCGTCAGCGGGAAGATCCGCTGTTCGTCGGTCACGTTCGCCAGCAGCCCGTAGTCGGGGTTGTTGATCAGCTGGCTTTCCTGCAGTTCCTTGATCGTCTCGATCGTCAGGCGCAGCTGTTCCTTGATCTGGTCGTGAGGACTGCTGTAAAGATCGGAGATGCGCGTATGCACGTCGAGCACCGTGCTCACCGCGTTCAGGAAGTATTCGCGCGGCTGTTCCTCGTACGGCACGAAGGTCTGCGGCAGCACGCTCTCGTCCTCGAGCTGCGTGCATGCGGCGCGCACCGCTTCCGGGTTCTTCACCTGGTTCAGGCGATAGATGCCGGCCTCGACCGGCACCCATTGCAGCAGATGGGTCAGCCAGCGCGGCGTGATCGTGGAAAGCTGGGGGACGGTCTTGGTAGCGTTCGCTAGTTGGCGGGCGGCGTGATCGCTCAGCGCGGCCGTGCCGCTTGCAACGGTCGACATGTGTGGCTCCGGGTTCTTAAGAAGAAAAACGGGATTGCTTATGACGCTCGGTGATTATCGGAAGCACCCACCTGCCGGCTCAACATGCTATAGCCGTCATGCCATGCAACCGAAGGGGAAAGAATGCGAGGCGGCCTCAGGTGGCGTACACACCCGGCAGCAACATCGAGATCGACACGTCGAACGCGCGCGCGATCTTGTCGGCCGTGACGATCGACGCGATCGCCTCGCCGCGCTCGATCTCGCCGACATACGAGCGGTTCAGCCCCGCATGCTCGGCAAGCTGCTCCTGCGACCACGTGCGCGCTTCGCGCAGCTTGCGCACGTTGGCGCCGAAGTGATGGATGAGGTCGCTCATCGCGCCTCCTAGGCGACCGGCGCCGCCGCGCGCGGCGCGGCGTTCGCTTCGCTGCGCAGCACGGCCTGCGTGACGTTCGCGCCGGCCGGCACGTCCTGCGTGAGCCACACGTTGCCGCCGATCACCGCGCCGTGCCCGATCGTCACGCGGCCGAGGATCGTTGCGCCCGCATAGATCACCACATCGTCCTCGACGACCGGATGGCGCGCGAGCCCTTTCTCCAGGTGGCCGGCCGCATCGCGCGGGAAGCGCTTCGCGCCGAGCGTGACGGCCTGGTACACGCGCACGCGCTCGCCGATGATCGCCGTCTCGCCGATCACGACACCCGTGCCGTGATCGATGAAGAAACCCGCGCCGATGCGCGCGCCCGGATGAATGTCGATGCCCGTCTCCGCATGCGCCTGCTCGGCGATGATCCGCGCGAGCAGCGGCAGGCCGAGCCCGTACAGTTCGTGCGCGAGCCGGTGGTGGATCATCGCGAGGATGCCCGGGTAGCACAGCAGCACTTCGTCGACGCTGCCGGCCGCCGGATCGCCGTGAAAGGCGGCCAGCACGTCGCTGTCGAGCAGCCGGCGAATCTCCGGCAATCGCGCGGCGAACGCCTGCACGGCCGTCGACGCGACTGCGTCGACGGTCTCGATCGGCCCGTCGGGGTGACGCTGGCGCGCGGTGTAGCGCAACTCGAGCATCACCTGCGCGAGCAGCGCATTCAGCGCCGCGTCGAGCGCATGGGCCACGTGGAAGTTCTCGCTCTCCTGCCGCAAATCGGGTGGCCCGAGCCTCATCGGGAACAGCACGCCCTTCAGCGCGCCGACGATCTGCGCGAGCGCCTCGCGCGCCGGCAGGTCGCGCCCGCCCGGTTCGAGCGAGCGACGCTGCTTCTCGCGCCATGCGCGGCGCACGGTCTGCAGCGATTGAACGATGTCGTCGATATCGAATGCGGCCATGATGCTTTCTCCCCGTATCGGCCGTGTATCAGTCCTGCGCCCACGGCAGGCCGCGAAGGCGCCAACCGTTGCGACTGCCGCGATGCTGCCGTTCGTCGAGGTCGCCCTCGAAGCCTTCGAGCACGTTGAATACCTGCGTGAAACCGCCCTTCGCCGCGGCTTCGGCCGCCAGCGCCGACCGGTTGCCGCTGCGGCACAACAGCAACACGACGGCCTCCTTGCCGGTCTTCGCTTCCAGTTCGCGCACGAAGCGCGGGTTGCGCGTCAGGCTCGTGCCGGTCGCCCACGGCACATGCAGCGACTCCGGCACGTGGCCGACGAATTTCCGTTCCTCGGCGGTGCGTACGTCCACCAGCAACGCATCGCCGGCCGAGAACAGCGCCCACGCAGCTTCCGGCGCGACGCCGCCCGCGTAGGGCTTGCCGGCCGCCGCGGCTGCCGCGCGCGCGTCTTCGAGCGCCTGCTGCGCAGCGGTTCGTTCTTCCAGTCCAACCGTCATGACACTTCCTTGTTTTCGCAGATTCGTATGAACAAAAACACCGGGAATGCGGCCGTTGCAGCTTGCGTGCTGTCTATAGCCGTCAGCGCCACTATGCGAGTGCAGCCGGGCCAGCAGAACCAATAAAAATTCATTTCCTAATCAGCGGCGCGGGGAATGCAATAGCAGACGCGCGCTATCGATGCGCGGTCGTTGGCGGGCAGGAAATACGGGACGATGACCGTTCGATGTCATGCATCGAAGGGTTCGTTCTGGAAGGAAAGGCGGGAGACGATCAACGCGGCGTACCGCGCGTTGTCATGGAATCCGAAATGGAATGGATGGCGCGATGCATCGGCGCTGCCCTGCGGCAACGCCGATGCATGCGCCCGTCAGCACATCAAGCCACCGGATCGACCGGCGCCACCGGCACGCCGCGCGCTTCGATATCGCGCCCCGCGCGCAAACACAGATCCTCGCGGTGATGCGCGGCCACTACCTGCACGCCCACCGGCACGCCGTTCACGAGCGAAGTCGTCACGGCCAGCCCCGGCAGCCCCATCGCGGGCAGCGCGCGCAACGTGAGCTGCGCTTCCCACACGCGCTCGAAGCCGCCCGGCTCCTGCCGGTCGAGATCGTCGGGAAACGGCAATTCCGACGACACGGGCAGCAGCAAGACCGGATATTCGTCGAGAAACAGCCGCCACTGTCGCGTCAGCGTCGTGCGCCGGACAAGCGCGCGGCTGATCACGTCAGCCGGCAGATCGCGCACCTTGCCGCGCACGGCGGCGATCACCGCAGCCGCACCCGGATCGCCATCGCTGGCCACCGCATTCGCCAATGCATCGAAACCGTCGCCCAGCCAAAGCTGTTCCTGCAGCAGCGCGGCTTCGCGCATCGGCGGCGTATCGTCGATCTCGTCGACGGTCCAGCCCGCATCGACGAGCCGGCGTGCGGCATCGCGCAACGCGGCCTCGACTTCGGGCACGACCTGCAATCCGCCCGGACGCACGCACAGCGCCACGCGCTTCAGCACGTCGCGCCCGTCGAACGGCACTGCAACGTGCCACGGATCGCGCGGGTCAGGCGCGGCGAACGCACGCAGCGCGAGCGAAAGATCGTCGATCGTGCGTGCGATCGGCCCCGCCGTCGACATCAGTTGCGCGCCGATCGCACGCTCGGGCGACGATGCGTTGAACGCCGGCACACGCCCAAGCGACGGCCGAATCCCATGCACGCCGCACGCGTAGGCCGGGTAACGCACCGAGCCGCCGATGTCGGTGCCGACCGCGAGCGGGCCGATCCCGGCGGCCACGGCAGCCGCCGCGCCGCCGCTCGATCCGCCCGGCGTCAGCGACCGATTACGCGGATTGTACGTATGGCCGTGCACGAGATTCGACGTGAACCAGCGCAGCGCGAACGTCGGCGAATTGGTGCGACCAAGCAGGATTCCGCCGGCTTTTCGGATGTTGCCGACCACCGGGCTGTCGGCGCTCGCGATCAGGTTCTCCTGCAGGCGCGTACCGTTGGTCGTCGCAAAGCCGGCCTGATCGACGTTGATCTTCACGGTCACCGGCACGCCCGCGAGCGGGCCCGGATCGTCGCCGCGCGCGATCGCGCGGTCGACTTCGTCGGCCTGCCGCCGCACGTCGTCGGGGCGGTGTTCGATCACCGCGTTGATCGCCGGATTCACCGCGTCGAGACGATCGAGCACGGCGTCAGCCACTTCGCGCGCCGACACTTCACGTTGACGCACGCGCTTCGCGAGTTCGGTTGCCGACAGTTGCCAGAGTTCCGTCATGACTTCTCCTTGTGGAAGGACATCACAATCACTCACGGCGCCGCGCGTCATCGGCGACGCGAAGACGCGGCGCCGCGTTCGCTCACTGCGTATCCTGCTTCGCGCGCTCCGCGGCCGCGATGATCGCGTCGGCCACGGCCTTCGGCTGGCTCAGCATCGAGACGTGGCTGCCGTTCACGCGCGTGACCGTCGCGCCGATCCGCTTCGCCATCGCTTCCTGCAGCTTCGGATCGATCATCCGGTCCTGCGTCGCGACGACGAACGTCGACGGCTTCGCATGCCAGGCGGCCTGCGTGACCTTCTCCGAGATGCAACCGCTATACCACGGCCCCTGGGTCGCGGCAACGATGCGCTGCTGCGCGGGCGGCAGGTCCGGCGCGAAATCCTGCGCGATCGCCTTGTCCGACAGCCGTGCGAAACCGCCCGCGTCCTTGCGCAGCTCGCCGGCCCATGACGGTGCCGGCAGCCCCTGCGTGACATCGGCGATCGACTGGCCGTTGTCGGGCGCGAACGCCGCGACGTACACGAGCGACTTCACCTTGTCGTCGTTGCCCGCATCGCTGATCACGACGCCGGCCCACGAATGGCCCACCAGCACGACGGGCCCCTTCTGCTCGTCGATCGTGCGCTTCGTCGCGGCCGCATCGTCGGCGAGCGAGCTCAGCGGATTCTGTACCGACACCACGTGCAGCCCGCGCGCCTCGAGCAGCGGAATCACGCGGTTCCAGCTCGACCCGTCGGCGAACGCGCCGTGCACGAGCACGACATTCGTGCCCTTCAGGTCGTCCTTCGGCGCGGCCTGCGCCGCGACCGCGCCGAACAGCCCGCCGATCACCGCGGCGGATACCAGAACCCGTTTCATCAAACCGGCCATCGTCATGCTCCTTACTCTGTCGTGTTGTTCAAATAAAGTGCTGTAGTGGCAGCCGCGCCCGCATGCGGCAGGCGCGGCACCGGATCACGAATGGGCGTACAGGTCATCGGCGGCGTTCCGTGCGACACGCGACTGCGCCGCATCGCGATGGCCGGCAGGCGCCGACGCGTCGGCCACGTTGTCGCCTTGCGACTTCGACGGGCCGTTCTGGTCGGAACGCGCGACCTGCTGCGCGGCGACGGCGTTCTCTGCGGCAGCGATATCGTCCGGGTAATTGGCTTCGCTGCTGGCCGGGCTGTAGCCGGCCTTCTCGAGCCGGACGAGGTCGGCACGCACGTCGGCACGCGTGAGGCCGTGGCCGGTATCGGCGAACGACAATGCGGGGATCGAAGCGAGGACGGCAACGGCGAGGATTCGAGCGGCTTTCATGAGTGTTCTCCTTGAAGGAAGTGGGTCTGTCGATCATTCGGTATCCGATCCAGATGTCTGGCATCGAACGTTTCCTGCATGTCGACAGTAGAACCCGCTCACGTATCCGGCATGTTTCCGGAACCGGTGCTTTCTGCATGCCAGTTTTTCCGGAACCGCCGCAGATACAGTGCGATACAAACCCGCGTGCCGATGCGTTAGCCGCCGCAAAAAACACTACAAAAAAGGCGTGCCTCGCACGGCACGCCTTTCGTTTCACCCATCACGCGATGTCACATCACGTCACGGCGCCAACCGCGTGAACACAAAGTCGTGGTTCTTCACCCGCGCCTGGTGACACGCAAAGCAGGTCTGATGCTGGCCGATATCGGCCGGCACGCCGTTGATGAAGCGCCCGAAGCCCCAGCCGCCCGTCGACGCATAGCGACGCGAATCCTTCACCATCACCTGCACGGTGGTCGCCTGGCCCGGCACGGTCGCCGACGGGAACTCGTCCGACTGCTTGCGCTTGTACGCGAGCTTCACGAGGATCGTGCCGTCCGGAAACGGCAGCGTCGACTTTTCGAGCGCACGCATCGCGACGGGATTGCCGAGCACCACGCGCAATTCGTCGAGCGGCGCCGCTTCCTCGGCCGGCGCGACCATTTCCCATTTCCGGTAGCCGGGCGGGATCGTCACGCCGTAGATCGGCGACGCGGCCGGCTTCGGCTGCTCCGCGAACGCGGCCGGGCCGCTGGCCGACAGCGCGCCGGCCAGCAACACGCCCGCGACGAGCGCACGGCGCGCGCCGTGACGCACAACACCGATATCCGCCCGCATCACAGATGCTCCACTTGCAGGATCGCATCTGCGAACGCCTGCGGCGCTTCCTGCGGCAGGTTGTGGCCGATGCCGCCGGTGATCGTCCGGTGCTGGTACTTGCCGGTAAACTTCTTCGCGTACGCGGCCGGTGCCGGATGCGGCGCGCCGTTCGCATCGCCTTCCATCGTGATCGTCGGGACGGTGATGGCCGGGCCGGCCGCGAGCCGCCGCTCGATGTCGTCGTATTTCGCTTCGCCCTTCGCGAGACCGAGGCGCCAGCGATAGTTGTGGATCACGACGGCCACGTGGTCGGGATTCTGGAACGCCGCGGCGCTGCGCGTATAGGTCTCGTCGGAGAACTGCCACTTCGGCGACGCGAGCTGCCAGATCAGCTTGTTGAACGCATCGCGGTTCTCCGCGTAGCCGAGCGCGCCGCGCTCGGTCGAGAAGTAGAACTGATACCACCACTGGAGTTCGGCCTGCGGCGGCAGCGGCTTGCTATTCGCCTGCTGGCTGCCGATCAGGTAGCCGCTCACCGACACCAGCGCCTTCACGCGCTGCGGCCACAGCGCCGCGATGACGTCGGCCGTGCGTGCGCCCCAGTCGTAGCCGCCGAACACCGCACTGTCGATCTTCAGCGCATCCATCAGCGCGACGATGTCGACAGCCGTCACCGCCTGCTGGCCGTTGCGCAGCGTGTCGGCCGAGCGGAACGTCGTCGAGCCGTAGCCGCGCAGGTACGGCACGATCACGCGATAACCGGCCGCCGTGAGCAGCGGCGCGACGTCCGCGTAGCTGTAGATGTCGTACGGCCAGCCGTGCAGCAGGAACACGACGGGGCCGTTCTTCGGCCCGAGGTCGGCATACCCGACGTTGAGCACGCCCGCGTCGATCTGGTGGATCGTGCCCAGCGACGCGACGCCGGCCGCGCGCGTCGCAGTCGATGTATCGGGCGCCGGCTGCGCTTGCGCCAGGGTGCTGAACCCGAGGTCGGCAAGACTCAGGCTCGCCAGCGTCGTGCCCAGGATCAGGCGGCGGCGGGTGTTCACGGTATCAGGCATGACTCGTTCTCCATTGTCGATCGCTAAGGAAGGGCCCGCGGCACGTGCGGCCATTCGGGTGTCGCCGTTCGCAGCGGCAGCGCATGGCACTGCGCCGCCGTGTGAATCGCTTCACCGGTTTTATATCCGAACCATCCGGAGGCTTTGTATCTCAACGTATCGGTGTGCGAACACGACACACAGCGATTCAAAAATCAGGCGGGAAACGATGCTTTCGAGCAGCCGCGCGGCACACGCACCCCGCGCGCCGGTGCATCAGAACAGCGTGACGATCGCGCGCACGCCGAGCACTGCGACGTAGCAGCCCGCGAGCTGCACGCCCGGCGCGATGTTTGCACCGCGGGCCGATCGTCCGTCCAGGTATTGCCGGTTCAATGTCGCGTATCCGGCGGACCAGCGGTTCGCGCAGGCGTTGAGCGCGGTCACGTCGAAACGAACACGCGCCGCGCACCACGCCGGCCCGTGTTCCCCGTCATTCCCCGCTTACGCGCGACGCAACGGCCGGAACCCGGCACGCACTTCACGAGCAAACAGTTCCGGCACTTCCCATGCCGCGAAATGGCCGCCCTTGTCGACTTCGTTGAAGTAGATCAGGTTGTGATAACTGCGCTCGGCCCAGCTGCGCGGCGCCTGGTAGATCTCGCCCGGAAACACCGTGATCGCGGCCGGCAACGAGATATCCACCGCGTTGAAGTTGTTCGAGTGATCTTCCCAGTAGATCTGCGCGGACGACGTCGCGGTGTTCGTCAGCCAGTACAGCGAGATGTCGTCGAGAATCTCGTCGCGCGGAATCGAGCGTTCGGGCACGCCGCCGCTATACGTCCACTGCGAGATCTTGTCGTACATCCATGCGGCCTGCCCGGACGGCGAATCGGCGAGCGCATAGCCGACCGTCTGCGGACGCGTGACCATCATCGCCGAGTAGCCGCAGTTGTCGCGATAGAACGTCGCGAGCTTCTCGTATGCGGCCTTCTCCTTCGGCGACAGCGAAGCCGGCGCGGGCGCATCGATCTGGAGCAGCGTCGCGATATCCGGCGGCACCGTCGCCGGCATGTTCACGTGAATCCCGGCCAGACCCTGCACGCGCTGAATCGCCATCCGGTGCGAGATCACCGAGCCGCAGTCGCCGCCTTGGGACACGAAGCGCGTGTAGCCGAGCCGCGCCATCAGCTCGCCCCATGCGCGTGCGATGTGGTCGGAACCCCAGCCGGTCTTCGTCGGCCGGCCCGAGAAACCGAAGCCCGGCAACGACGGCACGACGACATGGAACGCATCGTCCGCGCTCGCGCCGTGCGCGGTCGGGTCGGTCAGCGGGCCGATCGCCTTCAGCAGCTCGAAGATCGAACCGGGCCAGCCGTGCGTCATGATCATCGGCATCGCGTTCGCGTGCCGCGAGCGCACGTGGATGAAGTGAATGTCGAGCCCGTCGATTTCGGTGATGAACATCGGGAAACCGTTCAGGCGCGCCTCGCCCTTGCGCCAGTCGTAGTCGGTGCCCCAGTAGCCCAGCAGCGCCTGCATGCGCGCGAGCCGCACGCCCTGCGATTCGTCGGCGACGGTCTCGCGGCCCGGCCAGCGCGTGGCCGCGATGCGGCGGCGCAGGTCGGCGACGGCTTCATCGGGAATATGCGCGGTGAACGGGCGTATGCCGCTGGCACCGGTCGCGGCATGCAGCGCGGTGGGCAGCATCGCCGAGACCCCGGCGGCCACGGAAGTGGCCAGCAGGTGGCGACGCATCGGGGAAAACGGTGTGGAAGACATCGTTCGGCATCTCCTTTCGTGAAGTGGAAAGTGAACATGCCGCGCGCGGGACCGCGCCGTGGCTTTCAATCGGGCGCGCCCGGGTCACGCGGCGTCGCCCATTTGAAAGGTCTGATGTATCCGGAATTTGTCTGATTTGTACGCGTTTGTAGCCGATGGACGGCGAGCACGGTGCAACGACACCAGCATCGGCCGCTCGAGTGCATCCGCCGCGAAACTAGATCTCGGGACCGAAAAGGTCTTCGAATCCGTTCCGGCACAGCCTGAGCATAGCTGCGGGTTCGATGTGTCGATCGGATCGCGGAATATCCGCTGCTGGCGCCACGGTATGTCGCCTGAGAGCGGATCCATTTCGGCCTCACGGGGCCAAGCGATATCACATGGCCGGAATAATTAACACGGGCGGGTGATATCACCCGCCCGTGGTACGGCCATCACGGCATCGCTACAAGCGGCGGTTGATCAGCCTGCCGGGAAGCCAGGGCCGTGGGCGCGCACGGTTACGACACGAAACCCGGAAGACGAGATTCGAAAAGATCGACGCAGACTTCGGGACAAGCATCTGGCGAAGAAGGAAACCACGCGCCTGCGGTGGTGCGCGAACGGACATTCCACCGCTAGGCGGCCCGCGCCGCCGCCCGCCGGTATGACGCTCAGAGCGCCTTGACGATCGCGCCGTCGACGCGAATGTTCTGCCCGGTGATATAGCCCGCGCCGTCCGACAGCAGGAACGCGACCGTTTTCGCGATCTCGCCGGTCTTGCCGAAGCGGCCGGCCGGAATGCGCGCGACGATCTCCGGCGTTTCCGGCCAGCTGTCGATGAAGCCCGGCAGCACCGCGTTCATCCGGATGTTCTCGGTCGCATAGCGTTCCGCGTACAGGCGCGTCCACGCGCTCAGCGCCGCACGCAGCGCCGACGACACGGGCATCGGCTGCTCGGGCGCGTCCGCCGCGAAGCTCGAGATGTTGACCACCGCGCCGCCGCCCTGCTGCTGGAAAATCGGCGTCACGCGCCGCATCACGCGCACCACGTTCAGCAGGATCAGGTCGAGCCCCGCGTGCCAGTTGTCGTCGGTGATCGCCAGCAGCTCGCCCTTCGGCGGATGCCCGGTGTTGTTCACGACCGCGTCGATCCGGCCGTAGCGCGCGACCGTTTCCTGCACGAGCCGGTCGATATCGGCTTCTTCCGTCACCGAGCCCTGGATGCCGAACCCGCCGAGCTCCTCGCCGAGCGCCACCGCGCTGCCCGACGGCGACATCAGCGCGACGCGATAGCCCGTCGTCGCCAGTTCGCGCGCGATCGCCGCGCCCATGCCCTTGCCCGCCGCCGTGATCAACGCCACTTTTTCTACAGTCACGATCTGCTCCTCGTTCGAATCCTGCCGCCGCGCAGCCGCCATTCGGCGCGCCATGGTGGTAATGTAGGCGCATCAATCCCGACTGTCGAACCAGTATTTCTGCCTTCAGCCGATAGTTTTTCTACAGCCAGACGATGCCGCCTCGCCCTTCCCGCCTGCCGCCGCTGAATGCGCTTCGTGCGTTCGAAGTGTCCGCGCGGCACCTCAATTTCCGCGCCGCGGCCGACGAGATCGGCGTCACGCAGGGCGCCGTCGCGCAGCAGGTGCGCCATCTCGAGGACGTGCTCGGGCTGAAGCTGTTCGAGCGCCTGCCGCGCGGTCTCGCGCTGACGCACGACGGCGCCGCGTATTTCTCCGACGTGCAGCGCGCGCTGCACGCGATCGCCGATGCGACCGACAAGCTCGTGAAGCGGCGCGCCGCGCTGACGATCAGCACGACGCCATCGTTCGCGTCGAAGTGGCTGATCCCGCGGCTCGCGCAGTTCACCGACGCGCATCCCGACTACGACGTGCGCGTGATCGCCGACCCGCAGCTCGCGACGTTCCGCCACGACGGCGTCGATCTCGCGATCCGCTACGGCAAGCCGCCGTTCGGCAAGCATCTCGCCGCACATGCGCTGTTCCCGCTCGACGTGTGCGCCGTGTGCAGCCCCGCCGTGCTGGCCGCGCCCGCGTCGCCGCGCGCGCTCGCCGGCCAGGTGCTGCTGCACGATGCGCACGACCTGTGGCCCGAGTTCCTCGCCGCGATGCCCGAGCCCGTCGACATCGATCCGCACAAGGGGCTGCGCTTCAACCAGACGTCGCTCGCGATCGATGCGGCCGTCGCCGGCCAGGGTATCGCGCTCGCGACCGATCCGCTCGTCGAGCGCGACATCGCGGCCGGCCGGCTGTGCAAGCCGTTCGATTTTGCGTTTCCGCTGTCGGTGGGGTTCTATCTCGTGTATCCGGCCGAGCGGCGCGACGACGATGCGATCGCCGTGATGCGCGACTGGATGATCGGGCAGGCGGTGGCGGACAGGCGGGCTTGAGCCGCCTTCGTCGGCGTCAGGGCGCGACCCAGCGAGCTGCGTAGCCGCTTTCGTGCAGCTCGAACACCGCTCGGCGATGGCCGGCACGTGCCAGTTCGAGCCAGTCGATGCGCGTCACGGTCACGTGCAACAGGCAGAAGTTTTCGTAGCCGTCTCCGGCAGGCTGTGCCCCTTGGCTCGCCGCGACATGCGCGTCTTCAGGCGATTCGACCGGCGTGCCGGGCGGCAACGGCGCGCGATACAGCAGCAGCGTATGCGGACGGCTCGATTGCCAGATCGCGCGCCGTTGCGCTTCGTCGTCGCAGATCGCTGCAACGCCTTCCGCGCGAATCTGCACGAGCGCATCGAGATCGTTCGCGACGAGCGCGATGCGCGGATCGCGGCGCAGCTCCGCAACCTTCTCCGAACGCGCATCGGTATGAAATGACAGCACGCGATCGGCGCGGCTCACCTGACGCAAAACGATCGTACGCACCTTCGGCGCGCCGTCGACGCCGAGCGTCGCGGCCTGCAGCATCGTGAACGGCGAGCGCTGCGCGCCGACGCCGGATTCCAGGCAGGACCAGAGGCGGTCGTACGTTTCCGTGAGCGAGTCGGAGGATGAGTCGGACATGAGGCGGCGGCGATCGCATGTGTTTCGATCGCGCCAGCTTAACCGTTTGCTCCGGCCGCGGCTCGCGTGTGACGCGGCGGCCGCCTTCGCGCCGTTCAGTTGTAGCCGAGCACGACCGATGCGGCATCGCCGGTATCGGTCGTCGGCTCCGCGCCGAACCGGCCGAGCACATCGGCGACATACTGCGGCCCCGCGTTGATCTGCGACGAGCGATGTGCGGCCGGCCGGTTATCGCCGGCGCCTGGCGCGGCGCCCATCGATGCAGTGTCGTTGACGGTGATATTCATGTTCGAGTCTCCTCACGCGGCCAGCGCCGCACCATACGCGCGCACGAGGCGCGCGACGCCTTCCCGGATCGCGTCGACGTCCGGCGCGGCGAACGACAGGCGCAGCGAGGCTGCGTCGACGTTGTCCGCGAAGAACGCCTTGCCGGGCACGAACACGATCTTGTTCGCGATCGCCTGTTGCAGCAGCACGTCCGACGATACCGCGCCGATCCGCGCCCATACGAACATCCCGCCTTCAGGACGATGGAATGCGATCGCATCGCCGAAGCCGTCGCGCAGCGCGTCGCACATCGCGTCGCATTTGCGCTGGTACGCGGCCGTGATGCGCGGCAGATGGCTTTCCAGCGCGCCGTCGGCCAGGTATTCGGCGGCGGCCGCCTGCGTCCACGGCGTGCTGCACAGATCGACCGTCTGTTTCGCGATCACGCAGCGCCGCGCGATCTCGGCCGGCGCGATCGTCCAGCCCACGCGCAGCCCAGGAGCTACGATCTTCGACAGGCTCGCGAAATGCACGATCCAGTCACGCGCGCCATCCACTTCATCGGCCAGCGCGAGCATCGACGGCACGGCTTCGCCCGCGAAACGCAGGTCGCCGTACGGATCGTCCTCGACGATCAGGAAACGGTATTGCACGGCGAGACGCAGCAGCGTCAGCCGGCGCTCGCGCGTGAGCGTCGCGCCCGTCGGGTTCGCGAAGGTCGGGACCGTGTAGAGGAGCTTCGGCTGGGCGATCGCGCCGGACGCGAGTTGTGCGCCGAGACGATCGACGTCGAGGCCCTCGCCGTCGACGGGGATCGTCACGATGCGCGCCTGCTGCAGGCGCATCGCCTGCAGCGTCGCCGGATAGGCCGGCTGTTCGGTCAGCACGACGTCGCCGGGCGACACCATCACGCGCAGCAGCAGGTCGAGACCCTGCTGCGAACCGGTCGTCACGAGCAGTTCGGCCGGCGTGCACGCGACGCCGCGACGCGCCATCAGCGCGATCAGTTGCTGCTTCAGTTCGGCGAGGCCGTCGGTCGGGCCGTATTGCAGGCAGCGCACGGGCTGCGCGTACGCGCGTCCGGCAGCAGCGTTCAGGCCGTCGACGTCGAACAGGTCGCTGGCCGGATAGCCGCCCGCGAAGGAAATCATGCCCGGTTCGGACAGGTACTTGAACAGTTCGCGGATCGGCGAGCCGGCGGGATTCTGGAATGAGGGAGTGAACGCGTACATGTCGTCGTGAGCTGGATGGCGCGGACGGCCGGGATAGCCGCCAGGTGCCTGCCACCGGGGCGCTTCTGGCGCCACGGCGGCGAATTCGAGCCACGATTGTCGATAGTCATTAAGGCCGGGGCAAACGATATCTATGCACTAGGTCTTGCGGTTTGGTCATCAAATGGGGGGTGGAATGACGCATGCGCCGGCGTTTCGACGCCGGGCTCCGGACACGTGCCGTCGACGAATATCCAATCGGCCCGATTGTTTCGCCATGCGCCCACCCTGGCGCAGGAGCGGCTTCAGTGCCCCGTCCCCGCGGGTTCGACCGGATGCGGCCTGGTTGCCCAGGTTGCGAGCGCGCGCGTGAGGTCGTCCGACACATAGTGCGGACCATCGAACAGATAGACCGGATAGCCGCGATACGCCAATAGCTGCTTGCCCAATTCCTCGGCACCGGCTGAACGGAATCCCCCATGCTCGGCGGGCCGGAAGGCCTCGGCGATGACCCGCACGCGCCGTTTGCCCAGGCGTGACGCCAGCTCGTCGAGGTAGGTGCGCGCGACGTAGGGCTCGCGGGCATAGACGCCGCAGCCGTCCTGGAAGAACACCCCGACGTCCGAAGGCAGCCACGCTGCGAGCCAGTCCGCCAGCGCCTTTCCGCCGATATTGGTCTGGTCGTACACGCTCACCCAAAGCGGACGAGGCAGCCGCTGCAGGATCTCGGCGAGCTTGGGCGCATCCTGCCAGGTCGGATCGATTTCGACCGGGAAGTAGTAGCCGGTGACATGCAGCGGGAAAGGTGCGCGCGCCACTTCCAAAGACTGGTCGGCGAGCGTCGACAAATGGGTGCGCGCACGTTTTTCGTCCTGGTAGCCGGCCAGGCCCAGGATGACGTTTCTGGCCCACGGCTCACGCCCGATGCGTTCCCAGTCGGGAAGACGCGCCGCGGGTCGGATGCCGGTGTGGGCAACGTACGCGGTATCGTCGACGACGGTCCACTGGATCAACAGATCGCGTACGCCGAGCATCTGCCAGTTTCCGACGGGATGGGTCGTCGTGTTGTCCACCTGCCAGACGATGCCGTCAGCGTGAACGTCGTGCGCTGTCCAGCTGCATGCGGCCATGACGAGCGATGCTCCGATTGCCGTGAGCGTCGTCGCCCGCGACGAACGCGACGCATGAGCAGGCCGGCGCGGCCGGCCTGCCAGTCGAAACCGGCCCATACGCTGTCGAATCCTGCGCAAGGCCGGCATGGCGTACGTGATCATCGCTGCCTCCCCGGAAGCATTCTTGCGCGTCATCGTAGCCGATCAAACGCAAACGTGCGACCCGCGTTGCCAAGGCGGGTCGCACGGGCTGCCATCACGTTCGCATCACTTGGCCGTCGTGCCGTCCACCCACGTATAGCCGAGATTCGTGATGCCGGTCACGAGACTCTGGAAGTCCTGATAGGCCGGCAAGCCGAGATCGGGTTCAAGCCAGTACGGATGGAAGAAGAAGGACGCGAAACCGTCCCGCACCGCCAGACCATATTGCGCATTGGTGACGAGTTGCTGCCACGTGTACGAGATACACGAGAATTTGTCGATATTGCAGATGTTGTACTGCATACTGCCCAGGTTCTCCGGGATGATCCGCTCCCCGTAGTAATCGGAGTTGATGATGTACGGGAAGAACTGCCCGGCCGAAAAGTCCTGGTTGGCTGCTCCCGTCCCGAGTTGCGGCTTGGTCGCCGTGTAGTAGACGGCCCGCTGGAACGTCGTCGGAAACGTGAGGGCCGTGGCCGCCGCTGCCGCCGGCGACACCTGGTACTGCGGCGCGGCCCAGCCGACAACCCTGTAGCCGTTGGTCGTGAACTCGAGCAGGCCATCGGCCATTCTGCCTTCCGCCCATTGAACGGAGTCCTCATCGACCGGGCGATTCTGCACCGCAAACCAGAACTCGTAGTCGCTGCCGGTGACCGCGTTCAGCAGATTCGGCGTCGAATCGTACTGGTGCGTATAGCCGTGCATCACGATCGAGCCGCCGTGCGCTACCGCGTAGCTCAGCGCACTCTTGAGGCCTGTTGCCTGCGCCAGATGGATCGTCTCCGGCACGCCGCCGTTGTAATAGCCGTTCGGATCCGTATACAACGGAATGGTCGCCATCGTGAACGGGATCCTCTTCGAATACAGGTAATTCGTCAGCAGTTGCATCGAACTCTTCGTCGTATACGCGTCGAGGTCCTCCAGACGGACGAGCGCACGGTGATTCACCGGTGCATTGGTCTGCAGGATGTCGTGCAGGATGTCGCATATCACCAGGTAGCGATCCGTCGGGCCGATGTAGGAAAACGGCATATCCGCGAAGTACCAGAAGTTGCCCGAGCGCACGACGTAGGGCGTGGTTGCGCCGCTCTTGCTGTTCTTGATCGTGACGAGCGCCTGTGCCTTGGTGGCATCGACGACCTGGGTCAGCCCGACATCCGGGTCCGCGCTGATGGCGCCGGTTGACGCGTTATAGGCGTAGTACTTGACCATCGACAGGTTCTTGTACGTGACCGTATCGTAGAAGCCGGGATTCGGATTGCTTGCCGAAGGCGTCGCATTCATCCCGGCAAGGCCCTGAAAGCTGAACCCGAAGGTCTGGTTGAAGGTGTAGGCCGTGTTCCATGCCAGCTGCCACAAGTTGTACTTGAACCAGACCACCGTCTTCTTCGTGGTCATCACGTCACTCATGAACGCCGTCGGAATCGGGTTGTTGTAGTAGTCGCCGATATAGAACGTGACGTCGTGGTTCCCGACCATGCCGGACGTGTAGTTCTGTATCGGAACCAGATCGATCGTCGCATTGAAATGGCCAAGCAGGTTCCTCAACATGATGCTGTACATCAGGCCGAGCTTCGAATACGGGTCGTTGGCCGGATTGTCGTACAGCACGAGCGTATGGGCGGTGGTGGCCTGCGCGCGCGCGGTACCCGGCAAGGTCATTTGCGCGAGTCCGGCAAGCAGGGCGATGACGAGCAAGATCTTTTTCATGGCCGTTTCTCCCTAGTCACGTTCCACATTGCCGTTGACTTTCTTGACGGTCTTCTTGCTGAACTTCGGTCGTCCCGTTTCCTTGTATGCGTTGCCCCAATCCTCGTCGGACATGCCTGCTTTCACGTTGACCTGAGCGGAGCCGTTCGGTAATGGAGGCGGCTTGATCTTCATGACAGATGAATTGCTTGCCTCCTGCGCATGCGCATCCTGAACGCCGACGGCGAAAACGAGCGTAGAGATTAATGTGATGAGTGATCCGGCGGTGCTCAACCCGTTCCTGAAAGATCGATCGCGATGAGAATGCATGATTTTCATCCTTTGATATACAAAATAAGTTCATCTCGTTAACGAAACGAGCAAGGCGAATCGCCCTTCATAATCAGGTCGCTATGTCGTGATTTTTTAATGCGCGCTTGAAAACCAGACAAAAATCCGGGAGGGGATGGCTTTAATTTCAAGCTAGAACCGTACCATCGGTCTGGAATGGGCACGGACCAAGGCAGCGAAATTGACGTGCTCCGAAAGGCGAAGAGGTTTCGATAAAACGTTTCAGGCGCGCAACGTGACCGGCATCGCGAGTTCAATCGGATAAACGACCAAATCCTGTTCGTACGATTCAGGGAAAACCAATTCTTCCCCGAATTCCACAGATAGCCGCACGCAATGGCTTCGTGCGATTCACGCGTGCAACGGCAACGGAAGAGCCGGATTTTTCGGGTTCGGCGCAAGTCTGTCCTGCCCGTGACCGCCGGAATCGCGTGACGATTTCCCGACGGCGACGGCCGGGGTCCGACGGAGGACCTGAAAATGACTTCTCATCAGACCGGTCGGCCGCGTGTTTCAGCACTGAAACATTTGGCCCGGATTCGATGGGTCGATCCTGCGCGGCACACGCGGACGCCCGGAAGCTCAAGGGTGGCGCCGCGATGGCGCACGACTTGCTTGATGAGCAGTGGATCGAGAAGACGGTGCGCTGGGAGCACCGCGAGGCGCTGGATCGGGAACGCCTGCAAACGTTGAGGAATGTAGAGACGAAAACAAGCAGGCGGGGGAAACCGGCTTTCAAAAGTCATCCACTGAACACGTTGCATTCTTGATGATGTTGCGTGGTCGCATCGAAAAAGCGCGAGGCCTGGCAGCGTCTTGTGCGAGCGACGAAAGTCTGTACGGCGCAAGCCGCAAAGTGGAAGTGACGGGGTCGACGAAGACGGGGAACGTTTCGTCTTACGTTGGTACGGCGGAAATAATCAAATACAAGATAACAGCGCGGGATGAATGATGGATAATATGATATGGAGTGCGTATTTATATGCACTCGACATCGTCACCATTGTGACCGCAATCGTCATCCTCGTCAGCACACTGGACGACCTTACGCTTGACGCCTGTTACTGGTTGTTCGAAATCGGGCGCATTCTGCGTCGCGAAAAATCGCCGACGATCGATATCGGCATGCTGCGCGCCCAGGAAGAGCGGCATCTGGCGCTCATGGTGCCGGCCTGGAAAGAGTATGACGTGATCGCCAAGATGATCGAAAACACGTTGGCGACCATCGAGTACGAGCGATATGTCATCTTCGTCGGCACCTATCACAACGACGCCGAAACCACGGCCGAGGTCGAACGGATGGTCCGCCGCTATCCGGGCAGGGTGACGCGCGCAACGGTCATGAACGACGGGCCGACCTGCAAGGCAGACTGCCTGAACTGGATCATCGAAGCCATCCTGCACTACGAAGGGGTCCATCATATTCAGTTCGCGGGCGTCGTCATGCACGACTGCGAAGATGTCATTCATCCGGTCGAACTCAAGTACCTCAACCATGCGGTTGCGGATAGCGACCTGATCCAGCTTCCTGTGCTGTCGTTGCCCCGGAAATGGAACGAGTTCGTCGCCGGATGCTATCTGGACGACTTCAGCGAAACCCACCAGAAGGACGTGCCGGTGCGGGCCCGCCTGACCGGCATCGTCCCGGGCGCAGGCGTTGCGTCGTGCTATAGCCGGCGCTCGATCGAAGCGGCGATGAAGGAGCGCGACGGTTGTCCGTTCAACACCAGCTCGCTGACCGAGGACTACGACTTCAGCTTCCGGCTGAGGGACCTGGGCATGAAGGAAACCTTTGCCCGCTTTCCGCTTTCGGATATCGCGCGTGATGCAGGGGCCGGGCGCTCAAAGGGCGGCGGCGTCAATCGAAACCTGTTGGCCACGCGCGAGTATTTTCCAAAAACATTTCGCACCGCTTACCGGCAGCGTGCACGCTGGATCCTCGGCATTGCGTTTCAGGGCTGGGAGCAACTCGGCTGGAAGGGCAGCCCCCTCACCCGCTACATGTTCTTCCACGATCGCAAGGGCATCGTGACATCGCTGTTTTCGGTGATTGCCTATGGCGTGCTGGTCAACTTCCTGTTGCTGGCCGCGCTTCAGAAAGCCGGTCATGTCATCCCAGTCAGCGCCCCTCTCGTCACGATCAGCACATGGATCACTCCGCTGCTATGGGTGAACACGGTCATGCTGTTTGCCCGCGCCGGGCAGCGCTACCACTTTGTCAGCAAGCTGAACGGCCCGGTCCAGGGGCTGCTCTCGATTCCGAGGATGTTCGTCAACAACCTGATCAATTTCTATGCGGTTTGCCGCGCGTGGCGCATCTATCTCGGCCACCTGGCAAGCGGCAAGCCTATCGCATGGGACAAGACCAGTCATACCTACCTGTCGAACGAAGCGCTCGGGAAGGTGCGCCTCAAGATCGGCGAGATCCTGGTCGGCTGGGGCGTGGTCACGCTGGAGCAACTGCATGCAAGCCTGGAGAAACAGCTGACATGCGGCAAGCGGCTGGGCGAACTGTTGATCGAAGGCAGTGTGGTCTCCACCGAGTCGCTGGCGGATGCGATCGCGGAGCAAGCCGATCTCCCCCGGGTGAGCCTGGGCAATGTGGCGGTGGGCCACTTCGCGGACTCGCTCGCATTCGAGCTGCAGTACGCGTATCGGGCTGTCCCGTTTTCAACCGCGGACGACGGAACGTTGAACGTTGCGGTCGGGCGGCCGCTTACGCAGGACGAACAGGACGTCGTGCGGCGCGGCGCCAGAGCGAAGGTGGCCTATTTCATTGCCTGCGATGCGGAGATTACCGCCGAACTCGCGCGGCACTCGCGCTTCGTCGAACTCGCACGCGTACGCGACGGCGATCAGGCGACGCCGCAGGCATCTCCAATGCAAAAACCATCGGGAGAACAGGCATGAAACGCGCGAGACTCCCGATCGCGGCCAGCCTCAAGCGCTGCGCCCGGCTGAGCGCATTGGCGATCGCCGTGTCGCTCGCCTGGCAGGCGCCGGCATCCGCCGCCCAGCCACTGACGCCCAAAGCCTATCGGCTCGCCGATGGCGCCTACAAGGCGATCAATGCCGGCGACCTGCCCCGCGCGGAAGACTACGCGTCGCGCGCCCTCAAGGTTCAGCCTGGCAGCGAACAGCTCGGCCTGCTGTTCGTGGATGTACTCAGGCGGGAAGGAAAAGTCGACGAAGCGGACGCGATGGTGGAATCGCTGCGCGTTCGTTTTCCGAAAAGCGCCGCGGTACTGGCGCAGCATGGCTACCTGGCGCAGCGGCAGATGCATTACGACGTCGCGTGCAGCGATTTCTCGGCCGCCGTCGCGATCGGGAAATGGAGCAAGGAACAGCAGCGCAACCTGCGTCTCGCGTGGTCGGACAGTGCGCTCGCGGCCAATCGTCCGCATGAAGCCGGCATTGCACTGGCGCCGCTGGCCGATGAAAAATCAGCCTTGATTCAGTTGCGTATCGCGCAATTGAGCTTGCAGGCAGGCGACCGAGAAAGCGCGATCCGCATGGCGGACCTGGCCGCCGGCGACGCGTCGACCGATGCCGAGCGGAACATGGCCGCGTCGATCGCGGCGCAGGCGCGGCAAACCGATCAGTCCCCTCAGGCGCCGGTGGACGATACCGCGCAACAGAAGTTGCAGCAGGCCTACGACCTCCTGCGCGAACACAAGGATCGCGAGGCGCTCGACGCATTTCAGGAGGGTTTCGACGGTGGCGCCGGCAACGCGATGAACTACGCGGACGCGGGCTATGCCGCCAAGCGCATCGGCTTGAACGAGCAGTCCGTCCAGTTGTTCGAACACAGTCTCGACGCCGATCAAAACGAACACGCATTCGATGCGCAACACAAGTTCGGCTATCGGCGGGAAGTCGAGCAGCTTCAGCGCACCTGGGGTTTCGTGCTGAGCGCGCCCTACCAGTCGGCCGCGTTCGGCCCGCAAGGCACCATCAGCGTGTTGCAGCCGGGTATCGAGGCGTATTGGCAGCCGCCGAAGATCGGCTATCGGAACGGACGCATCCTGCAGTTTTTCGTGCGCGGATACGGCACGGCCTACGACGGCGAGGGCAACGTGACCGGCATGCCGACCGTACAGGGTTCGGTGGGCGCACGCTACAAGCCGCTGCCCGATCAGAACGTCGTGTTGACCGCCGAGCGGCTTTTCCACGTCGGCAGCCTGTCGATGACGGACTGGCTGATGCGTCTCGGCTATTCATCGGAAGCCGGCACCGACCTGAGGGTCACCGAGCCGAGCTGGCGCAGCTGGCAGGCTTATGTCGAAGGTGCGTACTTCATCAAGGCTGGCCGGTACATCATTTATTCGGAGTTGCGTTACGGGCACACGTGGCGTTTGCCGATGCTCAGCGACCGGCTGACCGTCTACCCGCACGTCGCGGTGGCCGGCGATCACGACAATCGTCAGCAGGACAAGACGGCAATCGGCGCGGGGCCCGGCATCCAGTTGCGGTACTGGTTTCGCGAAGGGCCGTATAGCGCACCGGCGAGCTATCTGGATGTCACGGTGCAATATCGATTCCCGTTGACGTCAGCGGCACGCGCACGTGGTCTCGTGGTACGCGCGACATTGTGGTTCTGAGCAACTGCGCTGACGCTTGGGTTACACACGGATGGGGCGATCAGTTCGGCGACTTGAGCGTGATGATCGTTTGACGCAGCAACTGGAAGTACGAGCTCGTCGAGTACGGGAGCATTTGCTCGGCATAGTTCCACCAGAAGAACCCGCCGATGAAACGCGGATCGGCCATGCTGTTGACCATCGGGTAATAGGTTTTGATCAGGTTCTGCTGCACCGAAGCCGGCGCGGCGGTGTCCGACGTGCCGATTTCCCCGAAGCCGACCTTCGCGTTCGGGAAGATGCTTTCCAGCGCCGCAAAATCGTTTTTCCACGACGGACTCAGCCCCGGGCAATCCTGATACGGGTAGTAGCTGAACAGTGCATAGTCGGCCTGCTGGCGAACCGTCGACGACAGGAAAGCCGTCGGCCACGTCTTCCAGTAATCCTGGGGCTTCTCCCAGCAGTTGTTGCCCTTGCTGTCGTCGTTGTAGTACAGCGTGATGGCCGTCTTGCCGCCGTTCGATTTGACGATCGTGTTGGCCGCGGCGACCATCTGGCCGATCTGCTGCTCTTCCGAATTGACCACGGTGTTCGTACCGCTCGGGTCGTTACGCAGCCATTCGCCGTTGATTTCGTTGGCGATCTCCCACACGTCGACCGTGTTCTTCAACTGCGACACCAGCTCCTGCGTCCTCGCTTTATACGTGGCGAGATCCGTCGGGAAATAGTAAGAATCGTAGACTTCGCCCATCACATACGCGACCGCGTGCAGGCGCAGCAAAGGGGCATAGTAGTCGGCGGCAGACGTACCCGGATCGAACACGACACGCACGGTGGGCTTGTACGGCAGGTTCTGCAGCGACGCGACGATCGCATCGAGCTTCGTCAGGTCGTCGAGCGTCACGCCGTAGACCGGATTCTTCAGAGGTTCGACCTGGGCTTCAGCGGACCGGGATAAAGGCATCAGCCCGGCATAAGCGACGCATGCGGCAATGGCCGTGCGCGAGAGGTTTTTTGTCAGTCTATTCAAAACACTTTCCGTCTTAAAGTAAGAAGAAGCGAGATTTTAGACGAAAATAAAAGATAATTATCGGACGATACCGGAAGTAGCGGACCCCGAAAACATCATGCGGCCGACACCGATGGCGGGCGCCCGGGCATCGCACCAGCGACGTTGTTATGCGATGCTGATCAAATGCGCGATGCGATCCGGTCGAGCGGCGCAACGATGCGACCGCCGTGATGCGCGACCGGATGATCGGGCATGCGCCATCGCGTGGGAATCAAATCGCGGCGATTGTTTCGTCACGTGCGTTGCGCCCTCACGGCCCTTGCGGTCGTGACCGTTGTTAAAGTGACTGCCGGCGTGCATCGCAATATTCGAAGCGATGGCCGGGTCTTCCCTCCGACGGATACACGCTGAATCGTCGATAAATCGGGTATTCCCAAATCCGCACAAATCGGTAATCTACGAGGCTTCAGTGAACGAAAAAGCCTCGCTGCCTGCTGAATGCAACCATTCGGATCGCTCCATGACTGAGCCTCGCCTGACATTCCTTGACCAGAATGAATGGGAAAACTGGTTGACTCAAAACGGCAGTACCTCGACCGGGATATGGCTGCGCCTTGCCAAAAAGGGCGCCGGGCAGCCGACCTTCACTTACGAACAGGCGCTGGAAAGTGCCCTTTGTCATGGCTGGATCGACGGCCAAAAACAGACTGAAAGCGAAGAATACTGGTTGCAACGCTTCACTCGACGTTCCGCAAAAAGCATCTGGTCCAGGCTCAACAAAGAGCGGGCCGAAGCGCTGATCGCCGCAGGCAGAATGCTTCCTTCGGGTATGCGGGAAATCGAGAAAGCCAAAGAGGATGGCCGCTGGGAGGCCGCCTATACGTCCGCCAGCAACTCGATCGTGCCGGACGACCTGCAGGCCGCACTGGATGCGAATCCCAAGGCCAGCGCATTCTTCGCGACGCTGAGCGGCCGAAACCGCTACGCCATCCTGTTTCGGATACAGAACGCCAAAATGCCCGCAACGCGGGTGCGCAAGATCGAGGAGTTCATCGGCATGCTGAATCGCGGCGAAACCATTCATCCCTAGACCAGGAAGCTCGACAGCCGGCGACCGACTGAATCAAACACGGGCATCCTCTGCGCAATACCGGTAAGCAGCACCTACGCCGGTTCGTCAATTGCAGTACTTCGGGTCAGCGTCTCCCAGGCATCAAAATCCCTGACCATAGCGGCAAGCTGTTTGCGCGCGAGGTCAAGTGCGTCGGCCCCAGCAGCAGGTGGAACGGCGGGTGCTTCGCCTTCAGCGCCTCGATGATCGCAAGCGCGCCTTTCGTCGGATCGTTCTGCTGCTTCCCGTCCGAGGCGAGCAGCGCATCGCGTTGCTTGCCCAGGGTGGAAGCGAACTGGGGAAGACCCAAGCGGATCAGCAGGCCAGAGGTGTTGCATTGACCGGTTGAATCCCCCCCACAAGTTCCAATCAATCAGGCAGACGCATTGCGATTGGCCTCAATCACCGTCAACGCCGCCATGTTCACGATCCGCCGCACCGTCGAACTCGACGTGAGGATGTTCACCGGCGCGTTGACACCCAGCAGGAACGGCCCGACCGCCACATTGCTGCCCGCCTCGGTCTTGAGCAGGTTGTACGCGATGTTCCCCGCGTCCACGTTCGGGCAGACGAGCAGATTGGCCGCCCCCTTGAGCGGCGACATCGGCAGAAGACGCAACCGCAAGCCTTCGTCGAGCGCACAGTCGCCGTGCATCTCGCCGTCCGCCTGGATGTCGGGGGCCTGCTCCCGGACGATCTCCAGCGCCCGGCGCATCTTCACGCCCGAAGCGGCGCTGCCCGAACCGAAGTTCGACCGCGACAGCAACGCAGCCTTCGGCGTGAGGTTCAGCCACTCCATCTGCCGGGCCGCGGCAATCGTGAATTCCGCGATCTGCTCCGCATCGGGATCGTCATTGATGTGCGTATCCACCAACGCCACCGTCCGTTGATCGAGCAACAGAATGTTCATCGCCGCGTAGGTCGAAGCCCCCGGCTTCTTGCCGATCACTTCGTCGACGAACCGCAGGTGGTTGTGATACTCGCCCACCGTCCCGCAAATCATCCCGTCCGCATCGCCGAGCCGCACCATCATCGCGCCGATCAGGGTCAGGCGGCGGCGCATTTCAACGCGCGCCATTTCCTTCGAAATACCGTCCCGGCACCGCAGTTCCCAATACGTCGTCCAGTATTGCGGGAAGCGCTCGTCGTATTCCGGATTGGTCACTTCGACATCCTGACCGAGTCGCAGGCGCAAGCCGAACCGCTCGATGCGCGCCAGCAGCACCTCCGGGCGCCCGACCAGGATCGGACGCGCGAGCTTCTCGTCGACGATCACCTGCACCGCGCGGAGTACGCGCTCGTCCTCGCCTTCGGTGAAGACGATACGTGCCTTGCCGCCGTCACGCACCAGCTGGCGCGCCGTCGCGAACAACGGCTTCATGAACGCGCCGGAGTGATAGACGAATTGCTGCAGTTGCTCGACATACGCGTCGAGATCCGTCAGCGGGCGCGTCGCCACGCCGCCTTCCATCGCCGCCTTGGCCACGGCCGGTGCGATACGCACGATCAGGCGCGGATCGAACGGCTTCGGGATCAGGTATTGCGCGCCGAACGCCACGTCGTATGCGCCATAGGCCGCCGCGACGACTTCGTTCTGCTCTTCCTCGGCCAGCCCCGCGATCGCGTGAACCGCGGCGATCTCCATTTCGCGGGTGATCGTCGTCGCGCCCACGTCCAGCGCGCCGCGGAAAATGTACGGGAAGCAGAGGACGTTGTTGACCTGGTTCGGGTAGTCCGAGCGGCCCGTCGCGATGACGACGTCGTCGCGCGTCGCATGCGCCAGCTCCGGAAAGATTTCCGGCGTCGGATTCGCCAGCGCGAGAATCAGCGGACGCGGCGCCATCTCCTTCAGCATCTCCGCGCTCAGGATGCCGCCGACCGACAGGCCCAGGAACACATCCGCGCCGCCGATCACCTCCGACAGCCTGCGCGCATCGGTTTCCTGCGCAAAGCGCGACTTGGCCGGGTCCATCAGCACGGTACGGCCGCGATAGACGACGCCTTCGATATCGGTCACCCAGATGTTTTCAACCGGCAGCCCGAGGTCGACCAGCAAGTCCAGGCAGGCCAGCGCGGCCGCCCCGGCCCCCGACGTCACGACCTTCACCTCCGAGATCGACTTCCCGACGACCTTCAGCCCGTTGATGAACGCAGCGGAGACGGTAATGGCGGTGCCGTGCTGGTCGTCGTGGAAGACGGGAATCTTCATGCGTTCGCGCAGCTTCTGCTCGACCGTGAAGCATTCCGGCGCCTTGATGTCCTCGAGGTTGATGCCGCCGAACGTGGGTTCGAGGCCGGCGATGATGTCGACCAGCTTGTCCGGGTCGGTCTCGTTGATCTCGATGTCGAACACGTCGATCCCCGCGAACTTCTTGAACAGGACGGCCTTGCCTTCCATGACCGGCTTGGATGCGAGCGGGCCGATGTTGCCCAGACCGAGCACCGCGGTGCCGTTCGTGATCACGCCCACCAGGTTGCCGCGGCTCGTGAAGCGATGCGCCTGCAGCGGATCGGCTGCGATCGACTCGCACACGCTCGCCACGCCGGGCGTATAGGCCAGTGCCAGATCGCGCTGGGTCACGAGCGGCTTGCTCGCGACGACCGAGATCTTTCCGGGGGTCGGAAACTCGTGATAGTCGAACGCTGCCTGCTGCTGTGTCTCTGTCTGCTTCATGTTTTGGGTCCCGGCGTGGGCGCCAGGCCAGTCCCGGCGCGATCCATGAAGAGGATTCTAGGGATCCGCCATAACGTGATGATTCTGTTTTAATATCGGCCCATCACTTTTTCATGATGAATACATGACCAGTCAATGAATTTCGACGCAAACGACGTGGTCAGGCGGCTGGGCGCGCGTCTGAAGATCCGGCATCTCGTGCTGTTGCTGCAGATCCAGCAGCACGGGTCGCTGACGCGCGTCGCCGAGCACATGGCCAGCAGCCAGCCGGCCGTGACGAACGCGCTGTCCGAGCTGGAGAGCATGTTCGGCACGCCGCTCTTCGAGCGCTCGTCGCGCGGCATGCGGCCCACCGCGCTCGGCGCGGTCGTGCTCGAGCGGGCGAAGGCGATGATCAAGGATCTCGACCACCTCGCCCGCGAGATGGAGGCCGTCGCCGCCGGGCATGCGGCCCACCTGCACATCGGCGTGATTCCGTTCATCTCCGGCCAGATGCTGTCGGCGGCGCTCAAGCGGCTGCAATCGCGCATGGAGCGGCGCCTGACCGTGACGATCCACGAAGGCACCAGCGATCAGCTCCTGCTGCAACTCAAGGATCACAGCGTCGACATCGTGATCGGGCGCGCGTCGTCGGCGATCGATCTGGGCCAGGTTTCCTTCGAGGTGCTGTATCAGCAGCAGCCGCGCATGATCGCGAGCCGGCGTCTTGCCGCGAAGCTGGCCCGCACGCCGCTGGACTGGCACAAGCTGCACGCGCTCGACTGGATTCTCGGCGCGCCGCATACGCCGATGCGGGAACAGGTGACCGACCTGTTCCTGTCGGCGGGCATCCCGTCACCCGTTCCGATCATCGAAAGCTACTCGTCGAAGCTGATCGGCGAAATGATTGCGTCGAGCGACGAGGCCGTATCGATCGTGCCGGCCGATATCGCGGAGGAGCTGGTGCGGATTGCCGGCGTGGCGATCGTGCCTTACTCGCTGGTCTGGACGCTCCCGCCGATCGCGCTGTTTACCCGCGCCGCCAATTCGCGCTCGCCGGCGCGGGACCTGCTCGTCGACGCGCTCCGCGAGGTGTGCAAGGAGACGTACGGGGAAGCGCAGCGATAAGGCTTCGGGCGCCGGTCTTGAACGGGCGTTCGCGCCCGCCGAGAACAATCGATCGTCCCGACCGATACCCTGTTGCCCCTGCGTACAGCCTATTTGCCGGCAGTGAGGCGTCGCAGTATTTCCCCGCGCTCGGCGCTCAGCACATGATCCGAACCCTCACCCCTGTCGTAGCGCCGGGTGGTCCGGTAGGAAAACCGCTTCTCGTACTGGCTGGTGGCGGGATCGAACACCCACGCGTCGACATCGAAAAAGTGCGCTTCGAAATGACTCTCGCCCTTGCCCCAGACATAATCCGCCCGAACGAACAGCGGATAGGGCGATACTTCCGGCACCTTCCACATCGCGCGGTCGGCCATCTCCGTTGCGGTGACTTTCGGCATCAGGTTCTCGATCTTGCCGTTCGCGCCATAACGCAATACCGCCACGCGCTCCAGCATCCCGCTGCCACCGCCCGAGAACATCCCCGAGAAGAAAACCCAGGAGCCGCCCGACGCAATCGGCAGCCGTTCGGATCGTGGATTCAGTCCGAACTGGTACAGCGCCTTCGAGGAATCGGGAAGCGGCGCGGGCGGCATCTCGAAGCACGGTGCATGGTCGGGAAGCACGCAGAGTTTCACGCCGGATAGCGGGAGCCCGTCGGCATCGTGCTTGCCCTCCGCCTGCATGAAACGCGGGAAAGCAGATTCGCCGGATGCCGCCTGAACACCGGTGAGCCCGACGACGGAAATGCCCAGGATGACTCCGAGCGTCTTATAGAACCCGCGCATGCACCTGCCCCCTCTCTCATCCTTTGAATTCCGCAGATTGTCGATGATCTGGCCGGCTTCTGCCGACGATCATGATTGATGCGTTTCGCAGGCGCTCATCGCTTGTTTTCCCGTTGGTTGAATACGCGGCGCGTCACCCCTGCGCCCGCTGACAAACCACCTCGATATTGTGCCCGTCCGGCCCGATGACAAACGCCGCGTAGTAGTTCGCGTGATAACGCGGCCGCAGCCCCGGCGCGCCGTTGTCTTTCCCGCCCGCGTCCAGCGCCGCGCGATAGAACGCATCGACTTGCTGCCGGCTCTCCGCCGTGAATGCGATGTGAAGATGCGCCGGCTTCTCCGCAGTCTGGAACAGACACAACGAAGGCTCGCCGGGCCGGCAAAGCTCGACCCCGTACGACGGCTCGCCCTCCCCCACAACCACTACGCCAAGGGGTTCAAGTGCGTTGAGGAAAAACGCTTTGCTGGCTGCATAGTCGCTGACGCCGAATTTGACGTGGTCAAACATGAGTCCCCCTCGGATGGATGGGTCTGCCGACACCCTGATGTGATGTGGAAATCACCGCGATGTTGCCACATGCAGCCATCGACGGCACACCCGTTCGCTCACCGAAAAAATTGGCCCGCGCCGGAAAGCGCGAGCCAAGCCGAGAACACACAACACCTTGGGGGGATCAAGGCGAGGCCAGTCTAGCCCGAGTCATCGAAAAGAAGATTTCAGGCCAAATTACAGCGATTACTCGATATGACAAAGCACCGACCGCCGTCGTTTGCGCCGGGTAGTGACGCAGCGCTCGCCTGCTTCGCTTTGGGCCAACGGATGGACATCGTCGCGCATTCCGTTTTCGCCTGACCGGGCCGGGTCAACGCGTACCGGACAGATGCTGCGTGAACCATTTCGCCGCCGCCTGGCTGGTTGCGTCGAAGTGTTCGACATACGGCGTGAAATGCCCGCCCTTGATCTGGAGCAACCGCTTCGGTTCCAGCGCGTTTTCCCATGCCTTGAGGCAAAGGTCGGTCGGCGTCAGTACATCCTGGTCGGCGACGATCATCAGCAGCGGGGTCGGCGAGATGCGCTCGACATACTGGCCCGGCTCGTTCTCGCGCGACATCTCGGCACTGCGCAACGTCACTTCATTTCTCCAGCTCGGCGCAAACTGCGCCGCCGATTCGGTGAAGAACCGGTACGCATCCGCGCCGGCCATCGCACAGGCGGCCATGGGATCGGCACTGACTGCCGGCAACATGGCCGGCGTGCCGCCCGCGAATCGCTGCCGGCGGTCTTCATCGAAGCGCGCCAGCATCGCGGGCACCAGATCGGAACGCGTGCGGCGCAAGCCCGACTGATACCCGCTGATCGTCGGCACCTGCGACACCACGCATTTGACGCGCCGGTCGATGGCGGCGACTTCGAGCACATGGCCGCCGCTGTAGCTGGTTCCCCAGATACCGATGCGCTCGGCGTCGACATCCGGGCGTGTCAGCAGATAGCTGATCGCATCGCGATAGCCGCGCTTCTGTTGCACGGGGTCGATCTCCTGACGCGGATGCCCGTCGCTTGCGCCGAAGTTCCGGTGATCGTAGAGCAGCACCGCAAAGCCGCTGTCGGCGAACACCTCCGCATAGCGGTCCAGGTACTGTTCCTTCACTGCCGAGTAACCGTGCGCCATCACGATGGCAGGATACGTTTCGCTATCGGCGATGCGTTGCGCCGGCTCGTAAAACCAGCCTCGCAGCGTGGCGGATTCGGACGGAAATTCGATGTCGTATCGCGTCATGTCGGCTTGCCTCATTCGGTCGGTGGTATCGATGACCGACACGATAAGCGCACATGCCGCGCCCCGCGTGCTCTGGAAAGACGTTTGCTACGCGGAATCGGACAGTTTCGCGTAAGCGCTCGGCGTCATGCCGGTGAACCGGCGAAACACGGTCGAGAATGCGCTCGTCGTTTCGTAGCCCAGTTCGGCCGCGACAGCGATCACGGAGCGCCCCGATGCGAGCAACGGGCGCGCGGCCGAAATCCGGGCCTGCTGTCGCCACTGGCTGAACGACAATCCGGTTTCGGCATTGAACAGCCGCGCCAACGTCCTGCTAGACGCACCGACTTCATCGGCCCATGCCGTCAGCGCTCGTTGATCGGCCGGATTCGACAGAATCGCATCGCAGACCCGCGCAAGGCGCCGATCCTGGCCGGACGGAAGCGGCAATGGCTGCTCGGGAGACCACTCGATTTCAGCCAGCATGAGCTGGATGACGAGATCGTCGCGTCCGGCGGGACGGGCATTGATCGGGAGAGACGCCGCGCGCACGATCAGTTCACGCAGCAGCGGCGAAACGTCTACCAGCCTCGGCTGATTCGGGTATGCCGACGGGTACGCGCGCGGGTCGACGTACGCGGTCCGCATTTCGAGCTGCCCGTGTGCACGCATCGCATGCGGAAGGTCGGGAGGGACCCAGAGTGCGCGATGAGGCGGGATCATCCAGAGCGACTGGCGTGCG
This sequence comes from Burkholderia catarinensis, assembly GCF_001883705.2. Lineage (GTDB taxonomy): Bacteria > Pseudomonadota > Gammaproteobacteria > Burkholderiales > Burkholderiaceae > Burkholderia > Burkholderia catarinensis. Next base: position 57,032 of record NZ_MDEQ02000022.1, read on the forward strand.
ATGACTTCGGCGATGCCCGTCGTGGTGTAGACGAGTTGCGCGCGCGGATGCCGATGTTCTGCGACGACGAAGCCGTCGGGAAACGCTTTCGGCATGACTGCCGCGATACCCGGCGCGTTCTGGTAGTCGCGCGGGTCGGTGCTCTTCGGGACAGGTGCGATGCCGGCACGCTTCGGGTTGGCTGTCGCGTTGTGCTCGATCGCGCCACCGTGGCCGCGCCCTTCGACCTTCATCGCTCGTCCTCTCATTTGTGCGGGATGTGGCCAGGTCATGCGATCCCGGCGAACCGGACGGATGATACGGGAATGGCTGCTTCGGGGAATTCCGGTCGGCAGAAATGAGTCGATAACGGAAGCTGGTCGCGAATACCACGGCGCAAACACGATGCCCTGCGACGAAGTTCCGATATCGGTCATCTACAGTCGTGGGCAATCGCTGTCAAGCAGCCATTCGAACGTCGGCTGTACCTTGCCAAGGGACACACGCGTGCCAATCATATCCGTCGCGGCACGCCACGCCACGCCACGCCACGCCACGCCACGCACCGTACGCGAAGGCGCGCGAATGTGGGCCTGTCCGATCGTCTTGGGACACGCGCACCGAGCATCGATCGACGCCGTGACGCTTAACCCGGAGCGCGGCTCAGTCGTCGCTCGCCGCTGCCGATAAACTGCCCGTGGCTGCATTAGCGGGGCGACAACTAAATTGACGCGTGCCGAATCATGCGCCTGGCCAACTGTGCGTTACGCCACGAGCAGACAAACGGCAGCGTGTACCTTAGACTCTTGCCGCAATGACCATCAAGTGGCCGGAGGCTTCGTCAACGAGAGCATCCAGGAAATGCATCCGGCTCAGGGACGACATCGCCTTTGTCCATCTGATCAGCATCCGAGCGAGCCTCGAAAGGTTGGGCAACTGCACGGAAGCGTTGCTGCGGCAAAGCCGCTCGGCCGTCGCGGTGAAGCCTGTGAACGATAGAAGTATCTGAGGATGCTGTATGGCGACCAAGCTGTCATTTGAAGTTCTCGAAGTTCTGGATGCAATTGACCGGACCGGTACATTCGCCGAGGCGGCCGAGTTGTTGCATAGAGTTCCGTCGACGCTCACCTACCTTGTGCAAAAGCTGGAAAGCGACATGGATGTCGAGCTGTTCGATCGCAGCGGCAGACGGGCGAGACTCACGGAAGCAGGTCGTGCTGTTGTGGAAGATGGGCGTCGACTTTTAAACGCGGCTCGACACCTGGAGGTCAAAGCAAAAGGTATTCGAGACAGTTGGGAATCGGAGCTTCGACTATGCGTCGATGCAATCTTGCCATTCCAGTCCTTGTGGCCGTATGTCCATGCCTTCTACGACCTGGAGATGAAGACCCAGCTAAGTCTTTCCACCGAGGTGCTCGGGGGCGTGTGGGATGCCCTGATTACGCGACGTGCCGATCTTGCGATAGGGGCGTTCGGCGAGCCGCCGCACGCCGCCAATATTGCGGCCCGGCCAATCGGAACCCTCCGGCACGTTTTTGTCGTGGCACCGGACCATCCACTCGCCCGAATGCCCGAGCCGTTGGAGAGCGAAACGATCGCAAGATATCGAGGTGTTGTCATCAGTGACACTTCTCGCGAACTGCAACCGCAATCTGTGGCCACCCGTGACGGACAGCCGCGGATCATCGTGCCGACGCTCGCGGCTAAACTGCAAGCACTGTGCGAAGGTATCGCTGTCGGGATGCTCCCCGATCTCGTAGCGAAAGAACCGATACACGAAGGCAGGCTGGTCGCGCGTCGCATTGTGGGTGTGCGCGAATTCACGAATGGCTACCTCGCTTGGCGCGAGGACAAGGTAGGGAACGCTTTGAACTGGTGGATTGCGCAGCTAGACAGCGCCGATCTGCTTGAACGGCTCCTGACGCCGCGTCAAGAGAGTAAAGGCCAGCCCGGGGCGGCCGCTTGCGCAGTCCGTTACCAAAGCGCGGAGTAGCGGCCCATCAGTGCTGCTGTCTGAGGACCTTCGCCGGTGCATGCAGTTGGACATTCGAAGGTCCGCTTGGCACTGAACCTTGCCGTTGAGTTGCCGAGGCATCCAACGGCTGCAGCGGGTCGACTGCCGCCGACTGCATCATGCAAAGGTCGGCCAATTTGAGACATCCGGCGGGCGCGCACCAATCGTTGACAATCACAAGCTCGATACATCGCGCATCGGCTCTTGACCGCCGTTCGTTCGCTCGTGCTACGATCGGCGGTGCCTGACTGACCAAACGCAAGCAGGCGTTGATCAACTCGTAGTTGACTGCAAAAAAGCCCCTCGAACAATGTACGCAGCTGCCTGGCCTCCCTCGAAAACGTACTGAACGCCTACGTCGATGCAGTGATTGCATCCGCCTTGGCATTCGTCCCGGACCTGTTGTGAATAGCAGTCCGGCGATGTCGCTCGAATCGACTGATCGCATCCAGATTCGTGCGCGTGCATTTTCAAGAGACCACAACATGCGTATTTTCAATACGATGGCGGCTCGCGCCATCCCGCTCGTTCCCCGTTCGCTGATCCGCAAGATCTCTCGCCGCTATATTGCCGGCGAAACGCTCAGCGATGCCTGTACGCGCATTCAAGCGCTCCACGCAGCAGGCTTTCGAACAACCGTCGATGTGCTGGGCGAGACTGCATCGTCAACCGGTCAGGCGGAATCGATGACTCGCGATTATCTCGATCTCGTCCAGACGCTCGGTGCGAAAAATGAACCCGCCGAACTCTCGATCAAATTGACCGCACTAGGGCTGCATCTTGACGAAGACGCATGCATCGCGCGAATCTCAACGATTCTGCGAGCGGCAGCAGCCCGCGGAATCAGCTCGTGCATCGACATGGAAGATGTCAGTTGCACCCAGAAAACTCTCGACGCGTTCCGGAAGCTCGAAGCCGACGGGTATGCAGTCGGAATCGCGCTGCAAGCGTATTTGACGCGCACGAACAATGACATCGTTCCACTACAGGCTCGCAAGAGCCGCATGCGTATTTGCAAGGGAATTTATGCAGAGGGAAGCGAGCATCTCGTCGACGGTGCATCAACGGATCGTGCGGCGATCAATGCGCACTTCGTCCGACATGTTTCGAGCGCAATACTGGCCGGATCATTCGTGGGTATTGCAACCCACGATGCACAATTGATCGACACGCTGACCAATTGGCTGCAACGCGAGCGGATTGACATGTCACGGTTCGAGTTCCAGATGCTGCTGGGAGTGTGCGAACCAGTACGTGACGCCCTGCTTGCGCAAGGATTCAACGTGCGCGTCTATGTGCCATATGGGCATGACTGGTACGGCTACAGCACTCGGAGAATCAAGGAGAATCCTCGAATCGCCGGATATATCCTGGCGGCGATGATACGTAACGATCGAGCACGCTAGCAAAGCACGATCGGCGGAGCGGGACCAACCAGATCGCTGGTCCCGCTTTTATGTTTATCGTGGACGACAGCGAAGCGATTCGCCCACACCGCGTGTCCGTCAAGCGCAACGGGCGATCTCAAGCAAACCGAATCTCGCCATGTCTCGCACCGATTTGAACCTCGGTCTGCAACATCAAGCAAAAGTCACCGCTCAACGAACGAGCGGTGGCCGCAGGGACAAAAAGTAGCGTGCGCACCTTGTCGGCAGCGATTCCGGTGCGCACATTCTCCGCTAAATCGGCCTAAAGAATCCGATCCAGCGCGTCCGAAAACCGCGCAACCGCACCATCGACATCGTGCAGCTTGTCCAGGCCGAACAACCCGAGGCGGAACGTCTTGAAGTCTTCCGGCTCATCGCATTGCAGCGGAACACCGGCCGCGATCTGCAAGCCGACATCGGCGAACTTCTTCCCGGACCGCATACCGTCATCGTCCGTATAACTGACCACGACACCCGGCGCCTCGAACCCTTCAGCCGCCACGTTCCTGAAACCCTTCTCCGCCAGCAGCGCACGAATACGCGTGCCGAGTTCAAGCTGCTCCGCTTTCACCTTGTCGAAGCCGTATGCCTCGGTTTCCTTCATCACGTCGCGCAGCGTCGTAAGACTGTCCGTGGGCATCGTCGCGTGGTACGCGAACCCGCCGCCCTCGTAGGCTTCCATGATCTGCAGCCACTTGCGCAGATCGCACGCGAAGCTGGTGCTGGTCGTCGAATCGATGCGCTCGCGCGCGAGCGTGCTGAGCATCACCATCGCGCAGCACGGCGACGCGCTCCAGCCTTTTTGCGGCGCGCTGATCAGGATATCGACGCCGCTCGCCTGCATGTCGACCCAGACCGTGCCGGACGCGATGCAATCCAGCACGAACATGCCGCCGACCGCACGCACGGCGTCGGCCACCGCGCGCAAGTAGGCATCGGGCAGCATCATCCCGGACGCGGTTTCGACATGCGGCGCAAAGACCAGATCGGGCTTGTTTGCCTTGATCGCGGCGACCACTTCCTCGATCGGGGCCGGCGCATAGGCAGCCTGCCTTCCCGCTTCGACCGGACGCGCCTTCAGCACCGTCGTTTCGAACGGAATGCTGCCCATGTCGAAAATCTGCGACCAGCGGAAACTGAACCAGCCATTGCGGATGACGAGGCACTTCTTGTTCGTCGCGAACTGCCGCGCCACGGCTTCCATGCCGAACGTCCCGCTGCCCGGGACGATCACGGCCGACTTCGCGTTGTAGACTTTTTTCAGCGTGGCGGAAATGTCGCGCATGACGCCCTGAAAGCGCTGCGACATATGGTTGACCGAGCGATCGGTGTACACCACCGAATATTCGAGGAGCCCCTCGCGGTCAACATCGGGAAGTAAACCTGGCATGCTCGCCTCCGGTGAAAGATGAACGATGGAATCAGGGCGCGCAGCGCCTGCGACTCGATACTGCTCTGCACCAATGCAATGACGTCATTTCCTCGACGAAAGCAGATTCTAACGAACGCCGCCCGCCGCTTGGGGCATATTTTGTCTGCGATCCGGCGCGGTGTTCGTCAATGCCGGTCCGTGCCGCGCACGTAGCCCTGTTCCGTGTAAGGGTTAACGGCGCTTGCGGCGAGCGCCGCCTAACATGGCGCCTGACCCATCACGACGGAGCCATTGATGATCCCCTCTCCCGCATCGTCACTGCTGTCGCCCACCGATCCGGCGCTCGCCGAGCGCATCGATGCAGTACTGTCCCGCCAGCTCGACACGCAGCGCCTCGTCGGCGCAGTCGTCCTCGTGGCACGCAACGGCGAACTCGTCTATCGCCGCGCGGCCGGGTTCGCGGACCGCGAATCGCGCACGCCGATGCGCGAGGACACGCTGTTCCGGCTCGCATCGGTGACGAAGCCGATCGTCTCTGCCGCGGCGATGGTGCTCGTCGCACAACACAAGCTGTCGCTCGACGACGACGTCACGCGCTGGCTGCCCGAGTTCCGTCCGGCGCTGCCTGACGGCCGCGTGCCGACGATCTCGGTGCAGCAGTTGCTCACGCATACCGCCGGCCTCGATTATCGCTTCAACGAAGTCGACGCGCAGGGTCCCTACGCACGTGCAGGCGTCTCCGACGGGCTGGATGGCGCGTCGATCACGCTCGGCGAAAACCTGCGCAGGATCGCGAGCGTGCCGTTGCTGTTTGCGCCCGGCACCCACTGGAACTATTCGCTGTCGATCGATGTCGTCGGCGCGCTGATCGAAGCCGTCTGCGGGGTGCCGCTCGCCGACGCGATCGATGCGCTCGTGCTTCGTCCGCTCGGCGCTCGGGACACGGCCTTCGTCGCGCGCGATCCCGCCCGGCTCGCTACGCCCTATGTCAACGACACGCCGCAGCCGCATCGGCTCGCCGAGAACGAGACCGTGCCCATCGTCGAAGGATTCGTCGGCGTGACGTACTCGCCGTCGCGCGCGCTCGATGCGCATGCGTTCGCGTCGGGCGGTGCCGGGATGGTCGGTACCGCCGGAGACGTGCTGACGGTGCTGGACACGCTGCGTGCAGGCGGCGGCACCATCCTGCCGGCCGACCTGGTCGACGAGATGGGCCGCGTACAGACCGGCGATCTCGAATTGCCGGACCGGCCCGGCGCGGGATTCGGAATCGGTTTTTCGGTGTTGCGCGACCCGCGCGCGGCTGCGTCGCCGGAGTCCGTCGGCACGTGGCGCTGGGGTGGCGTGTATGGTCATTCGTGGTTCGTCGATCGCGCACGCGGGCTCACTGTCGTGTCGCTGTCGAACACGCTCTACGAAGGGATGAACGGCCAATACACGATCGATCTGCGCGACGCCGTCTACGGCGCCGGGTAACACGCCCGACAAAATAGGGGCCCACGCCGGAAGGCATGGGTCCAATCGAGACAACACAACCGCCAGGGGACAAAGCGAAACCCGTCTGGCCCGAGTCACCGGAAATAATCTTTCATCGCGGACGACAGCGACTCATTCGCATGACGAATCACTGGCCGATGCCGTTCGATCCTGTGGCGACGCCTCGTTTGCGGCCATTCGGAGAAGCTCGAAGGGACGAGCGGCCGCTACGGTGACGATTTCGCGCTGGTTGCATTCGGCAAGACGAACTCGACACGCCGGTTCAGTTTTCGTCCGTCCGGATTGTCCGCACCGTTTTTCAGCGTGTTGAGCGCGACCGGCCGGCTGCCGCCGAAGCCCTTGACCGACAGCCGCGATTTTTCCGCGCCGTGCGCGATGAGCCAGTCGGCCACGGCATTTGCCCGTCGAAACGACAGGTCCCGGTTATAGGAGGCGGAACCTTTGGAATCGGTGTGTCCTTCGATAACGACAGTGCCGACGCGAATGGACGTGATGAGCCGCAGAATGTCCTGGAGTGTCGGCTCGGCGGACGGCTGGATGCTCGCCTTGTCGAAATCGAACAAGACATCGCCCATCATCGACACCCTGACGGCCGTTTTGTCTTGCCGCACGGACAGACCACTGTGCTGTGCGGCAAGCCCGGCAACCCGGGCGGACAGATCCAGGCTGGCGCTGTTCGTATCGGACGACAGCCCTTTCAGGTCCAGAATCGTCGGCTTGAGATCGCGGATGTCGCGATTGTAGGGCGGCTCCTGCGCGAGAACCCCACTCGCAGTCGTCATCGACATCAGTACCGCGAGAGTAGATTTGATCGCTCGATTCATCGCTATCGATCGGTGATCTTGATGCCGTCGAGGGTCTCGACATTGGGGATCGTCAGCGACACCTTGGTGATGTTCTTCGGCGGTGCGGGAAATTTTCCATACCAGGTGCCGGCAACGGGAGAATCCTTCGATATGCTGAGGATGACGCGAGGATTGGTCAGCGGCTGATTATGGCTATCCGTCAGCAACAGGTGTTTCTTGTTGCCGGCAAGGACATAGAAACTGTTTTCGTAATCGCTTTTGCTAATCGAGCCATAGAGCGCTTCTGTCTTGTGATCGACGAGGGGCTTGAACCGCACCTTGATGGTCAAAATATCGCCGTCCCGAACCGCCTCGATCACCTGAGCCTCGGCCGCGCCGCTCGACGTGACACCGGCAGCCAGTGGCGTGACGGTCGTGCCCGCCGTCTGAGCCTGGGCCGACGCGATGCCAGCCAACCCCATGGTCGCCAGCAGTGCACCCACCACGGTGCAGACGCTCACTGCGGTTCTAATCGGAGTCACGATAGCCATCCTCTTTTGATCAAGGTTATTGGTAACGCGCATTAATTACCGAATAAATTCTTGTACGGCGCCTATTCGGAAACATTTGCCCGCATTTCGCAATTCAGCATTTAGTAAGGAAAATATCAGACTATTGGAAGGGAAGGCAACCCGTGAAATTCATACCTGCTTCGGATGCAGCGCACAACAATGACGGGCATGCGCATTCCACCTTCATCCATTGCGTTGATACCTCGATGCCAATTTTTATTAATTTGCATTGCGAATCAGTTTCGGGTGGCCAGGCGGAAGGCCTGCTCAGGCTCGGTAAACGACATGCCGCGAACAACAAAAAAAGGCCCGACAGCGTCGGGCCAATGGGTTTGAGACACAAGGAGAATCCCGCCCACTCCATACCGGGCGGTTACGCCGCGCTACACGACGTTCTTTTCGACGATCGGCCGGTTTTCCAGCACACGCTCCCAGCCGAGCGACGACAGGTCGAGCGTTTCATAACGCCCGCCCAGAATGAGTTCACCGACCCCGCGCCCGGTCGCCGGCCCTTGCTGCAGCCCGTGGCCGCTATAGCCGTTCGCGAACACGACGTTATCGAGTTCCGGGTGATAGCCGATGATCGCGTTGTGGTCGAACACGTTGTACTCGTAGTACCCCGACCAGCAATTCTCGACGCGCAGCGCCTCGAACTCCGGCACGCGATTCGCGAGCGTCGGCCAGATCACGTCGTCGAACAGGTCGTGGTCGACTTCGTCGAGCGGCAGGTCGTCCGGGTCGCGATCCGGGCTCGGCGACGTGCCGCAGATATACGTGCGCCCTTCCGGCCGGAAATACACGCCGGTCGGGTCGATCAGCAGCGGGCAATCGGTGAGCTTCGCCGGCGACGACACGTTGAAGATGCTGCGGCGCCGCGCATACACGGGGATGTCGATGCCCATCATCGACGACAGCGTGCGCGTCCATGCCCCGGCTGCGTTGACGAGCGTGTCGCACGCGTAACGTTCGCCGTCGCCGGTCACGACATGCGTAATCTTGCGGCCGTCGCGCACGACCTCCTTCACATCGGCCGGCACATAGCGCGCCCCGAGCGCCTGCGCTTTCTTGCGCAGCGCCTGCACGAGCCCGTAGCCGTCGAACCAGCCTTCGCCGCTCACGCCATACGCACCCGACACGAGATCGTCGACGTTCAGCCACGGAAACTTCGCGCGCAGCGCATCGCGATCCATCAGCCGGATATCGGCGCCGAGGCGGGTCTGCAGCGCATGATTCTCGCGCAGCGTCGCGTCGCCGGCCGGCGTCGCGAGGAACAGGTAGCCGCCTTCGTGCAGATCGATCGACGGCCGGTTGCCGTCCACTTCGAGCCGTTCGCCGATCGAGCGCAGGAAGTCGATGCCGAACAGCGACATCTCGATCGACAGCGGCGTCGAGAACTGCTGGCGAATCGACGCGGCCGACAGCGCCGACGACGATCGCGCATAGGTGGGGTCGCGTTCGATGACGGTCACGGCGACCGTGGGATCGGTGGCGCGCAGGAAATAGGCGATCGAGCTGCCGATCACACCACCGCCGACGATGACGACTTGAGAACTCACGACTGACTCCAGTTGCACGTAAAAGGCGCGGCCAGCCGGCCGCGCCCGATGGTTGTTCGTGCCGCGTCGCGCGCGGCGCCGCGCGGGCAGGCTTGTGCGGCTATTGCTCCGGCGTGCGCCGCGATCGCAACCGATCGCTCACGGTATTTCAGCACGTCCGGCATCGCCGCGAAAGCCCGCGCGATTGTTGCGTTCAGTCCGCCGATTTCGTCGTGACGGGCTGCCATGCGACGTTCTTCACTTCATACAGCGTCGAACTCGGGTTCTTCAGGTCGCCCGTGTTCGTGAACGCGATCGTGCCCGTGATGCCGTCGTAGCGCGTACCCTTCAGCGCGCCGTTGAAATCGGCCGGCTTCGTCGAGTTCGACTTCTGCATCGCGTTGATCGCGATCCACGTCGCGTCGTACGCGAACGGCGCATACGCGAGCATGTCGACGCCGTACTTCTGCTTGAATTTCGTTTCGAACTGCTTGCCTTTCGCGAGACGCGACAGCGGCTGCCCGTACTCCCACACGGATGCGCCTTCCGCCGCATTGCCGGCCAGCTTGATGAAGTTCGCGTTCATCACGCCGCCGCCCGCGAGGAACTGCGCGCGGATGCCAAGCTGGCGCATGCGCTTGACCAGCATCGCGGCCTGCGCGTCGAGGCCGCCGAAGAACACGAGGTCGGCGTTGGTGCTCTTGATCTTCGTGAGCTGCGCGCTGAAATCGACCGCCTTGTCGTTCGTGAATTCGCGCGCGACGATCGTGCCACCGTTCGCCTTCACGGCCTTCTCGAATTCGTCGGCCTCGCCCTGGCCGAACGCGGTGCGGTCGTCGATGATCGCGATGCGCTTCGCCTTGGTCACGCTCGCCGCATAGGCGCCCGCGTTGCCGGCGTTCTGCGTGTCGGTCGCGATCACGCGGTACACGGTGTCGAGCCCGGCGCGCGTGATGTCGGGATTGGTTGCCGACGGCGTGATCATCGGGATGCCGGCTTTTGCGTAGATCTTCGAGGCGGGCAGCGTGGTGCCTGAATTGAAATGGCCGATCACGACGGCCACCTGCACGTCGGTGAGCTGCTGCGCGGCCTGCACGCCGGTGCGCGGATCGCTCTGGTCGTCCTGCGACGCGACGACGAATTTCACGGGCTTGCCGCCCACCGTCGTATGCGCGGCATTCGCTTCGTCGACGGCCATGCGCACGCCGTTCTCGATGTCCTTGCCGTACGCGGCGCCGCCGCCCGTGAGCGGGCCGGCCACGCCGACCTTGACGACCGTTTCCTGCGCATGGGCCGCGCCCGTCTGGAGCGCGAGGATCGCGGCGGTCAGTGCGATGCCGGAAAGCGAACGAATGCGGAACGTCATGACTGCCCTTCTTCTGTGGGTCGGGATGCAACGCGCGACTGCCGCGCGTCGGCGGCCTCTCGCATGCCGGTGATTCCGTCCGCCGCGGGGGCGCCATTCAATGCGCCCGACCCGCCGGCCGGTCACCGCGGTTCCGTCTCCGTGGAACCTTTCATCGCGAAAGAGGTGAATGGATTGTGGGTAGCCAATACCCGTGCAGCAAACGAAATATCGGAACTATGTTGTGAGGATTTGTCATCAAGTTCCGCGTTGGCGGCCGGCCCACGGCCCGCGCAGCGGTGAGCCGTGGGTGGAAAACGTCGGTGGGGATATGCGCCGGCATCCGTAGATAAAGGCCGGCCGTGGTGATGCCGATGGCGCATCATCGCGGCGCCTGCCGCGCCGCGCTATCGGTCAGTGCCGATCGGTGCCCGTATGCTTGCGCACCGCATCGGCCGCCTCGCCGGCCTTTTCCTGGATCTTGCCGGCCTGCTGCTCGGCGAGGCCTTCCGCTTCCGTCTTGCGGTCGCCCGTCACCTTGCCGAGCGCTTCCTTGACCGAACCCTTCACCTGTTTCAGCTTGCCTTCGATGCGATTCCTGTCCATGGTCGTCTCCTGCGATGGGTGGGGAGAGCCGGCGATGTAGCGGCCTGCGCCGCACCGCCGAGTGGACAGGATCGCAGGCGGACGCCGCGCGCGGCAGATGCGGATGCACCAGCGCGCATGGTGCATTCGTACCGGCGGCGTCAGTCCTTGCCCTTCGCTCCCCCCTTCTCGCCGCGCGTGCCGTTCGCTTCCGCCGCGCCGACGATCCCGCGCTCGCGCGCCCACACGATCGCCTCGCCGCGGCTGTGCACGTCGAGCTTTGCGTAGATCGTCGCGACGTGATTGCGCACGGTGTTCGGCGCGAGCCCGAGGCGGCCGGCGATCTCCTTGTCGGCAAGACCGCGACACAGCAGGTCGAACACATCGCGCTCGCGCGTGGTCAGGTCCGCCAGTTGCGCGCCCGCGTCCGGCGCATTCGCGCGCCGCACGTTCGCGAGCTTCTCGATCAGCGTGCGGCTGAACCACGACGCGTCCTGCATCGCGGTCTCGATCGCGTAGACGAGCTCCATCTCGGTGCGCTTGCGATCGCTGATGTCGAGCAGCGCGACGAGCACGCAGTCCCGCCCGTGAATCGCGACCGGTTCGGCCGACACGACGCAATCGCGCACGTCGCCGTCGCGCGTACGGATCTGCACGTCCGCGTCGCGCACGCTGCCGTCGCGCGCGAGCCGGCCCTGGATACGCTGCCACGCGCCCCGTTCGGCCCACAGCCCGAGCTCGTCCGCGGACTTGCCGAGCAGGTCGTCCTGCGCATGTCCCGTCATCGCGGCGAACGCGCCGTTCACGTCGAGCAGCTCGAAACGGTCGGCCGTGACGATCGCGGTCGCGACCGGCGCCATCCGGAACGCGGTCGCGAAACGCTCCTCGCTCTGCCGCAGCGCGCGCTCGGCCTGCTTGCGCGGCTCGAGATCCATGAACGTGAACAGCATGCACGCTTCGTCGTTCATGTCGATCGGCTGCCCGGCAACGACCACCGCCTTCGTGCTGCCGTCCGCGAGTTTCAGCACGGCCTCCATCTGCGGAATCGTCGCGCCTTCGCCGAGCCGCTCGATCGCAAGCTCGCGCTGCTCGGCGTGTTCGAGCACGTCGATCTCGTACACCGAGCGGCCGAGCACGTCGTCGCGTGCGTGGCCGGTCATGTCGAGAAAGCCCTGGTTGACCTTCACGTAGCGCAGATCGTCGAGCCGGCAGATCACGGCCGGCGCCGGGTTCGCGTTGAAGGTGCGCTCGAAGCGCTCCTCGGCGCTCGCCCATTCGGTCGCGTCGTGCAGCACCAGCGCGAGGCAGTCGGGTTCGCCGGCCGCGTTCGTCAGCACGAGACTGCGGATGCGGTGAACCCAGCTCACGGTCTCGTCGGCGGCCGATTCGACTTCGACCGTCACGTCGCTGAACTCCTCGCCGGCGATCACGCGATCCATCGGGTAGTGACCGTCGCGCACCGGGTGGTTGTTGCGGTAACGCAGCCGGAAGCGCTCGCGGTATTCGGTGACGTCCGCACCCAGCGCCTTCAGCTCGGTCACGCCGTGCATCGCGAGCGCGGCCTCGTTCGCCCAGACGATCCGCTGGTCGGGCTCGACCAGGATCACGCCCTCGGTCAGCCCCGCGATGATCTGGTGCAGCTGGCGCCGGTCGGTATGCGACTTGAGCGCCTGTTCGTTTACGGGTTCGTTCATTGAATGGGGGTCCACGTCGTCAACATGGTTGCCGGTCCGGCCGCATCCCGCGACGGCCGCCGCGTGTGGCGATGATCGCTTGCCGCCGATGCGGGCGACAGGCGCGGATGCACTATGCGCAATAGTACATTCGCACGCCGCGCCGCCATCGTGCGATACCCCGCCCACCGGGGCGGCATCGGCCCTGCCTCGCTGGTTCCCGCGTGGCGCATGGATGCACGCATCTGCCGTTCCCGCCCGCCGTTCCGTCCCCGGTGCAAACGCACTAGCCGACCCGGTGAATTTGCGCGATGTCCGCGTGCGTTCGCGCCGGTACGCTGGTACTGCATCGGCGCTCATGCGCTGCCCTTCCATACCGCCGAGGAGAACACCTGATGAAGCTGCATCAGACACCCGATCCGACGCGGCCCGAGCCGGCCCCGGACGATCCGCCCGAACCGCCGCCCGAACCGCCGCCCGGCACCGATCCGCCGGTGCCGGTGCCGCCCGACGTGCCGCGCCCCGACATGCCGCCGCACGAGCCCGGCTACGACACGCCGATCGCGCGGTAACGAGCACCGCGCATCGCCGTCACCCATTCCTCACGCCAATCGAAGGAGAACACCCATGGACAAGACCCCGCACCTTTCGACGCTGCTCGCCGTCAGCGCGGCTTTCCTGCTGAGTGCCGCACCGCTCACGAACGCGATTGCGCAGGACGCGTCGGCCGGCAACGGCATGAAGACCGAATCGAACCAGCCTGTCACCGACACGTGGATCACCACCAAGGTGAAGAGCGAACTCGCGACCACCGACGGCTTGAAGAGCGTCGACATCAGCGTGAAGACGGTCGACGGCGTCGTCACGCTGACGGGCGTGCTGCCGACGAAGATCGCCGTGAAGAAGGCCGTCGCCGTGACGCGCGCGATCAAGGGCGTGAAGCACGTCAACGCATCCGGCCTGAAGGCGAAGGCCTGACCTCCCGGCGCGGCGAGCTGCCGCGCCTTTTATCCCTGCACGACAAGGAGTACATGATGAACGAGGACAAGATCAAGGGCCAATGGAAGCAGCTCGCCGGCAAGCTGAAGGCCAAGTGGGGCAAGCTGACCGACGACGATCTGAAGGTGGTCGACGGCAATCGCGAGTATCTGGCCGGGAAGATCCAGGAGCGTTACGGGATCGCCCGCGACGAAGCCGAGAAGCAGTTGAAGGAATTCGATCGCGAGCTGTAACGCAACCGGCAACACCAACCCGCCGCGGCGCCGCCGGCGTCGCGGCTACCAGGACATCGACATGGGCAAATACCTGATCGCCTGGCTGCTCGGCGTGCCGGTCGGACTGCTGGTGCTGTTCTACCTGATCACGCACATCCTGTGACGGCGCGGCGCCCCCCGGCGCGCGCCTGCCGCCTCCGCGGCACACTCATCCTCCCGACCATGCAATCGACGACGACGACGCGCTGCTCCGCCGCGCGCACGGCCGTGCACGTTCAGTTGCATCGCGGGCCGCCAAACGCAAATCGGGCAGGACGCCTGCGCGCCCTGCCCGATCGGCTCGTCACTTCCGTCGCGGCGCGTTTCGCGCGCCGCCTTCCGTTCGTTACTTCGCCGCGTTCGCCGTCATCTTGAAGATGCCCTGCGCGTTGCCCGCGTCGAAACGCAGGTCGGTCACCCAGCGGCGCGCCGCCTGGTCGAACGTGCGCTTGCGCGTGATGAACTCGTAGAACGAACCCGGCACGTTGCGCTTCACCGTGCCGCCGTCGCGCGTGCGGAACTCGCGCTCGACGGTATCCGCGCGATACGCGGTCTGGAACACGCGGCCCGAGCGCGAACGCTCGACTTCCGGCTTCATCGGGCGGCCCTTCGCCTTCTCTTCGTCGGACAGCCTGAACACGTCGACAACACGGTCGGTCGCGTGGTTGAACGCATTGCCTTCGGTCGAGATCCACGCCATTTCCGCCGATTCCATCAGCAGCGTTTCGTAGTCGAGTTCGTTCGGCAGGTCGTGCTGACGCGCGAACGCGCCGACGATCTCCGGCAGCAGCGCACGCGCGGCGTCGAGCGACAGCCAGCCTTCGCGCTCGACTTCCCACAGCAGCGCGACGGCCGCCGGCGACAGCGGATCGCGCGACGAGCTCACGACGTTCGTCACGGCCTGTTGGAATTCCTTCGAGAAACGCTCCGGATGCAGTTCGCTGACGAAGAACTGCGCGATTTCGTCCGGCGCGTCTTCATGCGCATACGCGCGGCCGGTCATGCCGAGCTTGTCGAGCGGGTAGCGGCCGTTCAGGCGGAAGCCGAGCGGACGCAGGATGCGCGTGAACGCGGCCTCGCCCGGCGGCAGCGCGCCCGTGTGCGGCCAGCGCACCGTGCGCAGCGCGCCGTGGTCGAAGTAGACCGAGCCGCCGCTTTCGATCGCGTCGGCCGTGTACGCGCGGCCGTTCGCCGAACGTTCGAGCAGCCCTTCGAACAGCGCCATGTTCATCGCCTGCGCGATTTCCGCGCGCGTCACGACGCCGTCTTCCCATTCTTCGAGGATGGCCGGCATGTTCAGGGTCGAGAACAGGGCGTCGGTCTTCGCCTGTCCCAGCAGCTTCGTCAGCAAGCTCTCGATATTCGGATTGCGCATCAGGATTCTCGTCTCCGGGGACCGCCGGCAAACGTGCCGGCAACTCGTCGGCCGGCTGCCCAGCGGGCGCCTTGCCTTGCGTGGGGAGCATTATTCAAAGGGTTGCAGCCGGGCGTAAAGCGAGATTAAATTGACACGTGATGAGTTTTTGGAATTATTGCCCGTCCCTTGCCTGGTTCGCCGGCCCACGCCGGGCGGGCCCGTTCGTCAGACGAATAGAAGATCATGCGTAAATTCAAGATTCCCAACATGGGCGCGCTCGTGGCTTTCGAAGCCGCCGCGCGCCACGAGAGCTTCACGCACGCGGCCAAGGAGCTGTTCCTGACCGAAAGCGCGGTATCGCGGCAGATCGCGACGCTCGAGGCCAGCCTCGGCGTGCGGCTGTTCGCGCGCGTGAAGCAGCGCGTCGTGCTGACGCGCGCCGGCAAGCTGTACGGCACGCAGGTGCGGCGCGCGCTCGAGACGCTCGACCGCGACACGCTGTCGATCATCGCGCACGGCAGCGGCGGCGGCTACCTGGAGCTTGCGGTGCTGCCGACGTTCGCGTCGCACTGGCTGATCCCGCGCATCAAGAGCTTCTACGACCGCACGCCCGACGTGCGCGTGAACATGGGTAGCCGCACCGACCTGTTCTCGTTCGAGGACACGCACTTCGAAGCCGCGATCCACTACGGCAAGCCGACCTGGCCCGGCACGTCGTCCGACTACCTGTTCGGCGAGGAAGTCGTGCCGATCTGCTCGCCCACGCTGCTCGACGGGCCCGTCGAGCGCAACGAGGATCTGCTCGCGTATCCGCTGCTGCACTCGACGACGCGCCCCGGTGCTTGGGCGCAGTGGTTCGAGACGCACGGCGTCGAGGACATCCGCACGATGCAGGGCGTGCGCTACGAGCTGCACACGATGCTGATCAGCGCGGCCGCGGCCGGGCTCGGGATCGCGCTCGTGCCGAAGTTCTTCGTCGAGGAACAGTTGCAGCAGCTCGGTCTGGTCGTGCCGTGCGACGCGGCGGCGGTCGGCGATTCGGCGTACTACCTCGTGTATCCGACGGAGTTCAGCCACAGCAAGCCGCTGGAGCTGTTTCGCGGCTGGCTGCTCGAGCAGGCGAGCGCGTATGCGGCGCCGGAGCGTGCAGCGGACGACGCCGATATGGAGGATGACGAGGACGTCGAGTAACGGCGCCGGCGCGCCAGCGTCATGGTGCGGCGGCGTCGCATGCGTGCCGCGTCGGCAAGCCGGCACAAATCTGTGGTCAGCCCGATTTTTGCAAGCACGGCGACGCAAGCAAAACGAAAGGAATCGGTGAACCGCAACAAGTGCATCGTGCGGAGACGGTCAGGTAGCAGGCGGGGTTCGGGATACGGCGACAAAGAGACTGGAGAGGATCACAAAGGATCTTGTAAAGCAGGCGGGACGCATTCAAGGTCCGGTGCGCGCCGGACCGGGCAACCCCGACCCGGCGCTCCGGGCAGCCGACCTCGCATCGGCAATGCGGCGGACCTTCTTCTGTTCTTCACTACGTCTGCTCTCAGGTTCACTTCATTTTTTTTCTTCGCCGCGCCGCGCCATTATCCGCCCAAACCGGGCGAAGTAAAACGTTTGCGGTAGCACTCAACCAGTTATATCGGCGATTCGGAAACAATCTTTCGGAATATTTACAGTGAACGTGACGCGATTCGGCAATTCTTGCATTCGCGGCGGCGTTCCTTTTTAATGGAACTGGTTCCATTCGCTGAATCGGCCAGGTTCCCGCGTGACGCGCCGCCGTGTGCGCGTCATGATGCCGATTCAGCATCGAGGATCATTCAGCTCAGGATTCGCATCGCCCGTCCTTCCCGGACACCCCGTCAACCGAGACCGTCATGCCCGATTCCGCCTCCCTGCAGCAGTTGTTTCCCGCCTTTCAGGACATCCCCGCCGAATTCCGGCTGACTGCGCCGATCCACCAGCGCGTGTCTCTCGTCGACGGCGCGTTGCGGCCGTGGGACGGCGCGACCAAGACCGTGCTGTCGCCCGTGTGCGTGCGGCAGGCGGACGGCAGCGTCGAGCAGGTCGAGATCGGCAGCTACCCCGTGATGGGCGAGCCGGAAAGCGACGCGGCGCTCGACGCCGCGGTGCGCGCGTACGACGCGGGCCGCGGCGAGTGGCCGACGATGAAGGTCGAGCAGCGCATCGCGTGCATGCAGGACTTCATCAAGCGGATGGTCGCGCAGCGCGAGCTGGTCGTGAACCTGATCATGTGGGAGATCGGCAAGAGCCTCGCCGATTCGCAGAAGGAGTTCGACCGCACCGTCACGTACATGACGCAGACGATCGACGCGCTGAAGGAGCTCGACAATGCAAACTCGCGCTTCGTGATCGCGGAAGGCACGATCGGCCAGATCCGCCGCACGCCGCTCGGCGTCGTGCTGTGCATGGGCCCGTACAACTATCCGCTGAACGAGACCTTCGCGACGCTGATCCCCGCGCTGCTGATGGGCAACACCGTGGTGTTCAAGCCGCCGCAGTACGGCACACTGCTGTTCGAGCCGCTGCTCGAAGCGTTCCGCGACGCGTTCCCGAAGGGCGTGATCAACACGATCTATGCGCCGGGCGCGGTGGTCGTGCCGCACATGCTCGCGTCGGGCAAGATCAACGTGCTCGCGCTGATCGGGTCGAGCAAGGTGGCCGATCACCTGAAGAAGCAGCACCCGAAGTCGCACCGGCTGCGTGCGATCCTCGGCCTCGACGCGAAGAACGCGGCGATCGTGCTGCCCGACGCCGATCTCGACCTCACCGTGAAGGAATGCCTGCTCGGCGCGCTGTCGTTCAACGGCCAGCGCTGCACCGCGCTGAAAATGCTGCTCGTGCACCGCTCGATCGTCGACGAATTCCTGAAGCGCTTCACCGCCGCGCTCGAGCAGCTGAAGATCGGCATGCCGTGGGAGAAAGGCGTCAGCATCACGCCGCTGCCCGGCATGCATCGCACGGCCTACATGACGGACGCGATCGACGACGCGAGGGCAAAGGGCGCGCAGGTCGTCAACCACTCGGGCGGCGAATTCAGCAAGACGCTGTTCTATCCGGCCGTCGTGTATCCGGTGTCGGAAGGGATGAAGCTGTACCGCGAGGAACAGTTCGGGCCGATCATTCCGGTTACACCGTTCGACGATGTCGACACCGCGCTCGACTACGTGACGACGTCGGATCACGGCCAGCAGGTCAGCATCTTCGGTTCCGATCCGGCGCAGATCGGCGCGCTCGTCGATCCGCTCGTGAACCAGGTGTGCCGTGTCAACATCAACTGCCAGTGCCAGCGCGGGCCCGACGTGTTCCCGTTCGCGGGTCGCAAGGATTCGGCCGAAGGCACGCTATCGGTGAGCGACGCGCTGCGCGCGTTCTCGATCCGCTCGATGGTCGCGGCGAAGCAGACTGAAGACAGCAAGCAGTTGCTCGATTCGATCGTGTCGGACCACTACTCGAAGTTCATCAATACGGGGTTTATTTTCTGAAGCAGGACGTTCGGAGAAAGCCGCTGCATACGCCTGTGCAGCGGCTTTTTTGCGCCTGAGCGTTACGCCGGAACCGGGAACGTCAACACGTCGAGATCGAGCGGATCACTGGTCGGCGGGATCGGGCCTTCGTCGCCGATCAGCACGGTATCGGAATGACGAAAGCCGCCGATGCCCTCGATGTAGATGCCCGGCTGTCAATGTCGAATCCATATTCACCCATGCCGGCCACCCCCTCCTTCTATCCGCGTCTGCGCCGCGTCGGTGATCCTGTGACGCTCAGGACCACGACACGGTGGTTGAGCGACTGACCAGCGTGCAGCCGCATGTCGCACGATGCCCGTGCAACGCAACCGGAGCGCCACCGATCATGCCGTTCGCGTCACCTTCAACGATCGTCTGCGTTCCGTGCTCGTTGCATTCAACCGTATCGCCTTTGCGGGCGATCGCCTTGCCGTCTACCACGTCGGCATTCGACCCTGTCGTAACGGTGCCGCCATGCGGCGCGAGCGTATCGCCCACCACAATGACCTGACGAACCATTTGTTTCTTCCTCTTTGCGTACAGCTGCGTAGCGGACCCGTCCGTTTACAAACCAATCATATAGATGCCGGGCATACCAGTTTCCGCATTCGGACTGCCCAGGTACGTCCATCGCACATCCGACATAGCGACATCAATGAAATGGTCTCCGGCAGGCGGAAACGCTTGCCCTTTCTCGACGAACGCTTGACGATCCCAGCGGTTGTACAACGCGGCAAACGGATGTTCATCGGCCACGCGACTTTCCCATATCCCGGTCTGCGGGCAACGCTGTTGACCGTTACACCCGACTGGCGAAGCGGGTTCGGGGACTTCACGCAGCAGCCCGGCATCGATCATGTGCTTCAGGAAATCGTATCGTTGCGGGGGCATGGCATAGGCCTCACCAAGGTAATGCCACTGTACCCGCTCAGCGGCTAGCCAGCCGAATGACGATGCCTCGAAGCGCTCACCAGTCCGATAGCGCTCCGGCATGTTCCGGCGGGCGGGGAGCAGATCGGCCTTGGAGGCCGATGGGGGGCCGTACAGCGCGAGCCAATAGCCATCATGCGGCACTTGTTCGTTGCCCGAGACCACCATCGTGCTTTGCTCGCGTGCGGCCACGGCATACCCGCTCGGAATGAATTCGCGGCCTTGCAGCGCTGCACTCTTCTGCGGTTTGGGTGGTGGCGTCACGGCCTTTGCGCCGTCGATCAACGTCTGTACTTTACCGTCCCATTTGGGCAACGATGCAGGCGGCAACGGAAGCACCTTGTCGAGATTAGGCAGCTTCAGGCGGCCCTGATAGAACTCGAGCGCATCCCCGAGCTTGCTGTACCGCTCAGCGCGCGCTTTGTCGATATGGCCGACTAGATTGGTACCATCGGTGAGGTCGAGGCCCCGAAACTCTGGTGCCAGACTATGCGCGCATTTAGCACTTCCGAGCTTTACACCCTCGTGCAAAACCTTTAGGGCGCGTGCCTTACCTTCCGGGGTATTGCTTCGTGCGTAGATAAGTCCTAGCTCGTCCGCCGCGTCTCCATATCCTTGAGATAAGGCACATTCCAGCATTTGTGTCGCAATCGGTAGATTGCCCCAGAATTCACCGCCTGGATCGTCATGTGCGGCGTCTGTTTTTGTTCCGATAAAGGTTTGTGCGGACGGACTACCCATATCCGCAGCGCGCTGGAAGAAGGCGTAGGCACTGGTAGCGTCTGCACCTTTAACCAGTCCATTTTGATGGTAGATACCCATCATGTCGTAGGCGTCGGGTACACCCAGTTTCATCGCCTTTTCCACCCAGCGGATAGCAGTCTCAGGATCATGGGTCGGCACCCCTGAATGATCGCTCAGTATCAGCGAGGCAATATTTAGCATGGCCTTCCAGTGATTGCGTTCGGCTGCTTGCGTATAGAGTTGGTAGATCTTCGGGTAATCGCGCTTGTCGTAGTCAATGTTTGGGTCATCGAGCGCCAGCGCCTGTTGGAACCACAATTCCGCCTGGGGATCGATGGGCGGTACATGTTGGTCCTGATACACGCAGGTGAAGGTCTTGCGATGCGGACTGAACAACGGCAGTTTCTCGTAACGTGGCAGGTCGGACATGGATGCACTCAGCTTGCTGGTCAGGGCTGTAAAGGGGCTAGCCTGCGAGTCGGCGGCCAGCAGGCAGAGGCTGGCGAATAGAAGTCGCAGAACGAGGCCGATGAGTTTCGCGTTGAATCGATTCATCTCAGGCAAGGGCTGAAGTGTCTGACGTCGATGGAACGGTCACTTGGGCGTGCATCGTGCCTGTAGCGCGGTGATCTTCAAACGGAAGTAGAAAGCCCTTGAGAGCCGCTTTCCCACCCTTCCAGACATTACGATTTTTGGCCATGCGCCTGTTCCAATCTTCAAATACGTTAGGAATTTCTTTAAAGTCACCGCTGCCCGTGATATCGCCGCCAGAATGGAGCTTGAATATCCGTTCCCGCAATGGAGCAGCATAGTCCAATCCGGTCGCGCCAATGTTGATCTCACTATCCGCTGTCATGCTGCGCTGGTTCATGTTCGCGCTTCCCACCGTGATAAATACATCGTCAATGATCATCAGCTTCGAGTGGATGTAGATTTCACGGTAGGCCATATCTTGACCGGGGATCGGCCCGCTTGCACGCAGTCGGGCAACACTGACCTTGATTCCATAGGTGGATGCCAGTTCCTGCACACTGGGATGATCGAGAACCTTGGTCTGCGACAAGACCGGACCTATCCCCGTATCCCGTTTGTACGAAACAGTTTTCGCGTCGGGATAGTCTTGATCCCGATGATTGTCTTTATCGTAGGCCCCCTGATTGGACATTGCCGGGTTGTTCGCTGTCGGATCGCTCGCACCAAACTCGGTGAGCATGTCGTAGGTGCGGGGAATCATCCCGTCATCCTCAGGATGCGGGATGACGATGAACATGTACAGGACTCCCATCTCGCTACTGGGTCTTCCGGACTTTTCCGCCCACGCCTTCCAGTGATCTTTTCGTGTCTCTTTCAGTTGTTGAGCGAAGGTCGGATAGAAGAAATACTGATTCTCCATATAGATGTAGTTGCGCGCCCAGGAACTCGCATGGAAGTAAAGTTCCTTGATCGTTTTATCCTTATCCCTAGGATGTGTACGAACGATCTGCACAGCGTGATTTGGATTGCCAGGCACTTTCTGAATATTGCTCGGTATCGCCGCAAGTTCCGGCATCCGGTGTGTATCAGGGGCGTAGTGGTTCCAGTCGCGTGCAAAGTTGTCATACACTCGCTTGAGCGCAGGACCGAACAGGCGGCACGCATAGTCCTGATAGGGGCGGACATGCTGATAGCCCTTTGTCGGTGCTTGATCCAGCGTTGCCTGCTCGTGAGCCTGTTCTGCCTCTAGTGTTTTGCTTGTCAGGAATTCCCGCAGAGGATCATCGATAGCGTGCTTCGTCGTGTCCCAGTAGTCGGTCACGGAATTCAGACCCATTACATAGCCGACTGCTTTGTAACCGTTCTCGTAGTCGTAGTCGATCACGATTGGTTTCTGATGATGAGTCGGATAGTCCGTCATCAACGGGCGTTCGTTGGTCGGTAACATCCCCCCTTGCGGCTTGAACTCTTCATCGGCCAGTGCGTGCGTGGCATCCGCCGAATCAACCGAGCGGAATGTCACCAGCAGGTTCTTGTTTTTGCCACTGCAATTTCCCTTCGGGTGGTGGGTCTTCCACCATTCGATGCAGGTCTTCTGGCGATCCTTGCTGTCGTAAGGCGACTTCGAAGTGCCCACGACAAAAGCGGGCAGATGGGTAAACGGGTTGTGCCCGGTGTCGGAGTAGCCTGGGACATTGTTCTGTTTGGCTGAGCCTGTTTCGTCGTACCAGACCATCAACCGCACAGTGACGCCTTTGTTCGCGACCTCTTCAAGCAGTTCACCGTACGTCTGGCCGCGTGGCCATTTCGGTTTGCTTTTGTCGCGGATGAGTTCCATGCTGGGGTCGAAGCCCCAGCAGCAGAGGTTGACCGAACCCTTCGCAAGCTTCAGGTCATTTGCGATGTTCGCGAACCCTTCTTCCCCACAGACCAGGAATTCAAGGTGGTTTTCATAGGTAATCGGCGCAATGTCCTTGCGCTTTTCCAGCAGCCATTGTGCCGATGACTTAGCCTCTCGCGACTGCTCGTCAATCGAGACCGCTGCTGGATTTTGGGATTTCAAGATACAGTCGACCACGTTCAGGTCCTCTTTGTCAGTGGGTCAGGATGCAGTTATCCGTCCAGCCGTTCGCCTCGGTTGGTTCGCTGGTCGTGGTGATCGGGATCACCTTGCAGCGCGTCCTTGACCTTCAGATCAAACTGTCCGCCATTGGCAAGTTTGACCTGATAGGCCGGCGTACCAGGCTCATGATCATTCACGACGACACGTCCGAATTCGTCCGTCACGCCTTGTCCGATTTTTGCGCCACCCTTGTACAGATCGAACGGTTCGCTAACATACTGGTGCGCCTCGCCGGGCAGCGCCCCTAACGCGAAATGCAGTTGCTCCTTCTCCGGAGGCAATGCCGGAATATTCGGTGTGCTGACGCTATCTGGTCCGGTAAGGGTGCGGCTCGCCGAGTGCACTTCGAAGCCGCCCGATGTGCCGCTCTTGATCAGTCCTGCCGTCCAGCGTGTATAACTGCCGCCGCCGTTGATCTCGACTTCCTGCTGGGCGCTGATGGTGATTTTGTTAGCGGTCACCGTCACGTTCAGTTTTGCGAGCAGATTGATGCTGTCCTTCAGCGCCTTCACATCGATGTCGCCTGCCGCTGCAACGAGCCGCATGCCCGCTTCGGCGACGAACAGACGCAACGCCCGGCGCGCGCTCGCGAAGAAGCCGCCGCCGGTGCTCACGGAGACGTGCTCACCGGTCGTGACTGCCGTGCTCTTGCCGCTGCTCAGGTGAATTTGTTCCGGCGTGCTGGCGGCGACACCCGCGGGACTCGCCAACACCAGATGCGGCTGCTCGAACTGCTTCAATGTCCCACCGCCCTGGATGCCTTTCGCCTGTGCCTTCAGGGTGCCGGCAACCGTTTTTTGCTCGCCGTCCTGCGCGCCCGCCGATTGCGCGGACTGTGCGAGGCTCGCTGCGGTGTCCTGGGCGTTTGCCAATTGGAGGTTGACCTCATCGACGCTGAACGCGTCGCCGGTCGCGCCGGGGCGGGGATGGGTCGTCAGCAGCAGCCCGCGCGCACCACGTACGGCTGCATTGCCGTCAGTGCGAAGCTCGACCCCTTCGCCACGCTTCTCGCCGCGACCGGCCGGTTCGCTCACGCGCGTGATATAGCCTGCGTGGAAGCCCGATTCGAGGTGGTCACTGCGTATCTGCGTCTGCACTTGCCCCTGGGTGTCGTCCTTCAGCCAGACGTTGTTCTGTACACCGCCGATTTCCTTGCTGACGAATCCCGATAGCGGGTGCTGGTCGGGCAGGTTCCACTGCGGCCGATTCGTGCCGTTCCCGACTCGCGCCGTGATGATCGGCCGGTCCGCATCGCCATCGAGGAACGAGACGACCGCTTCATCGCCGATTCTGGGAAGTTGGATACCTCCGAAGCCGCCGCTTGCCCACGGCTGCGCGACACGCACCCAGCACGAGCTGCGCTCATTGCGCTCGCCGATCCGGTCCCAATGGAACTGGACCTTCACACGACCGAACTCGTCGGTATAGATTTCCTGGCCCTGCGGCCCGACGACAGTTGCCGTCTGCATCTGCATGACGGGCTTGCGGTGTTCGAATGGGCTTCGAAATGGAACAGACTTGCGTTGCGTTTCGATCTCGACGGAATAAAAACCCGTGGAGCCGTCGGGATGGGTGACGCCAGCCGCCCCCGTCGCGTTTTCCAGCCTGCCTTGCAGGCTGCCGGGTAAATTCGCATGGTGGCTGGATCCCGGAAGATTGTTTTCAATCAGCCAGGCGGCTTCGATGACCACGAACTCGCGTCGGGCAGCGGAATCCTGGTCATGCTGCGGGTGTCCGGTTAGTTCGAACCATCGTCCTGCATCCACTCCACGCAGGCCGCCCGTGCCATAGAAGCGTTTTGCGCGTGACTCCCATTCCTCCATGCGGATTTTGGTCAGGTGCTCGCCGCGATCGTCCTTCAGGTACGTATAGGGGCCGGTGTATTCGTAGACTTCCAGTTCCTCCGGCAACTCGTGCGACACCGTAGGCACATGGGTGCCTTTCGGATTGGCGAGCGACGATGGGCTCTTATAATCAAACGTACGCGTTGCCAAAACTGCGCTATGCAGGTTTCGCATGCCCGACCAGTGCAGCAGCGCGTCAACCTCGCTGTTCATGCCGTCGTGCGAGAACGGCACCGTCTGCGGGGCGAGCGGTTCACATGTATCCAAGCGGTCGGTGATCGTCAGCGTGTGCGCCTTGCCGTCCTCGGCCTGTGTCCAGATAGCGAACAGTCCTTCCGATTCCATCAGCCGGTGGACAAAGGTCCAGTCGTCCTCATATTGCGTGCAGTACGAACGCGGTTCGAGCGGTTTCGAAAGCGCGAATCTGAACTGGCCTTTCGCCTGGGCATGCGCATTGAAAACGTCGGTCAGGATTTCATCGACCGGCTTGTCCTGCCAGATGCGCTGGTCGCGGCGGAACTTAAGGAAATTCATCCACGACGCAAAACGGATCTGGTAACTGGTCAATCCGCCTTCTGATCCCAGTCGCCGGACCGAATAAACATAACCGTGGCGGGGGAGATAGGATTGATTAGCCTGCTGGAGCCAGAGGGTGACAGACTGACCGATTAACTGTTTCAGCTTGATATTGCTGCTGGTCGACTGGACATCGAGAGTGAACTCAAAATGCCGACCAATGCGCGACCATCCCGCGACACGTTGCGGTAACAGCACGTTGGGGCCAAGCGGTGTATCGAGCTTGACCAGTCTCTCACTCTGGATCAGGCCGCCCTGAATCGCCCTCAGAATATCCTGCGCGCTCATGTTCCGTCCCTTTATTATATTTGCCCACTTATCGTCATTAATTTGACATGCTGGACCGGCCGATTCTACTGCCTATTGACCTGACGATTGCTAAAAATAGCAAGGTGTAGAACGTCAACGCTTGTGACGCGTCACGAGGTTGTTTCTCGACGCGGGAAGTCTGGCCATCGGCGCAACATCGCCGAGCCCGGCTACCACGCTACTGCGTCGCGCAAGAACTGCACGGCACTGCGCTTCGTCTCGTCGGAGTACATCGCCGTAAAGGCAATCCGGGTGTGATCGTCCACGGCGACGAACAGCTACTTCCGGCCAACGCCATCCGCCGTATCGTGCCGATGGCCAGGACGCACGATACGACCGAGCTTCTTGATGTCGATGTGCAGCAAGTCGCCCCGCGCCTCGTGTTCGTAGCGCTAAATTGGTTCACGCGGTTGCGGATCGCTCAACCGGGACAGTCCGGCAAGCGCCAGCAGGCGGCTGACGGTGGAAGCAGGCACGCCCATCTGTCGGGCGGATTGATGCGGGAATCTCCGCCGCGCGTCGGTGCGGTGGAGTCATTCGATTCAGCACGCGCCCCCGCCTCGCCCGCCTCCGGTCAGACCGCGCCCGGTCGCGCGCGTAGGCTGTTCACCAGCGTGTCCCACGTCTGCAGCGCCGCCGCCTCATCGACCGGCGCGGTGGACCGGTCCGGCGGCAGATCGCTGCGCGCCGGCGCACCCAGCAGCAGTTCGACCGAGGTATGCGGCTGCGCCACCGTCGCGGGATTCCCCGGCGCGAGCAGGTAGAAGCGGTACACCGTGACGTCGCCGTCCTTCAGCGCGAACAGCACTTCCTCGGCGTCCATGCCGGCCACCGTCCGTTTGCCCTGCCGCAGGATACGATAGCTGCCGGGCATGCGATCGAGTTTCGCACGCAACGCGGACAGATTGCTGGTGAGCGGCTGGGCTTGATCCCCATCCACCGCGTCGCGCAACTTGATCACCAGCAGCGCCGGCCGGCCCGGCATCAGCGCGAACGACTGGCTCACTTCTTCCGTGTAGGTCGACGGTCCGGTAACAATCCCGCCGTCGAAGCAGAAACCCGATTCCGTCGGCACGGTCCAGTTATCGCGCACCTTGATGCGGCGGTAGGTGTCGTTATAGATGCTTTCGGCTCGGTCCAGCACATCCGCGCCGATCATGCCCGTCGTATGGACGAGCGTGCGGTTCGCGAACAGATAGCCCTCGGTATCGAACGGCAATGTTGCCGCCTTCGCCACCGCATCGTTGAAGACGAAAATCCGCGAATGCAGCACCGGAGAAAACGCCTTTTCCAGCCACGCATGCCCCGTCATCTCCTTCAGATTGACGGGATTCACGCGTTGCTTGGTGCGAAGTTCCGTCTCGCGCGCCGTGACCTTGGCGTCGTAGGTCTCCACCGGCACGTTGTGCGTCGTGACGAGTTTTTCTCCGCGGTAGTTGTAACTCTCATTCGAGATCTCGCTCGAAACGGGCCGATCGAACACGAGGCGACCGATGCACCACGGACGTACTTTGGACAGCAGAGGATTATTTGTCGCCGGTTCAACGGAAAACGCCAGGGAGCAAGTACACAGACCCGCCAGCAACAAGAACAAGCGAACGAAACGAACCATCACGATCTCCCGGCCCCTCGTGCATTCTTCACGATCTGCACCACACTGTATGCGGACTTGCACGGTGTTCGCCCTTGCCCAGGTCGGGCAGCAGCCTGGCCGCGCAATGCCCTGACTCCGGCACATCGGCCGACACGTCGCCCCCCATGGTATCGCCGGCCCTGCATGACTCGGCCACCGACATGACGATCGCCCGGCTGACCGGCCCTCGCGGCAAACGCGGTAGCGACGCGTGTCGCCTCAAACGTTCGACACCAGCAGCCTGATCCCCGCCACGCCGAACACGACGGCCAGACACGCTTCCATCGCGCGCCGGCCGCGCACGTACAGCCGGCGCGCACCGTCCATCGAGAACACGAGCGCATAGCCGCCGAACACCACGCACCCGATCACGAGGCAGCCCGGCACGACGGCGCCGTGCGACGCACCCGCGCCGTTCGACGACAGCGCGACGATCGACACCCACACGAGGATGGCTTTCGGATTGGTCAGATGCAGCATCGCGCCGCGCGCATAGAAACGCGACAACCGCTGCTCGCCCGCCGCGTTCGGCGACGTCGCCGCCTTGCCCGACAGCGCCGTGCGCCCCGACTTGAACGCGAGCCACAGCAGATACAGCCCGCCGAAGAGCTTGATCGCGACCAGCAGTTTCGACCACGCGAGCAGCGCGGCCGACACGCCGAGCGCCGCCACCGTCGCCCAGAACATCGACCCCGACATGACGCCGAGCGCGAACGCCAGCGCTGCCTTGCGGCCCTGGTTCGCGGCGACCGACATGATCGCGAGATTGCTCGGCCCGGGGCTGGCCGTACCGATGAAATAAGCCGTGTAGGCCAGCAGCAGGTTGGCCGAGAAAAAGGCGTGGACGCTCATGTCGAACCTCGCAGGGATGATCCGGAGATTGTTGGCAAAGGCACACCGTCTGCCCATGGACAGTTGGCCCGCAATTCGCTGGGCCAGTTGGACGGTCACGCACCGGATCACCGCTCGCGAATCCGTCTCGGTTTTGAAACACCCGGCGTATCCGCCACGGTTTCCGCTGACCAATGATGGCCGTCCCGTACCGCCGCGCCCGGCCGACCGAACGCATTGCAGGCGCGGCGGCGCGCGCGAACCGGTACGTCGGGCCGTCCGCCGGCGGAAACGCGCAATGCGTTTTATGCCCGCGTTACGTTACATCCTTGAAGCATTTCGCCTCGCCGAGCCGCTCCGTGCACCGGACGTCCACCGCGCCCCGCGTAGGGATGCACGCCTCGTCCGCCTCCGCAACCCAGTACCGGCGGGACTCGCGCCCCCCGCCGTATCACGGCTCAACATGGTTCGACGATCGTCTTGCGGCGCTGGTACGGAACCTGCATTCCGTTCGGATGAAAGCCGCGCCATCGCCGCGCGGACATGAACCCATCTTCGGGCGCGTCCACGGATACGCCCGAACGATCTGCCCAAGCAACGAGGCCCGTCATGGATGCGCTGCCCAACTCGTCCGATACGTCGTTCCAGCTCTTTCTCGCGAAGGTGCTCGAACAGCCGCTGCCCGACTGGACCGAAAAACAGCAGATGGAACTCGAGATGGCGCGCACGCTGTCCACCGAAATGGTTCAGCTCGCCGAAGACATGCGCAGCCGCACGCCCGATCTCGCGCGCTGCCTCGTGCTGCTGCGCTACGCGAAGGTGCTCGACTTCATGCTGACGTCGCTCGCCGCGCACCGCGACATTCATCCGCAGACGCTGCGCACGCTGTTCCGGCTCGCGAACCTGAAAGTCGACGATGCGTATCCGGTTTGAGCCGGCACAACGCATCGATTGCCGCACACGACGATCGCAGCCACGCCGGCCATTCACGCTTGGCCCGCATGCACGATAACCTCGCCGCATGAGCGTCAGGAATCGAAAGTCCCGGCTGGCCGGCGAACCCGGCGTGTTCGTGAAGCGATACGGGCGCGCGGCGCAGAAGCATTCCGATCCGAACGATCGCCGCTACGATCACGACATCGAGCGAACGATGACGCGGTTGCCGCCGGCCGACCTTTCCGATCTGCTGGCCGACGGTGACGACAGCGAAAGCGAAGTGGGCGCCGCACCCGGTTCCGTCCATGCAAGGCGCACCCCGTGAACGTTGCCCGCTTCGACCGGATCTGACCGGCCATCCCCATCGGCGCTGCGCGCCGGCCCCTCCCCGCAAACGGATGTACAATCGCGCGCCATGAACGCACTTCGCCGCTTCCTGCTCCGGCAAGGCGTCGCGCGACAGCTTCTGTGGGGTTTCCTCCTCGTGACGCTGCTGTCCCGCGCGCTGATGTCGGGCGCCGTGATGCTCGATCCGGACGGTCCGGGCGCGGGCTCGGTGGTGCTGTGTTCGGGCCGCGGCCCGCTGATCGTCGACGTGGCGGCATTGACTGCCCGTTTCGATGCCGGCGCGCCGATCACGCCGGCCAACGATGCGCTGGCGCTCGTCGATGCGCTCAAACACGACGCGCATGCCGACAAAACAGCGTCCTCCGGGAACGGCGACAGCTTCTGCGCATTTGGCGCCGCGCTGTTCACGGCACTCGCGTCGTTCGTGCTGCTGGTGCTGCTGTTTCCCGCCGCCGCGCCGCGGCGGTTCCGGGTTCACTTCGACTGCCTTCCCTTCGTGCGATCGATCTTCGACGATCGCCCGCCCTCCCGCGCCCCTCCTCTGTTCTGCTGAACGTTCCGCCCCGCGGCTCATGCACGTCGACGTGCACGAGCCTTCACGCCGTTCGTTTCATACGACCTGATTCAAGCGTTCACCCGAATGCCCGCGCCGCGCGGGCGACGTCGCCCTGCGCACCGCTTGCGCATGACGCCGCGTCGCCCGTTCCGTCGACGCGCGCAGGCGGGTGTGCCGCACGTTGACGACAGCCGGCCCGCGCCGGTCGCGCCGATCAACGAACCTGAGGAGCTGACACCATGTCGACCACCGTCGAGCGGGCAATCTCGCCCGCCCGTTCCACCAGCGCCGGTTACCGGACGCTCTGGCGCTGGCACTTCTATGCCGGCCTGTTCGTGATGCCGTTCCTCGTGATCCTCGCGATCACGGGAACGCTCTACTGCTTCCAGCCGCAGATCGAGCCGCTGCTATATCCGCACCGGCTGGTCGTCGAGCCGCGCGCCACGCCGCGGCTCGACCCGGACGCGCTGCTCGCCGACGCGCGCACCGCGATGCCGGCCGATGCAACGCCGGTTTCCGTGCAGGTCTCCACCGCGCCGGATCGCAGCGCCGAATATGGTTTCCGGCTCCGTGACGGCAGCCGCGAGAGCGTGTACGTGAATCCGTACGACGGCAGCATGCTCGGCACGCTGAGCGTCGAGCGCCGCTTCATGCAGGTCGACCGGATGCTGCATCGCAAGCTGCTGCTCGGCAAGACGGGCGAACTGCTGATGGAGCTCGCCGCGTGCTGGACGTTCGTGATGATCGGCACCGGCATCGCGCTGTGGTGGCCGCGTGGCGCAGCGCGCGTCGGGCGCGCGCTGCGGCCCGACCTGTCGCTGCGCGGCCGGCCGCTATGGAAAAGCATCCACGCGACGGCCGGCATCTGGCTCGCCGCCGGCACGGTGGCGTTCATCCTGACGGGGCTGCCGTGGTCGGGCTCGTGGGGCAAGAACTTCAAGGCGCTGGCCGCGACCGTGAACCTCGGCGCGCCGGAGGGCGCATGGGGCGACGCGTCGGTGCGCTCGACGCGCCCGGGCGCTGCCGCGGGGCCCGCGTCTGCACCGGCCGCCGCGCCGGCCGGCCATCACCACGAATCCGGCGAGTCGATGCCGGGGATGGTGATGGACGACCTGCCGTTGCCGCAAACGCCGTGGGCAGTCGGCAACGTGCCGGTTCCGCATTCGCCGTCGGCGCCGACGCCGGCACCGCTGCCGCTGGCACGCGCGATCGCGATCGTCGCCGGGCTCGGCGTGACGAGCGGCTACACGCTCGCGCTGCCGTCCGGCCCGGACGGCGTGTTCACCGCGTCGTACTTCCCGGCCGACCCGAAGGCGGAGCGGACGATCCATATCGACCAGTACAGCGGTGCGGTGCTGAAGGACATCCGCTACGACGACTACGGCGCGGTATCGCAGGCCGTGTCGTACGGCACGTCGCTGCACATGGGCCGTTACTTCGGGCTCGCGAACCAGATCGTCTGCGCGGTGCTGTCGCTCGGGCTGGCCGCAATGGCCGTCACGGGCATCGTGATGTGGTGGAAACGCCGCCCGGCCGGGAAGCTGGGCGCGCCGTCGCGCGAACGCGGCACGCCGCCGATGCGCGGCTGGATCGCGGGGCTCGTGCTGCTCGGGATCGTATTCCCGTTGATGGGGCTGACGATCGTCGCGGTCTGGTTGGTCGACCGCCTGCTGTTCGGCCGCACGGCGCGCGCGGCAGCGTGATCGCCAGACGCTTCCACCGATTCGAAGGATACCGAAACATGAAGCTCAGATCGATGCCGCTGGCCGGCGCTCGCATACAACGCGTTCAACCGCCGCTACGTGCAGTCCGCGTATACAACGAGACGCAGTATCTGCCCGGCAACGACCGGCGGCGCGAGGTGCTGGCGAACTACAGGTTCTGATGCCGCGCGCCGCCGCGCAACGCGCTCGCCGGCACATGCGCATGCGCGGCGGCGGGCCGCCGGTCAATCTCCAGCATCGCCGCCGCCCGCCCGCACCTGCGCATCACGCAAGCGGGCCTGCCGCGCGCCCCGCCATCCACTTCCGATAGCGCCGTGTCTGGCACTGCGCGGCCAGTTGCTGCCCGACCAGCGCGCGCAGCGGCGACACCTGCGGGTGCGTGCGCCGCCCTTCGCTGAGCCGCGCGAGCTGGAACTTGACGACGGCCATGTTGGCCAGTGCGCCCAGCGCCTTGTTCTTCCAACGGATCGGCTCCAGCAGCGGCGCGCTGTCCTTGCCGGCGCGCCAGTCGCGCGGCAGGTTCGGGTCGATCGACAGCGCGGTCGCGATGCCGACCATCGCCACGCCGCTGTCGACCACCTGCTCGGCGACCGCGCGGCGCCGGATGCCGCCCGTGACCATCAGCGGCATCCGCGCGACGGCCGTGATGTCGCGCGCGAATTCGAGGAAATACGCTTCGCGGGCGAGCGTGCGCCCGTCGCGCGCCTCGCCCTGCATCGCCGGCACCTCATAGCTGCCGCCCGACAGTTCGACGAGATCCACGCCGAGCGGATTCAGCAGTTCGACCACGCGCTTCGCATCGTCCGCACTGAAGCCGCCGCGCTGGAAATCGGCCGAGTTCAGCTTGACCGCGACGACAAACGCCGGCGACACCGTCGCGCGCACGGCCCGCACGATCTCGAGCAGCAGGCGCGCGCGATTTTCGATGCTGCCGCCCCACTGGTCCTGCCGGCGGTTCGTCAGCGGCGACAGGAACTGGCTCAGCAGATAGCCGTGCGCCGCGTGAATCTCCACGCCGGTGAAACCGCTTTGCTCCGCGAGCTGCGCGGCGCGCACGAAGCGCTGCCGCACGTCGGCGATATCGGCGTCCGTCATCTCCTTCGGCACCGGGAACTGCTTCGACAGCGCGCCGAGCGCGAGCGGCACGGCCGACGGCGCGAGCGTCGTCTGGCCGAGCGCGGCCTGCATCTGGCGGCCCGGATGGTTGATCTGCATCCACACGTGCGCGCCGCCCGAGCGCGCGACCTGCGCCCAGCGACGGAAGCGGCCGAGATGCGCGTCGCTCTCGAGCACGACGCCGCCGGGCCCCGTCATCGCGCGGCCGTCCACCATCACGTTGCCGGTCAGGATCAGGCCGACCTGGCCGTCGGCCCACGCCTGGTACAGGCGCAGCAACGCGTCGGACGGCGCGTGGTCCGCATCGGCCATGTTCTCTTCCATCGCGGCCTTGGCCAGACGGTTCGGGATCACCGCCCCGTTGGGCAGTGTCAGGGGCGTAAACAGGTTCATGGAGCGCATCCTCGATTGACGATGCCCAACGATAACTTTAAAGTCAACTTTAAGGTCAAGCCCCTTTGGAGCCAACATGAAAATCGGCGAACTGGCGCGGGCCAGCGGCATCGCGGCGTCGCGCATCCGTTTCTACGAAGCGAGCGGCCTGCTCGAACCGGCCCGCCGGCAGGCGAACGGCTATCGGGAATACGGGCCGGAAGCGCTGACGCGGCTCGCGATCATCGACCGTGCGCAGCAAGCGGGTTTCGCGCTCGACGAAATCCGCGCGGTGCTGCCGCCCGATCTCGGCGCGTGGCCGCGCGAGGAACTGTTGGTCTCGCTGCGGCACAAGGTCGACGAAATCGCGCTGCTCGAACAGCGTCTCGCGCAGAACCGGCAACATCTGCAAGTGCTGATCGAGGCGATCGAGAACAAGCCGGAGGGCGAGGATTGCGCGGGCGCCGCGCAACGCATGTTCGACCAGCTGTGCAAGAAGGCCAGCGAACCGCTGGAGCCCGTGCCCGTCGCGCGGCCGACGCGCAAGCGCGCGTGACTGATTGCGCTGCGGCGAGACAAGTCGACGCGTGCGCGTCGGCTTCCGCAGCGCAACCTCGTGACCTTATCCGCATGACACCCTCCCGCATCAGAGGATTCCTCATTGTCGCGCTGCTGGCCTTCGGCATCGGCAGTGCCTTCGCCTCGCACGGCGCACGGCCGGAGGGTCGCGAAGGCGTGTGACGCGGCGACCTGATCGCGATCGCGTTTCCCGATCTCGACACGGCGCGCATAAGGTACGAATCGGAGGCGAACCGGCAGATCCAGCCGCTGCGCGCACGGTACGCGAGCGGCTCGCTGATCCTGATCGACGGCGTCGACGCACGGCACAGGGCGACCGGCATCCTGCGTTGAATCGTGGCGGCAGCGACGCCGGCGACGCTTACGACGCGTTGCGCTCCATCGGCTCGCCGACGACAAAGCCGCCGCCCTGGAACCGCTGCGCGGGATCGTCGTAGTCGGCGGTCGGCGCCGTCACCGGGAACAGCCCGGCGAACTGCTCGGAACTGTCGCGCGGGCGGAAGCCGAGGAAGCCGGCCTTCGTGTTGTCCCACCACTTCACCGGATTGTCCGACGCGCCGTAGACGATCGCGTGCCCGACGCGGTTCGTCAGCAGCGAGCAGCGCACGAGTTCGATGAAGTCGCGATAGCTGAGGAACGTCACGAGCATGCGCGGATTCTTCGGCACCTCGAACGACGAACCGATCCGCAGGCACACGGTCTCGATCCCGAAGCGGTCGAAGTAGTAGCGCGACAGCGATTCGCCGAAGCACTTCGTCACGCCGTACAGGCTGTCGGGGCGCAGCGGCGAATCGGCGTCGAGCACTTCGGTGACCGGATGGAAACCGATCGCATGGTTCGAGCTCGCGAACACGACGCGCTTCACGCCGTGCTTGCGCGCGGCTTCGTACAGGTTGTACGTGCCGGTGATGTTCGCGCCGACCAGATCGTCGAACGGCGCGTCGACCGAAATGCCGCCGAGGTGGACGATCGCGTCCACGCCGTCGACGAGCTGCATCACGGCCGGCCGGTCGGCCAGATCGACGACGCGGGTTTCTTCATGCGCGGCCGCGTCGTCCAGCGTCGCGATGTCGCTGACGCGCACGACGTCGGCCCAGTCGGCGAGCGCGCCGCGCAACTGGCGGCCGAGGTTGCCGGCCGCGCCCGTCAGCAGCAGGCGCCCGAACGGTTTGCGCGCGCCGGTGGATGAAGCGTTCATCGAATCTCCTTGAATCTGACCTGAAGCGGAAAACGTTTTCCAACTATACGCGGGAGCGCAGCCGAACGTCAATGGTCGAACCCGTGCGCAGCCATCCGCACTTTCCCGATATCGGCCCGTGGCTGCACGCCGGCTTTTTCTGCCACAATCCGGCGTTATCGAACGAAAACGTTACCCTTCCAATGAAAAAAGTTTCCCCGACGATCCGCGACGTGGCCGCGGAAGCCGGCGTGTCGGTCGCGACGGTATCGAAGTACGTGAACGGCACGCAGCGCTTCTCGCCGACCGTCGAGGCGCGGCTCAAGGAGTCGATCGAGCGGCTCGGCTACCGTTCGAACCCGCTCGCGCGTTCGATGATCACCGGGCGCACGCGCACGATCGGCGTCGTGATCCTCGACATCAGCAACCCGCACTTCACGAACGTGGTGAAAGGCGCGAACCGCATTGCGCTCCAGCACGACTACACGCTGCTGCTCGTCGATACCGAAGAGAACCAGGCGCGTGAACGTTCGCTGATCGAGGCGCTCGCGCAGCGCGTCGACGGGCTGATCGTCAGCACGCGGATGCCCGACGAGGAAGCCGGGTGGATGCTCGATCTCAACAAGCCGCTCGTGCTGCTGCGCCGCAGCCCCGGCCTGCCGATTCCGAGCGTCGGCATCGACAACCGGCTGTCGACCTACATGCTCGCGCGTCACCTGCTCAATCTCGGCCATACGCGCATCGCGTATCTCGGCTTCGGCACGGCGCGCGT
Source organism: Burkholderia catarinensis (assembly GCF_001883705.2). Classification (GTDB taxonomy): domain Bacteria; phylum Pseudomonadota; class Gammaproteobacteria; order Burkholderiales; family Burkholderiaceae; genus Burkholderia; species Burkholderia catarinensis. The sequence goes on from NZ_MDEQ02000022.1 coordinate 92,999, forward strand.
GAACGACGAGCGGATCCAGGGCGCGCGCGACTGCCTCGCCGAAGCCGGGCTCACGCTCGACGTGCACGATGCGCATGCGCCGACCGCCGAGGCCGGCGAGCGCGCCTGCTCGCGCGTGATGCTCGGGCCGCAGCGCCCGCAGGCCGTGATCTGCTACAACGATCTGATCGCGCTCGGCTTCATGAAGGAAGCCGCATCGCTCGGTTTCCGGCTGCCGCAGGATGTGTCGGTCGCGGGCATCGACAACGTGCCGTACGGCGCATACGCGGCGCCCGCGCTGACGACCGTCGACATCCAGAGCGAGAACATGGGCGAACTCGCGATGCAGAAACTGATCGACGCGCTCGCCGGGCGCACCGATGCGAGCTATTCGACGTTCGAGCCACGGCTGATCATGCGCGCGTCGACGGCCGCCGCCGGCTGACGCGTTCGCGACACGTCACTTCCCCGAGCGCAAAAAAAGCGCCGCCACAAGGGCGGCGCGTTCGTTTGCCGACACGCGATCACGCGTCGAGTTTCGCGGGCTTCATCTTCGGCGTGAGCATGTGCATCACGGCCAGCGCGATCAGGTAGGCCGACGCGCCGATCGCGAACAGCACCCAGTAGTGGCCCGTGCGCTGCAGCACCTGGCCGATCACTTCCGAGAACAGCACGCCGCCGATCGAACCGGCCATCCCGCCGATGCCGACCACCGATGCAACCGCGCGGCGCGGGAACAGGTCGGACGCCGTCGTGAACAGGTTCGCCGACCAGCCCTGGTGCGCGGCGGCCGCGAGGCCGACGATCAGCACCGCGACCCACAGGCTCTGCACCTGCGACACGAACGCGATCGGCAGCACGCAGCACGCGCAGATCAGCATCGTCGTCTTGCGCGCGCCGTTCACGCTCCAGCCCGCGCGCAGCAGCCGCGACGACAGCCAGCCGCCGCCGATGCTGCCGACCGTCGTCAGCGCATAGATGCACACGAGCGGCAGGCCGATGTGCTGCATGTCCATCCCGCGCGACTCGTTGAGCCACTTCGGCAGCCAGAACAGGTAGAACCACCACACTGGATCGGTCAGGAACTTGCCGATCAGGAACGCCCACGTCTCGCGCTTGCGGATCAGTTCGCCCCAGCGCGGCGCGCCGGCGTTCGCGTTCGCCGCGTCGAGCGCTTCGGCTTCGTCGCGCGGCTCGTTGTACTCCGCGGCGAGCGCGCGCGTATCGGCCTGGCGATAGAACACGAGCCACACCGCGAGCCACACGAGACCGATCGCGCCGATGATCACAAACGCCGCGCGCCAGCCGTAGGCCACCGCGATCGCCGGGATGATCGCCGGCGCGAACACCGCGCCGATGTTCGCGCCCGAGTTGAAGATGCCGGTGGCGAGCGCGCGTTCGCGGCGCGGGAACCATTCGGCCGTCGTCTTGATCGCGGCCGGGAAGTTGCCGCCCTCGCCGATCCCGAGCAGCGCGCGCACGAACGCGAAGCCCGTCACCGAGCCGACCGCCGCATGCAGCATCGCGGCAATGCTCCACACCAGCATCGCCACCGCATACGACACGCGCGTGCCGAGCCAGTCGACGATGCGCCCGAAGCCGAGCAGGCCGAGCGCATAGAACGCGGAAAACGCCATCACGATGCGGCCGTACTGCACCTGGCTCCAGCCGATGTCGTGCTGGAGCATCGGCGCGAGCAGGCCGAGGATCTGCCGATCCATGTAGTTGATGACGGTCGCGAAAAACAGCAGCGCACAGACGGTCCAGCGGTAGCGGCTGGCGGCAGCGCGCACGGCACCGACGACGGCAGATTGCATGAATGTCTCCGATGCGCGGTCGCGCCCGTCGCGCCGCACGATGTTCGTTGACCGGCGACCGGCGCCGGGGCGGGCGGCGGCGCGCTGTCGCGCACGGCCAATCCCGCCGATCAATCTGGAAAACGTTTTTCAAAGGATAGGACGTCTGCCGGCAGCCTGTCAGTCGGGGATTTCGATGAGTCATCTCAAATTTGTCGCGGGCAAAAGAGACGACTGTTTCGCAGATTGGCATTAATCGTTTTTCCCGGATTTTCCAGACGCGCGCGAGGGCGCGTGGCCGCCGATACACATGTCCGATTCCAGCCAGAATCGACGGCGGGGATGGTTTACAGTCGTCGCATGCACCTCGATCCCGACACCTGCTACGACGCCCTGCTTTCGCGGAACCGCCGCTTCGACGGCTGGTTCTTCGTCGGAGTGGCGACGACCGGTGTGTATTGCCGCCCGGTCTGCCCGGTGAAGCCGCCGAAAGCACAGAACTGCAGCTATTACCCCACCGCCGCGGCCGCCGAGAAAGCGGGCTTCCGGCCCTGCATGCGATGCCGCCCCGAGCTCGCGCCCGGCCACGGGCTGCTCGACCTGTCCGGCAACCTCGCCGACGCGGCCGCCATGCTGATCGAGGACGGTTTCCTGAACGCGCATTCCGTCGACGCGCTCGCGCAGCGCGTCGGCGTGACCGAACGCCATCTGCGCCGGATCTTCGGTGCGCAGTTCGGCGTGTCGCCGGTCGAGTTCGCGCAGACGCACCGGCTGCTGATGGCCAAGCGGCTGCTGACCGATACCGCGCTGCCGGTCGCCGTCGTCGCGTCGACGGCCGGGTTCGGCAGCGTGCGGCGCTTCAACGACCTGTTCCGTCAACGCTACGGGCTCAATCCGCTGCGGCTGCGCAAAGGGGCCGGCGCGTCGGCCGATGGCGACATGACGTTCCCGCTGCCGTACCGGCCGCCGTTCGCGTGGGCCGACCTGATGCGCTTTCTCGCGCAGCGGCAGATCGACGGCGTCGAGCGGATCGACGCTTGCGGCTATGCGCGTGTTGTCGAACTGCCAAACCGCAACGGCGACGGCAACGGCCGCGTCACCGGCTGGCTGTCCGTCGCGCACGTGCCGCAGCGGTTCGCGCTGGCCGTCACCGTGTCGCCGGCGCTCACGCCGGTCGTGCCGGCCGTGCTCGCCCGCGTGCGGCGGCTGTTCGATCTCGACAGCCGCCCCGACGTGATCGACGCGCATCTCGGCGAACTCGCGAGCGGCTCGCCCGGCCTGCGCGTGCCCGGTGCATTCGACGGCCTCGAGATCGCGATCCGCGCGATCGCGGGCGAACGGCTCGCGGCAGCGCAGGCGGGTACGCCTTTGCCCGCACGCATTGCGGCGCGTTTCGGCACCTCGGTGGAAGACGCGCCGCCGGGCCTCGCGCGCGCACTGCCTTCCGCTGCGACGCTGGCCGCCCTGCCGCTCGCCGCGCTGGAAGTACTCGGCATCGCGCGCGAAACCGCGCAAGCGATCGTGTCGCTCGCACGCGCGGTCGACGACGGCACGCTCGCGCTCGAACCGACGGCGCCGCTCGACGCGACACTCGCCGCGCTGCGCGCGATGCCCGGCTTCGACGAGCGCGCGGTGCAGTACGTCGCGATGCGTGCGATGGCCTGGCCGAATGCGTTCCCCGCCGACGACGCGTTGCTTCCCGCACGCACCGAACGCGCGCGCATGCCATCATCTGCGCCGCATGCGGCGCGCTGGGCGCCGTGGCGCGCGTATGCCGCACTGCATGTGTGGCGCCTTCATGGAGATGTGTTGCGATGACTCCCGCTCACCTGATTCCGAGCCCGCTGGGCGACATCGCCGTGCGCATCGAGGACGATGCGCTGACGGGTCTGTTCTTCGTTGGCCAGAAATATTTCCCGTCGCTTGCGATCGCGCACGAAGCGGACGCACGCGCCCTTTCGCCGATCGCGCGCAAGGTCGCGGAAGAAATCGCCGAGTACTTCACCGGCACACGCGAAACGTTCTCGGTGCCGATCCACCTGCGCGGCACCGCGTTTCAGCGACGTGTATGGAAGGAACTGCTCGCGATTCCGTTCGGCGAGCTCGTGTCGTACGGCGACATCACCGAACGCGTCGGGCTGCCGATGAGCGCGGCGCGCGCCGTGGGCGGTGCGGTCGGCCGGAACCCGGTGTCGATCATCGTGCCGTGCCATCGCGTGGTCGGCGCGTCGGGCAGCCTGACGGGTTATGCGGGCGGCATCGACCGGAAGCGCGCGCTGCTGTCGCTCGAAGGCGCCGGGTTCCAGCGTGGCGCACACCAGCCGGTGCAGCAGGCGCTCGCGTTCTGAGTGACGGTGTGCGGCACGCGCGGCCGCGTCACGCGCTCAGCACGGGCCGGCGCGCCTCACGTTTCGCATACGCGCCGGGTGTCACGTGGAATTTCGCCTGGAACAGCGCGATGAACGACGACGTCGAGTCGTAGCCCAGTTGCGCGGCCACCGTGCCGATCGGCTCGCCCGCATCGAGCAGCGGCAGCGACGCGAGCAGCCGCACGGCCTGCCGCCATTCAGTGAAGGACAGCCCCGTGTCCCGCCGGAACAGCCGCGACAACGTCCGCCGCGTCGCGCCGACCTGATGGCCCCATTCGTCGAGACTGCGCGCATCGCCCGGATACGCATGCAATGCGCGCGCGATTTTCAGCAGGCGCGGATCGCGTGGCAGCGGCACCGTCAGCGGCGCCGGACGCATCCGCGCGATCCGGTCGGCGATCAGGCACACGAGCGCGCCGTCCGGCCCCGCCTCGTCGTAGTTCACCGGCAATTCGGCAGTGGCAATCACCAGCTCGCGCAGCAGCGGCGTCATGCAGAGGATCGTGCAATCGTCGTTCGCATCGCTGCGCGCGATCGCTTCGTCGAGATACAGGCTGTGGAACGCGACGCACTCGCGCGTCATCACCGCATGCGGCACGTGCGGCGGAATCCACATCGCATAGTGCGGCGGCAGCAGGTGCCGGCCCGACGGCGTCGACACCTCGAGCACGCCGCTCGTCGCATACATCAACTGGGCCCACGGATGACTGTGCGCGTCGACGCTCGCGTTGCCGGGAATCCCGAACGCACGCACGTACAGCGGCCTCGGCAGGCGCGCCATCGGCGGCACTGCGTAGGGGTCACCCGATTGTCCCGCCAGCAACATAAGACGTCCTCCGAAGGTCATTGCACGAACGAGCGCGATGCTACCGTGGCGGCTCTTCTTCCACACGGCTTCCGTTCATGAGCGCTCATACCCGCACCACCCGCAAGACCGTCACCGCGATCCGTTCGACCAAGGGCATCGGCAGCCTCGTGTCGCTGACCGCGTATTCCGCGCCGATGGCGAAGCTGGTCGACGACGTGGCCGACGTGATCATCGTCGGCGACTCCGTCGGCATGGTGCTGTACGGGATGCCCGATACGCTGCGCGTCACGCTCGACATGATGATTGCACACGGTGCGGCCGTCGTGCGCGGCGCCGCGCAGGCTTGCGTCGTTGTCGACCTGCCGTTCTCGACGTACCAGGAATCGCCCGCGCAGGCCTATCGCTCGGCCGCGCGCCTGCTCGCCGAAACCGGCGCGCAGGCCGTGAAGCTCGAAGGCGGTAGCGAAATGGCCGGCACGATCCGCTTCCTGACCGAGCGCGGCATACCCGTGATGGCACACGTCGGCCTGATGCCGCAGCAGGCCAATGCGACGGGCGGCTTCCGCGCGCAAGGCATGGACCCGCGCTCGGCCGCGCAGGTGTTCGACGCCGCGTGCGCGGCCGAGCGGGCCGGCGCGTTCGGCGTCGTCATCGAAGGCACCGCCGAAGCGCTCGCGCGCCATCTGACCGAAACGCTGACGATCCCGACGATCGGCATCGGCGCATCGCCCGCGTGCGACGGGCAAGTGCTCGTGACCGAGGACATGATCGGCGCCTTCGATGCGTACACGCCGCGCTTCGTGAAGCGTTACGCCGATGCGAATGCGGTGATGCGCGACGCGATCCGCCAGTACGCGCACGACGTGCGGCAGCGTGTGTTTCCGGAGCCCGCGCATTGCTTCGGGTACGGCAAGCCGCTGCAACTGGCGGACGCGAGCGCCACCGCCGTGTGACGACATCGCGAAGGCATGGCGAACGACACGATCACGCGCGCTTGCGCATCGCATGCGCGACCCGCGCGTTGGCCTCGAATTTCGCGCGATGCGTCGAGAAGAACGTCCGCACGTTGCGGACGTTCGATGCGCCGGTGAACAGCCGCCGCGCGAATTCGTCGTATTCGGCGACGTCGGCCAGATCGGCCACCACGACGAAATCGGGGCCCGGCGACACGCGGTAGCACTGCGTGACGGCCGGCTCCGCGCACACATACGCTTCGAACGCGTCGTAGTCTTCGGCCGTCTGCCGGTCGAGGCTGATCTCGATCAGCGCCGTGACCGCCGTGCCGATCGCCGCCGGGTCGAGCACCGCGACCTGCCGGCGGATCACGCCGGCCTCCGTCAGCCGGCGCACGCGGCGCATGCAGGTGGGCGGCGACGACAGCGCGCGCTCGGCCAGTTGCAGGTTCGACACCGATGCGTCGTCCTGCAGGATCGCGAGGATGCGCAGGTCGAGATCGTCGAGGGTGATGCCGGCCATCCGCGGCTCCTTCCGGTCAGGATGTGAAATTTAATTTCAACATGATAGACGATCCACCATTCGTTTCATTTGTTCTTATATTTTGAAATTTAATTCCATTTAGGTGGCTCTACCATCGCTCTCACTGATCCAGACAGGACATTTACGGAGCGCGATATGTGTGGAATTGTCGGGGCGGTCGCCCAGCGGGACATCCTGCCGAACCTGGTCGACGGCCTGAAGCGGCTCGAATACCGCGGCTACGATTCGTGCGGCGTCGTGGTCTACCGCGACCGTGCGCTGGCGCGCGCCCGCAGCGTCGATCGTGTGGCCAACCTGCAGCGCGAGATCGCCGAACATGCGCTGTCGGGTTACACCGGCATCGCGCATACGCGCTGGGCCACGCATGGCGCGCCCGTCACGCTCAACGCGCATCCGCACTTCTCGCCGAGCGACGCCAACGCGCGCATCGCGCTGTCGCATAACGGGATCATCGAGAACTGCGATCAACTGCGCGCGGAATTGCAGGCGCACGGCTATGTGTTCGCGAGCCAGACCGACAGCGAGGCGATCGCGCACCTGATCGACCACCTGTACGACGGCGACCTGTTCGACGCGGTCCGGCGCGCGGTCGCGCGACTGCGCGGCAGCTATGCGATCGCGGTGATGTGCCGCGACGAGCCGCACCGGATCGTCGGCGCGCGCGACGGGATGCCGCTCGTGGTCGGCGTCGGCGAAGGCGAGAATTTCCTCGCGTCCGACGCGATTGCGCTGTCGGGCATCACCGATCGCATCGCCTACCTGGAGAACGGCGACGTCGCCGATATTCAACTGCATCGCTACTGGATCGTCGATGCGGCCGGCCAGCGCGTCGAGCGCACGGTGCAGCGGGTCGCCGCGCATAGCGGCGCGGCCGATCTCGGGTCGTACCGCTACTACATGCAGAAGGAGATTTTCGAGCAGCCGCAGGCCGTGGCCGATACGCTGCTCGACGTTTCGTCGATCATGCCCGAGCTATTCGGCGACGGTGCGTGGCGTGTTTTCAACGACGTCGATTCGGTGCTGTTGCTCGCATGCGGCGGCAGTTATCACGCGGCACTGACCGCGAAGTACTGGATCGAGAGCATCGCGAAGCTGCCGGCGAGTGTGGAAATCGCCAGCGAGTTTCGCTATCGCGACAGCGTGCCGAATCCGCGCACGCTCGTCGTCGCGGTGTCGCAAAGCGGCGAGACGGCGGACGTGCTCGGTGCGGTGCATGTCGCGAAGCAAAGCGGGATGATGCGGACGCTCGCGATCTGCAACGTCGCGACGAGTGCGTTGATGCGCGAATGCGCGCTGCAGTTTGTCACGCGTGCGGGGATCGAGATCGGGGTGGCTTCGACGAAGGCGTTCACGACGCAGCTCGTTGCGTTGTTCCTGCTGACTTTGTCACTTGCGCAGGTGCGCGGGCGGTTGAGTGATGATGAGGAGAAGGAGCATCTGCGGGCGCTTCGGCATCTGCCTGATGCAATGTCGAAGGTGCTCGCGCTGGAGCCGCAAATCATGGCGTGGTCGGAACTGCTCGCAAGACGCGACAACATGCTGTTTCTCGGGCGCGGGATGCATTATCCGATCGCGCTTGAGGGCGCGCTGAAGATGAAGGAGATTTCGTATATTCATGCGGAGGCTTATCCGGCGGGTGAGTTGAAGCATGGGCCGCTGGCGCTCGTTAGCAACGAGATGCCGGTGATTGCGGTCGCGCCGAATGACACGCTGCTCGAAAAGCTCAGGTCGAACATGCATGAGGTCAGTGCGCGGAATGGAAAGCTGTTTGTGTTTGCGGATGTGGACTGTGGGTTGGTGTCTGGCGATGGCATTGAGGTGATTCGGCTCAACGAGTACTACGGGCCGTTGTCGCCGATTTTGCATACGGTGCCGATGCAGTTACTCGCGTATCACGCGGCGCTGGCGCGGGGGACGGATATTGATAAGCCGCGGAATCTGGCGAAGTCGGTGACGGTGGAGTGAGGCGTGTGGGGCAACGTCGTTCCTGTGCCCTGGTGCATTAATTTCGGTTACAAAGCCTCGATTCAGTTTTGGTTACGCAGCTCTTTCCGGCCGCTGAGCCGCACCTGGCAAGCGGTAACCAAAACTAATGCCTCACGGGGCGATGGAGCATTTTCTAGCGCCCTTCGTTTGCGCACGGCATCCCGGATTTCGCCTTCACGACGCATCAGCCCAAGGAAGCCGCGGTCGAGCCAAGAGGACTCCACGCGAGCCGTGCGGCGAGCGACGCCGACCGAGCATATGTCTTCAGCAGCTGCGCCCATGGAGGAAGATTTGAAGCATGGGCGCGCGATAGATGATGCCGTTTAGACGCTTAGGCAGCGACGGACCAGAGCGCATGCCATCACATGACCCGAACGCTCTCCGGCCGTCAATGTTCCACCTTGAGGTGACATCCTGCGGCTTCACCATTGCGGTGAACATTCGTCCGCTATTCTGTTCTACTTTCGCTAGGCACGTCGGCAGTTTCCCCACGCAGTTCGCCACGTCGGCCCGCTCCGACCCACAGCACGTTGCGAGTACCAAGAATCAGAAACATCATGGACTCGCTTTTTTTCGCGCAAATCTTTCGCCATTCCCCGGTGTCGATTGACGACGGTGTAGGGACAGCTTCCGGATGGGTATGCCACTCACCGAGGTAGTCCATTGTCTCGCGCTCGGCTTTCCAGAGGTCAAGGGCTATTTTCTGATGCCCATGTGCCTGTCGTCGAAAACCGTAACGGTGTTGGGTGTCACCTGGTTGTGGAGTCGTCACCATCGACACGTGAAGATGCAAGCCCCGTCGATAGCCCAGCAAGATGCCACCGGACTCTGGCGCTGTAGGGTCCGTTTGCCGAAAGCCCATCAACGTCGACAGTACGAACGGTTCAATCAGAATTCGCGCGTCTTCGTGGAACGGGTGTCGAAGAATCAGAGCTGCTGGCATGCGGGACATCCGTTCGTCGGGGCGATATCCTGGTTCTTGATGCGTTGGGCATCAGCCGTTTCCAGATAACGGGTACGAAATCTTGGGCTGACTGCACCCTTCAGCCAATCACTGACCATATCGGCAGCTAATGCCGCAGCGGACATGGGAGCAGAAACCGCATAGGGAGTAAACGAGCTACACCCCCGGAATTTCGTTCGAGGCGGATTCGTCAGGACCGGGACGAGTGCTTGGCGTTGTGCAAAGAGCCCGGCCACAATACCGACTCTGTTATTGCCAGTCCTGATAGGCTTCGAAATCCTGCGGTTTGCGCAAAGCGTCGGTGTTGCAGACAAGCTTCGGCGATTCGTCTTTCCTGGTGAGCGCGTGAAGTTCGAGATAGTAGTGCTTGGCGAACCTGTCGTCGGCCGTCCAGACATCAGACTTTTCGCCCGTCCCCGAGTGAACGCCTGCCCATGTAAACAACGTTGTTTCTGAGATGCGATATGGCTTGAGCCGGATAGCGGGTCCGCGATAGCGCTCGACGGCAATCTCGATTTGCTTGTCCGCAGCAATCGCGCCGATGCTGCGCATGTCTTTCGCTGTCTGCGCCGTACCCCTAGGCGTGTATTTCAGTTCCACGACGCAGATCACTTCCTCCGAATTGCAGACGACAATATCGGGACGCACTACGCGATTCTCGGAACCGAGTCTGACCAATGGCTCGATGAATATTTTCCGACTTGGCTCGCCATCTGCACGCATCCGCTGACGCAGTTCTGCGAACAGGTGACCTTGCAAGCTACGCTCGGAGTTTATATGGCCATGACGGTATTCCGATTCAATGACCTCCCGCCAAGCATCCACCAAGTGATGTCCGACTCTCGACCGCTTACCCATAATGCCCCTCCCATCCATAAAACCATTTTAACGGCATCTCTGGCAAGATCTTTTGCTCAAAGCAGGAGGAGTGTATAGACACGATCTACGATCGCATATAAGTGTTACCCGACTGCGCTCTTTCATTGTTAGTGATTATCAGCAGATGCAGCGACGACGCAAAATGCATCGCCTAACAGCCGCTATCCGGTGCATTTCTGGACACTGCCGACCCAGCCCGAACGAAATGATGCTCCACCCTCGTGCGGAGCACACCATCGAGCGCGGCAAGCTGTTCGCGCAGCCGAACCGCTTGCCCTTCCGTCATTTCGCCGAGAACGATCTTTTGCTCGAGAACGTCACCATGGCGGGCGATGGCCCAACGGTCGACCGTCGCCGTTTCACCTTCGAGTACGGCCGCCGCGGTCGAGACGATACCCGGGTTCAATCTCGAAACGAGATGAACCGTATGCGTCAACGTGAAACCGGGAAGGAAGTGCGACCAGTCTTCACAGACTGTCGGGAGGGAAGCAGCGGAATCTTGGCGCATGGTAGCTCCGGATGAGTGATTACCGAACCGGTGCCAGCCATGCTGCTCCCGTTTCGTTGCCGTCAATCGGCCGCATCGCCTCAAAGGCGTCCACCTTGCCCGGGAGGGCAGGTTGGCGTCGGATAGTCCGACTCTGGATGCTTGATTTCTCACGTTCGACATTCCGAACGTTGGTTCATTATACCGAAAACTCGACATCGGGCAAGGAACCCTGGGGAAAACCGCACTTCGACCGGATGACTCCTCCGATCCGGCCCTTGTACCGAGGGGAATCCGGCCCCACACGATGGCCGTGCGCACTAAAACCACACACCGAACCGCGTCCCCGTTGCCAGCACATCGACCGTGAGCCTCCATTGGTGCGCCACGGCAATCTCCTTGCAGATCGATAGTCCGAGACCCGCACCGTCGTACCGCGAATCCGGCGCCCGCCAGTAGCGATCGAAGAGCAGCGGGATGTGCTCCCGCCGAATGCCCGGCCCTTCATCCTCGATATGAATCGCGGTCTCGACGACGGTCAGCACCACCACGCCGGCCGTTGGCGATGCGTTGATCGCATTCTCGAGAATGTTCTTGAGAAGGATGAAAAGCGCCCCGCCGTCCGCCCGTACCGATGGCAGGGAGTCGCGCGCTTCGATATGGAGTTTCACCTGCTTCGCATCGGCTTTGTCGGCCAGCAAGCCAACGACGTCTCGTGCGACTTCGACGCTGCTCACGTCGCCGAAACTGAAATTCTGCGCTTCGCTGACTTCAGCCAGGTGCAGCAGTTGCTTGACCTGCCGGGCCATCAAATCGATCTCGCGAAGCAGAAGCGCCTTGTGCCTGATTTCCGGCTGCAGCTCGATTTGACCTCTGACCAGCGTGAGCGGTGTTTGCAACTCATGCGCAGCAGCGGCCAAAAACTGTTGCTGAACCACGAAACCGTTCTCGAGTCGGGCCAGCGCATCGTTGAAAGCGTCGATCAGCGGCTTGATCTCGCTGGGGATTCCCTTCGAAGAAAGTCGCGTCGTCAGGTTGCGGGGCTCGATATCCCTCGCGGCATTCGATACCTCTCGCAACGGCTTCAGCACGTGGCTGATCGTCAGCGGAAGCGTCAGCCCGAAAATGACGGTCGCGAAAAGCAGCACATATCCGACGGTCTTCGGTATCGGGTCGATCTTCGACATGACAAGCGCATCGACCAGCTGCTTGCTTTGTGCAACCTGCACGTAATAAACGACGCTGCCTTTCGACACGCGCTGTGTGGCGACGGCGTACTCGTTGCCGTCGATCGTGGCGGGCAGCACCGTGCCGGCCGCCTTCGCGAGATCTTCCGTCAGCCACGGCCGATCCCCGTTCGACGGCACCGACACCAGCAACGGCCGCCCCGTCGCATCGAGCACGCGATACTTCACCTCGACCGACAAGATCCGGAACATCAGCGCGGGACGCCCGCTCAATTGCACGGATACCGGACGCCCGGCGTCGTCGAAGCTCAATCCGTCCACGACATGGCTGATGATCTCCATCTGCTGCCGCCGCCCCAGAAACTCCGGATATCGATCGATGACATACACGGCAAGCGCAGACAGCAGCGCCAGACTGATTGCGAACGCAACGACGTTGGTCACCCACAGACGCGTCGACAGACGCAGGATCCAATGACGGAACATGATGCCTTTTACCCGGTGAGGGCAGCTTGCGCGGCGCGGCGAATCATCGTCATGCGTCCCGCAGGGCGAAGCCGGCGCCGCGAATATTGGTCAGCCGCATCGTTGCACCGATAGCAGCCAGCTTCTTGCGCAAGCGGTGCACGGTCACCTCGAGCGCGTTCGGCGTGACCGCCTCCCCGAGCCCCCACGCGGCATGCTCGAGTATCGAATGCCGGACGGTCCGGCCCGCGGCTTCGATCAGGCAAAGCATGACCTGCAACTCGGCCGGTGCAAGCAGGATCGTCCGGTCGCCACAGCGCATCGCGCGCTGTGGCGGGTCCACGGTCACATCCGCGAACGATGCGACGAGCGTCGTCAGCAGCGCCGGACGCCGCATCAGCGTACGCACGCGGGCAACGAGTTCGCTCATTTCGAACGGCTTTGTCACATAGTCGTCTGCACCGCTTTCGAGTCCGTCGATGCGATCATGCAACGCGTCACGTGCCGTCAGCATCAGGCAAGGCATCATGCGCCCCGCCGCGCGCAGCGTCCGCAAGAACGCCAGGCCATCCCCGTCAGGCAATCCGCGATCGATGATCAGCAGCGCGTAGTCGGCCCGGTCGACACCGTAGGCGGCTTCACGGACATTGCCGAACAGATCGGATTCGATTCCCGCTGCGGCCAAAGCCTGGCACAACATGTCGGCGAGGCGCTCATGATCCTCGACAATCGCAACTCGCGGCATCCTCGCTCTCTCACTTGAATCGATACATATAGCCGATCCGGGCCTCGGGAACGAACCGCCGCCCGACGAGCGGACTGTCGGTGATGCCGTCACCGAGGCGCGACACGCCCACGTCCAGAAAAATCGTCTGATGCTCCGTCGGCCGGTAGTCGATGCGGCTGCCGGCCGACACGTTCACTGCGGAACCCGCGCTGTATGCGGCGCGTCCCGCACGCGCCTCGGATGGTCGCACACCGTAATAGTAGTCGACGTATTTGTTGCCCAGCCATTCCACGCCGACATGCGGCGTGATCGAGAATTGTCCGAAAGCAAACGCCTTCTCGAAGCCGATTTTCGCACGCTCGCCCTTGTTTCCTCCGAGCAGGAAGGTGCCCGACAACGTGCCGAACCCGGTGTCCCATGAAAGCGCAGGCCCGTACCATAACGCGCCCTTGCGATTTTCCATGCCGTTCAGGATCGGTGCGTCCGAGCCCTTGTATCCGTCGAAGACCGAGAACTGGCCACGAAGCGCGACGCTGACACCGCTCCAGTTGCCGATTTTCAGATCGACCGTGGTGCCGAAGGCCTGTACCCATTTATTGTCGAAGTAGATCAGCGGGAGCGGCAACACGCGGCTGCCATCTCCCTTGTAGGCCGACGGTTCGATGCCGACTCCTGCCCCCAATCCCCAATGCGTCACGTTCGTTGCATGGTTGAGTATGGTCAGCCCCGAATTATCGGCATCGGGTGGGATCGTGCCCTCGTCCGCCCACGCGGAAGCGGAAGAAAGTGCGAATGAAGCGGCAAGCAGCAATAACGGGCGTTCGCGGCGGGAAGCATTTTTCACAATCATTTTCCTGGAGTCGACGATCGAAACGGGGGCTACTGTAGGACCAGTCGACTTACCGCTCACTTACCGGGAAAAATATCGCTGCGCTGCGTGCCTGGCGGGGAATGTCGGTCGTGGGAAATATCGGCGCAGGGTGGGCATGCACCGCCCTGCGCGCGTCAGGAATGTGGCGCCACGCAGCGCCACGACTCCGTCAGAACACCGTATGCAACCCCACCCGCGCCACCGCCTGACTCGCAGAACTCGAAGCCCCGTTCGGGTCCAGCACGCCATTGACCTGCGCATTCGCACCGCTGTTCGCGCGCTGATAATCCGCCGAAACATAAACCATCGTCCGCTTCGACAACAGATACTGAAGCGCCATGCTGACCTGATGAGCATGGTTGTTGTTCAGCGCTTCATTGCCCTTCATGTACATGTACTTCGCGCCTAGCACGACATCCGGCCTGATCCGCCACAGACCTCCGGCTTCAGCCATCCACACGCCGGCATCGTTGAACGAATTGCGCACGGTGGTCATCAGCGCCTTCGCCGCAACGACACCGAAGTCGTAGTGCATCCCGACGCCCCAGTTGCGCACGCTGGTCGACGGCACGCCCGGCGCCGGGCCGTACTTCTCGTTCGTATAGGCCGCGCCCACGCCGAACGGCCCCAGCTCGTAGTTCACCCCAGCGCTGACGGCATTATCCGCGCCGACCGAACCGGCCACGCCACCAAACGCATACATCACGCCCCCAGAAAAGCCCGCGACCGTCGGCGAACTGTATTTGACGGAATTCGCGATCGGCTTGCTGCCTGCCGTGCGGTCCCAGTCGAACGCGCCGGTCGGGTTGTCCGGGAGCGCGAGCCGCTGGAATGGGCCGTTCCGAAAGCCGTACAGCCCGGAAATGTCCCGTGAAATCGCATTGCCCTTCGAAAAGAGGGAATCCACCATGAAGTCGTACTGATTGCCCAGCGTGACGCTGCCGAACCGGTCGCTTTCGAGGCCCACGTATGCGTTGCGTCCGAAAATCCCGGTCCCGATGATCGCGCCGTTCGCCATCGAGAACTGGTTCACGAGCGCGAACGTGGCGCGATACCCGCCACCGAGGTCTTCCGTGCCGCGCAAGCCGAAGAGGTTGGGCGCGAATATGCCGTCGTCGAACTTGACGTTCTTTCCGCCGCCCTCGTTGCTGACATACGTGATGCCGGAATCGATCAGACCGAACATCGTCACACTGCTCTGCGCCCATGCGCCCTGCGCGACGGCAAGAACCGCGAATACGCCAAACCTGAGTTTCATGTTGTCTCCGTCTTTTTTATGAAAATGCGAGCCCGCTACCCGCTACGTGGCGGATGCTCGCTCATTGCTTCGTAGAAAATCGCCTTGATTCAGGCAGTCACGTCAACACCGGAAATATGATTAGTTTTACTGATTTATTAATACAAAAAATCGTCACGCGAACCGACATCGATCCGCACGGTTCAGAACCCGCGAATCAAGCGCCTCGAAAGATGACCCACGCCGTGGAATCCACCTCGACCGCCACGGCCTCCAGCGCCGCACCCGAGCAGGGCCCGTCGATACACACACCGTCATCGAACCGGAACAGCGCGCTGTGATGGGCACACATCAATACCTGCGACCGGTAGCAGGAAACGGTGCCCGGTACGAAATCGAGCGGAACCGAAAAGTGCGGGCAACGATTCACGTACGCCCACACCTGCTCGCCCCGCCGCACCACGATTACGGAACGTCCGATGCAGGCTTCATCGACGACCCGCGCGCCGCCGTCGGGCACATCGGACACGCGGCAGAGTTGTCTTGCTTCCATCGCTCACACTCTCTGCTCGGGGTTTCCGAGGCTCCAGTCCCACGGACGTACCTCCACGTGCGAGAACAGCCCCTCCTTCACATACGGGTCGTTCCCGACGAATTGCATCACCGCCTGGATGTCGTCCGCCTCCACGACGAGCAGCGTTCCGTTCATCGCATCGCCCTGCGGATCCAGCGTCGGGCCGCCGAGCCGCACAAATACGCCGTGATCGGAAGCCGAGCGCAGATAGGTGCGATGAATCGGCCGCACGCGGTCGCGCACGTCGCGCATGCCCGGCTGGTCCGTCGCAAACACCGCGAAAAATCGCGCCATGTCGATCAGCTCCGGTCGAGGACGAAGTCGTACGTCGCTTCGCGGTACGGGCCGTTCAGGCCGATCTGGTCATTCATCGCGTCCGTCTCCCTTTGCGCGTCCAGCCGTTCAATGCGGTGCGCGTCCTTCCCATGCGCGCTGAAGCAACGCGCGAATCGCGTCGCGCTCGATCGGCCGCGGATTCGCATACGGGTTCCGACATGCGATATCGGCCGCTTCGTCGAGGCCCGCCTGCGGCATCCCGATGTCGGCGAGCGCCGGCGCGATGCCGAGCTGCGCGTTCAACCTGAACAGCAGCGGGCCGGCTTCGGCCGCTTCGTTCCCGCCCAGCGCACGCGCAACGCGGCGCAGCGCATCGGGCGCCGCGGCGTGGTTGTAGTGCGCGGTATGCGGCAACATGGCTGCATGCGTCTGCGCATGCGGCAGGTTGAAGGTACCGCCGAGCGTGTGACAAAGCTTGTGGTGCAACGCCATGCCGACCGCGCCCAGGCAGGTTCCCGCGAGCCATGCGCCATACAGAGCGCGGCTGCGCATCGCCCGGTCCTCCGGATCACGCACCACGACGGGCAACGCTTCGCCGAGCGCGCGAATCGATTCTTCGGCCATCAGGCTGATCACCGGGTTTGCGTCTTCCGCATAGAGCGCCTCGACGGCGTGCGCCATCGCATTGATGCCCGACGCCGCCGAAATGCCCGGCGGCAGCGACAACGTCAACGACGGGTCGTAGAGCACGGTACGAGGCAGCACGCGTGAGTCGCGCCCGGTGCGCTTCAGGCGGCCTTCGGTGAGCCCGTAGATCGGCGTCATCTCCGAGCCGGCGTACGTCGTCGGCACGGCCAGGATCGGCAGCGACGATTCGAGCGCAATGGCCTTGCCCAATCCGATCGTCGAGCCGCCGCCGATCGCGATGCAACAGTCCGCGCCCAGTTCGCCGGCCATCTCGCGAGCGGCGCGCGCGACTTCGACCGGAACGTGCATGACAGCCTGCGCGCACACGCCGGCGGCACGCTCGCCCAGTATCTCCTTCACGCGGTCGGCGAGCGGCCGCTGCTCGGGTGTGGTCAGGATCAGCGCCCGGCGGGCGCCGAGTGTCGACAGCTCGTCCGGCAGCCTCGCGAGCGCGCCCCATTCGAACACCACGCGGGAAGGCGTGCCTTGATAGACGAAGCGATCCATGCAAAGCCTCAGCGCTTGAAGTGCGGCGGCACGTTGCCGTCGACGTTGACCCACACCGACCGCGCTTCCGTGTAGTCGTGCATGGCCTCGAAGCCCATCTCGCGGCCGTAGCCCGACTTGCCTACGCCGCCGAACGGGCTGCCCGGGTTGACGCGCTTGTAGCAGTTGATCCAGCACATGCCCGCATTGATTTGCGACGCCATCTTGTGCGCGCGTGAGAGATCCCGGGTCCAGAGGCCGCTGCCCAGCCCGTATTCCGTCGCGTTGGCAATGGCCAGCGCTTCTTCGTCGCTGCCGAAGCGCAGCACGGTGACGAATGGGCCGAACACTTCCTCCTGCGCGACGCGGTCGGCCGCGCTCCTGGCCTCGATGACCGTCGGGCGCACGTAGTAGCCATCGGCAAGCGCCGGATCCTGCGGCGCGCTGCCGCCGGTGAGCACGCGGCCGCCCTGCTCGCGCGCGACGTCGACGAACGACAGCACGCGCTCGAGGTGCTGCTTCGACGTCAGCGGCCCCATCTCGGTGTTGGCGTCGAGCGGGTTGCCGATGCGGATCGACGATGCGAGCGCAACGAATCGCTCGAGGAACGCGTCCGCGATGCGTTCGTGCAGCACGAGACGCGAGCCCGCGATACACGCCTGCCCCTGGTTGTGAAAGATCGCCCATGCTGCGCCGTTGATGGCCGCGTCGAGGTCGGCATCGTCGAAAACGATGTTGGCGCCCTTGCCGCCCAGTTCGAGCTGAACGCGCTTCAGGTTGCCCTGCGACGCTTCTACGATCCGGCGGCCGGTCGCCGTCGAACCCGTGAACGCGATCTTGCCGACGCCCGGATG
Organism: Burkholderia catarinensis; assembly: GCF_001883705.2. Taxonomy (GTDB): domain Bacteria; phylum Pseudomonadota; class Gammaproteobacteria; order Burkholderiales; family Burkholderiaceae; genus Burkholderia; species Burkholderia catarinensis. Next base: position 111,128 of record NZ_MDEQ02000022.1, read on the forward strand.
TTCGGCGAGCCGCTGGCCGGCCGTATGGCCGTAGCCGGGGACGATATTGACGACGCCCGCGGGGAACCCGACCTCGGCCATCAGCTCGACGATGCGCAACGTCGACAGCGGCGTGATTTCCGACGGCTTGAGCACCACGGTGTTGCCGGCGGCCAGCGCCGGGCCCATCTTCCAGCTCGTGAACATCAGCGGAAAATTCCACGGCACGATCTGGCCGACGACGCCGATCGGCGCACGCTGCACGTAGTTCAGGAAGCCGGTTTCGACGGGAATCACCGAGCCTTGCAGCTTGTCGGCCATGCCGCCGAAGTAGCGGAAGCAGGCGGCCGTGCGCGGCACGTCGAGCGAACGCGAATCACGAATCGGGTGGCCGGTGTCCAGCGACTCGAGCTGCGCCAGCTCCTCCGCGTTGGCTTCGATCGCGTCGGCCAGGCGCAGCAGCAGCCGGCCGCGTTCGGCGGCCGGCATGGCCGACCATTTCGGGAACGCGCGGGTGGCCGCGTCGACGGCGAGATCCACGTCCGCCGCGGTGGCCGCCGCGATCTTCGCGATGACGGAACCGTCGTGAGGATTCAGCACGTCGATCGTGCCGCGGTCGACGGCGTCAACGAAGCGCCCGTCGATGAAGAGTTGGGTTTGCATGAATCGTCCTCGGTGTATGGCAGAAGCTGAAGCGGGAACCGGAGCGCGGCTTAGAACGCGATCGGGTACGGCGCCAGCTCGCCGCTCTCGTAGCGTTGCGGCAGGTCCGGCGTCGCGTTTTCCCACACCAGCAGCATCGAGCGCTTCGTCGAGTAGCCCTGGTGCCGGATGTCGGCGGGCATCGCGCAGATGTCGCCCGCGCGCATCGTGACGCGCGCCCTGGGCGCGCCGGTATTCTTGTCGCCGATTTCCCACACGATTTCGTCGGACAGTTGCAGGAACCATTCGACGCGATCGTTGCCGTGGAAAACCGGCAGGATGAATTCCTCGGTGGTCGGGCAGAACAGGCTGCGCCCGCACACCGACGTGACCGACGGATTCCACGTCACGTCCGAGCGCGACAGGTACTTGAACAGGTTGAACGCGTGCAGCTCGCCTTCGAAGCCCGGCTCGACATGCACTTCCGGCTCGTCCTGCGCGACGTCGAGGAACGCACGGTTGACCGGCAGTTCGTCACGCAGCGGCGAGTCGCCTTCGAGGCCCGGCATGCGGCGCGTCGCGATACGCGTGCGCTCGATGGCCGCGCCGTTGTCGCCGTGCTTGCGCCCGAATGCCGTGCCCGTTTCCTCGGGCGCCGCGAACGGGTCGAATCCTTCGTTGGTCCAGTCGTGCAGCATCGCCTTGAAGGTCGCCATGATGGTGGGCGTTTCGAAGGTCTCGGTGTAGTCGACCCCGGCGTCCTTCAGGATGCCGTTGAACGTGCCCGCATACATGTCCACCTTGCCGTAGTGATTGCGCGTGCCGAACACGTGATCGAAATTCACCCAGCCGTAGAAGAAGCCCCATGCCACGTCGCGCATCATCGCGCGCAGGAACGCGTCGGCCGGCATCGCATGCGTGCGCGTGCGGCCTTTCGCGGGCCAGCTGATCGTCACGAAATATTCGTCGCGCTGGAACGCGAATTCGCCGAGCTGGAAGCGGCGGTAGCCGGTGACGGCATCGGCTTCGGTGGATCGCACCAGATCGGCGGCAAAGCCCGCGGATGCGTCGAGGGTTTCGAGGGTGGCCATAACGTGTCTCCTGGGATAGTCGAATGAGGGCGGTCGGAACGGTCAGTGCAGGCAGATCTCGGCCCACTTCTCGACCGACAGCTCGCCGAGCACGGTCTGCACGAGCGCGACGCCCGGCTTGCTTGCGGTGAAGCGGTATGCGCAGCCGGCCGGCAGCAGCGCCTGATGGCCCTTGCGCAGCACGACGTACCCCATGTTGCGGCCGGCCGGCTGCGTGCCGGCGCTCACCGTGCCGCGACCCGATTTCGGCGGGTTATCGAGCTTGATGAATTCGATCCGGACTTCGTTATCCATCTGGATCACGAACTCGTCATGCGCGCATGCGAACCACGGCGACTGGCCGTCGGTCCTCAATACTTCGATCACGTATTCGAGATTCTTGCCGGCGACGACCTTTTCGTAAGGGGCCGACTTCGAGGCCACCTCGAAGACATTCGAGAAGGCGTAGTGCTGGGCGCTGCCGCTGGTGATTTCGATCTCGCCCTTCCGGTAATCGTCGAGCGAGCCGAAGACGGTATGGAATGCCGTGCTGGTCATTGCTGTCTCCTGAGTTGAACTATTTGTTGGATTCAACTCTAGGGGCAACGGACAGCGGTAACAAGGCAACGGACGGCGATTACGGCATTTGCGTTTCGCGAATAATCCGCGCGGTTCAACGCACCCAGCCACGCTCCAGCAGCGGAAGATCCCACGGGGATTCGTCGCCGATATATTCCGCGAGGAATTCGACCAGCGCCTTCACCTTCAACGCCTGTCGCTGCGTTGCGGGATAAACGGCGGCAAAGCTCAGCGGCGCGAGCTGGTAGTCGGTCAGGATCGGCACGAGCCGGCCCGCGACAAGCGCGTCGCTCGCCACCAGGGTGGGCAGGCAGACGATACCGCCGCCTGTCAGCGCGTACTCGCGCAGCAGGTGCACGGAGTTCGAGCGGATCATGCCCGGCAGCTCCATTTCGACGACCTCGTCGTCGCGCGTCATCGTCCAGCGGTTGCGCGACGGATAGCCCGAATACAGCGCGGTCGTGTGCTGCAGCAAATCGCGCGGATGTTGTGGTGCACCATGTGCTTCGAGGTAGGCGGGCGACGCGCAGAAGAGGCGCCTGACCGTGAACAGCCGCCGCTCGATCAGCGACTCGGAAATCGGCGGAAAGATCTGGAACGCGATGTCGAACCCTTCTTCGACAGGATCCACGACACGGTCATTGACGATGACGTCGAGCTGGATGCCCGGGTAGCGCCGGTTGAATTCGACCAGCGGCGCGCCGAAGTGATCGAGAGCGAAGCCGGGCAGCATCTGGATGCGCAGCCGCCCGGTGGGCGTCGCGCGCAGCTCGCGCATCTGGTCCGTCAACTCGTTGACGCGCCCCACTACCTCCGCACACTCGCGATAGAACGCCTCGCCCACTTCGGACAAGCGCACGTGGCGCGTACTGCGATGGAACAACGGTGCGTTGACGAACTTCTCGAGCTGCTGGATGCGGTTCGTCACGACAGAACTGGTCACGCCAAGCTGCCGCGCCGCCTCGGCAAAGCTGCTCGCCTCCGCCACCCTCACGAATGCCTCGATGCTCAGGAACCGGTCCATACCGCACCCTTTTTCGACAGCGAAACCGGCAGTCTACCCGTGCGGGCAACGGGCTGTGTCATGCGAAAGGCGTCACTGTGTCGCCGATTCGATGTCAATCTCGGCATGCGCCGGCACCGGCGTTTGCCGCCGTGCCCGCGCGGGCCTTACCGCGACTGCTTTCCGGTTGCCAGTTCCGGCTGCACGCCCACCCGACGCTGCAGCACGGCAGGCGCGGTTTCCTTCAACAGCAGGCTGACCACGATGCCCAGCATGACCGCGCACATCGGCAGCCACAGAATGTTCTGGATACCAAAGTGTGCGGCAACGTAGCCGCCCATCGCCGGCGCGATGCCGCCGCCGAAGATCTCGCCGACGCCGACCACCATGCCGATGGACGTCGACACGAGACCGACGGGCGCGGCCTCGGTCGCCACCGGGCCGGACAGCAGCGACACCAGGCCGAGCGTGAAGAACGACGCGACGAACAGGACCCCGAACAGCGCGAGCGGCTGCGGGCCGAGGCCGCGGAAGATATAGAGCATCACGGCCGTTCCCGTGAAGCCCGCGATACTCGCGAGGCGCCGGCCGACCAGGTCGGACAGGCCGGGCAGCCCGAACTGGCCGAGAAAGCCGCCGAAGCCGATCGCCGACACGACGAGGCCCATCTTCTGCGTGCCGAGCGACAGGTAATCGGTCAGATACAGCGGCAGCAGCGCGCCGAGCACGAATACACCGGTCATCGCGCAGCACAGCGCGGCCATCGCCACGAGGATGTTGCGGCTCTTGAGCACATGGCCGAGCGACGCCGGCGCATGTTCCGACGCGACCTCCTTCGTGACCTTCGGCTCGCGGATGACGAAGAACATGATCGCGCCGAGGATCAGGCCGGGAACGGCCACGAGCGCGAAGACCCAGCGCCACGACACGAAGCCGAGCAGCTGCGTGGCGATGATCGGCGACAGCGCCAGCCCGAAAAGCGCGAAGCCGCTTTGCTGCAGGCCGAGGTTCAGGCCGCGCCGCCGCGGATGAGAGGCATCGGCCGTCGCGGCAAAGCTCGTCGGACAGAACGAGCCCTCCGCGACGCCCATCAGCCCGCGAATCGCCATCAGGCCGAGCAGGCCGCCCGCGAGCCCCGAAAAACCCGACAGCAGCGAGAACGCGATGATGGCCGGAATCAGCACCTTCCTGCGGCCGACCTTGTCCGAGATGCCGCCCATCAGCGCGGCGAAGATGCCCCACGACAGCCCGAGCACGCCGATGCAGTTGCCGACGTCCTGCGCGGTCAGGTTGAGGTCCTTCATGATCGAAGGGAACAGCGGCGCGATGAGCCAGCGGTCGAGGCCCACCAGCCCGAAGCCGAGCGCCAGCAGCGTCACCGCCTTCCACTCATAGGAGGTATCCCACTCGTTTGCTTTCATTTTCCGTCTCCGTGGACGCTGGTTCGCCTGCGCGCGCCGAAGCGCCTGCGCCTATGTCAGGTCCGATGGTTTTTGTGTGCGATGCGAATCGCGAGGAAGTGCCGGACGCCGTTCCGGTTCGAGATGTCGAATACGGTCAACCGACGCCACCACGATAGGGGCAAGGCCGCCAATCGGGTATGGAACAACCGGCGAACGCGCCATTCGCGAAACGCAAATAATCGGGTGTCGCGGGCGGGAAGTGGCTGCGGGGAAGCGCCGGGCGAATGGGGGCGGCGTCGAAGTGACGCTCATGTGTGCGTCACGGGGGAATCCCTCATGGACATCGAGGCATCCGCGTACAACCCCGTGAGAAAGGACAATGCATCGGCTTCGACTGACGCGATAGAACCGGCGGTTCCTGCGTATCCCGAGCGACCTGCCGGCCCCGGGGAGCATGCCCGTCACGCGCCTGAACGCGCGACTGAACGCGGCCTGCGACGCGTAGCCGAGCCGCGGCGCCAGGAGCAGATTCGCGCTTCACCGAAGCGAGAATCGGCACGTGCCCCGGATAGCGCTTCCCGCTCGCATCGAAACAGCCGGGAACAACGACCCGGCCTGCTTCACCGCAATGCCTTTACCGTGACTCGCGCCGGCCAAGATAGCTGTCGCCCCAGTCTTTCATTGCGTTCAGCATCGGTGCAAGGGTGTGGCCCAGTTCCGTCAGCGAATATTCAACGCGAGGCGGAACTTCCGCGAACACCTTCCGGGAAAGGATGCCGTGCGCTTCAAGCTCTCGAAGCTGCAGCGTCAGCGACCGCTGTGTGACACCGCCGATGAGGGTACGAAGCTCCCCAAATCGCTTCGTACCACTGAGCAGATAGTAAATGATCAAAGGCTTCCACTTTCCGCCGATGACATCGACTGTCGCTTCCACCGTGCATCGGTACCCGTGTGTGTTCGGCTTTTCCATGAGCCGATAGTATAAAAATTTGGTTCTTCGCAGGAAACCGTGGAGGGTTTGAGGGCGATTGCGTAATCTGACGCCTGACTTTAGGAGGTCAGGAGGAAGAATTGCTCGATCGCAAGGCACTTCAAGCGCTGGGTTGCTGGACCGGCTATCGGTTAGAGCGGGTGGAATGGCCGGAAGGAGAAAGCCACACGCTGTCGCTGTATCTGAAGCCGGTCAGCAAGGTGATGTACTGCGAACAATGCGGGGCGCGCTGCCAGCAGATCCACG
>NZ_MDEQ02000023.1 GCF_001883705.2 Burkholderia catarinensis
GTTGAACCACTTGCCCGACATGTTCACGGGCGAGCCGTGCGTCAGGTGGCCGCCGTGCGCGAGGCTCATGCCCATGATCGTGTCGCCCGGCTTGAGCATCGCGAAGAACACGCCCTGGTTCGCCTGCGAACCCGAGTTCGGCTGCACGTTCGCGGCTTCCGCGCCGAACAGCTGCTTCACGCGGTCGATCGCCAGCTGCTCGACCACGTCCACATACTCGCAACCGCCGTAGTAGCGCTTGCCCGGATACCCTTCCGCGTACTTGTTCGTGAGCTGCGAACCCTGTGCGGCCATCACGGCCGGGCTCGTGTAGTTTTCCGACGCGATCAGCTCGATGTGATCTTCCTGGCGGCGGTTTTCCTGATCGATCGCTGCAAAAAGTTCCGGATCGACGTTGGCAACGGTGCTGGTGGTGCGATTGAACATGATGATTGACCAAAAGAGAGTGATTGACTGACCGCGGGATGCCGGCTGCATGGTGATTCGGCCTTCGCATTCCATCAGACGCGCAACCATTCAGATAGAAGGATTGCGACAATCCGCTAGGACGCCCCGCGCGATGCGCACGCAAAAAAAATCGAAGGTTCGCATTGCTGCGGAACCTTCGACGACGCTTGCCGACCTGGCTGCAGGCGTGGCGCCTGCCTATCGGCTGATGCGAATATCGGCGATCAGACGGCGGAAAAGCCGTTGTCGACGAACAGGTGGGTGCCGTTGACGAAACTCGACTCGTCGGACGCCAGGAACAGCGCGGCCGCCGCGACTTCCGACGGCTCGCACAGGCGGCCCTGCTGAATCGCAACCGCCGCCTCGGTCGCGTCGACGCCCATCGCCTGCAGGTCCTTGAGCTCGCGCATCCCGTGCGGCGTGCGGATGAACCCCGGCGCCAGTGCGTTGCAACGAATCCCGCGGTCGCGGTACTCGACCGCGATGGCCCGCGCGAACATGTGGCACGCGCCCTTGGTCGCGTCGTACAGCACCTCGCCCGGCGTCGCGCACACCGCGGAAATCGACGACGTACAGACGATGCTTCCGCGCCCCTTTTCCAGCATCTGCGGCAGCACCGCCTTCGTCATCAGGAACATGCTCTTGACGTTCACGCCCATCAGCCAGTCCCATTCCGACTCCTCGATGTCGAGGAACGGTTTGACGATCAGCGTGCCGGCGTGATTGAACAGGATGTCCGCGTTGCCGTACTGCCTGCGCGCCGCATCGACGGCCTGCCGGACCTCCGCCTGTTTCGACACGTCCGCGCCGAGACCGATCGCCTCCAGGCCGGCATCGCGCAGCCGGGACGCGAGCGCTTCGGCGGCGTCGCCGTCGCGGTCGACGATCGCGACCTTCGCGCCCTGCGCGGCGAACAGTTCGGACGCAGCGGCGCCGCATCCGCCCGCGCCGCCGCTCACGATGGCGACCTTGCCGGCCAGGCGGCCATCAATCTTGACATTCATGTGTAGTTCTCCAATCCGGTTCGTTCGGTCTGCTCAACTGAATGCTCAACTGAACAGCGTCCGCAGGTGATCGTTGAGGAAGTAGCCTTCGGGGTCCACGCTGCGGCGCAGTGCGCGGAACGCTTCCGCCTTGGGGAACCAGCGGTCCACGTCTTCACGGTTCGTGAAATGCAGCTTGCCCCAGTGCGGGCGCGAGCCGTAGTCGCGAAGGATGTCGTCGACGTCCTTCAGGAACGGCCAGTAGTCGACGCCGTTCGGGCCGCCCGAGCATGAAATGGTCACGCTGTCCTGGTGGTTGAACGGGCTGATCCACGCCGGATCGCCCTTCGTGAAGCGGTACTCGACCGGGAAAATGCAGTCGCGGTGCTTCGTGAGGATGAGCTCGCGCACGCGGCGCAACGCTTCCTTTCCGTGCTGCGCGGGCACCGCGTACTCGAGCTCGTGGAAGTTCGGCACGTAGTGAATCGCATACACCTCGGAACTGTAGGCAATCTTCTCGTGCTCGCCTTCATGGAACGTGCGCGCGTCGGTGACGTCCATCACCTTGATCTCGCACACGTCGTAGTCCTTCTTCGAGTTCGACACACGGGTCGTGTCGGGCAGGCAGTACAGGTCGCGGCTTTCGGACGTCGGGCACCAGAAGAAGCCGAAATGCCGGTGCTGCGCCGCCAGGTCGTCGTACTGCTCCATCAGCGCTTCGAAATCCTCGCGCCACACACGGTCGTGCAGCCAGAACGCATCGGTCACCTGCAGCGTCATCTCCGAGACCACGCCGAACATGCCGATATTCACCTGCGTCGCGTACAGCAGGTCGAGGTCCTGCCGGTCGCTCACGGTCATGATCGAGCCGTCGGGACGCACGATGCGCATCCCGACGACCTGCGACGACAGGTTGCTCAGCGTCGTCCCCGTGCCATGCGTGCCGGTGGCGAACGCGCCGGCAATCGCCTGCGAATCGATGTCGCCCTGGTTGACGAGCGACAGGCCGATGTCCTTCAGGTGGCGCGTCACCGCATTGAGCTTGGTGCCGGCCTTCACCGTCACGCGCTTGCGCGCTTCATCGACATCCACGATGCCTTGGTAATCCTGGAGCGACAGCAGCAGCCCGCTGGTGGCCACGACGGGCGTGAACGAATGCCCCGACCCCGAGCACCGGACGTGCTTGCCCTGGCGCGTCGCGGTGCGTACCAGTTCCGCGATCTCGGCCTCGCTGGTGGGCGACGCCATGTGCGCGGCCACGCACGACTGATTGCCGACCCAGTTTCTCCAGAATCCGCCGCGGGGAAGTTCCATAACCGTCTCTCCAGCATCGTGTTCGTGCCAAAGGTAGGGCGCCGAAAGGCTTTCCACTATCGGATTTCGGCAAGCAAGGGTTTCCACGAAGACGCGCCGGGGCGGCGCTTTTTGACCGGCTACAATGATTCGATCCGGCCAGCCCCTTCCTGCCCCGATGACGCCGTCTGCCCACTCGAGCGATTTCTCCGGCACGCCGCTGTTCGCGCGAACGGTCGCGTTCTGCGCGTTCACCGACGTGGCGGAACAGGCACGGTCGTTCGACGGCTGGAACCTGAATTACACGCAGATCTCGGGCGGCCTGTTTCACGGCTCGTCGTCGATCGTTTCGCTGGGCGGCATCAAGCTGCTGGTCGAAGACCTCGACAAGGTCATCCTGCAGCACGGCGCCGTGCCGTCGGAGCGGATCGCCGTGGCCGTGCCGCTGGAACTGGAAGGGCATGCGCGCATGTGCGGCGAGAAGAGCGGGCGCGACAGCCTGCACGTGTTCTCGAGCCAGCCGGAATTCGAGTTCTACTCACCCGACCGACACGTACTCGTGAATGTCGAAATCCAGCCCGAGAAGCTGTCGACGGAGGCGATGCGCACGGTCGCCGCGTCGCTGCGCGCGCGAACCCACTCGCCGGTGATCCCGATGGCCACCTATGTCGCGGACCATCTTCGCGACCTGCTGCGCCGGACGCTGGCCGCCGCGGCGAAAAGTACGCGCATCGACGACGTGGCGACGCAGGACAGGATCGAACTGCTGGAGCGCACCGTGCTGTACGCGATCTCGGAAGTGATGACGGCCGCCACGCCGGACGCCGGCATGCAGGTCGCGCGCCCGACGAAGTACTGGTCGCTGGTCAACGCGGTGCAGGAGCGGCTCCGGGACGCATCGACCTGCCCGCTGTCGATCGCCGAGCTTTGCGTGCAGCTCGGCATCAGCCGGCGTACCGCGCAGTACGCGTTCCACGACACGCTCAACCTGAACCCGATTGCGTACCTGCGCGCCGTGCGGCTGAATCACGCGCGCCGCGAGCTTCGGCTCGGCGAATCCGTGACGTTCGCCGCCACCAAATGGGGCTTCTGGCACCTGAGCAGCTTCGCGCAAGACTATCGCGCGATGTTCGGCGAACTGCCGTCGGCCACGGCGAAGCGCTACGCGCGCCGGGCTACCTAGTCGCCTGTCGCCATCCAGCATCCAGCATCCGGCGGCCGGTGCGCAGGATCCCGCACCAGCCGCCGCCCTGCTCACACCCTCACTCGTCCTGCTGTTCCTGCTGCGCCTGCACCTGCCGCTGCTGGATGAACTGCCGCACATCGCTCATCGTCACGCGGCCGGTGTGCTTCGCATCGATCTCGTCGAAGTGCTTCGATACGAAGCCGAGCCCGCTGCTCTGCGCCTGCGCCTTCGTCACAGCCGCGCCATTGCTCAGCACCGTATTGGCACCGAGCCTCGCGTCGACGCGCTGCTGCGCCTGCTGCTGCAGTGCCGAGCCGGTCGACGGCAACACCGGCGCCGCCCGCGTCGCAGGAAAGAACGGACCGTCGACACCGCGCCCGCCGTGCGGCAGCTTCACCGGCGCCACCGCCTGCGGCGGCAACGCGTAGGCACTGCTCGTCACGGCACCGAGGACGATCAACGGAAACATACGCCGCATCAATTTGATTAGGGACATGATCACTCGCATTCAATGGATGAATAGAGGGTTCCTTTGACAAGGAGTCCGTCGTTCAAGGGGCCACCGCCAGCGTCGTCGCGGCCGTCGCGCCCGGGACGCTGCCCGTCGGCGTGCCGGCCGGGTTCTCATCCGGCCAGGGCGGCGGCAGCATGTGCAGCGTCAGCGCCGTCGGAATCCGTGCGCCCTTGTAGAACGTCTTCAGGTCCCGCTTCATCTGCGGACGGGCGACGTCGTCCAGGTAGGTCATGTGCCCGCCCTGGAAGAAGTTCACCTGCAGCTTCGGATTCAGGCCCTTCACCGTCTGCAGCCGCGCGAGTTGCTTCTCGGTGTTGAAGAACGGCGTCGCCAGATCGTGGAGGCCGTTCTCCGCGAGCACGCGAAGCTTCGGGTTGAGCTGCAGCGCACCGAGCAGATCGGGGATCGAGTCGGGCATCGGCTGGCCGTCGTGCGAGAAGTCCCAGACGCCGATGATGTTGTCGTTCAGCGGCAGGTACGTCGCGTTCGGTGCGGTGTAGCCGAGGTAGTCCGGCATCTGCGTCGCGAGCGCGTTCGTGAACGGCTGCGAGATCAGGATGTCGGACGGGTCGCCGTCGGTTTGCAGGCGCGGATCGGCGTTCGGCAACGACACGCGTCCGTCGTAGCGGCCGATCGTCGTGCCGGGCAGCAGGCTCGTGCCGAACGGATTCGCGTTGAAGTAGCCGCGCAGCGCCTGTTGCGTCAGGCTCGACGGGATCGACCACAGCCTGAGCGTCGCGTCGCTCGGGAACACCGGCGTGCCGAGCGCATCCGGAATGCCGAGCTGGCTCAACACCCACGACTGCGAGTACTTCTGCAGCTGGTTGTAGATCAGCGTCGTGAACAGTTCCGTCTGCAGTGCGTACAGATCCGGGTTCACCGGCGCCGGCGAAACCTGGTTGAAGTACGCCGCGACCGCCGCATAGCCGGGCAGATAACCGGCCACCGTATCGGTATCGAGCAGCAGCCCCTCCGTCGACTGCGTGATCGCCACCGCCTCCACCGCATCCGCGAAGTAGTTCAGGATCGACGACTGCAGCACGATGCCCGTCAGGTGCACGCCGGACGATTCGAGCGCCAGCGCAAGCATGTCGGTACGCGGCGTGCCGTACGATTCGCCGTACAGGTAGATCGGCGACGTGCTCCGGCTGTTAACGTTCAGGTAGCGCTGGATGAAGTCGCGCATGATGTTCACGTCCACGTCCGAACCCCAGTACTTCTGGTTGGTGTTCGGCAACACGGCCTCCGACAGCCCGGTTCCGGGCGGGTCGATGAACACGAGGTCGGTGGTGTCGATCAGGCTGTCCGCGTTGTCGACGAGCGGATAGTTCGGCCAGTTGCTGCCGAACAGCGGATCGGGCGTGGCGACGCGGGTCGGCGCGAACGAGCCGAGCCGCAGCCAGATCGACGACGAGCCCGGGCCGCCGTTGTACACGAACGTGACGGGGCGCGGCTTGCCGTTCGTGCTCGGCGCGGTGTACGCGACATACGACATCGACGCTTCCGCGTTGCCGTTCGCATCCTGTGCGGTCAGGTGGCCGGTGGTCGTCGTGTAGTTGACGGTCGTGCCGCCGCTTTTCCACTGGTAATGCATGACGGCCGCTTTCTCGGATACCTGCGACGCGGCGAGGCCGTCGGTCGCGTTCATCGAATACGCGACCGGGTCGATGTAAGGCTGGTTGGCCGCCGGCGCCTGATTGCCGGCCGCTTGCGCGCTGGCCTGCTGGCTGGCCGTGGCCTGCGCGAGGCTCGACGCGCCGACGGACGACGAATCGTCGCCGCCGCATGCCGCGAGCGCCAGTGTCATGACGGTCAATGCACCTAGCCCGGCCAACCGGCCGTGACGGCCACGGCGGCTGCCGGTACAGCTCCTGTCTGGTTTCATCTCTGCCCTTTGATTTCGGATACCGCTTCACAAAGGCCGCCAACGCCTGCGAAACGCGCAGGCCTACCCGCCACTCGCGTTGCACGGTCGGCAGTCGGCGGTTGGGGATTGGACTTCTAAGAGACTGAACTTGATACAGACACAGCAAACTGCCGGCGAGAATGGTGCTCGGACGCGCCCCCTGCAGTCTGGACAACTTTTATATAACTAAAATTTACGACAGAACAAAAATAGGCGGTGCTGCACCGCGTTGTCAAAGATCATTCGGATATTAAAAATCCCGCAATGATGCGAACGGCGGACAGTGTCTGGCATTTGAAAGAAAACGGGATTATTCGTGCAAGATGCGCTTTATCGGCAATGCTGCGCCGAATATTTTACTTATCACGCATAACGCAGAAGGCTTGCCTGCATTGATGCAGCGCGTCTAAAGCCTTCAGATCGACAGGATTTTTCTTTCATTTTTATTATTCGCAATCGATTAATACGCTGAAGCGGCATGCACACGTAATTCCAAGATTCCATTCACTTCTGCCATTCTTCAATCCGGGTGCTTATGCGCATCCCGGCACCCATAAAATACCGATTTCGTTAATTCAAGCCGGTTGCGGCGGAATTATTTACCCGATATCCGAGCGGATTTTCCGCAGCGCGGGCGGCGCGCCACTGACCCGCCGCCGCCCGCGCGACGACGTGCGGCGGTGCCGCACGTCGTCCGTCACGAAGGCTCAGCCCGCCGTCATTTCCCGCCGCCGGGCAGCGCGATATCGATCAGCACCGGATCGTGATCCGACGAACGATACGCATCCGGCGCGTAGTACGTCTTCTGCTGCTCGGCCGACTTGTACGCGAGCGTGTACTGCAGCGCGAGCGGCTCGTCCGCGTTGATGTGCCATTCGTGCACGGCCTTCACGTGCGACGCGAGCGGCAGCGTCGCGAGCGCGTGATCGAGATAGCCGGCTTCGCCGTTGTACACGTAGCTGTACGCGTTCGCGCCGATCCAGCGCGCCACGAGGTTGCGGTAGCCGCGCGATTCGAGCGTGCGGATCGGGTCTTCATACGTGTAGCTGTTGAAGTCGCCGATCAGCAGCACGCCCTGGCCCGCGACGCCCGTCGGCGTGCCAGCGAGCCAGTCGGCCAGCTTTGCCGCCGCGCGCGTGCGCGTCGGGTTCCAGCAGCCCTGGCCGTCGCCCTGGTCGAGATCGTCGTTCGCGGCGTCCGGGCAGTTCTTCGACTTCAGGTGGTTGACCGCGATCGTCAGCGCCTGCTTGTTGCCGCCGATGCGCCGGAACGACTGCGCGAGCGGCTGGCGATTCTTGTCGTCGATCGCGAGCGTCGCCGCGCGGCCGACCGGTTCGACCTTGCGGCTGTCGTAGATCATCGCGACCGCGATCGCGTCGCCGCCGAGACGCGACACGCCCGGATCGACGACGCGCCAGTGGTCGCCGAGCTTCGCCGCGAGCTGGCGCACCGCGCTCAGTTCGCCGTAGCCGTTGTTCTGGATTTCCATCAGGCCGATCACGTCGGCGTCGAGCGCCTTCAGCGCGCTGACGATCTTCGCTTCCTGACGCTGGAATTCCTGGTAGTTCTTCGCGCCGCGGTTGTTCGGATCGTCGAAGCCGCCGCCGAGACCGTTGCCGTTGAAGTAGTTGAGGACGTTGAACGACGCGACCCGCAGGTTCGATTTCGGATCGCGAGCAGGCGCATTGGTGCGCGGGTTCGACCGCGTGTCGAATGCCGGCACGGCCGCGCCGGGCAGCGGCTGCACGCGCCATGCGCCGTAACGCACTTCGAGCACGCCTTCGACGTCGCGCACCGTGTAGCCCGCGCGCAGCGTGTTCGCGGCCGACAGGCCCGGCGCCGGATACGGCACGGTCGCGGGGTTCTGCTTGTTCGAGCCGTCGTCGAGGATCAGGCGGTTGCGTGCGTTCGCATCGATCTGCGTCTGCGCCTGGGCGGGCGGCACGACGCTCGTCGGCGTGCGCAGGCGGCCATTGCTGAGCATCACGCTGCCGTAGCGGCCGAGCTCGTAGTTGTCGGTGACGTTCAGCGTCTGCGGCAGGCGCACGAGCATCCCTTCATACGCGGCGAACGCGTTCGGGCTGTCGACCGGCAGCGAGAGCGTCGCGGGCGTGACGGTCTGGCCGTTCGCGCACACCGCGATCGCGCCCGACAGCGTGAGCTGCGTCTGCCCGTATTTTTCCTCGACCTTGCCCGTCACGTGCACGAGATCGCCCGCCTTCGCGCGCGCTTTCGGCGCATAGACGAACAGGCCTTCGGACACGCCCGGCTGGTTGCGGCGCTGCGCGTCGGCCTGCTGGACGAAGAAGCCGCCGAAGCCGTCCGTGCCGCCGAAATCGGCGGTGACGACGGCTTCGATCGATGCGTTCTGGCCGGCAAGCGGCGACGGCGCGCCCGGCCCCTGGATATCGGCGATCGGCGTCGTGCTGCCGCCGCAGTTCGGGCTGACGGGCGCGGCGGTGGCGGCGAACACCGGCGCGGCGAGCGTCGGGAGCAGCAATAGCGGGGTAAGGAAGCGGATTGTCGAGCGCATGACGGGGAATCCCGGTTGTGAGGGTGGCGAAAGCTTAGCGGCGCTCAATGACAGTTTTTAGTAATCGAAAGACAGGCCGATGTAATTGCCGTTATCACGCCGCGATCGCAATCGGCCGCACGCGCACGATCGCGGTGTGAAAAAGCGGTGGAATCGTCTGACAAAAGTTCGCCGTGCCCGTGACGGCTCCCCCGCGCACCGTCGACTACGCACCGCCGCGCCAGACCGTCCCCGGCAGCGCACTCGACACAAGCACGGCCGCCGCCATCAGCACGCCGCCCAGCACGACCGCCTCGATCCGCAGCAGCGTGCCGAACCGGCGCAACGGGCCGGCCGGCATAGCGGCGGCCGGATCCTTCAGCGCGGCCAACAGCTTCGGCATCCCGAAGAACCGGTTGTGTCCGCCGAGCATCGCGGCAATCAGCACGAGCGCGAGCTTCAGCAGCAGGATCTGCCCGTACGTCGACGCAAGCAGGTTGGCGGGCGTATCGACGCCGCGCCAGCCGTTGTACGCACCGGTCGCGAACAGCACGACCAATGCATAAGTCGACGCATCGGACAGCGACTGCACGAACGAGGCACCCGTCGTGCGTTCGCCCGCGGGCATCCCGGTGAGCCGCGGCATCACGCCGAACGCCGTCACGAGCACGAGTCCGACCCACGCGCTGATCGCCAGCAGATGCAGCCAGTCGACCCACACCGGCACGCTGAACAGGCCCGCGTCGACCGGATGCCCGCCGTTGCTGCGTGCGAGCGCGACGCAGGCGAGCGCGGCCCACGTTGCAAACGGAAAGCGCGTGTCGGTCGCGCGCCGGAGAAACGACAGCAGCACGACAACGAGCATGAACGCCGCGCCGGCCAGCCACGCATGACCGAACCCTGTGCTTGCGAGCATCGCGCAAACGGCCGGCCCGGCTTCGAGCATCGACACTTCGCTCATCAGCGCGCAATGCGCCCAGAACGCCGTGATGCTGGCGAGCAGCGACACGACGGACGCGATGCGCAGCGTCGCGACGAGGCGGCACCCGATGCCGTGCTGCCACGCCGACGCGCCGCGCGCAAGCCAGTGGCTACCGAGCAGCGCGCCGACGACGACGGCGAACCCGGCGTTCTGGATCGCCACCGACACGAGCCGCAACAGGCCGACGATGCCGTCGTTCATCCCTTCACCCTGAACGTATAGGTTCCCTTGGTGCGGTGCGCGTCCGCCGTCATCACCGCCCACTGCACCGTGTATGCACCCGGCGCGAGCTTCGGCATCGCGACGGTCATCGCGCGCGGGTTCGACGCATCGACCTTCGCCTTTTCCTGCGTGACGGCGTTGCCGTTCGCGTCCGACACCTTCACCGAGCTGAACGCCGGTTCGAGGTCTTCGTTGAACGTGAGCCGCAACGTGTCGGGTGCCGTGTCGACCGTGCTGCCCGTCGCGGGTGCGGCGCTTTCCAGCTTGCCGTGCGCCGAGGCCGCGACCGGTGCGGCCGCGAGGATCGCGCCGGCCGCGGCGAAGCCGGCCAGCCGTCCGAGAATCGTGATCTTCATGTTCACGTCCCGCGTCACGGCTTCTTCAGGTCGACGACGGTCAGCGCACCGTCCACGTCCTCGGCGACGAAGTCGATCTTGTCGCCCGCCTTGACCTGCGACAGCATCGCCGGATCCTTCACCTTGAACACCATCGTCATCGCGTCCATCCCGAGGTTCTCCAGCGGGCCGTGCTTGATCGTCAGCCTGGCCGTCGCCGTGTCGACCTTGCGGATTTCACCGTGCGACATGCCCGGCTTCACGGCGGCGCCCTGCTTCGCGCCGCCGTTCATGTCCATGCCGGCCATGTCGCCGGCCGCGTACGACGCGGCGGAGAACGCCAGCGCGCAACCCGTCGCCATCAAAACCAGTCCCTTCTTCATCGTGTCGACTCCTGAGTGAATGAAATGAAACCGGCGGCCGCATCGGTACGGCCGCCGCCTGCTGCTGCTCAACCGTCCGGCAATTCGCCGGTGTATTCGTACGCGACGGTGCCCTTCGGATGCCGGAACCAGCCCGGATCGCGATAGTCGTTGCGGCCCAGCCCCTGCCGGACCTTGAGCACCGTGAACATGCCGCCCATCTCCAGCGGCCCGAACGGGCCCGTGCCCGTCATCATCGGCAACGTGTTGTCGGGCAGCGGCATCTCCATGCCACCCATCGCGCCGCCCGTGCTGCCCATCGCCATGTAGTCGGGCACGAGCTTGCCGATCTTTTTCGCGAGATCCTTCTGCGGCACGCCGATCAGGTTCGGCACCTGGTGGCCCATCGCATTCATCGTGTGATGCGACTTGTGGCAATGGAACGCCCAGTCGCCCGGGCGATCGGCGGTGAACTCGATCGCGCGCATCTGGCCCACCGCGACATCGGTCGTCACTTCCGGCCAGCGCCCCGCCGGCGGAATCCAGCCACCGTCGGTGCCCGCGACTTCGAAGCTGTAGCCGTGCAGGTGGATCGGATGATTCGTCATCGTCAGGTTGCCGAAACGAATCCGCACGCGGTCGCCCGCGCGCACGGGCAGCGGATCGATGCCCGGGAACACGCGCGAGTTGAACGTCCACATGTTGAAGTCCGTCATCTCGTTCACGCGCGGCGTATAGCTGCCGGGATCGATGTCGTATGCGGCGAGCAGGAACACGAAGTCGCGATCGACCGGCATCGTGCCGCGATCCTTCGGATGCACGATGAACATGCCCATCATCCCCATCGCCATCTGCACCATCTCGTCGGCGTGCGGGTGATACATGAACGTGCCGTGCGCCTCGAGCTGGAACTCGTAGACGAAGGTCTTGCCGGGCGGGATATGCGGCTGCGTGAGGCCGCCGACGCCGTCCATCCCGTTCGGCAGCCGCAGCCCGTGCCAGTGGATCGTGGTGTGCTCGGGCAGCCGGTTGGTCACGAAGATGCGGACCTTGTCGCCTTCGACGGCCTCGATCGTCGGGCCCGGCGACTGGCCGTTGTAGCCCCACAGGTTCGCGTTCATGCCGGGCGCCATCTCGCGCACGACGGGCTCCGCCGTCAGGTGGAATTCCTTCCAGCCGTTCTTCATCCGCCACGGCAGCGTCCAGCCGTTCAGCGTCGCGACAGGCGTGTACGGGCGGCCGTTCGGCGGCACGAGCGGTGGCTGCGTGCCGGTCTTCGCCATCGTGGGCGCTTCGGGCAGCGACGCGGCGCCGGCCTTGCTGACCATCGCGGCGCCCAGCAGCGCGGCGCCCGAGCCGCTGAGAAATTGTCGACGGGACACCATGTCAATGACCTTCCTGATGCGTTTGCGTAGCGGGCGCCGATTGCGCCGCGGGAGTGGAAGCCGGCTGCGGTGCAGCGTCGGCCCTGGGTGCGGGTTCCGGCCCGGCGGAATGCGTCGCGCGCGGCGCGGCGCCCGATGACGGCAAGCGGCCGCCGACGGCCATCTGCAGATCGGTCTCGGCGAGCCAGTAGTCCTTCAGCGCATCGATGTAGCCGTTGACCGCGCCGACCTGTTCGCGTGCATCGGTGAGCAGCTCGAACGCGCTCGCGAGCATCCCGTTGTAGCGCAGCAGGAGTTCGTCCGAGATCGTCTTGCGCAGCGGCACGACTTCGTCGCGATAGTGTGTCGCGACGTCGTAGCTCGTCACGTACGCCGCATACGATTCGCGCACTTCGGAGCGCGCATCGATGGCCGTTTTCGCGAGCCGGTTCGCCGATTGCATGTAGACGGCCTCGGCCCGCGCGACCTTCGCACCGCCCCAGTCGAACAGCGGAATCTCGACGCTGATCTCGTAGCCGTGCTCGTGGCCCTTGCCGGTCTCGTAGTTGTTCACGTAGCCGAGATCGACCGCGTTAACGAAGCGCGTGGCCTTGCTCAGGCCGAGCGACGACGCAACGCCCTGCGTCTGCAGCTTCGCGGCCTGGATGTCGAGGCGGTTGCTCATCGCGAAACGTTCGAGATCGGGCAGGTCCGGGCGCGCCTTCGGCAAGTCCGGCAAGCGCTCGGGCAGCGCGTACTGCGTGCGCTCGCCCCACAGCCCCATCGCGCGCGTGAGCTTCTCGCGTGCCGCGACGGCCTGCTGGCGCGCCTTCGCGTGCTGCGCGACCGCGTCGGCATGGAACGCCTGTTCGCGTGCGTAATCGAGGCGGCTGAAGTTGCCGGCCTGCCGCATGCGCTGCGCGAGTTCGGCGGCCGCGCTCGCGGCCTCGCGCACCTGCTGCGCGTAGTTCGCGGCCTGCCCGGCGGCGACGGCCTCGACGTATGCACGGCGCGCGTCGGCTGCGACCTTCAGCATCGCATCGGCCGTTTCGAGCTTGGTCTGCTCGAAGCGGCGGCGTTCGATGTTCGTCGCGAGCGGCATGGTCAGCAGCGCGAACACGTTCGCCGAGAACGTGCGGCCGAGCGTCAGCTCGCCGTCGCCGGCGCGCGTGCGGCTGAACGAGAAACGCGGGTTCGGCAGCCGGCCGGCCTGCACGAGGTCGGCCTCCGACAGCCCGAGTTCCGCATACGACGCCTGCAGGCCGCGGTTGTTCAGCAGCGCGACCTGTACTGCGTCGTCCATCGACAGCGGCTTGGCAAGCAGTTCCGTGGTTCGCTTGTCGACGGCTTCGCGGTCGGCATCGGTCCTGACCACCACCGCGTCCTTCCCGATGCGTTCCGATGCGGTGGACGAAACGGCATCGAAACCGCCGTCCTTCGAAAACGTCGTGCAACCCGCGAGGAACGCCAGCACGACCGCAGCCGCGCCGATCCTCGGCGATATTGAAAGCGCGGTCATTGCGCGGCCCCTCCGTGCTTCGAATGAGCGGCGCCGGTGCCGGCCGCGCCACCGGTCGGGCGTCCTTTCGCGGGTCGCTCCATCACGTCGCGGTTCAGTTGTTTCCAGCCAGGACCTTCATCGTCCCGATACGGCCGGTAGCCGTCGAACGCGGACGTCACGGTGACGTCCGGCACCGACGCGGCGGCGTCCGCCGGATCGGGAAACGGGGTTTGCGCAGGCGCGAGCGACGGCACGAAGGCCGCCGCGCACAGCAGCGCCGCAGTGATCAATCGCATGAAGTGTCTCGTCGTGAGTCGTCCGGCGTACCTGCTACGGTCGCCGGTACGGATGGCGGATCGCGGCCGGTCGGCCGCGGGCGGTGACTAGACGGGAATCCGGCGAGGCGGCCTGTCGATGCCGCCGGTCAGGAACGACACGCCCCCGGCCGAAGGCGGATGCGCGACGACGGCAACGCAGACGTCCGCCGCGGCGTGCACCGCGGGCGCGCCCGACATGCCGGTGCCGAAGCAGCAGGACACGCAGGCGGAACACGACGACGCATGCCGTGCGTGGCTGTCGTGATCGGTGTGGCTGCCCAGCGTGGCCTGTGCAGCCTGCATCGTGTGCGGTGCCTCTTCCGCGTGCGACACGACGGCACCCGCGCACGGCATCGAAACAGCCGCGAACGACTGGATCGGCAGGCTCAGCGCGAGCAGCACGACGACGAGGAATTTGCGCCAGTACGACATGGATGCGGAATCAGGCAGGCAACGACCGGTTGGGCCGGCGCGGCGCCGCGACGGCGCGCTCCGGGGACAAGACGGCTGCAGCTTATCGCCGCCGCGGTGACGACGACATGGCCGAAACATGACCGGAATTTCATAAACCGGAGGCGGCGCGCCGCCCGCGCGCTTCATGACAATTCCGTCATCCGGCGGTCATCCTTCGCGCACGCGCGGCGCCGTAAGCTCCGGCGTTACACTGACCGGCTGGAATCACGGACAGCCTGCCCCACCATGCGGATACTGATAGTCGAAGACGAACCCAAGATGGCGTCGTACCTCCGAAAGGGGTTGATGGAGGCGAGCTACACGGTCGACGTCGCGGAAAACGGCAAGGACGGGCTGTTCCTCGCGCTGCACGAGGATTTCGATCTCGTCGTGCTCGACGTGATGCTGCCGGAGCTGGACGGCTTCGAGGTGCTCAGGCGGCTGCGCGCGCAGAAGCAGACGCCCGTGCTGCTGCTCACGGCCCGCGAGGCGATCGAGGACAAGGTCACCGGGCTCGAACTGGGCGCCGACGACTACCTGCTCAAGCCGTTCGCGTACGCCGAGTTCCTGGCCCGTATCCGCTCGCTGCTGCGGCGCGCACCGCGCAACGTGCGCGACATCCTGCAGGTCGCCGATCTCGAAGTCGACCTGATCAGGCGCCGCGTGCGGCGCGCCGACAACCGCATCGACCTGACCGCGCAGGAATTCGCGCTGCTGCAGCTGCTCGCGGAACGCGAGGGCGAAGTGCTGACGCGCACCTTCATCACGTCCCAGATCTGGGACATGAATTTCGACAGCGACACGAACGTCGTCGATGCCGCGATCAAGCGCCTGCGCGCGAAGATCGACAACGCGTACGACAGGAAGCTGATCCATACGATCCGCGGGATGGGCTACGTGCTCGAGGATCGTTCGTGACCGCGAGCCCGGCTTCGTATTCGCTGCTGCGGCGCCTGACGCTCGCGTTCGCCGTCGTCGCCGCGCTCGTGTTCGCGCTGACCGGCGCGTATCTTTACCGGTCGCTGTCCGCAGAGCTGACGCGGCGCGACGACATCGAGATCTCCGGCAAGCTCAACCAGTTCATGCAGCTCGCGCACGCAAGCGGATCGACTGCCGCGCTGCGCGCCGATCCGGCCGTGTTCCATGAAGTGCTGCTGTCGCATCCGGGCGTCTATCTCGGCATCTACGACGCGCAGAACCGCCCGCTCGTCGAGCACTCCGACGAAGCCGGCAACACGCTCGCCGCGGTGATTGCGGCACCACATCCGGCCGGCGGAACCGGCAGCATCGGCGGCCCGTTCACGTGCACGCCACCCGGCATCGGCACGTCGCGCTGCGTCTACGCGCGCGAAACGCTGCCGTCCGGCGAAGCGATCCAGGTCGCGCTCGCGCGCACGGCAACCGATCGGCAGTCGCTGCTCGAAAGCTATCGCGTCGACATCTGGCTCGCGGCGGCCGTCGGCGCGCTGCTGGTCGGCGCGCTCGGCCATGCGGTCGCATCGCGCGGCCTGCGCCCGGTCGAGAGCCTCGGCCGGCAGACGTCGCGCATCGAGGCGCATAACCTCAACGCGCGCCTCGACGCGCGCGGCGGCCCCGTCGAATTGCGCGAACTCGCGACGTCGGTCAACCGGATGCTCGACCGCCTCGAACGCGCATTCGTGCGGCTGTCGCAATTCTCGTCCGATCTCGCGCACGACATGCGCACGCCGCTCGCCAACGTGATCAGCTCGTCGCAGATCACGCTGTCGCGCGCGCGCACGACCGAGGAATACGAAGCGCTGATCGATTCGAACATCGAGGAGTGCGAACGGCTGCAGCGGATGATCGAGAACATGCTGTTTCTCGCGCGCACCGACAATGCGCGGCAGCACCTGAAGACCGCCGAGCTCGACGCGGGCAGCGAGCTGCGCCGGCTCGCGTCGTATTTCCAGGCGCTGGCCGACGAGGCGGGCGTGCGCATCGACGTGCACGGCGAAGCGCCGGTCGTCGCGGACGCGACGCTGTTCCGGCGCGCGGTGAGCAACCTCGCGTCGAATGCACTCGAACACGCGCAAGCCGCGTCGACGATCGAGCTGGCCGTGTCCGCGCAAGCCGGTTACGCAGTCGTCGAGGTCACGAATCGCGGCGCCGCGATTCCGCCCGAACAGGTCGACCGGATCTTCGAGCGTTTCTACCGCATCGATTCATCGCGGCACGGCGCGGCGAGAAACGCGGGGCTCGGGCTCGCGATCGTCAAGTCGATCATGGAACTGCATCGCGGCAAGGTCGAGGTCGTGAGCCGCGACGGGCGCACGACGTTCGCACTCTACTTTCCGCGCGCCACGGATAGCTAGGGCCTGTTCGCCGCCGGCGCGTGACTACCGATCCCGCGCAGCGCCGAACGATCCGGGCAAGCAGACCAGCAGCACGATGGTCGCCGCACTGAACACCGCCCCGGCGTAGAACGTGGCCGCGGCACCCACGCTGTCCCACAGCACGCCCGCGACGACACTCGATACCAGCGTCACGACGCCGCTGAGAAGATTGAATACGCCGAACGCCGTTCCTCTCAATTCGGGCGGCGCGGCATCCGCGACCATCGTCGCGAGCAGCCCCTGCGTCATTCCCATATGGAGCCCCCACAGCGCCACGCCGGCCAGCACGACTCCCCAGTGCGCGCCGTGCGCGAGCACGAGGTCGGCCGCGATCAGCATGACGAGCCCGGCCACCATCAGCTTCGTGTGGCTCGTCGTGTCGGCAAGCTTGCCGAACGGGTAGGCCGACAACGCGTACACGACGTTCATCGCGACCATCACGAGCGGCACGAGCGCGACGGGCACGCCGCTGCCCATCGCGCGCAGCACCAGGAACGCCTCGCTGAAGCGGGCCAGCGCGAACACGGCGCCGACGCCGGCCACCCACCAGTAGCGGGCACCGAGTTGCGCGACGACGTCGCGACGGATCGGGTTGACGCGCTTCCCGCCCGGCGCGCGCGCCGGCTCGTCGATACCGAACGCGAGCAGCGCCACGGCCAGCACGCCGGGGATCACGGCCAGCCAGAACGCGAGGCGGAAGTCGTCGCGCCACATCAGCATGATGACGACGGCGAGCAGCGGCCCGAGAAACGCGCCCACCGTGTCGAGCGACTGTCGCAGCCCGTAGGCGGCGCCGCGCAGGTGGTCCGGCGTGACGTCGGCCACGAGCGCATCGCGCGGCGCGCCGCGGATGCCCTTGCCGATCCGGTCGACGATCCGCGCCGTCACCACGACGCCGATCGTCGGCGCGATCGCGAACAGCGGCTTGCTGAGCGCGCCGAGCCCGTAGCCGGCGACCGCCAGCCACTTGCGATTACGCAGGTAGTCGCTCAGCGTGCCGGAGAACACCTTGACGACCGGCGACGTCGCCTCGGCGATCCCCTCGATGAGGCCGATCGTGGTCGCGCTCGCGCCGAGCCCCGCCATCAGGAACATCGGCAACAGGCTGTGGATGATTTCCGACGACACGTCCATCAGCAGGCTCACACAGCCCAGCACCCAGACGCTGCGCGGAATCTGGCGAAGAATGCCGGTCGACGGTTCGGTCTGCACGAGGCGCTCCCGGTTCAGGAATCCTGCAACTCGATGCCAGTGATACTACTGCAGGCCCGCGACACCGTCACACGCGCCGGCTGCCGGACGCCCGCCTTATTCCCCCGGCTCGCGCCGGATCTTCGCCTGCCGGCGCACACGGTCGTTCAGGATCTGGTGGCGGCGATGGTCCGTCAGCTTCTTCCAGTCGCGCGCCTCGTCGCGCGTGCGCAGGCAGCCGACACAAAAGCCCGTTCGGCCGTCGAACGCGCACAGGTCGATACACGGCGATTTCACGGCCACGATCAGGCCGCCTTCGCGGGCGTCATCACTTCGACGGTCACGTGAGAAACGCCGTCGAAGCGCGCGATCAGCGCATGGTAGAAACGCGCATCGCGCGCCGTGTCGCCGGATTCGACCGACACGATCGCGCTCATGTGCCCGGGCCCGACGCGCCAGACGTGGAGATCGTTGACCTTGTCGCCGAGTGCCTCGATCGCGCGACGGACGTTGTCCGTCAGCTTGCGATCGACGTTGACGTCGAGCAGGATGCCGCCCGTATCGCGCATCAGCCCCCAGGCCCAGTTCGCAATCACCAGCGCGCCGACGATGCCCGCGAGCGGATCCATCCAGACCCATCCGAACGCGCGCGCGAGCAGCAGGCCGACGATGGCCAGCACCGAAACGGCGGCATCGGCGATCACGTGAATGTAGGCCGACCGGATGTTGTGGTCACGGTGGGCCGCCGTGTGCGAACCATGATCGTGATGCGCGTGATGCTCATCGTCGTGGTCATGATCGTGGTCGTGGTCGTGGTCGTGGTCGTGGTCGTGGTCGTGGTCGTGGTCGTGGTCGTGGTCGTGATGATGACCGTGGCCATGCCCGTGATGATGATCGCCGCTCAGCAGCCACACGCTGGCCAGGTTCACTGCGAGCCCCAGCACGGCAATCGGAATCGCTTCACTGAAATGAATGGGCACGGGAGACAGAAAACGCGCGACCGCCTCATAGCCGATCAGCAGCGCAATCATCGCCAGCACGATCGCGCTCGTGAACCCGGCGAGGTCGCCGAGCTTGCCGGTGCCGAACACGAAGCGCGGATCGTCGGCGTGCCTGCGCGCATAGGTATAGGCCAGCGCGGCAATCAGCATCGCGCCTGCGTGCGTCGACATGTGCAGCCCGTCGGCGACGAGCGCCAGCGACCCGAACAGCGTGCCGCCGACGATTTCGGTCACCATCATCGCCGTGCACAGGCCGATGACCATCCATGTCTTCCGTTCGTTCTGCTCGTGCGCGGCGCCCAGAAACGCATGGCTGTGCGCGCCGCCGGCCGCCCTGCCCTCGAATTCGCTCATGTTCCGTTCCGGTTACTTGAAATAGCTGTGGACGACGTCGATGAGCTGCTCGGTCGCGCTGCCTTCGTGCGCGTCGGGCGTGTCCGCATCGACGAGATGCGTCCGGATGTGGTCTTCCAGCACGACGGCCAGCAGGCCGTTCATCGCACCGCGGCAGCTCGTGATCTGCTGCAGCACGTCGTTGCAGCCGCGCTCTTCCTCGAGCGCGCGCTCGATCGCTTCGACCTGTCCCTTGATGCGGCGCACGCGGTTGAGCAGCTTCTGTTTTTCACGAACTGTGTGGCTCATCGATGACTCCTGGATAGGGAGGGGGAGTATATATCCATAAAGCTTCCCCTATAGGGTGGAGGGGTATATTTTTCGAGATGAAGGCTTGTCGAAAGAAATCCGCTCGGCTAGACTGCCCTTCGTCTTTGGGGAGTAGCCTGCTTTCCGTCCCCGGAAAGCGAACGCGTCAACACACTCGGCTTTCAGCCGTGGCGCGTTCGGCCGAATCGGTCTGGCGAGACCATGGGCGCATCGCGTCGTTCCTGGTCGGACGTCGGCGGATGCGCCATGGTTCGTCAGCGTCCGACCACGGAGTCCCCATGTTCCTCCCCACCCTCTCCCTACGCTCCACCGCTGCCTGCGGAGGTGCCGCATGACCTTCATGTTTCTCGAACTCGCGTTCATGCTGGTCGTCATCCTCGTGGCCGCCGAGGTCTTCACCAATGCGCTCGAACATCTCGGCAAACGCCTGAAGATTTCCGAAGGCGTCACCGGGTCGCTGTTCGCGGCCGTCGGCACCGCGCTGCCCGAAACGATGGTGCCGCTGCTCGCGCTGGCCGGCGGCACGGCGAACCAGGCCGTGAACGAGGAAATCGGCGTCGGCGCGATTCTCGGCGCGCCGCTAATGCTCGCGACGCTCACCACCTTCCTGATGACGCTCGCCGTGATCCGCTCGCGCGGGCTGCGCGGCACGATCGCGCCCGAACGCACGGGTTTCGTGCGCGACATGAACTACTTCCTCGCCGCGTTCTCGCTGGCTACCGCGGCGATGTTCGTCCCGCATCACAACTCGGCCGTGCGCGCGCTGCTCGCCGCGATGCTGGTCGGCATCTACGTGTTGTACGTCGTGATGACGTTCCGCGCGTCGAACCGGCTCGTCGATGCCGGGCACGGCACCGAGGCGCCGCATGCGATGTTCCTGTCGCGCGCGGGCCTGTCGACCAACCTGGCGACGATCGCGCTGCAGTTGCTGATCGGCCTCGCGCTGCTGGTCGGCGGTGCGAAGGGCTTCATTCACGGCGTGGAAGGCGTGTCACACGCGCTCGGCATATCGGCGCTGCTGCTGTCGCTGATCATCGTGCCGATTGCCACGGAATTGCCGGAGAAGGTCAACAGCGTGCTGTGGATCCGCCGCAAGAAGGACACGCTCGCGTTCGGCAACATCACCGGCGCGATGGTGTTCCAGGGCACGCTGCTGCCGGCGATCGGCATCATGCTGACGCCGTGGGAGCCGCGCCCCGAAGTGCTGAGCGGCGTGATCATCACGCTCGCGGCGGCGGCCTGGCTGCGCATCAATGCGCGTACGCGCGGGCTCGCGATCTGGGCGCTGCTGGCGAATGGCGCGGGCTATGCGGGGTATCTGGTCCTGACGCTGGCGCGCTGAACGCGTCAGGCTGCGTTCAGCCGCGCGTCGGCCTGCAGCACCTGCTGCACGGCCGGCCGCTCCCGCACCCGCTCGTACCACTCACGCAGATGCGCATGCCGGCTCAGGTCGATATCCGCGTTGTACACCGAGCGCATCCAGTCGGCCTTGCCCCAGCCCGTCAGCGCGAACAGGTACGCATCGGCGACCGTGAACGTGTCGCCCGTGACGAACGCCCTGCCGTCGAGCCGGCGGTCGATCCATGCGAAGCGGCTATCGAGCTTCTGCGTTGCCGGCTCCACGTACTTCCCCGCCTGCA
Source organism: Burkholderia catarinensis (assembly GCF_001883705.2). Lineage (GTDB taxonomy): Bacteria > Pseudomonadota > Gammaproteobacteria > Burkholderiales > Burkholderiaceae > Burkholderia > Burkholderia catarinensis. The sequence continues at coordinate 21,227 of NZ_MDEQ02000023.1, forward strand.
CCGCATACAGCAGCGGAATGAAGCCCTTGTGGATCTCGGTGCCGAGAAAGTTGAGCCATTCCATCAGCCGGTAGCGCGCGAGCGTGCCGTATGCAGGCGCGAGCGCGGCTTCCGGGCGCTGATCCGCGAGATACTGCGCGATCACCGGCCCTTCGCGCAGCATCGTGCCGTCGTCGAGTTCGAGCAGCGGCACGTAGCCGAGTTCGGTCACGTCGTAGTAGTTGCGGCCGTCTTCGACGACATGCTTGCGCGCGTCGACCTTGACGATCTCCGCGTCGATATCGCCTTCGCGCAGCACGATGCAGATCGCCTGCGAACAGCTTCCGGGAGCGTGATAGAGCTTCATGCGTTTCCTTGGTTTCGTTGTCCATGTATCGATTCGCCGCGACGCGGGCGCTAATATCTCGCATCGGCGCATGGCTGAGAAGACGGCAGTCGTTTGTGCCGTAGTCACAAAAAATTTACCGACCAGGATTCAGCACGATGAAAACGAGTGCGACAGGATGTTCCGTCGAAGAAGCGATGCGCCTGCTCGGCGGCCGCTGGCGGCTGTTGCTGGTGTCGTATCTGCTCGACGGGCCGCGGCGCTTCAGCGACCTGCGCCGCGACATGCCGGGCATCTCGCAGCGCATGCTGACGCTCGACCTGCGCGCGCTGGAAGACGCGGGGCTCGTGCAGCGGACCGTCTATCCGGAAGTGCCGGTGCGGGTCGAGTACGATCTGACCGCGGACGGCGACCGGCTGCGGCCCGTGGTCGACGTGATGCGCGAATTCGGGCTGTGGCTGAAGGCGCGGGATGCGCAGGCCGATACGACGCCCGAAGCCGCTGCCGCGCCCGAAACAACGATGCATTCCCCCCGATAACCATCAAGCAGGAACCCCCGTTCATGGAACTTCACGCCACCGTCGGCGCAGCAACGTCCGATCTCGACGACGACGAAAGCTTCGCCAACATCTACTGCCACGATGCGGAGCAGGACTATTGCTTCGCGCTGTCGCGCTTCCCGGACGACGCGCTGATCGAAGTGATGGTGCGCGACCAGATCAACCTGCGCGTCAAGGATCTGTCGGTACGTCTCACGGACGACACGATCGATGTCGAGATCGAACCGGGCATCGCCGCGCGTCTCGACGGCCAGACGCGTTACGTGATCCATCTCGCACCCGGCCAGTTCGATCCGGTCGCGCTGCGCGCCGCGCTGAAGGAGATCTTCGTCGGCAAGAACGGCTATCGCGACGACAGCACACGCGGCTAGACAACAACCTTCACCCTCATCCTCGACTTTCGTTCCGACGCCCGCACATGACGCGCCCCCTGCGATTCCGACCGCTTCCCCGCGTCGCCGCGCTGCTGCTCGCTGCCTGCGCATCGATCGTGCCCGCCGCGCACGCGGCCGGACCGCTGCTCACGTTCAAGGTCGACGACACCGTCACGGCCCGCGTCGAGCGCGCCGACAGCGCGCGCATCACGGTCCGCTTCCTGCCGGGCGGAAAAACCCAGATGCTCGACGTCACGGCCGCCGACGAGGAAGGCCGCTACCACCTCGCGGCCGACGACTACAACTTCGACGGCCACCGCGATCTCGCGGTGCATGCGCTGCTCGGCATGGTCAACGAAAACTACGGCATCTACCTGTACAACGCCGCGCGCCAGCAGTTCGAGCCGCTGCCGATGCCGGCAGGCAACATGCCGCACGGCAACTGCGACGACCTGATCAACGTGCAAGCGAAGCCGAAAGAGCGCACGCTGTACAGTTCGTGCCGCGGCGGCCCTGTCTGGTACACCGATGCCTATCGTTTCGACGGCAACGGCAAGATGTATCTGTATCAATCCGGCGAAGCGATACCCGACGACCTGCGCGACCTGCTCGACGGCGATTCGGGCCCGTCGTCGATGCGGCTGACCTACGACGCGCGCGGCAAGCGCGTGTCGCGGCGCCCGCAGGCCTATGACGCCGGCAAGGTCATGTTCAAGGTGCGCCCGGCGCGCCTGCCGCTGCACGACGCGATGACCGATGGGCCCACGCGCCGCTACGTCGTCGCGGGCGATACGCTGGAACTGATCGACGCGAGCGACGATTTCCAGTGGCTGAGGGTGCAGTATCGAAATCCGCACGCCGGCGCCGTGCAGGGTTGGGTCAGTACGAAGGATGCGATGGCCCGCTGATGCACGATGCGGCGACACCGCCGCCCTTTCCCACATACTGAACGCATAGCGTCCCATTAATAGGGATGCCTGTTCAAATGTTGACGCGTTTCACTCCACGGCTCTAACGTTCGCCCCAACGCCATTCGATTCGGCTGCCCCGCTCGCGGGCGACGGCCGGGCACAGAACACAGGAGACAACCGTGGCCCAATCCGCGTCGCGCACCCGCGCCAACCCGCCGGAACAGCTACCCGCGCATGCCGGTACCTCATCCGATTCCGCCGCCCGCGCGGCCGCGGCACAGGCAACGCCGCCGAGCCGCAAGCGGCTGCTGATCCTCGCGCTGCTGTTCGTCACGGTCGTGATCAACTATCTCGACCGCAGCAACCTGTCGATCGCCGCGCCCGAGCTTTTCAAGGAACTGAACATCGATCCGGTTCGCGCGGGCGTCGTGTTCTCCGCATTCGGCTGGACCTATGCGCTGATGCAGATTCCGGGCGGCTGGCTCGTCGACAAGGTGTCGCCGCGCGTGCTGTATGCGGGCGCGCTGGCGCTGTGGTCGGCCGCGACGCTGCTGCTCGGTTTCGCGGGTTCGTTCGTCGGGCTGATCGTGCTGCGTCTCGCGGTCGGCGCGCTCGAGGCGCCGGCCTACCCGATCAACAACCGCGTGGTGACGACGTGGTTCCCGACCCGCGAGCGCGCGAGCGCGATCGGCGGCTATACGTCGGGCCAGTTCGTCGGCCTCGCGTTCCTCACGCCGGTGCTCGCGTGGCTGCAGGGGCATCTCGGCTGGCACATGGTGTTCGTCGCGACCGGCGGCGCCGGCATCGCATGGGCCGCGATCTGGTACGCGGTGTATCGCGAGCCGCGCGCGTTTCGCGGCGTCAACGCGGCCGAGATCGCGCTGATCCGCGACGGCGGCGGGCTCGTCGATCTCGAAGACCGTATCGCGGCGCGCAGCGAGCGCACGCCGTCGACGTGGCGCGACCTCGGCGTCGTGCTCGGCCAGCGCAAGCTGTGGGGCATCTATCTCGGCCAGTTCGCGCTGAACTCGACGCTGTGGTTCTTCCTCACGTGGTTCCCGACCTACCTCGTCAAGTATCGCGGGATGGACTTCATCAAGTCGGGCTTTCTCGCGTCGCTGCCGTTCCTCGCCGCGTTCGTCGGCGTGCTGTGCTCGGGCGTGCTGTCGGACTGGCTGATGCGCCGCGGCGCGTCGCAGGGCTTCGCGCGCAAGCTGCCGATCATCTCGGGGCTGCTGATCTCCACCTGCATCATCGGTGCAAACTACGTGAGCTCGACGGGCTGGGTGATCGCGTTCATGACGATCGCATTCTTCGGCAACGGCTTCGCGTCGATCACGTGGTCGCTGGTGTCGGGGCTCGCGCCCGCGCGGCTGCTCGGCCTCACGGGCGGCGTGTTCAACCTGATCGGCAACCTCGCCGCGATCGCGACGCCGATCGTGATCGGGCTGCTCGTGAACGGCGCGGACTTCTCGCGCGCGATCACCTACATCGCCGCGATGGCGCTCGCGGGCAGCCTGTCGTACGGGCTGCTCGTCGGCAAGGTCGAACGCATCGACGCGTAAACGCCACTCGGGCGGCACGCGCGTGCCGCCCTGCTTTCCCGTTTTCCGTGTATCGGAACCACAGGAACCCGTCGCGCGCGAGGTCGTGCGGATTGCCGGCCACGTAGTCGAGCGCGCACGCATCGGTATCGATGCCGACGGTCAGCAGCGTTTCCAGCAACCGATGAACACGATCGCGCCGAGCGTGAACGTCGCGACCGACGCCGCCGTATAGCGCGAGCTGCGCGCACAGCACGAGCATCGCGCCCTTGCGGTCGATGCTGCCGGCAACGCCGGCCGGCGTCTCGCCGCGGCGAAACAGCGGCGTCGCAAGCACGAGCACGCCGAGCACGCATGCGACGAAACCGAACACGCCGTGCGCGCCCCAGGCGCCGCCCGGCATCGGAAAGATATGGGCGAGCAGCACCATGCTCCGCATCACCTGCCCCAGAGATAAAGTTCCTCACTTACACTGCCCCGGTATGCTCCCCCTTCAGGGGGACAATCCGTGTCTTACCGGGCCGGGGCAGGTCGAAAGGACAGCTGCCGGTATTTCCCCTTAATGACGTTTCCGGCCTCGAACGCTACAATCGCGCCGCTTTTCACCGGGGAACCGCATGCTGCCCAACGTGAACCCCTTCCACCGCGACAACGATCGCTTCAACGTGTCGTTCAAGGCGCTGGGCGAGCTGATCGAGACGGTCGGCACGCCGCATTTCATACCCCGCCTCACGCAACTTCTGAACGACGTGGTGCCGCTCGACGTCGCGCACGTCGAACGCTCGCGCGTCGACGGCACGATGCCCACCGGCTACCGCTGCGAATGGATCGGCAGCAGCGGCATCGGCACCGCGTCCACGGAAATCTCCGACGTGATGACGCTCTACTACGAGCGCTTTCTCGACAGCGACCCGCTGTTCGCGGGGCTGCGCGGCAAGACGGGCACGATGCTCGTCGTGCGCGACATCGCGGCGATCCCGCCCGGCGAATTCCGCCAGCGGCTGTTCGACGACGTGCATATCGGGCACGAATGCGTGCTCGCGCGCGGCACGCGCTATTCGCAGCACTCGATCGCGCTGGAGCGCGGCCGCGACCGGCCGCCGTTCACGCTCGCCGAGATGAACCGCTTCCGCAGCATCAGCGACGTGCTGTTCCCGCTGCTCGAACTGCACGCGTCGACCACGGCCGTGCGGCGCGTCGCGCACCCGACGCTCGAAGTCCATCCGCTCGCGCAGTTCGATGCGCGGATCGCGGCCGACGGCGTGAAGCTGTCGAAGCGCGAATACGAAACCTGCAAGCACCTGATCTCCGGCAAGACCGTGCCCGAGACCGCGGCGATCCTCGGCGTGCGCGTCGCATCGGCCGAGTCGTACGTGAAGCGCGCGTTCGCGAAGCTCGGCGTGCGCACCAAGCGCGAGCTCGCCGCATGGGGTTCGGCCACGGCGGCCTTCCCTTCCACCGGATCACACGACGGCGCCGCGCCCCCCTCGATCGCCCGCTGAGCGCGGCCGCCTTCAGTTGCGCCGCGTCGATGCGGCGCCGCCGCTCGCATCGAGCCTCGTCGATGCAAACGTTGCGACTTCAAAAGCGCGCAGGGCTCGCGTGGATCAACGCGCCGCCGCTCATCTACCGGCACGTGTGCCGGGGCGGCTTCGGGCTCGGCGTCGCGGGGCTGCGAAGCTATCAGGAACTGCGCCACGCGATGCGCGCGATCGACTGACCCGAGCGGCCGTTCAGGCAGTTGGCGGCACCGTGTCTCGTGGCGCGGTGCCGCTTTTTTGCAACGGCATCCGTTGAAGCCCGACGGGCCAGCGGGCCGTCACGTGAGTCGTCTCGACGTTCGAGGGTCGCCCCGACAGGAATGGATCGCGACGCGCCGGCACATTTTCTTGATCTCGATCAACAAAATCGCACGTCGCGTGACGCGACGCCAATACGCATTCCCGAGCAAACCGCCCGCCAACCCAGAACAGAGGCCGCGCACACGCGAAACGCTGGCAACGCGTAATACGCGGAATCCCGGGTTCAGTTGTGCGGACCGCTGCCGTTATTGCATCCACACCCCGCCGATCGGCAAAGCAGCCGGATCGAACCTGGAACGCGATGCGCCACTGCCGTGCGGGAACGATGCGGAACCGACCACGCCCGTCCGGCGCACACGTCCCGCTCGCTTTTCGATAACCGGACGCAGCCGCGCAAGTCACAGAAGAGGCAAACATGTTTGTTGCAATCGGGTGGATCGTCGTGATCGGGTCCGTGATCGGAAGTTTTGTCGGCGTCGGCGGCCATTTGCCGGCCTTGCTGCAACCGTTCGAGCTGCTGTGCATTTTCGGCGCCGCGCTGGGCGCATTCGTCGTCAGCAATCCGGTCACGACGCTGAAGAAGACGCTCAAGAGCCTGCCCACCTGTTTCAAGGGCGGCGGCTATACGAAGCAGCAATACGTCGAATTGATCGCCCTCTTGTACGAACTCCTGCAGAAGGCGCGCAAGGACGGCATCATGTCGCTCGAGGCCGACGTCGATGCGCCCGAACAAAGCCCGCTGTTCCAGAAGTATTCGCATGTGCTCGGAGATCATCACCTGCTCGACTTCATCGTCGATTACTTGCGGATGATGTCGGGCGGAAACGTGAATGTGCTGGAGATGCAGGATCTGATGGATGAAGAACTGCATACGCATCATGCGGAGGCGTCGGTCGCGGCCAATGCGATCCAGAAGATGGCGGACGGCCTGCCGGCGTTCGGCATCGTCGCCGCGGTGATGGGTGTCGTGCATACGATGGGCTCGGTCGGCGCGCCGCCCGCCGTGCTCGGCAAGATGATCGCCGGCGCGCTCGTCGGCACGTTCCTCGGCATCCTGCTCGCCTATGGCTTCGTCGGTCCGCTCGCCGACCTGCTCAATGCGAAGGGCCGCGCCGCGGCCAAGCCGTTTCAGTGCGTGAAGGCCGTGCTGCTCGCATCGATGAGCGGCTACGCGCCGTCGGTTGCGGTGGAATTCGGCCGCAAGGTCCTGTTCACGGCCGATCGCCCGAGCTTCAAGGAGCTCGACGAGGCCGTCCGCGCGACGAAGTCGCCCAAGGCAGCGTAACGGAGACGCCATGGCCGACAGTCGCTCCAACCCGTCGAAACCGTCCGTGCCGTCCTCGCTCGTCGTCGTGCGTCGCAAGAAAGGCGACGACCATGACGCCCACCACGGCGGTGCATGGAAAATCGCCTACGCCGATTTCGTCACGGCGATGATGGCGTTCTTCCTGTTGATGTGGCTGCTCGGCTCGCTCTCCAAGTACGACAAGCAGGGTATCGAAGACTATTTCAACACGCCGCTGTCGACGCTCCTGTCCGGCGGGAAAGACGCGGACGCGCCGCGTCCGAGCATCGTGCAAGGCGGCGGCCGCGACATGTCGGACCCGACGCCGGCGGTCGACAGGAAGGCGCAACCGTCGCCGGCCGACGCGCCCGCGGCGCTCGCCGGCGCCGTGGATACGCAAAAGCTCGAACGCCTGAAGGCGAAGCTGACCGCCGCGATTGCGCAAAGTCCGTCATTGCGCGCCTACCAGGACCAGATCCGGATCGCGATCACCAACGAGGGCTTGCGCATCGAGATCGTCGATTCGCTCAAGCGTCCGATGTTCGCGTCGGGCAGTTCGCAGCCCGAAAGCTATGCCACCGCGATTCTCACGCAGGTCGGCGCGGCCCTCGACGATGTCGAGAACCGCGTGTCGATCGCGGGGCACACCGACTCGACGCCGTATCCCGACGGCCCGACCGGCTATTCGAACTGGGAACTCTCCAGCGATCGGGCGAACGCCGCGCGGCGCGCGCTGGTCGCCGGCGGGTTGCGGGAAGCAAAGCTGCTCCAGGTGCGGGGGCTCGCGGATGTGCTGCCGCTCGACAAGAACGTGGCGGACGAGCCGACCAATCGCCGCATCAGCATCCTCGTCATGAACAATACCGCCGAGCAGGCGTTCTTTCGCGACGGCGGCCGGACGACCGTGGACGAGACACCCGGCATCCGGGCCGCCGTCTCGCCGGCGGCGGCCATGCGGCCGCACTAGACTCGATCGACTGACGAGCGCGGCCGTTCAGGCCGTTGGCGACACCGTGCCAGGTGGGACGGTGTCGTTTTTTTGCGTGTCGGCTATGCATACGTTGCCGCCACGGGCCACATCGGTCCGCTGGCGGTCATGCACGCACATGCGATGCCCGATGCATTCCGGGCGGCGCTGGCGCTGGCCGTCGCAGGCGAGGCAACGCAGGTCTCCGCGTTCGTTCACGGGACGAGCGACGCACTGGCGATCGCGGCCAGCCAAGGCATGCGATTCACGCTGCCGATGGTGACGATGTCCACGCACGACTGCGGCGACAGGACGCGCTATCTTCCGAAGAATCCGGGCTTCATGTAAGGCCGCTTCGGGCAGCGGCACGGCGGGCTGAACCAGCCGCGCCGGATGCCGGGGCCGCAGGGCACGGCGGCCCCGCCTGGTCGACCTGGTTTTCCTCGGCAGCCCGGCACGCCTGCAGCGCCGTCACCGTCGATGTGCCGCCGCTTCGGCCGCCGTATCGTGATACTCGGTAAACGTCGCGACCTTCCCGCTTTCGATCGTGAACAGGTGCACCCAGTCGTCCTCGTACGTGCGTCCGGTCGAATGGACACGCCAGCGCTGCGTGCCGAGCGCGACGACCCGGTTGTCGCTGGCGATGAACTCGAGCGGCTCGAACCGTTCCGCGGTCTGCGTCGACGCAAGCGCAGCGAAGAACGCCGCGACCTCCTGCGGCCCGTGTCTTCTGCCGACGAACGGAACGACGTCGGCCGGCCCCGGGATGAACCAGTCGACGCTTTCGGACAGCGTCTGCAGCACGCCGTCAATATCGGCCCTGCCGAACGCCGCGTACGCCTGCTGCACCAGTTGCACGTTGCTTTGCTCGCTCATCGCGCCCTCCCGTCATTGCCGGTTCGCCGCGCTGCGGCGCGGAGTTCGGGCCGCAGACAATTCAGCATAGTCGAACCGTGGGGCGGCACGCAGGGGTTCACGAGCAATCGGGCAGCGTGGATTTGGTATGAGCAAACCGCGGCCCCGCTATCCTGCCGCCACGATGACGTGCGCCTGAATATTGCCGACCACCGGCCCGTCGCCATGGCGGGCGACAATGGCCTCGGTCGCCCGGTCCATCGCCAGCTCAAGCAAGCCGGCATTGCGCACGGCGATTTCATCGTGCAGCGGCGTTCCCAGGCAATAAGCGGTGGCGACATCGCGTGCCGACGCCGCGCGACTCGCTTTCTCGCGCGTCGCGATGTCGATCAAAATCCGCGAAGCATGTTCGCCGCGCCATCGTTATATCCCATAGAATATATTGCTATCTGTACCACCGGAGACACGCCATGCCTCACACGCCGACGGACCGCGCCCCGCTGCGAGTCGCACGCGCCCAGGCGCCGACGCTGACACTCACGCGCAAGATCAGCACGCTCAGGCCGTTGCCGAACGACGGGCGCGCGCAGCAGGTCACCGACGTCGTCGATGCGTTCCGGCGCCTGCGCGGCAGCGTCATCCGTTTCGTCCGGGTGTTCTCTGTAGCGACGGACGAAACGCTGTCCGCGCTGAGCCTGCGCGAACTGCTGGCGACGCTCGAAAGCGATGCGCGTGCCGCCCGCTTCACGCGCCTGTCCGACCTCGAACGCGCGATTGGGCAGGCGCGCGCCCTCGAGCGCACGCGCGACGACGTGTTTTCAGATGCGTTCAGCAACGACCCGGCCGCGATGCGCGATGCGGCGGCCGCGCTGGAGCGGGTCGACGTGCTGCTGGTCGGGCTGTGCGTCGAACACGTGATCGAACGCCACACGCCCGCATCGCGCCCGGAATCCGCCGCGCTCTGCTGACCCGCGAGCCGGGCGCTTCCCCGACATTTCTACCGTTATATTCCGTGGTATATTTCGCGAATCTTTCGCGCATCCGTCTCCGGGCCGTCAGCGCCGGATCGAGGTCAACATGCACGCTCCGCCCTTTCGCCTTGCCCGCACGGCGGATCTCTCGTCGTCCGGCGGTCATACCCCCGCTGCAACCGGCATGCGGATCGATGCATGCTGCGCGCCGTCCCGCGCGCAACAGGCCGCGCTGAAGCGCCGCGCGCGCCTGTCCGAACTCGATTCGCACCTGCACTGCTCGATCATCGGCACCTGCCTGACCACGCATGAACTGCGCAAGCTCGTGCCGAAATTCGCCGATCTCGACCGCCAGCGCGCAACCGACCTCGAAATCCACCATGCGGCCGTCGAACTCGCGATCGACGGCACGGCTGGCGCGAAAGCGTTGCACAAGGCGCTCGACGAGCGCTATGCCGGGGCGATACGCGCGTTCGAAAACGCAAAGGACGCGGACGAACTCCTCGCGCGCTGGAAAGAAGCGCTGAAGAACGGCGACATTCCGCCCGCGTACTGGGCGCTGATGACGCATCCGCGCGCGACGATGGGCGTGCGCCAGGCCGCGTTCGGCGACCTGCACATGCTGTCGCACCTGGTCGGCGCGGCCAATCGCGCCGATATCCGGCGGCTGGTCGCGCTGGAGGAAGAGAACGCGGTGCTGCACGCGAAGATCGAACGGCAGCAGGCGCGCCTGCACGAGATGAGCGTGGAGCGCGATGCCGCACTGAAGGAGCGCGACGCATGCATCGCGCGTCAGCACGCACAGCCGACGAGCGCCGAAAGCGTGTTGCGCGATGAAGTGCACGAACTGCGCGAAGCGCTGGCCGCGCGCGACGAACGCGTTGCACTGCACACGAGCCGTCGCGAGGCGGCGGAACAGCGGATCGCCGCCGAACAGGCGAGTGCCCGCGCAATGCGTGCGCGGCTCGACGACCTGATGGCGATGGTGAAGACGCTGCGCGCGGAAGCGAGCGCGATCGAACAGGCGGTGCAGGCGTCGACGGACGATCCCGCCGCGCCCGTGGCGGAGTCGCTGTCGATGCTGCAGCGCAAGCGCGTTGTTTATGTCGGCGGGCGGCCCGGTTCGAACCGCGCGATCCGGCGGATCGTCGAAGCCGCGGGCGGCGACGTGACGCTGCACGACGGCGGCATCGAGGATCGCAAGGGCCTGCTGGCCGCTGCGCTACCGGGCGCGCACATGGTCGTGTTCCCGGTCGACTGCATCGACCACGATTCGATGAACCTGCTCAAGCGCATCTGCGAACGCCATCACATCGCGTATTACCCGCTGCGGACCGCCAGCGTCGCCAGCTTCGTCGAACTGATCGGGCGGCTCGATGCGCAAGCGCGCGAGGTCATGCCGGCGGATGCGTCCACGGGCGACACGCCGCGCTTCTGCCTGCGGCACGGCTAGGGCCTGTTCCCGCAACGATCCTGTTAGCGGCGCACCATTTTAGTGAGCGCGGCAATTTCGTCGGCGCAGGCCGCGTAAGCACGCGCCTCGATTCCGCGATAGAGGCGGATGATCTCCTCGCCGACCGGCGTGAGCACGCTGCCGCCGCCGCTCTGCCCGCCATGCTCGGACACCGTCGCCGGCGACTTCAGCGAGCGGTTCAGCTCGTCCATCAGCAGCCACGCGCGCCGGTACGACATCTCCAGGCTGCGCGCCGCCGCCGAAATCGAACCGTGCTCGCGCACCGCTTCGAGCAGCGCGACCTTGCCCGGGCCGAGCGCGATCGTGTCGGCCTGCTGGATGCGCATCCTGAACCGCACCTCTGGCTTGGGGTGTGCCGAAGTCTTCATGTTGTCTGGCCGGTTAAACGATGCGGGCAAGCATACACGATGGCCGGCGCGGCGAACGCCCGCAGCAAGCGCCAGCTCAGACCTCGAGCACGCGCGCGACGATGCCGGCCAGCCGCTTCACATGGCGCGGCGCGGGCAGGATATCGGCGCCCGAGAACAGCAGCGGCGCGCCGTCGTCGATCGACAGCGGCGCATCACCGCATTCGAACGCGACGATCACGTGTTCGCCGACGGGCGTGTTGAACAGCTCGTGCCAGGAAAACGCGACCGCATAGCCGTCGTGCGCATGCGCGATGAACACCATGCGCTTGAAGTCGCCCGGCGCGTCGTTGCGCAGCCCGGCCGCATCGAGCAGATCCTTCAGCCGCGCGCCGCGATACGGCGCGACCGCGCGGATGAAGCGGTTCGTCGTGAAGCAGCGCAAGTCGAACGGCTCGGCGGTCGCGCTTGCGTGCCGGCGCAGATCGTCGAGCGTCACCGTCATCGGCCGCACGAATGCGCCCGTCAGCGTGATCGAACCTGCCGCCACCTGATGCGCCGAAGGCGCCGCCGTCCCTGCCATCTCCATCGCCCGCCTCCGTGACGGCCCGCCGGTCGGCGCGCCTTCGTTGTATCGGTGGATATATTACGCCGGGAAAAGTCCGGCCGGCAGCATGCGCGTCGCATGGGCGGCATGACGGCGGCCGATCGTACCCGCGCCGCCCGGCGCTACGACAGCACGATGTTCTTGATGACCTTCCTGATGCTCCTGAAGCTGTCGACCGATTCCGCCTTCTGGTCCGTCACCAGTGCGCCGATGCGCGCCGGCTCGCGGAAGCTGATCCGGCTGTTCGTGCCGAGCTTGCTGAAATCGGCCAGGATCGCCACGTCCGCCGCGTTGCTCACCATCGCGCGCGCCACTTCGGATTCCATCCGGTTGTAGTTCGTCGCGCCGCGGACGTGATCGACGCCGACCGGCGACAGCAGCGCGAGATCGGCGCGGTAGCTGATGGTGCCGATCATGAATCATGCGGATCCGGTCGCGACCAATCCCGACTCGAGGCTTTCGCAAGCGGCGGGCACGCGCGGATGGCCTGTCATGAAGTTGTTCTGATTCGGGCGATATTCTCTGCTGTCCATTTCATGTCTGGAGGGGTAATGAGATACGGAACACGCAGCAACCATCCCGATCAATCAGCAATCCGATTCGAATCGGATCGAAAGCCTTTCGTCACGCCGCCACGGCCGGAAAGCGCCTTTCCGCACTGGCGCGGCGTCTTCATGATCGCACTCCTGTGCACGCTGGCCGCTTGCGGCGATGGCGACTCGGGCACCGCGGCCAACGTGGCGGCCGCGCGTGCGGCCGCACCGGGTTCGGCGTCCACGCCCGTCCTGCACTGCGCGAGCGCGTGCCACTGACCGACGCAGGCCCCAGGCCAGCCATCCAAGACAGAGAGCGATCATGCAAAACAAACCCGCAACACGACGTCAGTTCCTCGCCGATGCGCTGAAGCTCGCCGGCGCCACCGCGATCACGGGCATGCTGCCCGAAAGCATCGCGCGCGCCCAGGCGATTCCGGCTGCCACCGTGACCGGCACGATCCAGGACGTGAAGCACGTCGTGATCCTGATGCAGGAAAACCGTTCGTTCGACCACTACCTCGGCACGCTGGGCGGCGCGCGCGGCTTCGGCGATCCGCGGCCGGTCGTGATTTCGAGCGGGTATCCGGTGTGGCGCCAGCCCTGGATGCTGTCCTACGTGTTCCCGTTCAACCCGTCCCCGCCCTCCGGCACGGCGAACGGCGACACCTACTACGGCGACCTCCCTCACGACTGGGGCACCACGCACAGCGCCTGGAACAACGGCCGCTATGACAACTGGACCGGTGCGAAGACCAGCGGCACGATGTACTACTTCACGCAGAACGACATCCCGTTCTACTACGCACTGGCGAGCGCGTTTACGGTGTGCGACGACTACCACTGCTCGATGCTCGGCCCGACCGATCCGAACCGGCTGTATCTGTGGACCGGCTGCTGCGGCAACGTGCCGGGCTATTCGCCGTACACGGACAACACGATGACCGGCACCGGCTGGACGACACTGCCCGAGCGGCTGAACGCCGCCGGCGTCACGTGGAAGTTCTACCAGGACAAGGGCAACGGCCTGGATTCCGGCCACGCATACGGCAATTCCAACAGCGCCGGCAGCACGCTCTGGTGGAACGGGAACTACGGCGACAACATCGTTCTCAACTTCAAGCAGTACCAGAACCTCGGCGCCAACGATCCGCTCGCGCCCGCGATCAACGGCACGCAGATCGACCCGAGCGGCGGCGGCAAGGAATACGACACGAACCTGTTCAGCCAGTTGCAGGCCGACGTCGCGAACGACACGTTGCCGCAAGTGTCGTGGATCGCCGCGCCTTATGCGTACTGTGAGCATCCGTCGTGGGCCGCGAGCGGCGGCGAATGGTACGTGAGCAACGTGCTGAATGCGCTGACCTCGAATCCGAAGGTCTGGGCCAGCACGGTCCTGCTCGTGATGTACGACGAGAACGACGGCCTGTTCGATCACGTGCCGCCCGCCGTCCCGGCCAGCTCTGCTGCCGGCACCGGCCAGTCGACGGTCTCGACGGCCGCGGAATTCGTCGCCAGCAGCGGCAGCGCATCGGATGGTTCGGCCAGCGGCGACGTGCCGATCGGGCTCGGGCCGCGCGTGCCGATGTTCGTGATCTCGCCGTGGTCGAAGGGCGGCAAGGTGAATTCGCAGGTCTTCGATCACACGTCGGTGGTCCGGTTCCTCGAGGCGCGATTCGGGTTCCAGGAAACCAATATCTCGCCGTGGCGACGCGCGGTGTGCGGCGACCTGACGTCGGCCTTCGATTTCTCGAACGCCGACCAGACGGTGCCCGCGATCCAGCCGCCGGCGAGCAACATGAACCCGAACGGCTCGACCGTCCTGATCCCCTATCCGACCACCACCGCGGTGCCGGCGCAGACCGCCGGCCGCAGCACCGCCTGCCGCCTGCCCTACGAGTTCTTCGTGCAAGGCAAGGTCAACCGCGCCGGCAACGCGCTCGCGCTGACGATGACCAACACAGGCACCGCCGGCGTGCACCTGCAGGCGTGGGTCGACGGCACGAGCACGATCCCCCGGCATTACACGATCGCGGCCGGCGCGAGCCCGTGCACGAACCTGTCGGATTCGCTCGCGCTGAATAGCGGCGGCAGCTACGATTATTCGGTGTACGGGCCGAACGGCTTCCTGCAGACGTTCCGGGGCAGCATCGGTTCGTCCGGCAACACGGGGTCGACCGCCGAAATCAGCCTGTGCTACGACGTAGCGAACGGCAATGTGCAGATCACGCTCGACAACTCGGCAGGTTCCAGCGCGACGACGTTCCAGCTCACCGACAACGCATATGGCATGAACACGCGGCAGTCGGTCACCGTCGCCGCCGGCGCGACGCAAGCGGTCACGTGGTACGGCGACGGCGGCTGGTACGACGCCAGCATCCGCGACGCGAACGATCCGAACTTCCTGCGCCGGGTGGCCGGCTGCGTGCAGACGCAATCCGGCGCGCTGCTCACGGATTCGGCGATCGGCAATACCGGCAAGAAGTTCGTCGCGTCGCTCGCGTCTCAGGGCTCGACGTTCGGCACGCTGCGGTTCGACTACGTCGCGCCGCCGTGGAGCCACAGCCCGAAGAACTGGGTGGGCATCTTTGCGCGCGGCGCGCAGCCGACCAGGGGCAGCTACAAGTCGTGGGCATACCTGCCCAAGAGCACCGGCTCGCTGCTGTTCTCGTCGACCGCGAACAGCACGCTCGCGTCGGGCCAGTACGACGCGTGGTATCTGTTCGATGACGGCTACACGCCGCTCGCGGGGCCCGTCGCGATCAGCATCTGAGGGCGCCACGGCGAAACGGGCGCTCCGGTGTGTGGAGCGCCCGCTCGTGTGCCGTGTCGATCGGAACGTGTGGCGCAGGCCGATCCGCGTGACGAGCTGCGTGTTCGCGCCCGCGTTGCCGACGAACGACGCCGACGAGCCGATCTCGGCCCGCACCGGCACCGCTCGGCCGTTGATCGTGTCGCTGCCCGACGCCTTCTGGCAGGCCGCGCTCACGTACACGTCGGTGTGCCTCGACAGCGCGCAGTCGACTGCGGCCTTGACCTCGCGTCACTTGCCTTCAATCGGTGCGGCCGGTGCGCTGACGCACCGCCGCCCGTCCGGTCATTGCCGCATCACTTTCGCGTCGCCACGATGAACAGCCGCGGAAACGGCAGCAGCACGGTGCCGTTGTCGAGCGCCGGATAGCCGTTCGGCCCGGCAAGCGCATCGCGATAGCGCGCGAGGAACGCGCGCTGTTCGGCATCATCGAGCGCCGCGAGAAACGGCCGCAGCGCGCTGCCCTTGAACCATTCGACGACCGCGTCCGCGCCGCCCCGCAGCGGGTGGTAGTAGGTCGTGCGCCACACGTCGACGCGCGAACACAGCGGCGACAGCAGCGCGTAGTAGTACCGCGCGTCGAACCGCTCGGTGCGCGCCGCGTCTTTCAGCTTGTCCGCCCAGGGCCCGGCCGCGGCAACTTCGCGCATCAGCCGGTGCGCGGGTTCGTCGAGGTTGTCGGGCATCTGCACCGCGAGATGGCCGCCCGGCGCGAGCCGGCCGACGAGTGTCGGGAACAGCATGTCGTGCGCGGGCACCCACTGCAGCACCGCGTTCGACAGGATCAGGTCATAGCCGCCCGGATCGTCCCACGCGGCAACATCGGCGAGATCGAAACGCAGCGCCGGCAGGCGCTTGCGCGCGGCCGCGATCATGTCCGCCGATGCGTCGATCCCGTGGACCGTCGCGTCCGGTGCGCGAGCGATCAGCGCTTCGGTCGAATTGCCGGGGCCGCAGCCGATGTCGATTGCGGTATGGATCGGCGTCTTCGGCACGGCGGCCAGCAGGTCACGCACCGGCCGCGTGCGTTCGTCCTCGAATTGCACGTACTGGCTTGCGTATTGATCGAGCGGGGTCGTCACGATGGTTCTCCTGATGGCATGCACTGCATGGAAGGCTGCGGCGCATCCGGGCGCGGGATGCATGCAGCCGTCGATGCAGCGCATTCTGCGACTTCGATCGACCTTCAGTAAAATGAATTTAATATCGCTATTGATTCAAAATTCTGATGAAGATCGATACGCTCGGGGTACAGGCTTTCGTCGCGATCGCCGACGGCGGCAGCTTCAGGCAGGCAGCCGACACGCTGCACGTCACGCAGACGGCGATCACGCAGCGGCTGCGCAAGCTCGAAGCGTATCTCGGCGTCGCGCTGGTCGAACGCACGACGCGCCGCACCACGCTGACCGAGATCGGCCGGCGCTTCCTGCCGCAGGCGCGCCGGCTGCTGAACGAATTGTCTGACGCGCTGACCGAAATCCGCGAGACCGGCCTGAGCCAGCGCGGCGACGTCACGATCGCGTGCGTGCCGACGGTCGGCGTGCAATACCTGCCCCGTATCCTGCGCGCGTTCTCCGCGCACCGGCCGCACGATCGCGTGAAGATCCTCGATCACGCATCGGCCTCGGTGCTGCAGGCCGTGCTGCGGCGCGAAGCCGAGTTCGGCATCGGCATCGCCGGCGACCAGCACCCCGAACTCGTCAGTGTGCCGCTCACGCACGACCCTTACGTGCTCGTCTGCCGCGACGATCATCCGCTCGCGAAGCGGCGGCGCATCCGCTGGGCGGCACTGCAGCCGCATCCGCTGATCTTCGCCGGCGAAGTGAGCGGCAATCGCGGGCTGCTCGAAGGCGCGCTGAAGACGAGCGGCGTATCGCTCCATTCGTTCTACGAAGTGCAGCGCAGCTCGACGGCGCTCGGGCTCGTCGCGGAAGGGCTCGGCGCGGCCGTGGTGCCGAAGCTCGCGATCCAGAAGAACGCGTATCCGATGATCCGCACGGTCGAGCTCGTCGAGCCGTCGGTGTCGCGCACGCTCGTGCTCGTGACGCGCAAGAGCGCGCAACTGTCGCCCGCGGCGCGCGCGCTTTACGACATGATCGTCGAGCGCGCGGCGCCGGCGCGGTGATCGGTGAGTGGTACAGGTGCCGGAGGCATCGCCGGATGTCGGCAGGTGTCGGGAACACGCCTGTTGCCCGAAAACGCGCTCAAAGCACCTTGACCATGAACACGCGCGCGGTCCCTTCCGGCTCGCACGGCACTTCGCCGAACGTCTCGTAACCCTGCTTCCGGTAGAAGTCCGGCGCCTGGAACGAGATCGTGTACAGCACCGCCCGCGCGCACCCGCGCCGTTTCGCTTCTGCTTCGGCCTCCCGCAGCAGCCGGCTGCCGAATCCGCCGCCGCGCAACGATTCGGGCAGGTAGAACAGATCGATGAAGAAGAGGCCGAGCGAAGTACGGCCGGTGAGGCCGCCCACGATCTCGCCGGTTGCGGGATCGGTCACGTAGACGTCGAGCGTGGCCGCGTCGGCGCGCCCCGTCATCGCATGGTTGAATTCGCCGAGCTTGCGGCTGATGAGGTCGCGTGCAGCCGGCTGTTCGGTATCGGTCAGTCGAAGGGTAACGTCGGGATGGGCTGTCATGGCGCGAAGGCGTGGGTAACGGGTCGGCGACGATTCGTCCGACATGATGCCAGCAAAGCAGGACCGGCGCCCACCCCGCACGATCGCGAAAGAACGCGGACGGCGGGCGCATCGCGCGCGCGCCGTCGGTCATCAGGTGCGCGCTCGACAGGTTCGACACGACCGTCTTGCCGCTCGGCAAGCGCACGGGGTACAGCGCCCGCCGGCGCACGTCGTGCGAACTTGTACGGCACCGCTGCTGCGGCGCCGCGTCGGCGTCAGAACGGCTTGGTCGGCAGGTACTTGCCGTCGAGCGTGATCACCGCGCGCGAACCGCCTTCGGGATCGTCGACCTTCTTCACGTCGAGCCGGAAATTGATCGCGCTGATGATGCCGTCGCCGAACTTCTCGTGGACCAGCGCCTTCAGCGTCGTGCCGTACACCTGCAGCATTTCGTAGAAACGGTAGATGGTCGGGTCGGTCGGCACGCGATCGTCGATGCTGCCGCGCAGCGGGATCGACTGCAGCAGCAGCACCGCGTCGTCGTCGAGGCCGAGCTTGTCGGCGACGACGCGCGCCGCGTCGGCCGGCAGCGCATGCTGGCCGAGCAGCGCGGCCGTGACGAACGCTTCGCTCAGGCCCGTGCCTTCGGTAAGCTGTGCGAACGACAGGTTCTTGCGCGCCTTCGCGAGAACGACGGTTTCCGCAAGCGCGTGGCGCGCAGTCTGGCTGTGCTGGGACTGGATCATGGCAATTCCTCGTAGTTGGGTAGGGGCGATTCAGGCCGCGACAGGGAGCGTCGCGGGGGTGGCGCGAACACCGGAATGGTTCGCGAGGGCCACGAACCGGCCGGTCGCGCCGTCGTAGGCGTCGATGCAGCCCGATTCGATGTCGTAGACCCAGCCGTGCAGTGCGAGACGCCCTTCTTCGAGCGCGAGCCGCACGGCGGGGTGAGTCTTCAGGTTGGCAAGTTGCGCGACGACGTTCTCGCGCACCATCGAGTCGATCCGCTCACGTTCGCTGCGATGCGTGCGCGCCTCGTTCACGACGCGCGCCGAATCGGCATAGCGCAGCCAATGGCCGACGGCCGGCATGTGGTCCATGCACTGGCACGTCGCGATCGCGGTCATCGCGCCGCAATCGGAATGCCCACAGATCACGACATCGGTGACGCGCAGCGCGGCGACCGCATATTCGACCGACGCCGACACGCCGCCCGGCTCGGGGCCATAGGACGGCACGATGTTGCCCGCGTTGCGAATCACGAACAGGTCGCCCGGTTCGCGCTGCGTGACGAGTTCGGGCACGAGCCGGCTGTCCGAGCATGAGATGAACAGCGCCCGAGGGTTCTGGCTGCGCGCGAGATCGCGGAACAGCGCCGCGCGCGCCGGATAGGCGTCGCGCTGGAACTTCAGGAAGCCTTCAATAATGTCCTTCATCGCGTGTTCTCCGGTACAGGTGGAATCGATGAAGGGCAGGTTACGCCTGACTTCCAATAACGTAAAAGACTGATTTATGATCTAGCGGATAAGCACGACTTATAGGAATCACCATGCTGCTGCGCCATATCAACTACTTCCTGGCCGTCGCCGAACACCGCAGCTTCACGCGCGCAGCCGCTGCGCTGCACGTGTCGCAGCCCGCCCTGTCGCAGCAGATTCGCCAGCTCGAGGAAACGCTCGGCGCGCAACTGTTCGACCGCACCGGGCGCGTCACGCGTCTGACCGACGCCGGCGACGTGTATTTCCGCTATGCGCGGCAGGCGCTGCACGATCTCGCGGAAGGCCGGCGTGCGATTCACGATGTGCAGGATCTGAGCCGCGGCTCGCTGCGCATCGCGCTCACGCCGACCTTCACGAGCTATCTCGTCGGGCCGCTCGTCGAGGCGTTTCACGGCCGCTATCCTGACGTGTCACTGTCGGTGCGCGAAATGTCGCAGGAACGCATCGAGGCGCTGCTCGTCGACGACGAGCTCGATGTCGGCATTGCATTCGAGGATGTGCAGACGGCGGATATCGAAGCGCAAACGCTGCTGGTCGAAACGCTCGCGCTCGTCGTGAACCGCGGGCACCCGCTCGCCGGGAAACGCAAGGCCGGCCTGCGCGCGCTGCACGACGCGACGCTCGTGCTGCTCACCGCCGAGTTCGCGACGCGCGCACAGATCGACCGTTATTTCCGCGAGCACGACGTGCAGCCGCGCGTGCTGATGGAGGCGAATTCGCTCGGTGCGGTGATCGAGATCGTACGCCGCACGAACCTCGCGACGCTGGTGCCCGCAACGATCGCGACCGGGCACGACGATCTCGTCGCCGTCGCGCTCGATCCGGCCGTGCTGCGGCGCACGGCCGTGTTGCTACAGCGCAAGGGCGCGTACCGGAGCGCGGCCGCGCGTGCGTTCGTCGAGCTGGCGCTCGCGCAGGGGGCGGGGAAAGGGAAATGAACAGGCGAACCACGCCCGACGACAGCCGGGTCATGAACGCCTGCGCTACATCGGATCGGCGCGAACAGTCGCGTCAGTTGTACCCGAGAATCGCCACCGACGCGACATCCGGCCGGTCGAGCGTGTTCCCGACCAGCGATGTCATCGGTTCCTGCAGCACGGCCTGGTACGACGTCACGCGCGCCTCTTCCGGCGCACCGGCATCATCCGATACCGGTTCGTCGAACGCGTCGAAACCGCTGAAAAACGCCGCTTGTTTCTGCGAAAAAGTCATCTCCACTCCTTTGATATGTCGTTGATTTTTTAGCTGACCTGCTTCAACGCCGCCGCATGCACGGGCGTGCCGTCTTGCGCGGCCTCCGATCGCGCGAGCTGCGCGCGCGTGCGCCGCGTGATGTGAATCACCGCGAACACGACCGGCGCGATCAGCAGGCCTTCCGCCAGTTCCGGATCGACCGGCAGGTTCATCACGTGTAGCGCCTTGAACGCCGCCGTCGCGAGCGACAGCACGTAGTACGAAATGGCCGCCACCGACAGCCCTTCGACCGCATGCTGCAAATGAAGCTGATTGCGCGCGGTGCGCTCCATTCCCGCCAGCAGACGCGTCACGTCCTTTTCCTGCGCGAGATTCACGCGCGTGCGCAGCAGGTCGACCGCCCGCGCGATCCGCGCGGCGATCTGCTCGTGGCGCGCCCACACGCTGCGGCACGTCTCCATCGCCGGCGCGAAGCGCCGCTCCATGAATTCGGCGATCGTCGGCATGCCTTCGATGCGCTCCTCGCGCAATTCCTGGATGCGCGCCAGCACGAGCTTTTCGTATGCGCGCGATGCACTGAAGCGCGCGCCCGATCCCGACAGCGATTCGACCCGCACCGCGAGATGCGTGAGCTTGACGAGCAGCGCCGCGTCGTCGCCGTCGGCGCCGCTCGCATCCATCCGCTGCATCAGCGCATGCAGCGCCGCATGGATCTCGTCGAGCTCGCGGCTCATCCGGCGCGCGACGGGCAGCGCAAGCAGCGCCATCATCCGGTACGTTTCGATTTCGTGAAGACGCTGCAGCAGGCGGCCGCCCTGCTCCTCGCGGAAATCCTCGTCGACGACGAGAAAGCGCATGAAGCCGTCGTCGCGCACATGCCAGTCGCAGAACACCTTGCCGCCGCCGAGCACGTTGCTGCCGACGAGCGTGGGCCCGTCGATCCAGCGGCGCAGGTCGCCGCAGACGAGCCGCGCGGCGTCGCCCGACAGCAACTCCATCCGCACCGCGACGAAGCGGATGCCGGCAAGCCGCGCGAACCACGCGGCCGGAATGCCGTCGATCGCGAGACCGTCGAAATAGCCGGTGTCGCGACGCGGCGCGACGAACGTGAAGGTCGAGAATTCGGTGTGGCGTTCCCACTTCAGGTGCCAGCCGCTCGGCGACTGCACCGCGTAGTGCGTCGCGCCTTCGTGCGGCGCGGCAATGCCGGTATCGCGGCACAGCGCGTGCAGCAGCGTTTCGTGGATATCGGGCTGGCCGTCCGCGTAGATCGCGTAATGCGTGAGCGACACGGCTTCGGCGAGCCGCAGGAACGGCCGGGCATGCAATTCCGCGGCCAGTGCGGCGCGCAACGGATGGTCCATCATCGATACACCATTCTTCCCTGTTCAGTCCTGCACGCCGGCTCAGCCGGCCCGACCGCCGCGCCGCCCTCGGGCGCAACGCCAGCGTGATCGCACTATGGCAGACACACAGCAACAATAAAAACGCATAATGCTGATCGTTACATTCAGTTTTCCTGATACCGATGAAGATGCTCGATCACGACGTGCTGGCCACCGTCGTCGCCGTCGCGGAGACCGGCAACATGACCCGCGCCGCCGAGGCCGTGAACCGCTCGCAGTCGGCCGTGAGCATGCAGATCAAGAGCCTGGAAGACGCGATCGGCCGGCCGCTGTTCGTGCGCAAGCCGCGCAGCATCGTGCTGACGCGCGAAGGCGAGGTGCTGCTGGGATTCGCCAGACGAATGCTCGCGTTGCGCGACGAGGCGTGGGCGGCCGTGGTGCGACCGGAAGTGACCGGTAAAGTCGTGATCGGCGTGCCGGACGACTATGCGTCGTCGCTGCTGCCGTCGGTCCTGAAGAAATTCTCGGCGACCTACCCGAAGGTCGAGATCCAGGTGATGGGGCTGCCGAGCAGCGCGCTCGCGCCGCTGATCAAGGACGGCACCGTCGATCTCGTGTGCGGCACGCGCATCAAGGGGCTGTCCGGCGACTTCATCCGCCACGAGCCGATGGCGTGGGCCGCGATGACGAACGGGCCGCGCGTATGGGAGGAACGGCCGCTGCCGATCGCGGTGTTCATGCCGGGCAGCGTCGCGCGCGAGAACGCGATCCGCAGCCTCGAACGCGCGAAGGTGCCGTACCGCACGTCCTATGAAAGCCCGAGCCTGCTCGGGCTGCTCAGCATGGTCGAGGCCGGCCTCGCGGTCGCGCCGCTCGCGCGCTGCGCGATTCCCGCGCAACTGTCGATGCTCGGCCGCTCGCACGGGCTGCCCGACCTGCCGCCGCTCGAGCTGATCCTCGCGCGCAGCACGAAATCGAAGCGGCCGCCGTGCGACTTTCTCGCGGAACAGCTGATGGAAGACCTGCAGCGCCAGACGGGGCAAACCGGCGACGCGTGATCAGCGCGTCGCGCCGAATCCGGCCGCGCCGAGCGCCGCGTTGACGTTCGCGGCGATCGCATCGACGAGTGCTTCGAGCGTATCGGCGCGCATGTGCCTGTGTTCCGGCACGACGTGCTCGGTGCGTCGCCAGCTCCACTGCGGGCCCGACGCGACCGACAGCATCGCGCCGAACCCGTTGCCGTGACGGTGGCCGAAGATGCTCACGCGCCGCTCGGCCACATACTCCTGCTCAGGCAGGCACAGGCGGATCTCGACCGCGACCTGGCCGGGATCGTTGACGCGCGCGGCCGGGCTGACCGCCGGCGCGAACACCTTGCCGATCCGCCAGGTCACACAGGTCTCCCAGGCCACGAGCGGCCCGCCGGCCATGTCGGCCCGATCGGTATCGACCGACCACTGATGCCCGTCCGGCACGACGATCGCCTGGTGCAGCAGCACTTCGGCCACGCGAACCGTCGCGACGAGCTGACGCGCGAGCTGCTGGCCCGACGGCAGCGACGCCGGCCGTACGCGGCGGCTTGCCGGTTGCGCGACAGGCACTGCTTCCATGAGGTCCATGACCCCTCCGTATTCAGGATCGGCGCCGCACACGGCGAGTCGCACACACACACGCACGTCCGCCGCCTGCGGGCGGGCGGCACGGCGACGGGCAGTCCGGCGGCGGATCAAACCAGTCATCAACGAAGAACGAGCAATATCCGTTCCCCGATTCACCGGGCCTTCGGCCCCACGCGCAACCGACGCGCGACCGGCCCGATCACCGCATCGGCCTGCTGCGCGATCAGCATGTGCAGCGTGAAATCCAGATCCTCCGCCGCGATGTCGAAGTGCACGTGGATCACGTCGCGTACGGCCCGCGCGCTGACGACATACACGCCGAGCGGGGAATTCAGCAGCGCCGCGAGCCGGGCGCGCGCGAGTTCACCCGAGTCGGCCGTCAGCGTGACGGGCAACTGCAGGCGCGGGAGCGGCGGCGGGAATGGGATGACGTTGTTGCGTGCGCCGGCACGCAACCGGCGGCCGGCGACATCGAAGGCGGGAACGGGATGAATGAAGGTCATGGAGCGGACGGAAGCCGTCTCGGCTGTTCGACACATCCGCAGCTTAGAAGAGACCGCATAAACGTCGTGCAAAAAAACGCCGAGGCGGTGCAAAAAAGGGCATGCGGGACGCAACGTGCCGCCTGCCGGCCTGCGCGCGCCGGGATCGCGTCCCGTCGTTCGCGTCGGCGCCCCGGTTGCGCCGCTACGCGAACGCCTCGAGCGACGCGCGCCTCCGCTCGTCGACCATCGATTCGATCAGCGACACCAGATCGTCGGTCAGCGGGTCGCAGATGCCGGGCGAGCGATGCAGTTCGAGATCGGCCGCCGGCAGCGGCGGCAACCCGTCCGTCTCGTCGAGCACGCGCCAGCTCTCGGGCAGCGTGCAGCGATCGATCATCGTCACGGCCGCGCCGTGGTTCACCGCGATCTTGATGCCGGTCGGGCTCTGGCTCGTATAGACGACGTGATACGGCCGCTCGGCCATCGAGAGCGCCTGCAGCCCGCGCTGCCGGTAGCAGCACGTTTCGGGAAACAGCGCGAGCGGCACCGACGCATGCGCGCCGAGCGCGAAGTCGCGATGCGCGGCCCACACGACGTCGTGACGGCCGAGCAGCCGCCCGCCCGCGTTCGGCCCGTGCCGCACGACGAGCGCGACGTCGAGCTCGCCGGCCTGCAGCCGTTCGAGCAGTTCGAGCGACGTGCGGCATTGCACATGCAGGCGCGCGCCCGGCCGCTTCGCATAGAACGACTTCAGCAGGTCGGGCAGCCACAGCTCCGCATAGTCCTCGGGCAGCCCGAAGCGCACCACGCCGCGATCGCTACTCGCCTGCTTCAGCGCGCGGATCGCATCGTTCTGCACCTGGATGATCCGCCGCGCGTGGATCAGGAAATTCTCGCCATCGCGCGACAGCTCGAGCCGCCGGCTGTTGCGCATGAACAGATGCGTGTCGAGCCGCTCCTCGAGCGTGCGGATGCGCAGGCTGATCGTCGACTGCGTGCGATGCAGTTGCCGGGCCGCCGCGGTGAAGCCGCCGCTTTCGACGACGGCGACGAATGCCCGGATCAGCTCCGGATCGAGCGAACTCAGTTTCGACCAATCGGGCTTCGAGAAAACGCCGGGCCGCCCCGCGTTTTCCGTCCCGAAGGAAGTCCCCCTGGGGGACGCCCCCCCTTGGGAGGTCTCGCGCGAAGCGACAGGTTTCTCAATGGCAGCCATCGGAATTACTCGCTTTCGAAAATGGAAGGGAAGACGAAAGATAGGGCTCGGAGTACGCCGATTGTTGTCCGGATGCGCCCGGCCCTCCAACCCCTGCCCGGGTATGACAAACCCGGAGCCGGTACGCGAAAGTCCACCCGCCGACTCCGCCGAGCATGCCGTCACGACGGCGGCCTCGGCCCGCCCGGCGGGCGTTCGCGCGCCGGGTTCGGGGCTTTCCCGGAGACGACGAAAACTCATAGCCCGATCAGGAAACATCGATTCACCGGCCGCGCCGCGGCCCACCACAATCGCCCCACACCAACCTCATGGACGAGACACCGCAATGACCGCATCCCAACCCAGGCAGCTTTACATCGGCGAAGGCTTCGAAGGCCCCGGCGTCAACCTCGCGCACATCAACGTGCTGGTCGGACCGCGCAACGGCCCCGCGGGCCAGGCGTTCGCGACCGCGCTCGCGACGCCGTCGGCCGGCCATGCGCCGTTCGTCGTGATCGCGCAGCCGGGCGTGCCGACCAAGCCGCTCACGCTGTACGTGAACAAGGCGCAGATCGCCGGCGACTTCCACGGCAATGCCACGTGGGGCGCATCGCAGGCCGGCATCGCGAAGGCCGTGGCCGAAGCGCTCGAGAACGGCACGCTGCCGCCCGAGGCGGAGAACGACTGGGTCGTCGTGTCGGCGAACTGGGTGAATCCGCAGACCGACGATCTCGACGCCGTGTTCGAGAACAACTACCGCGCGTGCCGCAACGCGATCGTCGCCGCGATGGAAGGGCTGCCGCATCGCGACGCCGTATTCGCCGCCGCGCGCGATGTGTCGAATCCGTTCTACACCCCGAAGAAAAACTGACGACGACAAGCGGCCGGCACAAGGCCGCAACTGGAGGAAACATGGAATACGTCCGCCTCGGCCAGTCCGGCCTGAAGGTGTCCCGCCTGTGTCTCGGCACGATGAACATGGGCACGCCCGAATGGAAGCCGTGGATCTTCGACGAAGCGCAGAGCGAGCCGATCGTGCGCCGCGCGCTCGACGCCGGCGTCAACTTCATCGATCTCGCGGATTTCTATTCGACGGGCGTCGGCGAGGAAGTGGTCGGCCGCATCCTGAAGCGCAACGCGCGCCGCGAGGAGCTCGTCGTGACGACCAAGGTCGGCTACGACATGGGCAGTTATCCGAACGCGGGCGGCCATTCGCGCAAGCACGTGCTCGACGGCATCGACGGGTCGCTGAAGCGCCTCGGGACGGATTACGTCGACATCTTCATGCTGCACTTCTTCGACGTGAACACGCCCGTCGAGGAAACGATGAGCACGCTGCACGACATCGTGCGCGCGGGCAAGGCGCGCTACATCGGCGTATCGACGATGTATACGTGGCAGTTCGCGAAGATCATGCAGGCATGCGAACGAAACGGCTGGGACAAGCCGATCAACATGCAGCTGCAGCTCAACCTCGCGTATCGCGAGGAGGAGCGCGAGATGGTGCCGTACTGCATCGACCAGGGCGTCGGCGTATCGGTGTTCAGCCCGCTCGCGCGCGGCCTCCTGACCTGCGAGCCGCAATCGACGCGCAACCAGACCGACTTCTTCACCACGCAGATGTACGGCGACGCGTCGTCGCTCGCGATCGCCGCATCGGTCGCGAAGGTCGCGAAACGGCGCGGCGTGCCGCCCGCGCAGATCGCGCAGGCATGGGTGCTGAGCCGTCCCGGCATCGCCAGCATGCTGGTCGGCGCGGATTCCGTCGCCCAGTTCGACAGCGCGCTCGGCGCGCTCGAAACGCGGCTCACCGAAGAAGAGCTGCACGAACTGGAACGCAACTACACGCCGTGCGACCTGATCAACGACTACACGGCCGGCAAGCGCATCGCGCGCGTGTCGCGGCCGGCACAGGGCAGCTTCGCGGCAGACTGAAGGAACGAAACGAGATGAATGAATTTCTGAGAACCGGCCACTACATCGGCGGCGAATGGCACGAATCGCATGACGCGAGCGACGCGACCTACCCGGTGCTGAATCCCGCAACCGGCGAGACCATCGCGAAGGTCGCGAAAGGCGGCGCCGACGACACGCAACGCGCGATCGATGCGGCCGCCCGTGCGTTTCCCGCGTGGCGCGAGCTGACCGCGAAGGAGCGCGGCGCCCGCGTGAAGCGCTGGGGCGAACTGATGCTCGAACACCGCGACGCGCTCGCCGAGCTGCTGACGCGCGAACAGGGCAAGCCGCTCGCGGAAGCGCGCGGCGAAGTCGCATACGCGGCAAGCTTTCTCGAATGGTTCGCGGAAGAAGCGAAGCGCATGTACGGCGACGTGATCCCGAGTCCGAAACCGAATTCGCAGATCGTCGTCACGCGCGAGCCGGTCGGCGTCGTCGCGGCGATCACACCGTGGAATTTCCCGCTCGCGATGATCACGCGCAAGGCCGGCCCCGCGCTCGCGGCCGGCTGCACGATGGTGCTGAAGCCGTCCGAGGAAACGCCGCTGTCGGCGTTCGCGCTCGCGGTGCTCGCCGAGCGCGCGGGCGTGCCGGCCGGCGTGTTCAACGTGGTGTCGGGCGACGCGGTCGCGATCGGCGAGACGCTGACGAGTTCGTCCGTCGTGCGCAAGCTGTCGTTCACGGGCTCGACGCGGGTCGGCAAGCTGCTCGCGAAGCAGTCGGCCGACACGCTGAAGAAGCTGTCGCTCGAACTCGGCGGCAACGCGCCGTTCATCGTGTTCGACGATGCCGATCTCGATGCGGCAGTCGTTGGCGCGATCGCGTCGAAGTTCCGCAATACCGGGCAAACGTGCGTGTGCGTGAACCGCTTCCTCGTGCAGGACGGTGTGTACGACGCGTTCACGCGCAAGCTCGCGGACGCCGTGCGCACGCTGCGTGTCGGCAACGCGCTCGCGGGCGACGTCGACCAGGGGCCGCTGATCAACGAAGCGGCGCTCGGCAAGGTCGAGCGGCACGTGGCCGATGCCACCGCGAAGGGCGCGCACGCGCTCACCGGCGGCAAGCGTCACGCGCTCGGCGGCACGTTCTACGAGCCGACCGTGCTGACCGGCATGACGCAGGACATGCTGATCGCCGAAGAGGAAACTTTCGGCCCCGTCGCCGGCTGTTTCCGCTTCGCGACCGAGGACGAAGCCGTCGCCGCGGCCAACGACACGCCGTTCGGGCTGTCCGCGTATTTCTACACGCGCGACCTCGGCCGCGCGTGGCGCGTGGCCGGTGCGCTGGAAAGCGGGATGGTCGGTGTCAACGACGGGATCATCTCGACCGAAGTCGCGCCGTTCGGCGGCGTCAAGCAATCGGGGCTCGGCCGCGAAGGCTCGAAGTACGGCCTCGACGAATACGTGGAACTCAAGTACACGCTGATGGCCGGCCTCGGCCGCTGACCGCCCCCCGCGGTCGATCCGCGCCGCGCGCCGCCCGGCCGCGCGGCGCCTCGCACGGCTCTCGCGGCGGCGTCCCGCCTGCGCGCGCCGCTGCATCACGCATAACAATCCTGGAGGCAGCTTGACTCAAGCCAACGTCCAATCCGGCACGGCGCACGCCCTGCCGCTCCCGCGCGGCGCCGACGCGCCGCACCGCCCCGTCGCGCTCGACGACGTGCCGCTCAACCGTTTCCACGTGAAGATCGCCGGCCTGACGTTCGGCGCGCATTTCACCGAGGGCTACACGCTCGGCACGATCGGCTACGCGCTCGCCGCGCTCGACCGGCAGATGCCGATCGACGCATTCTGGATGGGGATGATCGGCAGTTCCGCGCTGATCGGCATCTTCTTCGGCAGCCTCGTGTTCGGCTGGCTGTCCGACCGGATGGGCCGGCAGAAGATTTTCCTGACGAGCTTCGTGATCATCACGGCGGCTGCGTTCGCGCAATTCTTCGTCACGTCGCCGCTCGAACTGTGCGTGCTGCGCGTGCTGATCGGCTTCGGGATGGGCGGCGACTTCACGGTCGGCCATGCGATCCTCGCCGAATTCTCGCCGCGCAAGCATCGCGGCGCGCTGCTCGGTTCGTTCAGCGTGATCTGGACGATCGGCTATGTCGCCGCGAACGTGCTCGGCCTCGCATACAGCGACGCCGCGCCCGACGCATGGCGCTGGCTGCTCGCGTCGGCCGCATTGCCCGCGCTGATCGTGCTGGTGCTGCGGATCGGTACGCCCGAATCGCCGCGCTGGCTGCTCGGCAAGGGCCGCGTGCAGGAAGCACGTGCGATCGTCGCGAAGCATTTCGGGCCGCACGTGATGCTCGACGGCTCGGCCGAGCCGCATGCGAATTCGGGCTTCGCGCGGCTGTTCCGGCGCGACCTGATCCGCCGGACGATCTTCAACTGCGCGTTCTTCGTGTGCCTCGTGATTCCGTATTTCGCGATCTACACGTTCCTGCCGACGATCCTGAAGACGATCGGCCTCGCCGAAGGCTTCGGCGCGGACCTGCTGCTGAACGCATTCCTCGTGCTGGGCGCGCTGATCGGCATCTGGATGACGATCCGGCTGTCGCGGCGCGGCTTCCTGATCGGCTCGTTCGCGGTGACGTGCGCGTCGCTCGTCGCGCTGGCGGTGCTGCCGTCGTCGGCGGCGATCGCGATGATCGTCGCGTTCGCGATCTTCACGCTGACGATGTCGGCGTTCAGCAACCTCGTCGGCGTGTTCCCGCCCGAGTGCTTCCCGACCGAAGTGCGCGCGAGCGGCGTCGGCCTGGCGATCGCGTGCAGCCGGCTCGGTTCGGCGATCGGCACGTTCCTGCTGCCGGTCGGCATCACGACGCTCGGTTTTCACGCGACGATGTTCGCGCTGGCGGGCGTGCTGCTGGTGGGGATGATCGTGTCGATCGCGTGGGCGCCGGAGACGAAGCATCTGACGCTGGAGGAGGCGTCGGGGCATTGATGACGGAGGCGGGCTTCATGCCTGCCTCGTCATGCTCGAGGTTTGCGCATCGATGCGTCGCTGATACGCCGCGACGATACGGAACGCGATTTGAACGAACCCGGCCGAGGCCGGGTTCGTGCATTCGGGCCAGAGGCTGATCGCATTCCCGGCGAGACGGGATTCGCGAAATCGCTCAGAACAGCATCGACGCGTAATCCCGCGCGCCGTGCAGGATATGAAGAATGTCGATCCGCGCCGGCGGATCGCCGACGACCCGATAGAAGATCTGATAGTTGCCGTACACGCGGTGCCGCACGCCGTGGCGCTCGAAGCGCGGCACCAGCGGAAACGCCAGCGGCATCCCGGCAAGGCCAAGGCACTTGTCGCGAATCTCCCGCACGAAAGTCACGGCCCGTTGCGGGTTGTCGCGCGCGATGTAATCGGCAATCGCTTCGAGCTCGGCAATCGCGAAGTCCGACAAGCGGACGATCATGCCTGACGATCCGCCTGAGCCCGATACTTCGCCTCGAGGCGATCGAACACCTCCGCCGCATCGGCGCCGCGCCCTGCTTCCGCATCGGCCAGGCTGCGCGCGATCACCGCGTCCAGCGCATTCAGTTGCGCCTCGCGATCCTGGATCAGGCGCACGCCTTCCCGAAGCACCTCGCTCTTGGACCCGTAGCGCCCCGATTCGACCAGCTTCGCGACGTAAGCCTCCAGTTGCTGGCCCAGTTCCGCACTGATCATGTCGACCTCCCGACCGCATTGAATTCGATCCATGAAGCGTATCCCGGTTATCAACTATTATCAAGAAGGCGATCTCCAGACGAATCGGCGCGCATGCTTTCGCTGCCGATCGGGCGGACAGAACGGAACGGGACGGAACGCATTTCCGGCAGGCTGCGGCGCCACCGGGCATTCATCCGGTTTTCGCGCACGCTCGTGTAGCCCTTGCGGGACCCTCGCCGTGCGAACGCCGATCATGATCGAAGACATCGTCACGCCACATCCCGGCCGGAAGGCCTACCCGTCCGATTCCGACGTGTTCGCCTAGCACGGCCGGCTCTACTCGTCCCACCGGTTCGCGCCGGCCGCGCGCGATTTCAGCCGGGAAAAACCGTGCAACCTCGTCGACCCGCTCGGCGGGCCAGTCGACCGGGGCAACTGGTCGGGCACCTCCGACGTTCCGGTCGACGACAGCGACCCGGACGACATCCAGCCGATCGGCCCCGACGGCGCGCGCTTGCGCTTCGTCGCCGGCGTGACCGGCCGGGAATATCGCGCGATGGGCGCGGACTGGATTATTTTGTTCTACGAACCGGCCAGCCGCGTTGCGCTGCGGACGTTCGACTGGTCGTGAGGCGGGCGGGACGAGCGGCTTGCGCACTCGCGAACTGGCCGTTCGGCGGACTCGGCGAGACGGATTCGCATCGATAAGCTGGGCGCTTTCCACTCATCGCTCACGGTCATGCCCGCCCAGCGTGTCGATCTCAGCCATGTCCTGCCGTACGAAACGACGTACTTCGACGATCGGCTCGAGGTCGATCGAAACGATCTAGATATCTCCGCGTTGCTCGGCGTGGACGGCAACGTTCCCGACGCACTGCTCGTTTCGTTGTGCGGAGCACCTGCCGGGTCGGAGATTCAAGCGTACGTCGATAGTGCGAACAGGCTGACTTTCAGCATCACGCACCCCACGTTGATCCGATCCGAAAATCGCGTATCCGTCTTTCGAAAATCGGACGTGTCCGCACTCGAACTCGGCACCATCGATCTCGTCGATCACGCAATCGCCGGACTCGGGGCGGCCATGCTGTGGCGAATCGTACGAGCATGCGATATGTTGGGGATCGCCCGGATCAGCGCACTTGCAGCGGGCGGCCGCAAGGCCGCACCGAAGCCCGGCGGGCGCCGGCTGTTCGGATACTACGCGTGGCCACGGCTCGGCTTCGACGCCCCCATTCCCGACAGGCATGGCGACGAAGCGGCACTGTTTCAATATTTCCAGGGCGACCCGGCCGGTCTGGCCGACGGGTCGCTTCGGTCGCTGCGTGCACTCTACGAGACGCGATTCGGGCGAGAATTCTGGCGCGTCGCCGGATCACATCGCTGGATGACATTCGACGTCACACCGCACGGCAAGTGCGTGCAGACGTTGCAGAAATACTTGATCGAAAAGGGGATCTACGAATGAACGCAAAGCACACGCCGATCGCCGGATTCCGGATTGCGCGGCCCACGGCGAGGCGCGGCCGCCCGATGAGCAAGCATCGTCCGGTTCGCCTTTCGGAAGCCCGCCAACTCCTTGACGCGTTCGTCACACGCGAACTCCATCACAGCCTGGCTCGCGTCATGCGCAAATCCGCGCTCGAGCACGACGCATGGGCCGCCGCCGTTCGCACATCCCCGCCGCGACGAGCCGTCTTCAACGTGGGGCGCATCGATCTGTCGAAGTGCCAGTTGCCCATCATCACGGATGCCGAAGCGGAAGCCATGGCTCGCCGGGAAACACTCACGCACTTCGGGCTGGACCCCGACTCATGACCGGCAGCGACGGAAAGAAACCGCATGGCCCGATTCGACAACGACCGCGCCGATCGCCGTTCCCGGTAACGATCGTTGACAGATACCGAAGCCGCGGGCACGGCAGGACAGGTGCGGACTGAACCGATTGTTGCTACGGACAAGTCAGCCGCGTCTCACCGTCGACGCCATCGCCCCTACCCCCTCCTCGCCGCCTGCTCCCGCAACCATGCGGCAAACGCGAGCACATGCTCGACCGCGACGCTCTCCGGCTCGACATCGAGCCAATAGCCGAACGGCCCGATCGGCTGCACCGGCGACAGCCGCACGAGGCTGCCCTCGCCGATCTCCTCCTCGATCATGTTCAGGTCGACGACCGCGAGCCCCGCGCCCTTGCGCGCCGCGCGGATCGCCTGTTCGAGCGTCGAGAACTCGATACCGTCGCCGATCCGCGCCAACGGCACGCCCGCCTGCTCGCACCAGTCGGCCCACAGCGTGAGGCGCTTGCCTTCATGCAGCACATGCAGCGACGGCAGCCGGCCGAGCAGCACGTCGAGCGCATCGCCGCGATAGCGCGGCGCGCCGACGAGCGCATGCCGCTCCATCATCAGCAGCTCCGATTGCATGCCGGGCCGCGCCGCGCGCCCGAAGCGGATGTAGCAATGGCAATCGTCGGCCGGCTCCGTGCGGATCGACAGCTCGACATCGGGCAGCGCCTCCGCGAGCGTGCCGAGCCGCGGCGAAAACCACTGCGTCGCGAACGTCGGCGGCAGCGACACCGTGAGGCGCCGCTTCGCGCCCGGCCGTGCGGCGGCGACTTCGCCGACGCCGCGCTCGATCGTGTCGAACGCCTGTCCGATGAACGGCAGCAGGCGCTGGCCGGCATCGGTCAGGCGCACGCCCTTGTGATCGCGCTCGAACAGCCGCGCGCCGAGGGCTTCCTCGAGCAGCCGGATCTGCCGGCTCACCGCGCCTTGCGTCACGCACAGCGAGACCGCCGCGCGATTGAAGCTCAGATGACGCGCGGTCTCCTCGAAAAATCGCAGCGCGATCAACGATGGCAGGCGTCGCATGGTGTTTCTTCCTCTTGGGTATGACTGCCGGCCGCGCCGGCGAGCTTGCGGGCAGTTTTATGGCAGAAAAGCGCGCCGCCCGGCAGGCCGTGAAAACCCCAATGTCCGGTGCGCGCGGTTCCGGCCGCCGCCTGCCATCGCCTTCCTCGTCCCCGCCCCGCCAGCCTCCCGCCTACAATAAACATCCCGCACCAACGACGACACCGCCCCGTGAGACGCAAGATGCCGGCGCTGAATGCGCTGAAAGCCTTCGAGATGGCCGGCCGCACCGGCAGCTTCACGCGCGCGGCCGAACTGCTCAACGTGACGCAGAGCGCGGTGAGCCGCCAGGTTCGCCAGCTCGAGGGCCAGCTCGGCGAAACCCTGCTCGAGCGCCGCCATCACCAGCTCGAACTGACCGCGGCCGGCCGCGTGCTGCTGCGTGCGCTGCAGCAATCGTTCGACAAGATCGAGCTGACCGTGCGCAGCCTGCAGGAAAAAACCCACCTGAACCGCCTGCGCGCGAACGTGCCGCCCACCTTTGCCACGCGCTGGCTGATGCCGCGCCTCGGCCGGCTGCGCGACGCGTATCCCGAATTCGAGCTGAGCCTGACCACCCGCATTCACGACAGCCTCGGCGAATCGCGCGTGCTCGACTGCGCGATCCGGTTCGGCGACGGCGAATGGGACGGCTTCGACAACGCGCTGCTGATGCAGGAGCAGCATATTGCCGTCTGCGCGCCCGCACTGGTCGCGCGGCTGCGACAGGACGATGCGCCGATCGACCTGAACCGCTTCACGCTGCTGCACGTGCTTGCGACCGACGACCAGCGCTACCTGACCTGGCAACACTGGCTGAAGGCCGCCGGCATCACCGACGTCGACACGCGCGGCGGCTACGAATTCGACCTGCTCGATCATGCGATCCGCGCGGCGATCGACGGCCTCGGGATCACGATCGCCGACCGCCACATGGTCGCGCGCGAGCTCGCGGCCGGGCAACTGATGCAGGTGCTCAACGTGCATGTCGACGGCCACCAGTCGTACTGGTTCGTCACGCGGCCCGAGCAGACGAACCTGCCACACATCGTGCAGTTCCGCGACTGGCTGCAGCAGGAAGTGTGGCTCGCGAAGCGTCACCTCGAGCCGTCGTCGCCGCTGCCGCAGGTGCCGCTGGCCTAGCGGCCGGTGCACGCCAATAACGGGCTCGCGCCCCCTTGTCTGGAGAATTCATTCGCGGGGCTGGCCCCTTATTAGCGCGAACCGGCCCTGGCGCGCGATCCGGCCCGATCGGCGTCGTCCGGCGGCCGCGGGCGACACCTTGCCGGCTCCCGCGCCCGTCCGCAATCGGACCCGTCGGAAAATGCGGCCGGGCCGCCTCCGCATCCCGTCCCGCTGCCGCCGCACCGGCCTTGCCGGACGGGCAATTCCGGCCGGCTCGCCGAGTAACGTGCATTTTTCTCATGCCCGACACGAAAATAAGTCGTTTGTCGTGCGCTAAACGCATGAACAGAATGGCCTCTGTCCCGTGACGCGCGTTTCGCCGCCCGAAGCGATCCGCCCGCACCCATCGGAGGAGACTCTTCATGCGCACCGAACGCAACTACGTGAATGGCCGTTTCGTCGTCGCGGAAAGCGACGCGTTCATCGTCGTCCACAATCCCGCCACCGAAGCGCCGTTCGCGCGTGTGCCTGCCGCGACGCCGGCCGCGGCGCTCGCCGCCGTCGACGCCGCGGCCGCCGCGCAGAAGGCGTGGCGCAAGCTGCCGAGCGCCGAGCGCGCGACCTTCCTGCACAAGCTCTCCGACGCGCTGACCGCGCGCGCGCCGGAGATCGGTGCGGCGCTCGCGCAGGAATCCGGCAAGAGCGTCGAGGACGCGTCGAACGAAGCCGTCTACGCCGGCCAGATCACGCGCTACCACGCCGAATGGGCGCGCCGGATCGAGGGCGAGATCATCCCGAGCGACACGCCCGACGAGAACCTGTTCCTGCAGCGCGAGCCGATCGGCGTCGTCGCATGCCTGATCCCGTTCAACTTCCCCGTCTACACGCTGCTGCGCAAGGTCGCGCCCGCGCTGATCGCCGGCAACACGGTGGTCGTGCGGCCGAGCAACCACACACCGGTGTCCGCGTTCGAGATCGCGAAGGCCGTCGATGAGGCCGGCTTCCCGCCGGGCGTCGTCAACATCCTGACGATGGACCACGCGACGGCCGAGGCGCTGTGCACGCATCCGGCGGTCGGCATGATCACGCTGACGGGCAGCGTGAACGCGGGCCGCAAGGTGCTCGACTACTGCAAGGCGAACATCGCGAAGCCGTCGCTCGAACTCGGCGGCAAGACGCCCGCGATCATCGAGCCCGACGCCGATCTCGAACGCGCGGCCGCCGCGCTCGTCGCGTCGAAGACGACCCATTGCGGCCAGCTCTGCACGGCGATCGAGCGCGTGTACGTGCACGACAGCGTGCACGACCGCTTCGTCGCGCTGCTGAAGGAGAAGATGGGCGCGGTACGCAGCGGCAACCGCGCGGCCGATCCGTCGAACATGGGCCCGCTCGTCAGCGCATCGGCGCGCGCGCACATCCACGGGATGGTCGAACGCGCGATCGCGGCCGGCGCGACGCTCGAAACCGGCGGCGCGATCCCCGACGGCCCCGGCTTCTTCTACCCGGCCACGCTGCTGACGAACTGCCGGCAGGACATGGAGATCGTGCAGGAGGAAACCTTCGGCCCGGTCATGCCCGTGCTGCGCTATCGGACGATCGACGAAGCCATCGGCTTCGCGAACGACCACCAGTTCGGCTTGTCGTCGGTGCTCTACACCGAGCACTACCGCACCGCACTGACCGTCGCGAACGCGATCGAGGCGGGCGAGCTGTACGTGAACCGCACGCCGGCCGATCCGTACCAGGGCTTCCACGCCGGCTGGAAGCGCTCGGGCCTCGGCGGCGACGACGGCAAGCACGGGATGCTCGAATTCACGCAGACGCGCCTCGTCGTCATGAAGTACTGACGCAACACCGGCGCGCGCATCCCGACACCACGCCGCGCGCGCCGCCCCCGATCCGATCAAACACAAAACAAATCTGCAGACCTCCGCTTGAAGGAAGTCTGATGGAGGAAGACATCATGCCGACCCAACCGTCGACACCCGCCGCGTCGCTCGCGTTGCACGACGACGCACACGCATCGCGCGATTCGCGCGCGCAGCGCTACCTGCAACTGCTGCTGCTCGTGATCGCCGCGGGCGCGATCTACCCGATGCTGTACCTGCGGCAGGTGTACCAGCCGACGATGCTGCAGTTCTTCCGTATCGACGACGTGCAGCTCGGCTACCTGTACTCGTCGCTCGGCACGATCTTCCTCGTCAGCTATTTGCCGAGCGGCTGGCTTGCCGACCGCCTGTCGCCGCGCTGGCTGATCTGCTTCTCGCTGCTCGCGACGGGCGCGCTCGGGCTTCTCTACGCGACCGGGCCGTCGTTCAACATGCTCGTGCTGATCTTCGGCGGCTGGGGGCTGACCACCGGCCTCACGTTCTGGGCGGCCGTGATCAAGCGCGTGAACATGATCGCGGGCCCTGACGAACAGGGCCGTTTCTTCGGCCTGCTCGACGGCGGCCGCGGGCTCGTCGAGGCGCTGCTCGCGACGATCGCGATCACGCTGTTCGCGTACGTGACGCAGGCGCACGGCGGCACCGACGCGGCCGGCTTCAGGCTCGTCGTGCACCTGTACGCGTTCTTCTGCATCGCGCTCGGCGTGCTGCTTGCGCTGGTGAAGGATCCGGCGCGCGCGGGCGACCGTGCGGCAGCCACGAAGCGCCGCGCCGGTAGCGACCGCCGAGGCAACGTGCTGACCGACCTGAAGACGCTCGCGGCGATCCCCGAGCTGTGGCTCGTCGCGGCGATCGTGTTCTGCGGCTACCAGGTGTTCTGGGCGACCTACAGCTTCTCGGCGTACCTGCACGAAGGCAATTTCGGGCTCAGCGCGACGGCGGCCGGTTTCATCACGACGCTCAAGCTGTGGATGCGCCCCATCGGCGGCATCGGCGGCGGCTTCCTCGGCGATCGCGTGTCGAAAGTCTCCGTGCTGTTCTGGGCGCTCGTGCTCGCCGCGCTGTCGCTGGTCGGGCTGATCGCCGCGCCGCCGCACAGCCCGCAGGCGATGCTCGTCGTGCTCGTGCTGTTCATCGGCATCCTCACCTATGCGATCCGCGGCCTGTACTGGTCGCTGCTCGACGACTGCAAGGTGCCGACGCATTGCGCGGGCCTCGCGATCGGCCTGATCTCGGTGCTCGGCTATTCGCCCGACGTGTTCGTGCCGCTGATCAACGGCTACGTGACGCAGGCCTACCCGGGCGCGCACGGCTACCAGCTCTATTTCGGCTATATCGCGGCGATCGCGCTCTGCGGCGCGGGCGCCGCCGCGTTCCTCAAAACCCGCCTCAACCGCATCCAGGAGTCCGCATGAAGATCGTTTCGCTCGAAACCCATATCGTCGCCGTGCCGCCGCCGCATGTCGGCGGGATGTACTGGATCTTCGTGAAGCTGAAGACCGACTGCGGCATCGAAGGCGTCGGCGAGATCTATTCGGCGACGTTCGGCCCGAAGGCCATGGGCCCGATCATCGACGACGTGTTCGAACGCCACCTGCTGAACCAGGATCCGCACCACGTCGAGCGGCTGTTCCGCCAGGCGTATTCGAGCGGCTTCACGCAGCGGCCCGACCTCACGATGATGGGCGTGGTCAGCGGGCTGGAAATGGCGTGCTGGGACATCGTCGGCAAGGCCGCCGGCAAGCCCGTGTACGAACTGCTCGGCGGCAGGATCCACGAGCGGCTGCGCTCGTACACGTACCTGTATCCGAAGAACGCGAACGGCGAATACGACTACGACGATCCCGACCTCGCGGCCGAATGCGCGGCCGAGAACGTGAAGCTCGGCTTCACCGCCGTCAAGTTCGATCCGGCCGGCCCGTACACCGCTTACTCGGGCCACCAGCTGTCGCTCGACGTGCTCGAGCGCTGCGAGCTGTTCTGCCGCAAGGTGCGCGAGGCCGTCGGCAGCAAGGCCGACCTTCTGTTCGGCACGCACGGGCAGATGGTGCCGTCGTCGGCGATCCGGCTCGCGAAGCGGCTGGAGAAATACGACCCGCTGTGGTTCGAGGAGCCGGTTCCTCCCGGCCAGGAGGAGGCGATCGCGCAAGTCGCGAAGCACACGTCGATTCCGATCGCGACCGGCGAGCGCCTGACCACCAAGTACGAATTCCACAAGCTGCTGCAGGCGGGCGGCGCATCGATCCTGCAACTGAACGTCGCGCGCGTGGGCGGCCTGCTCGAAGCGAAGAAGATCGCGACGCTCGCCGAAGTGCACTACGCGCAGATCGCGCCGCACCTGTACAACGGGCCAATCGGCGCGGCCGCGAGCATCCAGCTCGCGGCGTGCACGCCGAACTTCCTGATCCAGGAAAGCATCATGACGTGGGGCGGCTTCCATGCCGAAGTCGTGAAGACGCCGATCCGCTGGGAAGACGGCTACATCATCCCGTCGAACGAGCCGGGCCTCGGCATCGAGCTCGACATGGACGTCGTGCGCCGTCACACGCCGTACACGGGCCAGCGGCTGCACCTGCAGATGGGCGAAAAACCCGTCGACGTGAAGGATCTCGCCCCCGCGAAGGGCTGAGCGCAAAGGACAGACATGAGCTACGACTACATCATCGTCGGCGCGGGCTCGGCCGGCTGCATCCTCGCGAGCCGCCTGAGCGAGTCGGGCCGGCACTCGGTGCTGCTGCTCGAAGCAGGCGAGCGCGACGCGTCGTTCTGGTTCAAGGTGCCGGTCGGCTTCACGAAGACCTATTACAACCGCCGCTACAACTGGATGTACTACAGCGAGCCCGAAGCGCAGCTCGCCGACCGCAAGCTGTATTGCCCGCGCGGCAAGGTAGTCGGCGGATCGGGCTCGATCAACGCGATGGTCTACGTGCGCGGCCAGCGCGGCGACTACGACGACTGGGCGAACGCGGGCAATCCGGGCTGGGCGTACGACGACGTGCTGCCGTACTTCCGCAAGCTCGAAACCCATGCGGCCGGCGCGACCGATCCGCGGCATCACGGCTCGACGGGGCCGATCCACATCACGTCGATGAAAGCCGACGTGCATCCGATCGTCCACGAATTCCTGAAGGGCTGCGGGCAACTGAACCTGCCGCGCACCGACGATTTCAACGGCGCGAAGTTCGAAGGTGCGGGCATCTACGACCTGAACACGAAGAACGGTGAGCGCTGCTCCAGCAGCTTCGCGTACCTGCGGCCCGCTTTGACTCGCGCGAACCTCACGTTGCGTTCCGGCGTACTCGTGCGGCGCGTGACGTTCGACGGCACGCGCGCAACCGGCGTGGTCGTTGCGGGCGAACAGGGCGACGAGACGCTCGTCGCCGCGCGCGAGGTGATCCTCGCGGCCGGCGCGGTCGATACGCCGAAGCTGCTGCAACTGTCGGGCGTCGGCGATCCGGCGCTGCTCGCGCGCCGGCGCGTGCCGCTCGTGCATGCGCTGCCGGCCGTCGGCCGCAACCTGCAGGACCACCTGTGCGTGAGCTTCTACTTCAAGGCGAACCGGCCGACGCTGAACGACGAGATGGGCACGCTGCTCGGCAAGATGAAGATCGGGCTGCGCTACCTGCTGACGAAGCGCGGCCCGCTCGCGATGAGCGTGAACCAGGCCGGCGGCTTCTTCCGCGGTTCGGCCGATGCGCAGGAGCCGAACCTGCAGCTCTACTTCAACCCGTTGTCGTACCGGATTCCGAAGAGCGACCGCGCGAGCATCAAGCCCGAACCGTATTCCGGATTCCTGATCGCATTCAATCCGTGCCGGCCGACGAGTCGCGGCACGATCGAGATCGCGTCGAACCGCGCGGAGGATGCCGCGAAGATCCACATCAACGCGCTCACCACGCAGAAGGATCTCGACGAGGCCGTGCAGGGCAGCAAGGTGATCCGTGCGCTGATGCGTGCGCCGGCGCTGAAATCGATGACCGTCGAGGAAATCTCGCCGGGGCCGCAGGTCGACTCCGACGAAGCGATGCTGCAGTACTTCCGCGAGCAGTCGGGTTCGATCTACCACCTGTGCGGATCGTGCACGATGGGGCCGGACGCGGCGACGTCGGTTGTCGATGCGTCGCTGCGCGTGCACGGGCTGCAGGCGCTGCGGATCGTCGATGCATCGGTGTTTCCAAACATCACGTCGGGCAACATCAACGCGCCGACGATGATGGTCGCGGAGAAAGGCGCGGACCTGATTCTGGCGGATGCGCGGCGCGGCGAGACGGCGGCGGCCCGGGCGGACGGACGCGAGACTGCCGCTCACTGACGCGCGGCGCGTGCACGGACCCAGAAACACGGCGCTCGCCACAGGCGCGAAACATGCATTCAGTTTCCCGGAAAGCCCCCGCGAATCAGCGCGGTTCGTATCGCGCGCCGTACGCGGCCAAGGGTTTGTCCGGTTAGTCCTGAAGGCCTGCCTGAACGAGGGTCCTGATATATGGAACGTGCATGCGTCGCCACAAGAGCGGCCACCCGGCAGCGGCGTTCGCCGCCTGCCGGGTTCATTCAAACGGCGCTCCCCATTTCTTGCCCTACGTCGCGCAGGAAGTCCTCCCGGATGACGGGCGATTTCGCCCTCGGAGACGCACCGTGAAACCGATGCCATTCCGCACCATCCGTGCCATCACCTATGCCAGCGTGCTGCTGTTTCAAGCCGAGGTGCTGGCGCAGTCGCTGGACGCCCAGTCGACGCAGGAAAACATTTCCGTGCTGCGCCAGGAAGTCGACCACCACCTGAAAGAACTCGATGCGCTCAAGCGCAGGCTTGCCGAAGAAGAAACGAATCTCTCCCGCCTGAGCCGGGCGCTGGACATCCGCGAGCTCGCGAGCAAGCGCGGCGCCGGCACGGGCGACACGGGTGCCGCCGCGCAACAGGCCGATGCCGGCGGCGCAGCCGACACCACCGGCGCGGCAGGCGGCACGGCCGGCAACGCGCCATCCGCCGCCGCGGCCGCCCCGCCTCCCGCGCAGCCGGTCGGCCAGGCCCCCGTGCCGGAAACCGCGCCGCCGCCGGTCGCGCCGATCTTCGATCAGCCCGGCGTGCTGACGCCGAAGCACAAGCTCGTGATCGAACCGTCGTTCCAGTTCAGCTATTCGTCGTCGGACCGCGTCGCCCTCGTCGGCTATACGATCATCCCGGCCTTGCTGATCGGCCTGATCGACGTGCGGGAAGTCAAGACGACCGTGCTGACGGCCGCGGTCGCGGCGCGCTACGGGATCACCAACCGGGTGGAATTCGAAATCCGCGTCCCGTATGTGTACTCGACGACCGACACGGTCAGCCGCGAGATCTTCACCGGCACAGCGCAGGACAACGCGTTCAACAGCCACGGCCACAACATCGGCGACGTCGAAATGACGCTGCGCTACCAGTTCAACACCGGCGGCCCCGACAAGTTCTATTACATCGGCTGGCTCCGCTTCAAGACCGCCACCGGCAAGAGCCCCTTCGACGTCGTCACCGACTGCGTCACGCGCTGCGTCGGCAATGCCACCGGCACCGGCCTGCCGCTCGAACAGCCGACCGGCTCCGGCTTCTACGCGGTCCAGCCGGGCCTCACGTGGCTGTTCCCGTCCGACCCGGTGGTGTTCTTCGGCAACGTCAGCTACCTGCACAGCTTCGGCCGCGACAACCTGAGCCTGACGATCCGCAACGGACAGAAGGATTTCCTCGGCAAGGTGCAGCCCGGCGACATCTGGGGCTTCAACATCGGCATGGGCCTCGCGCTGAACGAGAAGGCGTCGGTGAGCCTCGGCTACGACCAGAGCATCGTGATGCCGACGCAACAGAACGGCCAGACGGTGCCGAGCTCCGTGCGCGTGATCCTCGGCACGCTGCTCATCGGCTACTCGTACCGGCTGTCGCCGAAAACCACGCTGAACCTGTCGATCGGCGCCGGCCTCACGCGCGACACGCCGGACGTGGCGATGACGCTGCGCATGCCGATCGCGTTCTGAGCGCGTGCCGCACGCCGGGCGTTGCCCCCGGCGTGCGGCAACGCCCGCTCATCGACCCGCTCACCGACCCGGCAGCGCACCGGTCAGCGCGTTGTTGAGCGTCGACATGATGTTCAGGTTCTTGAACGCCGACAGCGTGTTGACGGTCGCGTTGATCGTCGTCAGCGCCTGGAGGTGCTGATTGTTCAGCGTGTTCTGGATCACGGCGCCGGTCAGCGCCGGCAACACGCCGGGCTGCGCGGCGTTGCCGGGGCCGACCTGAAGCAGCGCACCCGCGTTCGCGGCCGCCAGCGCCTGCGCCTGTTGTGCGGTGATATGGCTGATGTCCGGGATGTTGAAGCTGGTCGACGCGACCAGGTTGCCGTTCACGAACGCGACACGCGACACGCCGAACGACACCTTCAGGCCGTCCGGCATGTCGAAGCCGCCGCGCATCGCGTCGAGACGTGCGTCGCTGAGCGCGAGCGCACCGCCCGCCCGCCAGTTGTGTTCGTCCTGCGCGTCATCGGATGCCGACGCCGGCGCACCGCTATTCGCCTGCGCCGCCCACTCGCCGGCCGCGGCCGGCGCGCCGTCCTGCATCGCCACCGCGCTCGTGGCCGCCAGCGCGCCGCACACCATCGCGGCAATGCGGGCCTTCCTTGCGTTTGCTGATCTCATGGCAGTACTCAGAAGTCGCTTGGACCATGCTTGGGCACCACGACGTTGAAAAGGCCGTCGCGGTTGATCCCGGTGTAGAGCGGCGCGCTCGGCGCGACGCGCCAGTCGCGCGGGTCGTTGAACGCCGCGAGCTCGGGCTTGTTGTGGATCACGAAGATCACATGGTCCTCCCATTTCTGCTCGAAACTCGCCTGCGACATCGGCCGCGTGCCGGTGGCCGGATCGCCGACCAGCACCCGCCCGTTGCGCAGCCCCTTCACGACGACGAAATGGTGATAGCCGTGCTCGGTGATCAGCACGATCGCGGGCGTGTGCGTCTTCGCGAGCGTCTGAAGCGGCAGCTCATAGCCGTCCGCGATGAAGCCGTGTGCTTCCAGAAAGCGCCGGATATCGAGCAGCGAGAAACCCTGCCGGCGGATCTTGTCCTGATTGCCGTTCTCCCACATCTGCGCGAAGGCCGTCTGTTCGGTCATCGGATAGTCATACTGATAGGTCAGCAGCGTCGCGACGGCGGCAGACCCGCAACTGAAGTCGTACTGCTGCTTCACGGTTCGCTTGAAACGCGCTTCCTTGAGACTCGTGACGTGCATCGCGTAGCCGGCCCCCGTTGGGTCGACCACGGTCATCTCGTCCGCCCGCGCCGCCGGCACGGCCAACATGCACGCGAGCGCCGCCATCCACACGGCCGCGGAAGGTCTCATCGCTCAATTCCCGAACCGCACGTTGAGGACCGTCGCGTTCTGGATCAGCACGTTCGCGC
Organism: Burkholderia catarinensis; assembly: GCF_001883705.2. Classification (GTDB taxonomy): domain Bacteria; phylum Pseudomonadota; class Gammaproteobacteria; order Burkholderiales; family Burkholderiaceae; genus Burkholderia; species Burkholderia catarinensis. The sequence continues at coordinate 65,479 of NZ_MDEQ02000023.1, forward strand.
CGGTATTCTGGATGACCGTCGGCAAGCCGCTCGAATTCGAGAACGAGCCGTCGGCAATCGAATTCGAGCCCGTCGAAACCCGGTTCGCGACGTTGTCGGAAACGGTGCCGGTCAGGGTGTTCTGGCCGATCAGCACATCGCCGCCCCGGTGCGCGTCGAGCTGGTCGGCGCTCATCGCGACCCCGAAGCCGGCTTCGCGCCCGGCCACCGTGTCGCCGGCAGGCCGTGCCACACCGGCCCCGGTCGTGGACGCAACCGCGTCCGGGCCGGCCAGCGCGGCAGGCAGGGAACCTGACGCAGCCGCGACGGCTGCATCGATGGCCGCGTCTCGCTGCCCGTCGGCCGCCGCGCGGGCGGTCAGGCCCGACAGCAGCAGCGCAGGCAATATCACCATCGAAACTGCGTTGCGGATTCGCATGGCTGTCTCCTTGGGCCCTGCGCCGGTCCGCCCGGACCGCACGCGCAGGGAGCATCGTCGGCGTGATCGCCGTGGGACAGGCTTCGTCCCACGGCGATTCGCACGACTCACCTGGACCCGCCTGTCGTTCTAACGTCCGACTGTCAGGTTCGCCTGCACGGTCACAGCCTGCTGAACGAACGACGCCATGCCGCTGTTCTGGTTGGCGACCATGATGCCCGCCGCGGTCTGTCCGACGCTCGTCATCGTGTTGGACATGTTGAACGTCCCCGCGTCGACGACGTTGGTCCCGCCTGCGCCGCCCGTGCCGCCGACCGCGCCGGTGCCGATGCCACCGTTGCCGGTACCGCCTGCGCCGCCCGCACCACCGATGGCGCCTGCCGCGCCGACCGCGCCGTTGCCTGCGGTCGAGCTGCCGTTGCTAGCCATCGACGTCGAGCTGCCGTTCGACGCGTTGCCGCCCGTGCCCGCGCCGCCTGCGCCGCCGCTGCCCGCGCTGGCCGTCGCTGCGCCACCCGTGCCGCCCGCCGAGCCCGCCGCGCCGCCCGAACCCGACGCCGATCCGCCGGATGCCGTCGACGCGCCCGCCGTGCCGGCGCCGCCCGAACCGCTGCCCGAGCCGGTACCGGTGCCGGTACCGGTACCGGTACCGCTGCCGCTCGACGCGGTCGCGGTGCCGCCGTGGTGCGTCGTGGCGCTTGCCCAGCCGGAACCTCCCGCGCCCGTGCCGGAGCCCTGGCCCGAGCCGCTGCCGCTGCCATAGCCGCCTACGCCGACCGACGCCGCGAGCGCGCCGCCGCCCGAGCCGGACCCGGAGCCGCCGCTTGCCGTGCCGGAGCCGCCGTGCCCGGCGCTGGCTGTCGTCGAGCCGCCGGCGCCGCCGCCGCCACCATTGCCGTTGCCGGCCGACGCGCCGCCATTGGTAGCGTTGCCGGCCGTGGCGCTGCCGTTGACCGAGCTGCCGCCACTGCCGCCCGCACCGCCCGAGCCGCCGTTGCCGCCATTGCCGCCCGTGCCGCCATGCCCGCCATAGCCGTAACCGTAGCCGCCCCTGCCGCCGCTTCCGCCGCTGGCGCTGCCGTTGTTGGTCGCCTGGTTGCCGATGCCAGAGACCTGGACGTTGGTCACGTAGCCGTCGAGCTTGCTGATCGCGACGACCTTGGTGGTGTTGTAGGAATCCTGATAGACAGTTGCGCCGGGCGAGACTTCATTGGCATTGGACCCGGTGGTGCTGGTCTGCGACGAGTTGACCGTGTTGGTGAGGCTGTTCGATCCGTCGTCAGATTTCTGGCTGCATGTTGAACTTGTATCGCTGCTGCATGGGTTGGCCATTGCGTAGCCACTGCATCCTAGGGCGAGGAGCGCAGCGGACGCCAATAATGTATTGCGCATGAAATCCTCCTGAGTCATCGAGGGACGGCTTGGCTGACTGCGCCAATCCAGGCTACCTGATGCATTGGCAATGCCAGGTCTGCAAGCGACCGAATGCAGAACGGGATCTCGAATTTCCGGGCAACACGAACCGGCCCGGCCGGACTCCGCGCGCGCTTTATGTTTCAGCCTTGTAACGCTCCGCTCGGCACGGCGCCGGAGGGGCCTCGAGAGGCGGGTTAAATCCCTTTCGTATTCAAGCACCTGCCCGACCTATCGAAGGCCGGCCTGACGAACGCACAATGTTTCACTTTTGAGGACGACAATCCCGGCACGCGGGCCAGCCGGCCCGGCCGGATAGTCGATCGCGATCGCTAAGCCCGTCGGACAGGGACATCCGGCCGAATTGTTTCCCAAAAGGAGGCAAAAGACCCCGTATACGGGTCGTTCGCAAACGTATCAATCATGATCACGCGACGTGCGCCTGCCGGATTTCCGTTCATTTCCGTGCGTGTCGGCCTTCGCAAACGCGGGTCGCTTCATAGGGAAAGAGGATTCCCGTCGCCGACGTGACGCCTGCTCCGGCTCAGGAAAAAAGCGGCGCACCGCTCATCGCGGTGCGCCGCTTTTCACGCGCCGTGCCGATCCGCCGGCTCAGTTCACGCTCGTCCGCTTCTCGACGAACCGTCTTACGTAATCGTCCGCCGGCCGCGACAGGATATCGTCGGGCGTGCCGACCTGCACGAGCGTGCCGTCGCGCAGGATCGCGATCCGGTCGCCGATCCGCAACGCCTCGTCGAGATCGTGCGTGATGAACACGATCGTCTTCGAAAGCGTCGCCTGCAGTTCGAGCAACTGATCCTGCATCTCCGTGCGGATCAGCGGATCGAGCGCCGAAAACGCCTCGTCCATCAGCAGCACGTCGGTGTCGGCCGCCAGCGCGCGCGCCAGCCCGACGCGCTGCCGCATCCCGCCCGACAACTCGTCCGGATAGTGGTCGCCGTAGCCGTCGAGCCCGACCTTCGTCAGCCAGTTGCGCGCCGCGTCGGCCGCGTCGTGCCGTTTCTCGCCGCGCGTGCGCAGCGCATACGCGGCGTTGTCGAGCACGGTCTGGTGCGGCAGCAGCCCGAAGTTCTGGAACACCATGCTGACCTTGAAACGGCGCAGCTCCCGCAGCCCGTGCGCGTCGAGCTTGATCACGTCGCTGCCGTCGATCACGATCTCGCCCGCCGTCGGCTCGATCAGCCGGTTGAAGTGCCGCACGAGCGTCGATTTCCCGGAACCCGACAGCCCCATGATCACGAAGATCTCGCCCGACTCGATGCCGAGGCTCACGTCGTTGAGCCCGACGTTGCAGCCCGTTTCGGCCAGCACGTCGGCCTTGCGCTTGCCGGCCCGCAGCAGGTCGAGCACGCGCGCATGCGCGGCCGGCGGCCCGAACAGCTTGTACACGTGTTTGACGTCGATGGTTGCCATGTCTGCCTCCGTTTATGCGCGCGACGATTGCGCCGCCTGATTCGAATCGACGCCCGCCGGCTGCGCCTTGCGCGGCAGCCGGTACGGCACGCGCGACGCGCCCTTCTGCCGGCGCTGCTGCGCGAGCCGCCGCCGTGCGCGCCGCTCCTGGCCGAAGCCCTGGCTGATCCGGTCGATCACGATCGCGAGGATCACGATCGCGAGGCCGGCCTGCGTGCCCTTGCCGACGTCGAGCGTCTGGATGCCCGCGAGCACGTCCTCGCCGAGCCCGCGCGAGCCGATCATCGACGCGATCACGACCATCGACAGCGCCATCATCGTCGTCTGGTTGATGCCGGCCATGATGCTCGGCCGCGCAAGCGGCATCTGCACGTTGACGAGCAGTTGCCAGCGCGTCGTGCCGAACGCGCGCGCGGCTTCCGTCACGTCCGGGTCGACCTGGCGGATGCCGAGATCGGTCAGACGGATCAGCGGCGGCAGCGCGTAGATGATCGTCGCGAGGATCGCCGGCACCTTGCCGAGGCCGAACAGCATCAGCACCGGGATCAGGTACACGAAGCTCGGCAGCGTCTGCATCACGTCGAGCACGGGCAGCAGCATGCGGCGCAACCATGCGCTGCGCGACGCAAGGATGCCGAGCGGCACGCCGATCGCGACCGACAGCACCGTCGCGACGAGCATCAGCGCGAGCGTCTGCATCAGCTTGTCCCACAGGCCGAAGCAGCCGATCGCGTAGAGCAGCAGCATGAAGAGCGCGCCGAGGCCGATGCGGCGCGTCGCATTCCACGCGATCGCGCCAACGACCAGCAGCACGAGCCACGGCGGCGCCACGCGCAGCGCGCCTTCGAGCGGCACGAGCAGGTAGCGCAGCACCAGCGCGCTGAAATGATGGAAGCTGTCGCCGTATTGCGCGACGAAAGTCTCGAGCGCGCCGTTGACCCAGTCGGCGATCGACAGGTGCAGAAAGAAGCCGTTCATTTTGATTCTCCGTCGCGCCGTGAAGGCGCGTGACGGCGGCGGCGGGCGCGGGCCCGCCGCCGCGCGCAGGTTACGCGCCCTTCAGGTTGCCGGCGATCTTCTGCGCGACGTCGGCCGGCACCCACTGCTTCCACATGTCCGGGCGGGTCTTCAGGAACTGCGTGGCCATCGCCGCGCCGTCGATCTTCTTCGTCGTCATCTCGAGGATCGTCTGGTTCAGGAAGTCCATCGAGAAGCGCACCTTGCCGAATACGCCGACGAGATCGGGGTTCGCGTCGGCGAACGGCTTCGACACGCCGACCGTCAGCCGCGACACCATGTACGACGACGAGCACTGGTGCGTGCTGCTCTCGTCGCGCAGCGTCTTCCAGCATGCTTCGTTAAAGGCCGGCATCTTCAGCGCCGCGAACTTGTATTTCGCCATCAGCGCGGCCGGGCCCCAGTAATAGAACACGATCGGCGCGCCGCGCTGGTACGCGGACACGATCGCCGCGTCGAGCGCCGCACCCGTGCCCGGATGGAAGTTCGTATACGACTGGTCGAGCTTCAGCACGCGCAACAGGCGCGAGTTCACGCGCTCGCAGTCCCAGCCCGTCGGGCAGTTCAGGAAGCGGCCCTTGTCCGGTTCCTCCTCGTCGGCGAACACCTGCTTGTACTTCGGCAGGTCGTCGACCGACGCGAGCCCCGGCGCGACCGGCTTGATGTTGCGCGCCGGATCGCCCTTCACCACGTATTCGGGCACGAACCAGCCTTCCGTCGTGCCGCCCGGCAGCGTGTCGCCGATCAGCTTCACCGCGCCCGACGCGACGGCCTTCGCGGTGATCTCGCTGCGGCCCGTCCACTGCTCGGCCCAGATCTGCAGGTCGTTGCGCGCGAGCGCCGTTTCCGTCGCGGCCGTGCTGCCCGGCACGACGTCCGTCTTGCAGCCGTAGCCCTTCTCCATGATCTGCCGCAGCACCTCGGTCGCGAACGATCCGCTCTCCCATGTGATGCCCGCGAAATGGACCGTCTTGCCGTCGGTGCACGCGCCGCCGGCCGCATGGGCCGCGGGCGCGGACAGGATCGCCGCGGCGGCGAGAAGGACCGTTTTCAGTCGTCGAATCTGCATGGTGGGTCGTCTCCAAATCGAATCTGTTGTTTGTGCATCGCGGCATGCGCGGCAACCGGCGAATCGCGAAGCCATCCACGTCCGGTCAGCCTGCATGTTTGAGCCGCCAATTTGTTTAGGGAAACGAGTAATTCCGATCATTGCAATCGGCAGCGCCAATCGATCTTTCGGCCGCCCGCCAGGCCCGCCGGACGGGCCGCGCAGCCGATTTTACGAGGCCGGCCATGGCCCGGCACGGCCCGTTTCCCGACCCCGTTCGACGGCGGCCTGGCCGGCCTTGAGCCGCGGTGCCGCGCGCGCCGTTCCGGCTATCGAAACGACCTGTCGCGCCCCCATTGGCGAACTCGATCCCATCCATCGAAATTACTCGCTTTGGATTCCTTTCCGGCTTGGGAAGAATGCGCGGTGTCATCGGAGGAGACACGACCCGACGCTGCCGGTTGCCGCGCCGCCGCGCATCGCGCGCCCCGGCGCCGCACGCGCTGCGCCGGATCGCCCCGGATGACGGGGCGCGCCTCGCCGGACGCGCTCACGACAACCGATACAAGCTGGATATCCCGGAGATCTCAATGAAAAAGACCCTGACGGCGCTCGCCGTAACGGCAGCCTTCGCAACCCCCGTGTTCGCGCAAAGCAGCGTCACGCTGTACGGCGTGATCGACGAAGGCCTGAACTACACGAACAACGTCGGCACCGGCCACGTCTACGAGATGGCCAGCGGCTACGCGCAGGGCAGCCGCTGGGGCCTGAAGGGCAGCGAGGATCTCGGCGGCGGCATGAAGGCGATCTTCCAGCTCGAGAACGGCTTCGACGTGAACAGCGGCCGGCTCAACCAGGGCGGCCGCATGTTCGGCCGCCAGGCGTACGTCGGCCTGAGCCAGGCGCAGTACGGCACGCTGACGTTCGGCCGCCAGTACGACTCCGTCGTCGACTATCTCGCGCCGACCACGGCCAACGGCAACTGGGGCGGCTACCTGCTCGCGCACCCGTTCGACAACGACAACACCGACAACTCGTTCCGCCTCGACAATACCGTGAAGTACGCGAGCCCGAACTTCGGCGGCTTCCAGTTCGGCGGCGCCTACAGCTTCAGCAACAGCACGAGCTTCTCGGACAACCGCGCGCACAGCTTCGGCGCGCAATACCAGAACAACGGGCTCTTGATCGGCGCCGCGTACCTGCAGGCGAACCATCCGGGCAACGGCTCGGCCGGCGCGATCACCGCGAACGACGCGAGCTACATCGCCGAGCGCATGCGCGTGTTCGGCGCGGGCATCAACTACACGTTCGGGCCCGCGACGGTCGGCTTCGCGTACACGAACTCGAACTACAAGAACCCGACCGGCAACGGCTACCTCGGCACGCCGGGCGCGATCATCGCGCCGGGGGCGACGGTCAGCGCGATCAAGTACCAGAACTTCGAGGTGAACGGTTCGTACCAGATCACGCCGGCGTTCATGGTCGGCGCGCAGTACGTGCTGTCGCTCGAGAAGTACGACGCATCGACCGGCGACGCGAAGCCGAAGATCCACTCGGTCGGGCTGATGGCCGACTACAACCTGTCGAAGCGCACCGACGTGTACGTGCAGGCCGCGTACCAGCATATCGCCGGCGACAAGACGAACTCGATCCTCGACAACGCGTTCATCCCCGGCACCGACGCGCCGTCGTCGACGTCGAACCAGGTGGCCGTGCGCGTCGCGCTGCGCCACAAGTTCTGACGCCCCCCGGTTCCCCGTTCTTCACGCGACACCCGCGCCGGCCGGCCCGAGGTGTCTTCGCCCGCCCGCAGGCACCAGGCCTGCCGGCGGGTTTTTTCATGGGCGCGGCAACGCGTGCCCTTCCCGCCCCGCCGGAATCGATCAACGCCGCTCACGCGCCCCGTCAACCATGACAGGTCGACGGCCGGCGATCCGCCGATACACTGTGTGCCGCCCCATCCGAAGGAGTGTCATTTGAAGCACCGGCACCGCACGCAGTCCGCATTCGCAGCCAACCCGGCCACGTCCACCCGCACCGGCCCGCGCAACGCACGGATCGACCTGCTGCGCGGCGTGTCGATCGTGCTCGTCCTGCTGCATCACTTCAACATCGCGTATCCGCTGCGCGACACCGCGCTCGCGCGCGTGCTCGGCTGGGACACGATCCATGCGATCGTGCGCAACGGCAACTACGGCGTGACGATGTTCTTCGCGATCTCGGGCTACCTGATCACGTCGAATGCGCGCCGCCGCTGGGGCAGCCTCGGCGCGCTCGACGTGCGCGCGTTCTACGTGTCGCGCGTCGCCCGCATCGTCCCGTGCCTGCTTCTGCTGCTCGCGCTCGTCAACGGCCTCGCGGCGGCCGGCGTGCCGATCTTCACGAACCATGCGCCGCAGGGCATCGCCGTGTCGTACTGGCTCGTGAATCTCGCGTCGCTCACGTTCTCGATGAACGTGCTGATCGGCACATACGGATGGGTCAACTACGCGCTCGGCGTGCTGTGGTCGCTGTCGGTCGACGAGGTGTTCTACCTGTCGTTTCCGCTGCTGTGCATCGCACTGCGGCGCGACACGCGGCTGTTCGCGTTCTGGCTGCTGATTGCCGCGATCAGCCCCGTGTACCGCTTCACGCATCCGGGCGACGAAGGCGGATTCCTCTACGCGTACTTCGCGTGCTTCGACGGCATCGCGATCGGCTGCTGTACCGCGTTGCTGGCCGAACGCGCGCGCTGGCAGGTGCTTGCGGCCGCGCCCGTGCAATGGCTCGCGGCAACGGCGATGACGGTGCTCTATCTCGCGTGGCCGATCGCGGAAAGCCACGTGCTCGGCGTATCCGCGATGGCGCTCGGCACGGCCGTGCTGCTGATCGGCGCGCACGTCGAACGCGAACGCGCACACGGCTGCGCGCTCGCACCGCTGCGCTGGAGCGGCCGGCTCAGCTACGAGCTGTACCTGTTCCACCTGATCGTGCTCGGCGCGCTGCGCACGTTCTGGGCGCCGTCAGCCACACATGGTGACGGCAAGCTGGCGTTGCTCATCGCGTATCTGGTGCTGTCGGCCGGCTTGAGCGCGGCCATCGCGCGCGGCTATGCGACGCCGCTCGACCGCTTCATCAAACGGGTTGCGTCGCGGCCTGCCGCGCGTGTGCCGGATGGTGCGCGCTTCTAGCGTCCGGCGCGTGGCCGGCCATCGCTGCAGCGCGGCGGCGAGAAAAGAAAAAATCGGCCAGGGCCCGGCCGTATCGCGCAACGATGCCGGCCGGCCTGACCGCAAGCCCCGTGTACGAATCGTCGATCACCCGCGCGACCGCGTCATCGGCCGCCCGTCGATCAATCCAGATAGTCCGCGTATTCCTTGCGCGAATAGCCGGCGAGCGTCTGCCACGGCAATGCCTCCCGCCGCGCGGCCGGTGCCGGTGTCAACGTCAGCTTGCGCACGACGCGGCCGTCCGCACTCCGGTATTCGACCGACAGCGGTGCCTGCAACTTTTCGCTCCACAGGATCCGGTTCACCCCGCGCGCGCCGGGCGTGTCGACCGCCTGCTCGTACCAGACAGTGCCGGGCACATCGCCGCGCTTCGCGACCGCGAGCCGCTTCAGCTGCGACGGCGGCGTGACGTAGTACGCGTTGTCCCACGAGCCGTCGAAGCCCGTCGTTTCGTACTCGGCCGGCGGCACGCTGACGACCGTCCGGGTCGCCGCGTCCACATACTCGATGCGCGCCGTCTTGCCGTCGTAGGTCACATGTCGTGCGGCTGCCTGGAAGTTGAAGTGCTTGTGACCGGCGTGGGTGGCAACCGGCTGCACGCCGGTGCGCCGGCCCGCGTCATGGTCATGGTCGTGATCGTCGCCATGACCGCCGCCCGCCGCCGCGACGGGCAGCACGCGTTCGACCCACACGTGCCCGTCGCGCCGAACCATCCGTTCGCGGTACATCGTCGTGCGCGTCACGCCGTCGGCCGTGACCGTACGGCTTTCGTGCAGCAGCGCGGCGTCGAGATCCGCCGCCGCAAAGGCCGGGAGCGCAGCCAACCCGCAAGCGAGCGCACAGAGAAGCTGGCGTTTCATCGGAGGTTCCCGTTCATCATGAAGTCTCCGCGCTCAGAAGCCGAACGCCGAGCGCACGAGACCGAACACCTTCGTATTGTCGATCGTGCCCTTGAACGCCTTCGCGTCCGCACCGTCGGCAAACAGCATCACGTCGCCGCCGCCGTGCGTCTCCGAGCCCGCACTGCCCATCCGCACGCCGACCTCCTGCAGATACGCGTCGTTCATCGCCGTGGCCGAATCGACCGACGCACGCACGTTCGGCCGGTTCGCGCCGTTGCCGAACACCAGCGTCGTGTAGGTATTGCCGTCGGCGTCCTTGCTCGGCTGGCCGTCGCGATAGTTGCGGCTGATGTCGAGAATCGGATTGCCGCGCTTCGAATAGCCGTTGATCGTCATCGTGTGGTCGTGGTCGGCCGTCACGACGATCAGCGTATTCGACAGGTCGACCTTCGACAGCGCGACGCGGATCGCTTCGTCGAACGCCACCGTGTCCTCGAGCGCGCGCTTCGCGTTGGTGCCGTGCAGCGCATGATCGATCCGGCCGCCTTCGACCATCAGGAAATAGCCGTTCGAATTCTTCGACAGCACGTCGATCGCCTTCGACGTCATGTCGGCGAGGCTCGGCTGCGACGGCCCTTCGCCCTTGCCCGCGGCGCGGTCGAGTTCGTACTCGAGATGGCTCGTCGAACTGAAGAGACCGACCAGCTTGCCGTTGCCGGCCTGCGCGAGCTGATCCCGGGTGGCGACGACCGTGTAGCCCTTCGCCTTCATCTCGTCGAGCAGGTTGCGCCCGTCCGCGCGCCCGCGTTTGTTGGCCACCGGATCGAACGGCGTCCAGTGGTTGCGGCCACCGCCCATCAGCACGTCGACGCCGTCGCCGAGCGCCGCGTTGTAGCCGGCACCGCCCGGCGCCGCCTGCGCGGCGATGTCGTACTGCGCATCGCGATGGCAGATATGCGAATAGGTCGCGGCGGGCGTCGCGTGCGTGAGCTCGGTCGTCGTGATCGCGCCGACCGCCTTGCCGCGCGCCTTCGCCAGCTCCAGCAGCGTCGCGACCGGCTGGCCGTTGCCCGGCGCGCAATTGTTGACGGTCTTGTTGCCGTTGGCGTCGCTGCCCGGCGCGACCGCGCGCGTGTCGGACGACATCGACAGCACTTCGTTGTTCATCTTCACGCCGGTCATGTACGCGGCCATCGACGGCGCGCTGTCGGTCGTCTGCGCATCGTTCGAGAAGGTCTTGACGCGCGCGGTGCGGGCCAGCTTCTCCATCGTCAGTTGTCCCGACTCACCGACCTTGTAGATCCGGCTCGCCGTCACGGTCGTCGGCCCCATGCCGTCGCCGAGAAAGAAAATCACGTTCTTCGCCTGCCCGGCGGCCTGCGCCGGGCCGCATGCGAAACCCACGGCCGCCAGCGCCGCCGCGATGCACTTGATGGTCGACATCCTGTATTCCCCTGTACCCGTGTGGTCGGCGCTCAAAGCTGCACCGCGTTGCGCACCAGCTCGAAAACCTTGTTGTTCTCGATCACGCCGTGGAACGCATCCGCGCCGCGGCCGATCGCACCGAGGAACACATCCGTGCCGCCGTGCGTCTCGCTGCCCTTGTCCATCCGCACGACGGCCTCCTGGCGGTAATCGTCGGCGCCCGTCACCGCGTCGGTGAGCGCGGTGCCCGCGCGGCTGCCCTGCACGCGGTTCTCGCCGTTGCCGAAGCCGATGATCGTGTACGGCGCGCCGTCCGCGTCCTTCGCGACCGCGCCCGTCTGATAGCTGCGCAGCACGCCCAGCACGCCGGGCTTGCCCGCTTCGGTCTTGCCGGTGCGCGCCGCATAGCCGTTCAGCACCAGCGTGTGGTCGTGATCGGCCGTGACGACGATCAGCGTGTTCTTCAGGTCGGGATCGGTCTTGCGCACCTTGTCGAGCGTCGCCTTGATCGCGTTGTCGAACGCGACGGTATCCTGCAGCGCGCGCTTCGCATTGGTATCGTGCAGCGCGTGATCGATCCGGCCGCCCTCGACCATCAGGAAATAGCCGTTCGGGTTGTTCTGCAGCACGTCGAGCGCGCGCGTCGCCATGTCGGACAGGCTCGGCTCCTTGGTCGCGCCGCGATCGAGGTCGTAGCTCAGGTGGCTCGACGCGAACAGGCCGACCAGCTTCCCGCTCTTCGTCGCATCCGCGGCCAGCAGGTCGTCGCGGTTCTGCGCGAACGCGTAGCCCTTCGCCTTCAGCTCGTTGACCAGGTTGCGCCCGTCGGTGCGCTTGCCGCCGCCGTCCTTCGGCACGAAGAACTGCGTGCCGCCGCCGAGCACGACGTCGACGCCGTCGCCCAGCGCGCCGTTATAGCCCGCGCCGCCCGGCACGAGCTGCGCCGCGATGTCGTTCTCGGCGTCGCGATGGCACACGTGCGCGTACGTCGCCGCGGGCGTCGCGTGCGTGACGCGCGTGGTCGTCACGACACCGGTGGCCATCCCCTTCGCCTTCGCGATCTCGAGCAGCGTCGACACCGATTTGCCGTTGTTCGCGCCGCAGTTGCCGGTGAGGCCGGCGCTCGGCTCGATCGCCTTCGTGTCGGGCGACATCGAGATCACTTCGTTGTTGGTCTTGACGCCGGTCATGTACGCCGACATCGACGGCGCGCTGTCCGTCACCTGCGCGTCGTTCGAATAGGTCTTCACGAATGCGGATTCGGGCAGCGTGTCGATTGTGAGCGCGCCGTCTTCGCCGACGGCGTAGATGCGCGCGGCCGTCATCGTCGTCATCCCCATCCCGTCGCCGAGGAAAAAGATCACGTTGCGCGCCGCCAGCGGCTTCGTGGGGCCGGGCGCCGTGCCGCCGGTCGGGCCGTCGTCGCTGCCGCATCCGGCAAGTGCCAAGGCGCCGGCGCACAGCAGCGCCGCCAGTTTGATTCGATTCATGTTGCCCGTTCCCCCCGCTATTGCTGCTTTCGAAATGAAAGGCAATGGTAGGAATCCGATGTGACGGCAATATGAATGGTTATTGGAAGGTTTTGTATTGCTTATGAAAGACGCCGGAGCAGCGCCGCATCCGGGCGCCTCGCGCGCGGCGGCGTCAACCGGCGTGTTCGGTGGCGACGCTGCGCACGGTCACGATGCGCGCAGGCGGAATATTTGCCCACACGATCCGGCTGCCGCAGGCAACAAATGCCGAATCGCCCAGCGGATGACGGCGGGGCGAGCGCAAGTCGTACGTGAATTGAATCATCACGCCGTCGGCCGACAGCACGCGATGACATTGACCGATGATCGCCGTCACGTCCTCACGCGGCAGCGTGCGCAGCGGCAGGCACGACACGATCGCGTCAACCCGGGCGTCGGGCGGCAGCAGCCGCTCGAGTTGCCGCGCGTCGCCCGACACGATCGAGATCCCTGGAAAGCGTCGCCGCAGGTGCTGCACGAACGCCGGCGAACGCTCGACCACGACGAGGCGCTGCGGCGCGACGCCGCGTTCGAGCAACGCCGCGGTGATCGCGCCGGTGCCGCCGCCCAGTTCGACGACCAGCCCGTCGCCGTCCGGCACCGTATCGGCCATCTCGCGCGCCAGATGCCGCGAACTCGGGCACAACGCGCCCACCGCGGCCGGACGGCCGACCCACTCGCGCACGAACAGTGCCGAGACACGCCACGCGTTCGGCCAGATCATAGGCCGGCCTTGAGCGGTTGCGCCGTCGGCTTCGACGTGCCGACGACGGCGCGGGACAGGGCTACGGCGACACGGGTCTCGTTCATGCACATCCTCCTGGGCGAATCGGTCCGCCGCAGGAAGAGCGACGATCAATCGATTCTAGGAAACGCAAACTTAAGGCGACGTGAAGATTGTCCCTGATTCGCCTGACCAATTCACGCCCGATCAGCCGCCGGATGCCCGATCAGCAATCGACGCGCGGCTGGATGTGCGCGGGATAGCGTTCGCCGACGATCCGGCTCTGCTGCAGCGCCGTATCGATCGCCGCAAGATCGTCGGCCGTCAGCGCCACGGCGGCCGCGCCCACATTCTCGCCGAACCGATGCCGCTTCGTCATGCCCGGAATCGGCACGATCCACGGCTTGCGGGCCGGCGGCCGGGCCGGCGCGATCTGCGCGCGCGTCACACCCCGGCCGGTCGCGATCCGGCCGAGCAGATCGACGAGGCCCGCGTTCGCCTTGCGGTTTTCCTCGGAGAAACGTGGCACGACATGGCGGAAATCGTTCGCGGCGAACGTCGTGTTCGCATCGATCGCGCCGGTCAGGAAGCCTTTCCCGAGCGGGCTGAACGGCACGAAGCCGATGCCGAACTCCTCGAGCGTCGGCAAAATCCGCGCCTCCTGCCCGCACGCTCAGCGCGTCGAGCGCATCCGGATGTTCGCGAACGGCAGGCCGTCGTCGTCCTCGTCGCGCCGCGACATTTCCTCGAAGCCAAGCCGCTCGTAGAACGCGCGGGCATCGCGATTCTCGGCGTACACCTCCAGATCGAGCGTGCCCTTGAGCGCGAGTGCATGCTCGACCAGCGCGCGGCCGATCCCGTGGCCTCGCATCGCCGGTGCGACGAATAATCCGCCGATCGACGCGTCGAGCAGGCCGATGAAGCCGACCGGCTCACCCGCACGACACGCGACCCAGGTTTCCGCCTCGGGCAGATAGACATTTTCGATCAGCGTGCGCTGCTCGCGCAGCCGCGCCTCGCCAAGAAACGGATGCGCGAGCAGCGACGCGTCGAACCAGATGGCCGACAGCGTGTGCAGGTCGGATGCCTCGTAGGCGCGAATCTGAATTGCCATGTTTTCGTATTGTTCAACTTGTACAGCGGGGACGAACGCACCCCAAAGCGTTCGTCGATGCGCTACGCCGCATCACCGCAGGTTGGTTCTCGCCAGCTCGACGATCTCGTCGCCGCGCCCGCTGAGGATCGCCCGCAGCATGAACAGGCTGAAGCCCTTCGCATGCGCGATCTCGATCTTCGGCGGCATCGCGAGCTCGTATTTCGACGTGACGACGTCGACGACGGCCGGCCCGTCATGCTCGAACGCCATGCGCAACGCGTGCTCGACGTTCTCCGAATGCTCGACGCGCACGCTGAAGATGCCCGCGCCCTTCGCGATCGCCGCGAAATCGGTCGGGCTCAGGTCGACGTTCGTATCGAGATAGCCGGACGCCTTCAGCTCCATCGACACGAAGCCGAGCAGGCTGTTGTTGTACACGACGATCTTGATCGGCAGGTTGAGCTGGCGTGCGGTGAGCAGGTCGCCGAGCAGCATCGACAGCCCGCCGTCGCCGGACAGCGACACCACCTGCCGCCCCGGATGCGCGCCCTGCGCGCCGAGCGCCTGCGGCATCGCGTTCGCCATCGAGCCGTGGTTGAACGAGCCGTGCAGTTGCCGCTTGCCGTTCATCGTCAGGTAGCGCGCGGCCCACAGCGTCGGCGTGCCGACGTCGGCCGTGAAGATCGCGTCTTCCGCCGCGACTTCGTCGACGATCTTCGTCAGGTATTGCGGATGGATCGCGCGGCCCGGCGGCTCGGCCACCGCGAGATCGTCGAGCCCCTTGCGCGCGGCCGCGTAGTGCTTCAGCGCGTTCTCGAGGAAGCGCCGCTGCGTCTTGCGCGTGAGGCGCGGCAGCAGCGCCGCGATCGTTTCCTTCACGGTGCCGACGAGGCCGAGCGCGAGCGGTGCGCGATGGCCGAGCTGCGAGCCCTTCCAGTCGATCTGCACGACCTTCGCGCTCGCCGGATAGAACGGCCGGTACGGGAAATCCGTGCCGAGCATCACCAGCGTGTCGCACGATTCCATCGCGTGATAGCCGGAGCTGAAGCCGATCAGCCCCGTCATCCCGACGTCGAACGGGTTGTCCCATTCGACGAACTGCTTGCCGCGCAGCGCATGCACGACCGGCGCGCCGAGCGTGTCGGCCAGCGCGACCACCTCGTCGTGCGCGCCCTGCGTGCCGCTGCCGCACAGCAGCGTCACCGCGTCGGAGCCGTTGAGCAGCGCCGCGAGCCGGTCGAGATCGGCGTCCGCCGGCAGGATCGACGGCGGCGACGATTCGCTCCACGCAGGCAGCTCTTCCGGGCCGTCGCCGAGCGCGATATCGCCCGGTAGCACGATCACCGCGACGCCGCGCTCGTCGATCGCGGTGCGCATCGCGCGCGCGAGCACGCGCGGGAACTGCGAAGCGTTGGTCACGAGTTCGGCGAAGTGGCTGCATTCGCGGAACAGTTCCTGCGGATGGGTTTCCTGGAAGTAGCCGAGACCGATCTCGGTCGACGGGATGTGCGCGGCGATCGCGAGCACCGGCTGGTGATTGCGGTGACAGTCGTACAGCCCGTTGATCAGGTGCAGGTTGCCGGGGCCGCAGCTGCCCGCGCACACCGCGAGCCGCCCGGTCGACGCGGCATCCGCGCCGGCCGCGAACGCGGCGCTTTCCTCGTGGCGCGTGTGCATCCAGCGGATCGAGCCGATCTGGCCCAGGCTGTACGACAGGCCGTTCAGGCTGTCGCCCGTCACGCCCCAGATGCGCTCGACGCCCGCCGCCGCAAGCGTCTTCGCCAGGTATTCCGCCATCGTCTGTCTTGCCATGATGTCCTCACTCGTGGATGTGTCGTCACATGCATGAACCGGCTCCGGCGGCCACCATCGCCGCCGACGGGACGAGCATACGCGATCGGTTCACGACGCGTCGTGACCGTGAATCCCGCTTCCGCGCGTTTCGTTCAGCCCCGTTCGACGGGGTCGGGCAACCGTCGCGGGTTCGTTGGCCGACGAACCGGTTGGCGCGCGTTCGCCGGACGCACGCGCCTACAGCGGCAGCGCATGCGTCGACAGGATCTCCTTGAGCACCATGAACGACCGCACCTGCCGCACGCCCGGCAGATACAGCAGTTGCTCGGCATGCAGCCGGTTGAAACTCTCGTTGTCGCGCGTGCGCACCAGCATGAAGTAGTCGAACTCGCCGGTCACGACGTGGCATTCGACGCAGCCCGACACTTTCTGCGCGGCCTTCTCGAACGCGGCGAACGCTTCCGGCGTCGAGCGGTCGAGCACGAAGCCGATCACGACCAGCATCCCGGCGCCGAGCGGTTTCGGGTCGAGCAGCGCGACGATGCCGCGGATCAGCCCCATTTCCTTCAGCCGCTCCACGCGCCGCAGGCATGCCGGCGCGCTCAGCTTCACCTTCGCGGCGAGCGCGACGTTCGAGATCGACGCGTCCTGCTGCAATTGCCGGAGGATCGCGCGGTCGATGCGATCGAGCGCCGGTGCGGCATCGGCCGACGATGCGTCCTTTCGTTCTAATTTCATTGCGTCAGTCTCCGTTCCAGCGAACCGGAATTGCTTATGCAACGTGAATATCGACGATAACGTAGGGCAGCGACAGCTATTTCGCAAGCTCATTTCTCGTCGTCCTGCCTATCATTTTTCGATCGGCACGCGGCGCGCCAGCCACGCCCGAAGCACGACCGGTTTCCCATCCACCGCCTTTCCGGAGCACGTCGATGAACCTGCAACGCTTCCCCCGTTATCCGCTGACGTTCGGCCCCACGCCGATCCAGCCGCTCAAGCGCCTGAGCGCGCACCTCGGCGGCAAGGTCGAGCTGTATGCGAAACGCGAGGACTGCAACAGCGGCCTCGCGTTCGGCGGTAACAAGACACGCAAGCTCGAATACCTCGTCCCCGACGCGCTCGCGCAGGGTGCGGACACGCTCGTATCGATCGGCGGCGTGCAATCGAACCAGACGCGGCAGGTCGCCGCCGTCGCCGCGCATCTCGGGATGAAATGCGTGCTCGTGCAGGAGCACTGGGTCAACCATGACGATCCGGTGTACGACCGGGTCGGCAACATCCAGCTGTCGCGCATGATGGGCGCCGACGTGCGGCTCGTGTCCGACGGCTTCGACATCGGCATCCGCCGAAGCTGGGAGGACGCGATGAAGAGCGTGCGGCAGGCCGGCGGCAAGCCTTATCCGATTCCGGCCGGCTGCTCGGAGCATCCGCTCGGCGGGCTCGGCTTCGTCGGCTTCGCGGAGGAGGTGCGCGCGCAGGAAGCGCAGCTCGGTTTCAGGTTCGACTACATCGTCGTGTGCTCGGTGACGGGCAGCACGCAGGCCGGCATGGTCGTCGGCTTCGCGGCCGACGGGCGCGCCGACCGCGTGATCGGCATCGATGCATCGGCGACGCCCGAGCGCACGCGCGAGCAGATCACGCGCATCGCGCGGCATACGGCCGGGCTGGTCGACCTGGGGCGCGATATCGTCGAGCAGGACGTCGTGCTCGACACGCGCTACGCCGGCCCCGAATACGGGCTGCCGAACGACGGCACGCTCGAAGCGATTCGGCTGTGCGCGCGGCTGGAAGGCATGCTGACCGATCCCGTCTATGAAGGGAAATCGATGCACGGGATGATCGACAAGGTGCGGCGCGGGGAATTCGAACCGGGGTCGAAAGTGCTGTATGCGCATCTCGGCGGCGCGCCGGCGCTGAGCGCGTACAGCTTCATCTTCCGCGACGGCTGACGCGCAGCCGCGCAATACGGGCCGGGTGGTCGAAGCAGCGGCCAGCCGGCCCGTCGTCGCGTCGTCTCGCCGCAGATCACCAGTCGTTCTCCCATCAAGATACGGACTGCTCCTAATCGAATATTCCGCATTTCGGACAAGAGCCATAAGAACCCACCCAACATTAGTACTCGTCTGATTTAAATCATCGCCTCCTTTTCCGAAAATCAACATCGGTCTCGTTGATCGCCGCATCGCACACCCACCTCCATACGCATCGTTCCGTATTTAAACGATGCAACCGCGGCGCCAACGGTCTTCCGATCAGGCAAACCGCGTTTCACCTCCTCGTTTGACATTCCAGCGAAGCGGAAGCGGCAGCGATGCACCGTGTTCATCGGTGCACGCTGCATCGCGCGTCGTGCGTCATGCGAAGCGGTGAACGCATGCATTCAACAGCATGGAAAAGGTATATGCAGACGGCACTCAAGGAACGATGGGCAAGCGCACCATCGGCAGCCGCAGGGCTGCTTGCGCGTCTGTCGGACGTCGCGCTGATTGCTTTCAGCGCGCTGGGCGTGGCAATGGTTCTGCCGGGCAACGGCGATCCGGCATCCGCCGAAGCGGCGCTCGTCGCGTCGGCGGCAACATTCGCGATGGTGCTGTTCCCGGCATTCGGCGCCTATCGCGCGACCCGCGACCATTCGGCGTTCGGCCTGGCGATTCGAACCTGCGTCGCATGGGCGCTCGCCCAGGCATGTGCGGCACTCGTCACGCGGGCGCTCTATGCGCCGCTGTTCGTACCGGTCGGCTGGTACGTGCTGTGGGCGATCGCCAGCGGTGCCGCGCTCGCGTCGTCGCGGCTCGTTGCCTGTCGCGTGTGGCGTCGCGTGGCCGGCACGGACAAGCCGGAACGTCGGGTGGCGATCGTCGGCGGCGCCACGCATTCCTCCGCCATCCTCGAACGGATCGCCCAGTCGGGCTCGCCTTATCGCGCCATGGCCGTGCTCGATCCGCATCGCTCCCCGCGCAGGGATACGGACGACATCCGCATGTTCCAGGCACTCGATGAATTTGCCGCGCATGTCCGCACGCATGCGATCCAGGAAGTGTGGATCGCGCTGCCCATCACCGAGGTAGGCGGCGTCATCCGCGTGCTGGACACCTTCCGGCACGATCTCGTGAACGTCCGGTTCATGCCCGACGTCAGCCAGCTCGCCATGTTCGACGGCGAGATGATCGATCTGGCCGGCGCGCCTGCGATCAACCTGGTCGCGTCGCCGCTGTCGCCCCGCGCGCTGCTCCAGAAGGCCATCTTCGACCGGTTGTTCGCCGCGGCGGTGCTGATCGCGGCAGCCCCGCTGCTGCTCGCGATCGCGGCGGCGATCAAGCTGTCGTCGCCGGGCCCCGCCCTGTTCCGCCAGCGGCGCATGGGCGCGGACGGCCACGCTTTCACGATCTACAAGTTCCGCACGATGCGGGTTCACGCCGAGGCCGCCGGCGATGTCCCGCAGGCAACGCACGGCGATCCCCGCGTAACGCGGATCGGCGCGTTCCTGCGCCGCACGAGTCTCGACGAACTGCCGCAGTTCATCAACGTGCTGCGCGGCGACATGTCCGTGGTTGGACCGCGGCCGCACGCGATCGAGCACGACACGCTCTACCAGAAGATCGTCGACGGCTACATCCATCGCTATCGCGTCAAGCCCGGCATCACCGGCTGGGCGCAGATCAACGGCCTGCGCGGCGAAACCGATCGCGTCGAGAAGATGCGGCGGCGCGTGGAAGCCGATCTCTACTACCTGCGCAACTGGTCGTTCGCACTCGACATGCGCATCGTCATGGCCACCGCCACGCACGGCTGGACCCACAGCAACGCGTACTGACGCGTCGGTGCGTCGCCGCGCGTGGCGCCGAATCATCAAGAGGACTCCATATGAAAACCGCCGTGACCGAACGGATCGGACAACCGCGCCCGTCCGGCGCCCGCCTGTTGCTTGCGGCCGCGCTCAGCGTCACGCTGTCCGCGTGCGCGCTTGCCCCCGGCATGCGGATGAGCGAGCCGCAGCCGTCCGCGGCGGGCGCGCAGCCTGCGGGCGAACCGCTGCCCTATCGAATCACGACGATCGACGCCGCGCTCGTCCGTACGCTGAACGCGCAGGCCGCGCGGCAGCAGGCGGCGCAGGCGGGCCAGCTCGCCGCGCCGCCCGCCGCGTACCGGATCGGCGCCGGCGACGTGCTGCAGATCACGGTCTGGGATCACCCCGAACTCGCGGCGGCGCACGGCGCCGCGCCGCCGAACGCGTCGCGCGCCGCCGACCCCGTCGCCGGCTTCGTCGTCGATCAGAAAGGCAACCTGTCGTTCCCGTTCGCCGGCGCGGTGCCGGTTGCCGGCCTGACGGCCGACGCCGCCCAGGCACGCATCGCCGCCGCGCTCGCGCATGTCTATCGCGATCCCCAGGTCACGCTGCGGGTCGCGTCGTTCCGCTCCAAGCAGGTCTATATCGACGGCGAAGTGCACACGCCGGGCGGGCAACCGGTCAACGACGTGCCGATGACGCTCTACGAAGCGCTCGGGCGCGCCGGCGGGATGAACCCGTCCGCCGACCAGAGCCGCCTGACGCTCGTGCGCGGCGGCCGCTCCCATCCGCTCGACCTCACGCAGATGCTGCGCCACGGGCGCAACCCCGCGGACATCGTGCTCGCGGCCGGCGATCTGCTGCACGTGCCGGCGCGCAGCGACTACGGCGTGTACGTGATGGGCGAAGTCAACAAGCCGTCGCTCGCGCTGCCGCTGCGCGACGGCCGGCTGACGCTGTCCGATGCGCTGTCGCAGGCCGGCAGCGTGAACGCGAACACCGCCGACGCCGCGCAGATGTTCGTGATCCGCGGCTCGCAGACGGACGCGCCGCAGGTGTTCCACCTCGACGCGCGCTCGCCGGTGTCGATGGTGCTCGCCAACGAGTTCGAGCTGCAGCCGAAGGATGTCGTCTACGTGGACGGCAGCAGCCTCGTGCGCTTCAGCCGCGTGCTGAGCCTGCTGCTGCCGGGCGTCACCACGAGCGCCACCGCGGCGCTCGCCGTCAAATGATCGCCGTGACCACCTTGCTCGTCGTGTGCGTCGGCAACGTCTGCCGCAGCCCGATGGCGGAGGCGTTGTTGCGCGCCCGCCTGCCGGGCGTCGACGTGCAGTCGGCCGGCATCGGCGCGCTCGACGGACATCCCGCCGATCCGCACGCGGTCGCGCTGATGCGCGATCGCGGTCTCGATCTCGCCGCGCATCGCGCGCGCCGGTTGCCGCCGGCGCTCGGCGCGCGGGCCGACCTGATCCTGACGATGGACCGCGACCAGCAGCGCTGGCTCGTGCGCCGCGATCCGGCTCTGTGCGGCCGCGTCTACCGGCTCGGCGAATTCTGCCCGGCGCCCGGCGGCGCCGGTGCGGGCTTCGACGTGCCGGATCCGTATCTCGGCCCGCGCACGGCCTTCGAACACAGCCTCGCGCTGATCGAGCGCGGCGTCGATTGCTGGTGCGCGCGCGTCGCGCCGCCGGCCGCACAACCTGCCGCCACCTCGCCGGACGGCCCTTCGGGGCCGCCTCCCTCCGCACGGCCATTTCCGGACTGAACCGATGACCTCTCTCCATTCGCCCCAGCACGGGCCCGAGCGCGCCGACGAGATCTCTCTCGCCGCCGTGCTCGACGTGCTCGTCTCCCAGCGCTGGCTGATCGCGCTCGTGACCGCCGCGTGCGTCGCCGCCGGCACGCTGTACGCGTTTCTCAGCCATCCGCTCTACCAGGCCGACATCCTCGTGCAGGTCGAGGACAGCGGCGACGCATCCGCCGCGAAGAGCCTGCTCGGCGACGTATCGTCGCTGTTCGACGTCAAATCGTCCGCGGCGGCCGAAGTGCAGATCCTCGCGTCGCGCCTCGTCGTCACGCGCGCCGTCGACTCGCTGCGCAGCTATATCGCCGTGCAGCCGAAGCGCTTTCCGGTGGTCGGCGATTTCATCTCGCGCCTGAACACCGGCGTTGCCCGCCCGGGCGTGCTCGGCCTCGGCGGCTACGCGTGGGGCGACGAGCGCGCCGAACTGGCCCGCTTCGATGTGCCGAAGCCGCTCGAAGGCAATCGCTTCGACCTGACGCTGCTCGACGAAGGCCGCTACCGGCTGTCGGGCGCCGACCTGCCCGCGCCCGTCACCGGGCACGTCGGCCGCGCGGCGCACTTCGAGACCGCGTACGGCCCGATCGACATCCACGTCACGCGCATCGACGCGAACCCGGGCACGCGCTTCACGCTCGTGCGCCATTCGCGCGCCGAGACGATCGACACGCTGCGCCGCGCGCTCGACGTGCAGGAAAAGATCAAGCAGTCGGGCGTGATCGTCGCGACGCTGCGCGGCCCGGATCCGCTGCGCGTGCAGGCGGAACTGCGCGAGATCGCGCATCACTACATCCACCAGAACATCGAGCGCAAGTCCGCCGAGGCGGCTCAGTCGCTCGCCTTTCTCAACCAGCAGCTTCCGGTCCTGAAGAAGCAGCTGGAGGGCGCCGAGCAGCGCTACACCGACATGCGCAACGCGAACGGCACGATCGATCTCGCCGAAGAATCGAAGCTGATCCTGCAGCAGGCCGCCGACGCGAAGATCCGCGAGCTGGAACTCCGGCAGAAACGCGACGACATGGCGTCGCGCTTCGCGCCGGGCCATCCCGACATGCTCGCGCTCGGCGCGCAGATCGCGACGCTGGAGCGCCAGCAGCAAGCCTTCGACCGCGACGTCAAGCACCTGCCCGACCTCCAGCAGAAAGCGGTGAGGTTGATGCTCGACGTGAAGGTCGACACCGATCTCTATACGGCGCTGCTCGCGAACGCGCAGCAGCTCGAGCTCGTCAAGGCGGGCAAGACCGGCAGCGTGCGGCTCGTCGACGCGCCGATCGCGCCCGAGGATCCCGTCCGCCCGAACCGCCCGGTCGTGATCGGCGCGGCCGCGCTGCTCGGCCTGCTGCTCGGCACCGCGCTCGCGTTCGCGCGCGACTTCCTGTTCGGCGGCGTGGGCAGCGCCGACGAGATCGAGCAGCGCCTCGGCCTGAGCGTCTACGCGACGATTCCCGATTCCCCGGGCCAGCGGCAGATCGCCCGGCGGATGGCCGCACATGCACCCGGGCTCCATCTGCTGAGCGCCTGCCAGCCGCACGAGCCGGCGGTCGAGAGCCTGCGCAGCCTGCGCACCGCGCTGCACTTCGCGATGCAGGGCGCGCGCAACAACGTGCTGCTGCTGAGCGGGCCGGCGCCGGGCGCGGGCAAGTCGTTCGTGGCCGCGAACTTCGCGGCGCTGCTTGCCGCGAACGGCACGCGCGTGCTGCTCGTCGACGGTGACCTGCGCAAGGGCCATCTGCACGACCATTTCGGCGTCGCGCGCGAGCGCGGCTTCACGGAGCTCGTATCGGGCAGCGAAGCACCGGACGACGACGTGATTCATGCGAACGTCGTGCCGAATCTCGACTTCATCGCAACCGGCGCGTTGCCGTCGAATCCCGCCGAGCTGCTGGTCGGCGCGCGAATCGCCGCGGTGATCGACAGGCTCTCGGCGCGCTACGACGCGGTCGTGATCGATTCCGCGCCGATTCTCGCGGTGACCGACGCCGTCGTGCTCGGCCGTCACGCGGGCGCGGTACTGCTCGTCGCGCGCGCCGGCTCGACGCGCGTCGCCGAGCTCGACGAGGCAACCCGGCGCCTCGCGCACAACGGCGTCGCGACCAGCGGCGTGCTGCTCAACGGCGTCGATCCCCGCGCCGGCCGGTATGGCGCGCGGTATGGCGGCTACCGCTACATGCAATACAGCTACGCGCCGTCCGAACACGGCGCGGCCTCGCCCGTCCGGCGCGCGCTGCGTGCGTTCGCCGGCCGCATGCGGCAAGGAGGCGGGCGATGAGCGACATGATCGAATCCGGCCGCATCGTCCGTCGCGACACCGGACGCACGCCTGCTCCGGCCCCCAACGGGCACCCGCGTCAGGCCGGCGTGGCGGATGCGCCGCGCCCGACCTTGCGCGTCGTGCTCGTCGTCGAAGCCGCGGGCGGCGGCGTCGCCGTTCACCTCGCCGATCTGATCGATGGCCTGAGCACACACGACGGAATCGAGCTGCACCTGATCGTGCCGCAGGGGCCCCGGTTCGACGCGTCGATACTCGATGCGGGCATCCTCGCGCGTTGCACGTCGGTACATCGGGTGCCGATGCAGCGCGCGGTCGGCTGGCGCGACGCGATCGCGGTCTCCCATGTTTACCGGCTGCTGCTGCGCCTGCGCCCCGACGTCGTCCACGCTCACAGCTCGAAGGCCGGCGCGATCGCGCGCCTGTGCCGCGGGCCGTGGCGGCACGTCTATACGCCGCATGCGGTGTACACGCTCAATCCATCGCTGAGCAGCCGTCAGCGGCGCTTTTACGGCGCGATCGAGCGTCAGCTCGGACGCCGGGGCACGGATCGGATCGTCGCGGTATCGCGCGACGAAGCCGCGCACCTGCACGACGTGCTCGGCATTCCCGCGCGGCGCATCGACACGATCGCCAACGGCGTGGCGCCGCCCGCGCTGATGCCTCGCGACGAAGCGCGGCGCGCGCTCGGCCTGCCGGACGATGCGCTCGTCGTCGGCTTCGTCGGCCGCCTCGATTACCAGAAAGGCGTGGATCGCCTCGTGCGGATCGCGCGCGGCGTGTATCGGCAGTGCGGCCGCGCGGTGCGGTTCGTCGTCATCGGCCCCGGCGACTTCGCCGCGGCGGCCGGCTCCGACGCCGACGACGTGCCGCCGAACCTGCGCGTCGTCGGCACGCTGGCGCACGCGGGCCGCTACTTCTCCGCATTCGACCTGTTCGCGCTGCCGAGCCGCTACGAAGGCTTTCCGTACGTGTGCCTGGAGGCGATGGCCGCGGGTGTGCCGATCGTCGCATCGAACGTGGCCGGCGCCGCCGAACTGATTCGCATGCGGGAGATCGGCCTCGTGCTGCCGAACGACGACGACACCACCGACTTCAAGCACGCCGTCGTGACGCTCGCGGGCGATGCCGCGCTGCGCAACCGAATGCGCGCGAACTGCGCGCCGGCGCTCGAACACTACTCCGCCGCGACGATGGTCCGTCGCACGCTCGACCTTTACCGCACCCTCGTTGGCAAGGAAGCCGAATGACCTCGACGACCCACGTCGCATTGCTGCACGCGTACAGCGCGTGCAATTCCGGGGACGGCCTGCTGGTCGACCTGTCGGTCAAGCTGCTGAAGGAGGCGTTCGGCGATGCGACCCGCGTGTCGATCGTCGCGGCTGATCCCGCGTCGTTTCCCGCCTACGACGACGTCCGCGCGGCCCCGGTGCTGGCGGCGCACGGCACCGGCCGCTGGATCGGCGCGGCCGGCGCGTTGCTGCCGGTCCGCGCGAACGAACGGCTGACCGAACTGCGCCGCCTGCTCGACGACGTCGACCTGATCGCCGGCGTCGGCGGCGGCTATCTGCGCGCGCGCAACCCGATCGAGGCGCTCAGGCTGGAAGCCGGCCATCTGCTGCAGATGCGCGCGGCGCGCGCATCCGGCAAGCCCGTCGTGTATCTGCCGCAAAGCATCGGCCCGGCGGAGCCGGCGCTGCCCGTTGGCGCCCATCTGCGCCGGTTGCTCGCGTCGTTCGATACGGTCTTCGTGCGCGACGACCGCTCGTCCGCGTTTCTCGCCGCCAACCCCAATGCGCGGCGGGCGCCCGACCTCGCCGTCCTCGAGTTCGGACACCGCGGCGACGAGATCCTGCGGCGCGCCGCGCAGGCAGACGGCCCGGTCCGCCACGTCGCGTTCGTGCTGCGCCGCGCGCCGGCCTGGGACCGCGCGCGACGCAAGCGCTACGACGCATCGATCGCACGGCTCGTCGAGCAGGTGCGCGCCTCGTGCCGGATCACCTTCGCGGTGCAGAGCACCGGCCGCGGCAACGACGACGTCGCGTATTACCGCGGCATCGGCATCCACGACGAACTCGTGCCGCTCAGGACGCTGCTCGAGCGCGACAGGCCGGACCGGGTGATCTCGGTTCGCCTGCACGGCGCGCTGGAAGCGGTGCTGCACGGCGTTCCCGCGTTTCATCTCAGCTACGAGCGCAAGGGCTTCGGCGCGTATGCCGACATGCGGCTCGGCGGCTGGGTCGTCAACGGCGCGAACTTCGATCCCGAGCAGGTCGCGCGCACCGTGCTCGCACCCGATGCGGCCGCTGCGTTCTGGCAAGCCGCCCAGGCCGGATTCGCGCGGATCCGTGCCGGCCGCGAACGCGTGCTCGACACCTTGCGCGCCGCCCGGCACGCGCACCCCTGAACGGACCATTGCATGCTTGTTCGCCTCCTCCTCAGATTCGCCACGCTCGCCATGAAATTCGCGCTGGCGCTCGTCGTCGCGCGCACGCTCGGCTTCGACGCGGTCGGCGCCTACGGGCTCGCGGTGGCCGCATCCGTCATTGCGTCGAAGGTGCTCGGGCTCGGCTTCAGTCCGGAACTCAACCGGCGGCTCAGCGAAGCCGACCCATCGCCGGCGCTGCGCGAGGCGCGCGTGCTCGGCGCGGTGTACGGCGCGCTCTATCTGCTGCTCGGCGCGCTGCTCGCCGCCGCGACGCTGAGCCCCCCGACGGCCGATGCGTTCGATGTGTTCGGTACGTTCGGCCTGCCGCCGCTGCTGGCGTGGTGCGTGCTGCTCGTCGCGCTGTCCGAGCATGCGGCATTCGAAGCCAATTCGTGGATGTTCTCGCTGCATCGCCCGCGCGCCGGTTCGCTGCTGCTGTTCGTCCGCACCGGCGCGTGGGCGGGCATCGCGTGCGCGGGCCTGTTCACGGGCGTGCTGCGCTCGATCGAAGCGGTCTTCGTGCTGTGGTTCGCGAGCAATGCATGCGTCGTCGTCATCGCGTGGCGCCGCATCGGCGCGCTCTCGCGGAACGCGCGCCATGCCCGTCCGCCCGATCGCACACCGCTTCTGCACGGCATGTTCGCGGTATGGCGCCACGGCATGCCGTTCTACGTCGCGGGGGTCATCCTGGCGACGCTGCAATATGCGGAGCGATTCATCGCCGGCGCACACCTGGGCGCCGACGCGCTCGGCCGCTATGTGTTTGCGTGGTCGATCGCGAATGCCGTGCAGGCGGTCGCGTTCACGACGGTCGTCGTCACGGCCGGCCCGCGCTTCGTCCGCACGCTGGCCGACACGCCCGACGCGTTTCCCCGGCAACTGATGCGCGCGGCGGTGGCGAGCGCGGCCGTCACGATCCTCGCGGCGGCCGCGATCCTCGTCGTGCATCGCGACGTGTTCCGGCTCGCGCACGAGCCGGTGGGCCCGAACGACGTCGTATTGCTCGCGGTGCTGCTCCTGTCGTTCGTACTGCGATCGGTCGCGGACGTGCTGTGGACCGCCGCGATCGCGCTGCGCACCGGGATCGCGGCACTGCTGTCGATGGCGGCGGTCGCGCTGCTGTATCTGCCGTTCGCGTGGCGCCTGATCGCGGATGCGGGCGCCACCGGCGCGGCGTTCGTACATCTCGCGGCAAGCGCCGGGATCGCCGCGGCGCTTGCGCTGGTCGTCACGCGCGGCACGGCGACGCACACGCCGCGCACGAATCCGGAGGCGACGTCCGATGCTGCGTAACCTGATCGCCGGCGGCCCCGCCCTCAGCCGGGGGCTCGTGCGCGCCGTCGCTGCGCTGGCCGTGCTCGCCTACTGGGGCATCTATGCGAAGGCGGGCGCGCTTCTGCCCGAGTTCGTGTTCCGCGACGCGGAGAAGATCCAGAGCCAGATCGGCGGCGGTAGCACCTACGAAGGCACGTCGTTCGACGCCGTCGCGCGGTTCTACGCGATGCTCGGCACGACCGGCACCCATCTCTTCGTCGCGGCGGTCGGCGCGCTGTTCATCTGGCGCATGATCGGCGAAAGCCGCCGCGTCGGCTCGCTGGCGGCGAGCCTCGTGCTGCTTGCACCGTGCGTGTTCTTCAATCTGTTCGTCGCGGGCAAGGACACGTTCGTCGTGTTGATCGCGATCGTGCTGGCTCGCGTCGCGCGGCGCCACTCGACGGGGTCGACACTCGTCGCGACCGTCGCGCTGTATGCCGGCTACGCAGCCGTCGTGCGCAGCTATTTCGCGCTGATCCTCGCGATCGCGCTCGCCGCGTTCCTGTTCCGGCAGGCGTCCTCGCGCGGCCGGGTGCTGATGATGATCGCCGCACCCGTCGCGCTGTTCCTGCTGCCGGCCGATCTGTATTACCTGCTGCAGCATCCGCGCGACATCGCAGCCGACTACCTCGCATACGGTTCGCCGTTCGGCGCGCGCACCAGTTTCCACAACCCGGTCGCGCCGGATTCGTTCATCGGCTTCTGCGCGAACTACCTGTACGCGGTGCTGCGCCTGAATCTGCCCGTGCTGTTCTCGCCGGGGCCGAAGGAGCTCGCGATGCAACTGTTCATCGCGATCGCGCTGGCCACCGTGTGGCGCCGCGCGCGTCGTGACGCGCATCCGGCCCGCGACCTGCTCGCGTGCGTCGTCGTCGGCCATGTCGCGGTATCGATGCTGTTCGAGCCCGATCTCGGCAGCTACATGCGGCATCTGTCCAGCGTCGCGCTGCTGTGCGCCATTCAGTTCGCGGGATTCGGATCGCACGGCCGGGCGCCGCACGCCCCTGCCCGTCCTCGCGCACCGGAACCGGACGGCCGACCCGGCACGCACCGGATCGTCGCCGGCGAATGACGGCCCCGCCATCGAAACCGGATTCGGACATGCCCACCCCTGCACGGCAACCCGTCGTCTTTCAGAACATCCAGGGCGCGCGGGCGCTTGCCGCGCTCGCGGTCGTCGGCTACCACATGGGCATGCTGCCGTCCGGCCAGGCCGGCGTCGACGTGTTCTTCGTGATCAGCGGATTCATCATGTCCTGCGTGGCGCCGCGCGAAGGGCGCGATTTCCTGCGCAAGCGCCTGATCCGGATCGTGCCGCTCTACTGGCTGACCACGCTCGGCGTCTTCGCGATCGCGCTCGTGCGTCCCCAGTGGCTGAACTCGACGACGGCCGGCCTCGACTATCTGCTGAAGTCGCTGCTGTTCATCCCGTACGTCAAGGCAAACGGACATTGGGGGCCGCTGAACCTGAACGGCTGGACGCTCGAATACGAAATGCTGTTCTACGTCGTGATCGCGGCGTCGCTCGCGCTCGTGCGCGCCCGCCATGCGACCGCGTTCGCCGCGCTGCTGCTCGCGCTGTTTTGCGCGTATGTCGCCGCCGGTGGTCCTGCCGGCGCGGTCATGAGCCATCTCGGCACGCCGTTCGTGCTCGAGTTCGGTTTCGGCGTGCTCGCCTACCGGACGCTGCAAAGTCGTGCCGTCGGCCGGATACCGACAGAGACCTGGGTCGCCGTCGCCGCCGCGAGCCTCGCGGCGATACCGTTGGTCCACGCGCTGACGGGCACGCCCGCGGGGTTGGCGCGCGCCGTCGGGTGGGGTGGCTCCGCGTGTCTGTTCATCGTTGCGCTGGTCGCGCTCGACCTGCGCGGACGGACGATCCGGAATGCGACCGTGGCCCGCCTGGGCGCGGCCAGCTATTCGATCTACCTGCTGCATCCGTATGTGATCGGCATCGCCGGCAAGATCGTCGGGGTGCGGCCCGACTTCGGAAGCTGGCAGGGCATCGCCACCGCGCTCGCGGTGCTCGCGATCGTCTGCGCATCCGGCCATGCGTGTCACGTGTGGGTCGATCAGCCGATGCTCGCGGCACTGAACCGGCGGCTGCGCGGCACCAAGCGCGCCACGGCCCGGCCTTGATCAGCGCGGCCGGATGCCTTCCGGAAGTCACGATACCTGTTTGGCCGCTCGCCTGCGCGTGGTTTCAGGAAGGCCATCGAGGCAGCGACAGGCTGCGATTTTCGGAAATGAAGATCCCTCGATAACACTGCACGGAATTTCGTCATCCCGACTCGCTCCGCTCCGAATCCGCTGCTACGGATCACGTGACCGCGGCCAGCTTTAAATGCCGCCGCGTGCCGGCACGCCCCATGAACGACACCGGCCGGATGGCCGGATGGCCGCCAACCGATTGATCCTGAAACGTAAAATCCACCTGACATTCCACGCGGAAATTAATCGCACAACGAAGATTAATTTAACTTTAGTACAAGTACTAGGCCAATCTTACAAATATTCGAACTAGTCTCGTTGCCCCGATTACCCCCCTTCCCTCAGAATTTCACTTGTGGAAAACAACCTCCACTCTCGATTCACCGCTTTAAAAGCGATGAATATTTAATTATCTTTTTTACAGAGAGATTAGGATGAAAATCAGCAAACTCGTTCTCGCACTGGGTATCGCAGGTGCAGTGATCGGCACGGCACAGGCAGCACCGAAGACGGACAACCAGGTTTCGAAGAAGATCACGCTCACCGCGCAGATCAACGACGGCATTTTCGTGTCGAAGCCGGACGGCTCGAGCTGGTACTCGTCGGAAGAGCTGGACGCTGAAGACTACACGCAGAAGAAGTTCAACAAGTCGCTGCCGATCCGCGTCTGGACGAAGAACGCCGACTTCAACGTGTCGCTGGCCCAGCCGCTGAAGATGGCCGGCAACAACTACGAGATGAAGAACGTAAAGGTCGCACTGACGAGCACGGCAGGCGATACGGCACTCGAGGATCTCGCGGTCAAGAAGATCACGCAAGTTGTCCCGGGTAACGGCGGCTTCGACGAAATCCACAACCTGAAGGTCAGCGTCGAGGCACCGACCCAAGTCGGCTCGCTGAGCACCAACGGCAGCTACAGCGGCGATCTGGTCATGCTGTTCGAGCCGACGGCAACGACCCCGGCCGAGTAATACCCCTCCCCTCCGAAGTCGAGGCCCGGATCCCGTCCGGGTTTCGACTCTTGCATCTCATCAGCAAGGATAAGTCCGCTTGCCGATTTAAATCCCAAACCATTAAAAAGACATTAGCGTGTTCGCCTATCAAGCCCCTTTTCGATTCAACAAGCTGTGGCTGGGTGCATTCATTTTTGTTTCATCGCACTCGTTCGCAGAGGTCAAGGTATCGTACGGGGTACCCGACGGGTTCAGTGCGGCCGAACTGGACGATAGCGCGAATTATGTCGCCACCTTTAATGGCAAAACCCTTCCCGGGTTCATCAGCTATTCGGCAAAAGCGGCGTCGCTCGAATTCGACGCGCTCAAATACGCGGCAAACGGCATTTCGCCGGACGATGTCGATACGATCCGCAGCGTCATCTCGCAGATCGACTACAAGCGTTGCAGCAAGGGCTGCGACGTGCAGATCGCAGGCTATTACGTCACGATCGACAAGCTGAAGCGGTCGATCTCGATCCGCGATACGCGCGACGATTACGTCGTGCCGGAAACAACTTTCGGGCTGGTCAACAACCAGTCGCTCGACTTGCGCGCGTCGTCCGACGGCTATCGCGCGGTCAACACGAACGGCAGTACGTGGGTCGGCTTGCCGTCGCGCAGCTTCGGCTACGTGAACTGGTACGCGAACCGCACGCAATCGCAGGGCAGAAGCAGCGGCACGCAAGGCGTTTCGTCGTACTACCTGCAGAAGAACTTCGCCAACACCTACGTGCGGGCGGGTAAACAGAACAGCATCGACTACGCGTCGGGCTCGGTCAGCACGCTGCTGTCGCCGAGCTTCGACCAGTTCGTCACCGTTGGCAGCCAGAGCAACTTTCAGGCGGATCGCAATGCCGGCTCGCTGATTCTCTACGCTACCGCGGAAGGCAACTACGAGTTCTACCGCAACGGCCGTCTCATCATGAAGCGGCCGGCCATTCTCGGCCGCAATGAAATCAGCTACGCGGATCTGCCCGGCGGCTACTACTCGGTGCAGGTTCGCCTGGTCGATCGCAACGGCAACGTGGTCACGCAGGAAATCCGCGAGATCAACAACGTCAACTTCGGCGCGGCGGGCGGCGGCAACGCATGGCATTTCACCGCCGGCAAGGAAATGAGCGTTCGGGGCGGCTTCCTGATGGAAGCCGCGGTGAGCCGGAACTTCAGCCAGTTCTACATGAACGCGTCGACGCTCGTCGGCCACGGCGGAGACTGGGCCACCGAAATAAACGTCACGCGCCCGATGAAGATCGGCAACGTCGACGTCACGCCGACGCTCGGCGTGCTGGGCGGCGAACGCAAGGCGGGCGGCTATATCAGCGTCGCGGCGTCCGGCGAGGCGCTCGGCAACGTGATGGTCAGCCGCTACCTGAACAACGACGTGTCGCGGTTCTATGCGGGCACGCCGAGCACGAGCTTCTCGTATAGCCGCAACGTTCGCGGCGCGACGGTCGGCTACAACTACCAGAAGTCGGGCTTCGGCAAGACGCAGCAGGCCGAAGTGCGCTGGAACTACCGGCCGAACGGCTTGTGGGGCACCTTCGCACTGGGCGTGCAAAAAGGCAGCTTCGGCCAGAACAACGGCGGCTATGGCGTGTATTTCAACATGACCATGCAGCTCGAAAAGACCCAGGCGAGCTTCAGCGCGGCGCGCTCCGGCGGGCAGACGCAATTGAGCGGCGATTACCGCAAGGATTTCCAGGACGGCTTCGGCACGACGACCGTCGGCATCACGGGCAGCCGCGTGAATGCCGAGTATGGCGTGAACGTGTACGGCACCCGCTCGGGCACGCGCGGCGATGCATCGCTGAACCTCGGCCGCAGCGGCGGCGCGACCAACCTGGACTTCAACTACCGCGGCATGGTCGCGGCCAACAAGGACGGCGTGGCGTTCGGTCGTTACAGCAACGGCGGCAGCGCGATGCTGCTGAGCACGCCAAAAATCGACGGCGTGAAGTACGGCTTCAACGTCGAAGGCAATCCGGTGGCCGGCAACAGCACCTATGCGGTGCCGGTCAATACGTATAACGACCTGCCTTTCGCGCGCGTGATGAGCACCAGCGAGAAGCTCGACATGAACGTCGAGGTGCCGGTAAACATCGTCCGCGCGCATCCGGGGCAGGTGTATTCGGCGAAGGCGAAGGTCGACATCAGCATGATCTACAGCGGCTTCCTGAAGGACGCCGCGGGGCAGCCGATCAGCGGGAAGGTTGAAGAAACCGGTGACGCTGTCCACCGCAACGGCCTGTTCTCGATCGTGAGCAAGACGATGCTCTCGAACATCACGGTCGCAGGCAACGGGCACCGCTACACGTGCAGCCTGAAGGATGCCGACGGCAACGACTTCCGCTGCACGCCGAAAAACATTGAATGACGGAGTATTGACATGAACTTCAAACTGACGCTTGCAGCGCCGATCCTCACAGCCCTCCTGTTCACGGCGGCTCCGTCGGTCCACGCGGAAGGCGAACTCATGGTGATGCCGGCTTCGACCCGCGTGTACAACAATCACGAGCAGAAAGTGACGGCGAAGAACATGGGCGACGCGCCGCTCTATCTGAACATTTCGCTCCAGAAGGTGACGAACCCCGGCATGCTCCCGGAACAGAAGGTGGCCCTCGGCGAGCTCGAGCATCCGGGCCTGATCGCGAACCCCGACAAATTGACGCTGGGGCCGAACCAGACGCGCCAGATCGTCCTGAAATCGCTGATGGAACCGCAGCAGGAAGAGCTGTATCGCCTGTATATCGTTCCGGTCAAATCGCTGAAGGTCGACGAGGCGCCGCAGGACAAGATCAGCGCGCCGATGACTTTCTCGATCGGCTATGGCGTGCTGGTGCGACACATGCCGCCGCCAGCGAAGCAGCGCACCGGTTGGGCGCATCGTTGCGAAAACGGCGGCATCACGCTGGAAACGACGGGCAATGTTCGCGAGCTGCTGACCGATGTTTCGTACAACAACGCGAAAGAATCGAAGACCGTCGCGCTGTTCCCAGGAACGCCGCAGCACTTCACCACGAAGCACATGACGCTGCGCGCCGGCGATGAGCAGAAGACGCTGGAGTGTTCGTAATGAAACGCGGGCTCGGAACGGCGCTGGGCCTGCTGGCGGCTCTGTGCTGCTCGAGCGCGCTGGCGGCGGGTGTTCTGAAGCTGTCGCGCACGGAACTGAGGCTCGAGCCCGGTAACCCGGCGAGCGAGCTGTGGGTCGAGAACATCGGCGATACACCGCTGTACCTGGACGTGACGCAACACCTCGTGACGAATCCGGGGCACGCTCCCGAGCATCTGGTTCCGGTCACGGAAGTTGAACACCCTGCGCTGCTGGTGCAGCCCAGCCGGCTCACGCTGTCGCCTCGGCAACGATACAGGATGGTGATCAAGGAACTGGCCGCGCCATCAAAGACGCAGGTGTGGCGACTGACGTTCCGCCCCAAGGAGAACATCGTCGTCAACGCCGCCGAAGATGGAGATGTGCAACCAGCACCACTGATCATCAGCGTCGGTTACGGCGTGGTGATCTATCACCTGAGTGGTCGGCAGCAATAGCGATGCTGTATGTGGAGTCTCGGTGGAGTGCTGACAGCGCCATTGGAAGTATGGCCAGAGCATGGTGATGCCGTGCGATTGCGTCATCAACTATCGGTTCGAATCAAGTGGAAAATGCATCACTCATACTTTCCATTTCATCCACTACGGCAATGTCCGCCGAAGCCACTCTCGCAAATAATTGTAGATATGAAAATCGACGAAATTTTCGGAAGACTTGTCCGCATAAGATGGCAGACATTGCTACTAACATTTTCCATTTACCTCACCGCAACAACGTCCAACGCTCAAGGTGCCTTTCCGCCACTTATCCTCGACAATGTCAGTAATGGATATAGCGGATGTTCGTGGCAGGACAACGGCAACGGAACCAGTAGCGTCCGTTTGACGATTGATTACAAAACGTCCAACGGTCATACCGCCGGCAACCCGTTTTACTCACGTGGATTATTTGTCTACAAGTATGATAAACAAGGGAAGCTTCAGCCAGCCGCCCTAGCCAGCATCATCTATCTGAATGGATGGAACACTACTTACGGTCTCGGGGGGGGTGACTATTATTCGTACTTCTCCACCTATTCATCGACGGACAACCAATGGAAAAAAACCGATCCATTTATTGCAAATATTGAATTAGTAATAAGAAATTCGATGATTACTGACTGGCCCGCAATTGGTGTTCGCGCTGGCAATGTCTCGCCTGATTCGGCGCCCGACGTTGGAGAAATCAATGGCGTGGCCTATATCAGCCGTGACGGACTCAACGGTACGTGCCAGGTCATAACCGATCCAACGAATCCCCCGCCGCCTCAGCTTGGGATCAATGTTACGGCACCGGACTGGAATCTTGGCGAGTTGCCGCGAGGCGACGGCAAAAAGACGTTCAACAACGCAGCAGATCAGCTTTGCTTCACTTACGCGGCCGCAGCTGTCAGCGGCAAGAACTTCGTTATCAATGCCAGCAACGCCAACGGCATCGTCAATGGTCGCTACCAGCTCAGGCACGTATCCGACGCTTCCCAGATCGTGCCTTACAACATAACGCTGGACAGTGGTAGCTCGACCCTCGCACTGCCGAACCGCAACAACTCCGCATTGCAGCTTAGCAGCACGGGCAAGACCTGCTTCGTTCCGACGTTCAGCACGACATTGAACACCGGCACGGCGCTGGGCGACTACAGCGACGTGCTGACGTTCACCGTCGTCACCAAATCGTAGGAGGCTTCATGAGAATTCGAATCGTCGGTGGCTGGATCGCAGCGCTGATTTTCCTGCCGGCCCTCGCGTCTGCGCAGAATATCCAGCTCGGCGGCAAAACCACGAGCAAGGTCACGGCCAGCGTCACCCAGTCATTCGTCTTCGAAGTCACCGACGACAAGGGCGGGTGGTTTGAACAAGGGCTGGCCATGCAGCAGCTCGGCGGCTGGAATACGCCTTACGAGGTGACCGCACGGCTGCGCGTGCTGTCGACCAGCCGCGACTTCCAGGTCCGTCTGGACGAGCCGCTGCAGATCCGCAATCAGGCGGATCCCACGAAGGCGTTCCGGCAGCCGTCCGTCAGCCTCGGCGCCGAGAGCGGCGAGCCAAAGGCACTCGTGGTCGGCCAGATGACAGCATTCCAGAACCCGGCGGCACCGTCGCCCGCAGACGATTCGATCGGCTACTACACGCTCGCGGTTTCCGCGTATCCACCGGAAGGCGACTTCAAGACCACGGCCGGTACGTACGGCGGTGTGTTGTCGTTGACTTTCGAACCCGTCGTGACGGCGCCTTGAGGGCTTGCCGGGCGTGTCTCGCTGATATGTCAGCGCGTGCTGTCGAGCGGCGTTCGGAGAGATTTCAATGCCGCCATCGCCGCCCGTCATGCTCGCTTGAATCATGGATTCAAAAATCGTCGCGTACGAACGTGACGCAGTACCCAGTGACGAATCCGGGGTATTCCCCGGAGCATCTGGTTCCGGTCATGGAAGTCGAACGACCCACGCTGCTGGTTTTGCCAACCCGGCTGACGCTTTCGCCTGCACGGAAATACCGGATGGTGATGAAAGTGCTGGTTGTGCCGCGCAAATCCCAGGTTTGGCGCATAACGTTCCGTCCTGAGGAGCACATCGTCGTCGATGTCGAAAATGCGAAAAGTACGCCAGTGCCGCTATTCCTCAGCGTGGGCTACGGCATCGTGACATACCAGTCTAATGGACATAAGCAACATCCCTTCCATTTCAGAAAATTAATCTCCCGCCTCACCAATGATTTCTCGTTGCAAGCGAATGAAATCCGTAAAAATCTTTAAGATTAGACTGAACTATCCGCCCGATTAAATTCACTTGCAAATATCCTGGATAACGGAAAATCATGAATTATCAAAATATTACCCTAAAAAGACTCCTGAATTTATCGATTGTCGCATTTTTCCCATTCCTTGTATTTTTTTCCGGCGAAGCCAATGCATTTGTACTCGTGCTGCGCGACATAAGCAGCGGATACGGCGCTTGCTCGTGGCAAGAAAACGGAGACGGAACAAGCACCATTCGCGTTGCGGTCAGTTTCAAGGAGGCATCGAAAGCCGGCGTCCCGACGTATGTTTCGCGTGGCGTATTGCTCTATACATACGACAAAAATGGCGTTCCAAAACCGAACAATGCCGTAGCAAAAAGTGTAAAACTAAATGGGGTGTCAAATACCCTGTCGTATACAGGTGAAAACTATATGATCTATTACGGCTATGGAAACAGTACCTGGATGGATTTGCGCCCCTTCACTGCAAACTTTGAGATCGTAATAGACAACAAGCTCGTTGCCGATTGGCCTGCATTTGGTTTGCGCGCAGGGCATTACACAACGAGCGACGATATCGGCGAAATAAAAGGCGCGGCCTACGTCAGTCGTTACGGCAATGCTACCGGGGGTACGTGCAAGGTTATTGATCCGGCAAATCCGCCTCCGCCCATTGTCGCGATGAATATCACGACACCAGACTGGAATCTCGGCGACCTGAAGCTTGGCGACAACGAGAAGGCCTTCACCAGCAGCGCGGATCAGCTTTGCTTCGTATACACGGGTGCGGCAGTCAGCGGCAGGAACTACATCATCAACGCCAGCAATGCCAATGGCGTGGTAAACGGCCGTTATCTGCTCAAGCATCTGACCGACACGTCGAAGACAGTGCCCTATAACGTCAAGCTGGATAGCGGAACCTCGGTTATCTCTCTGCCAAACACGCGCTCTGCTGCCGTTCCACTCAGCACGTCCGGCAAAACCTGCTTCGTCCCGACTTTCACGGCGACGGTAGGCGAGCTTGCCAAGGAAGGCGATTACAGCGATGTCCTGACATTCACGGTCGTAACCAAGCCATAGGAACGACATGAAGAAGCGTATTCTCGGCGGCACGTTGGCCGCTCTGGTTTGCCTGCCCGCGCTCGCGGCAGAACAAATCGATCTCCTCGGAAAGACGACAAGCAAGATTACCGCCCGTGTCGTTCTGAACCACTTCGAAGTGACGGACGAGGGCGGGTGGTTCACGCAAGGCCTCGAAATGCGGCAACTCGGCGGCTGGAACACGCCTTATGAAGTGCAGGCACGGCTGCGCGTGCTGTCGACCAGCCGCGACTTCCAGGTCCGCCTGGACGAACCGTTGCAGATCCGCAATCAGGCCGATCTCAAGAAGATGTTCCGACAGCCGTCCGTCAGCCTCGGTGCCGACGACGGTCAGCCGAAGGTGCTCGCGGTGGGCCAGAGCACGACATTCACGAACCCGGCACCGCCGGTGGCCGGGACCGATTCGGTCGGTTACTACAATCTCGTGGTTTCCGCCTATCCGCCGGAGGGCGACTTCAAGACCACGGCCGGTACGTACGGCGGTGTGTTATCGGTGACTTTCGAACCGGTGGTGAAGGCGCCTTGAGGGCTAGCCGAATGTGTCCCGCGGATACACCGACGCGTGCTTTCGAGCGGCGATCGGTAAGATCTCACCGCCACGATTGCCGGCGGTCATGCTCGCTTGAATCATGGATTCAAAAATCGTCGCGTACGAACGTGACGCGGTACCCCGTGACGAATCCGGGGTATTCCCCGGAGCATCTGGTTCCGGTCACCGAAGTCGAACGACCCACGCTGCTGGTTTTGCCAACATGGCAAACGTTTGCGCCTGCACGGAAACACCGGATGGCGGTGAACGTGCCGGGTATTCCGCACGCGCTCAAGCTCTGGCATGCGACTCCTCGTCCCGCAGAATACATCGTTGCCGATGCCGGCAAGACTGAAGGCGCACCGGCGCCGCTCTTTGTCAGTGCGGATTACGGCATCGTGACCTATCAGATTGTCGATAAAATAAAAAATCGTCTTCTTCTCGATAAAAAATTTTCAGTGACTGGCGGCTCCGCCATTCACGAGAAAATCCTCCAGAGCAGTTTCAGATACCCCCCAATCAACACATCATCAATTGCATTGAACTCCAATGCAAATCCAGCACCTCGCCACCAAAACATTAGGAGTCCATCGATGAAAAATCTCTTCAACGCATATTTGAATCGAAGATTGGGAAAGCTCTTAACTGCGACGACCATTGTCTTTGTGTCCGGTGAGGCGGCTGCGCTGCGGGTGGTTCCGATCACCAATGGCTACGATTCGTGTTCCTGGACCGACAACGGCGACGGAACCAGCACTATCGGGGTGAAAGTATTCTTCAAGGCTGCCTCCGACTACCTGGTTGGCGGCTATCTCCAGACGCGCGGAATACAGGTATACAGGTACAACGATTCAGGACACCCTGTAATGGATGACAAGTTTGTCGTCACCTCCCGAACGACGCTCAACGGAGTAACGGCATCAAGCGCCGTGCACTTTTTGGCGGAAGGGTGGAGCATGGTCATGAACACGAACTCCAGCAATTACGGCGACTGGCGGATCTCCGAGCCGTTTACCGCATTCGTCAACGTCGTCGTTAACAACTCGCTCGTGTCTAAAGTGTGGCCGGCTCTTTCCCTCCTCGGAGGGTCTCAAGCGGCGAATATTGGCGGAGACAAGGTATACGGCGACACCCGGGCGGCCTATGTCAGCCGCGACGGGGCTAATGGCGGTTGCCAGATTATTATCGATCCGACGAATCCGCCGCCGCCTGTGCTTGCAATCAACGTGACCGCCCCCGACTGGAATCTCGGCGAACTGCCGCGAGGCGACGGAAGGAAGACGTTCGAGAAGACGGCGGATCAGCTTTGCTTCACGTACTCGGGTACAGGTGTCCGCGGCAAAAACTTCGTCATTAATGCCAGCAACGCGAACGGCATCGTCAACAACCGCTACCAGCTCAAAAACGTGGCCGATACTTCACAGATCGTGCCGTACAACGTGACGCTGGACAGCGGAGCTTCGACCGTGTCCCTACCGAACCGCAACAGCACCGCAGTGCCGCTCAGCGATACCGGCAAGACCTGCTTCGTTCCGACGTTCAACACAACGCTGAACCTGGGCACGGCGCTGGGCAACTACAGCGACGTGCTGACGTTCAACGTCGTCATCAGATCGTAGGGAGCATCATGACAACCCGAATCGTCGGCCGTTTGCTGGCCACCGCGATATTTCTGCCGGTCCTGGTATCCGCCCAGCAGATCACGCTCACCGGCAAAACGTCGAGCAAGATCACGGCGAGCGTCGTTCAGTCATTTATATTTGAAGTCACCGACGACAAGGGCGGGTGGTTCGAACAGGGGCTGGCCATGCAGCAGCTCGGCGGCTGGAATACGCCTTACGAGGTGACCGCACGTCTGCGCGTGCTGTCGACCAGCCGCGACTTCCAGGTCCGCCTGGACGAGCCG
Source organism: Burkholderia catarinensis (assembly GCF_001883705.2). GTDB lineage: Bacteria > Pseudomonadota > Gammaproteobacteria > Burkholderiales > Burkholderiaceae > Burkholderia > Burkholderia catarinensis. The sequence goes on from NZ_MDEQ02000023.1 coordinate 105,574, forward strand.
CTGCAGATCCGCAACCAGGCGGATCCCACGAAGGCGTTCCGGCAACCGTCCGTCAGTCTCGGCGCGGAGGACGGCCAGCCGAAGGCGCTCGTGGTCGGCCAGAACACCGCATTCCAGAACCCGGCGCCGCCAACGTCGGCGGACGATTCGGTCGGTTACTACAATCTCGCGGTTTCCGCCTACCCGCCGGAAGGCGACTTCAAGACCACGGCCGGTACGTACGGCGGTGTGTTGTCGCTGACTTTCGAACCCGTGGTAAAAGCGCCTTGACGGCTCGCCGGGCGTGTCTCGCTGATATGTCAGCGCGTGCTTTCGAGCGACGATCGATAGCACTTCATCGCCACGCTCACCGACTGTTCACTACACTCGCCAAAGTCGCGAACACAGCGCTTGCGCCGAACCCCGGTTGCGACACAATTCCAGCATCACCATCCACGGACACGAATCCATGAAGCTGTTGACCTCCGCCTGCTCGATCCTTGCCTCGACGATGGGGCTCGCCTTCTCCGTATCCGCCTTCGGCGCGATCGACCTGATTCCAAAGGAGGTGGTCGTTCATGACAAAGCTACCGCCGTTCAAATCATCAACAACGGCAAGCGCCCGGAATACGTATCGATCTCGCTGTCGCGCCTGCTGAACCCCGGCGTCCCGCTCGCCGACGAAAAACTCGAACCGGTCGGCGACGCCGTGAAGCCGGCGCTGTTCGCGTCGCCGTTCCGGCTGACGCTCGCGCCGGGCCAGACCAAGACGATCACGCTGAAGCCGCTGCACACGGTCGAATCGGAAACGGTCTACCGGCTGGACGTGAAGCCGGTGCTCAAGGTCTTGCCGGGCGAGCAGCAGAAAACGTCCGGCACGGTGGTCGTCAACCTGAGTTTCAGCGGGCTGGTCCGTCAATTACCGGCGAAGGAGAACGCGAGCCTGTCCGTGACCTGCGACGCATCCGGCGCGCAACTCACTGCCACGGGCAGCGTGCGTTACACGGTGAAAGACGCCAAGGTGGACGGCCGCGCACTGGACAATTTCAACGTCTATCCCGGCGTACCGTTGCCGTTGACCGGACGCAACGTCGAGATACCCGGCCAGCCCGTTTGTCACGGCACGGGCAACTCGCTCGAGAAAGGGGCCGCCGCTACGCAGTGATGCGGTTCACGTCGCACGGACTCCGGCGTCGCGCATCGCAGCCTGACGGCGCAAGGTTCCCCGCCCTTGAGAAAGCCCATCGCGATGAATCAGTCCAAGGATGTTGCTCGACTGGGGAAGGCCGGCCCCCCGAAACCGTGGCGCCCTGACGCGGCCGGTCAGCCGCGATTTCGGCAGCGAGGACGGCGGCAGCGCCCTCTCCGGCGCGACCGCTGCGATCACTTCCCTGCCAACCGCTCGAGCGCGCGTTCGAGCGCTGCCCGGCAAGCCGGCCACGCCTTTGCCAGCGCATCCATGCCGCCTTCGGCCACGATCCGTTCGGCGTCGGCGCATGCGTCGCTGGCTTCGGTATCGCCCACCAGCGCGAAACCGCCCCGCAGCGAATGAAGCTCGATCCTGACCGAATCGGCTTCGCCGTTCGACAACGCATCGTCAATCGTCGCCAGCGAATGCAGCGTCGACGCATGCAGCTTGCCGCGAATCTCGGCGGTCATCACCGGCGGCGCGCCGTGCACCGCCCTCGCATCGCTGCGCGCACGCCGATCCGCGTGCCGCCTCAGCACCGCGTCGAGCGCGGCCATCGACAGCGGCTTCAGCACGACTTCCGCCGCGCCGACCCGCTCGCAGCGCCGGTAGTCCTCTTCGGTCGCATGGGCGGTCATGGCGATCACCGGCACGCCCGACTGCTGCTCGCGCAGGAAATTCGTCAGCGCGTAGCCATCCATCTCCGGCATGCCGAGGTCGGTCAGCACGACGTCGAAAGTCTGCTCGAAGAATGCCCGCATCGCCTCCGCGCCGTTGGCGACGATCGTCGCGTCGTACCGCAGCGCTTCGAGCTGGTCGCGCAGCAGCGCGCGGCTCGCCGGATGATCCTCGGCGACGAGCACGCGCAGCGCAACGTCGTCGTCGGCCTCCGGCTCGGGTTCGTGGTCGGCCTCGGCGTCCTGCTCGGGCAGATCGTCCCGCCATCCCGGCGGCGCTTCCGGCAGCGGCAGCATCGCGGTGAACGTCGAACCCTCGCCGGCGCGGCTGTCGGCGCTCAGCTCGCCGCCCATCAGCGTGACGATATGGCGGCACAGCGGCAGCCCGAGGCCGGTTCCGCCGAAGCGCCGGTACATGGACGCATCGGCCTGGATGTAGACGTCGAACAACGACGACATGCCGTCGGCCGGAATGCCGATGCCCGTATCGGCGACGCGTATTTCGATCCCGTGCCGGCCTGCGTCGTCCCGCGCCGGCCGCGCGTCGATCGTCACGCTGCCGCGCTCCGTGAACTTGATCGCGTTGCTGACCAGGTTCGAGACGAGCTGGCGCAGCCGGGTCGGATCGCCGACGTAGCCGTCGTCCAGCTCCACCGACATCCGGCACGCGAGCGTCAGCCCCTTCGCATCGGCAAGCGGCCTGAAGATCGCCGCGACGTCGCGCAGCAAGTCGCGCACGTCGAACGGGATGTGCTCCAGCATCATCTGGTGCGATTCCGCCTTCGAGAGATCGAGCACGTCGTTGATGGTGCTCAGCAACGCGTCCGACGACGACACGATCGTCTTCAGCCGCCGCCGCTGCGACGACGGCAGCGGCTCGCGCTCCATCAGTTCCAGGTTGCCGACGATCGCATTGAGCGGCGTGCGGATCTCGTGGCTCATCGTCGCGAGAAACGTCGACTTCGCCTTGTTCGCGTCTTCCGCCGCCGCGCGCGCCTCGCGCAGCTTGTCTTCCGCCAGCTTGCGCGCCGTGATGTCGGTCAGCGTGCAGAGCAGCACGTCGGCGCCGCGAAACCGGGTTCGGACGATGCTCGCCACGAGATGGCGCGTGTCGTGGCCGGGATGGTCGACCGCCAGTTCGTGCTGCATGACGATGCGCGACTGGCCTGCGCCGGCGTGACGCTCGCGATACGCGCGCCAGATCCGCTTGCCGAGCGGCACGCCCGGCGCCGCGTTCTCATAGGCAAGCATCGCGTCGTTGCGCACCATCGTCTCGCCGTCGGCCACCGACAGCAGCATGATGCCGGCCGGCGCGGTGCGGATCAGCGCCCGATTGAGCGCCTCGCTTTCGATCAGGCGGATCGCACGCCGGTTGGCCGGGCGCAGCGCGCGCCGGTCGAACATCACGATCGCCAACCACAGCAGCGCGATCGCGGCGAACGCCGTCCCGAGCGTGGCGCTCACGCGCACAAAGGTGGCTTTCGCCACGCTGCGCCACGAGAAAGCCGTCATCATGACGAGCTCGGAATCCGGCAAGCGCCCGCTGACGACGAAGTTCGTGCCGACCCGGCGCACGAACACGTGATCGCCGAACGGCGCGCGCGCATCGCTCAGCCCGCGTTCGAGCGTCGCCCGGTCGCGAATCTGCCCGAACCGGACATTCCCGCGCACATCGACGACCATCGTTTCCTCGTCGCTCGATTGCGGCGCCATGATGTCGTCGAGATTGAACGGGCCGTTGAAGACGATCCATCCGAACGGTCGGCCATTCGCGTCGTCGAGCCGTCTGACGAACCGTATGACCGTGCGCCCGACCACCGGATCGAAGCGCCGGTCCATCGTGAAGCTGCCGAAATAGCCGATCCCGCTTTTGTTCGTCACGGAGCCCGTCGGCATCAATCCGGCAATCAGCTGCGGCAGGCCGCCGTCGGCCTGAAGCCCGCGCGCATGTGCGACGAGCTCACGTCCAATCATGACGAGCAGCCGCTGATCGATTCCGATCACGTAGCCGCCGACCGGTTCGGCGGCGACGGCCGGCGGCGGCGGCAGCCCGTCGGGATCCAGCTGAGCGATCACCGTCGCGAGATAGCGTGCGTATGACGCGGCGGGACGATCCGCGGCGATCTCGGCCAGCGCGAGCAACGGCTCCCCGCCGTTGCGGTTGCGCCAGACCAGCTTGCCGTGCCCGTCCTCGAATGCCCGGAACGTCTCGGGCGGCAACTCGACACCGCGGCTCCACAGACGCTCCAGCCTGTTCCCGTAGGTCGTCATCATCCGGTCGGCCGACTGCAGGTTCGCGTTGAACACGGTCTCGCGCTGCAGAAAAGCCGTGCGTGCCCGCTCGAGGTGATCCAGCACATCGAGCCGTACGACGAGCGCCGCGCACACCAGGATGAAGGCCGTGACCGCCGCGCCGCCGCCATACAGCAAGGTCTGCTGCTGGCGCCGAACCCGGCCCGGTTCGAATGGCTTGCTGCCTGCCGCGGCCAGGTGCGCGACGAGTCGTTTCAGTTTTGCGGGCATAGGATTCGTTGTGGGGTGGCCCCGGCATGAACACGACGACTTCCGGAAACCGCCGGCCTGCCCCACCGCGCATTCCGGCCGCACTCATGCCGCCAGGTTCCGCACCGCGGCCAACCCGGCCGCGGGCGCCGACCGGCGGTTACGCGTCGTGCCCGGGCTGTTTGTGCGCGCCCGGCGCGTCGGACGCCGGCGTATCCGGGAGCTTGCCCTCGCCCGCATAGCGGATCAGGTCCGCGTCGCGCACGATGCCGAGTTTCTTCATCGCGCTCGATTTCTGCGAGCTGATGGTCTGCTTGCTGCGATGCAGCTGCGTGGCAATCTCGCCGACCGTATAGCCGGCGCCATACAGCCGGACCACTTCGATCTCGCGCGTCGTCAACGGACGCGCGACCGGAGCCGCCTCCGTATCGTCCAGCAGCTTCTTGATGAAAGGCGACAGATAGTTCGCGCCCACGTACGCGGCATGCACGGCGCCGACCAGGTGCGAAATCGCATCCGACTTGCTCAGGATGCAGCCGACGCCCTGTATCCGGATCGCGCGCAGCACATTCGGATTGTCGATCATCGTGATCGTCACCAGATGCAGCGCAGGGTAGCGGCGCTGCAGAAACGACAGCAACGCCAGCCCGTCGCCATACTTGCCGCCCGGCATCACGTAGTCGAGCACGAGAACGTCGCTCGGATTCTCGTCAAGCGCGGCCACCAGATCGGTCGAATTCGCCACGGTGCCCACCAGCTTGACGGTGCTGCTGCCGGCCAGCGCCTGCGACATCCCGAGCGAGGACGCAGGATGGTCATCCGCCACCATCACACGTACAAAGAATTCATCCATCGTATCCGTTCTCCCCGGAGCTTTCGATCATGCGCCCAACTGCCGGAATCGGCAGGGTGCAACGAATCGCACGACATCACGTCGACGAAGCACTACGTTTTGTACATCGGACGACGATGCGCGACGTAATTTTAAGATAAATGACGCCGGACTTAGCGTTTGCATCGACAGGGATACGCGAGCGGCCCCCCAATTACCCCGTGAGCCGCGATCGACGCGTCGAGCATGCGTGCCGAAGCGTGCGGCATCCTGCCATGACTGGATGGTCAGGTCGATGGCTGCCGGCAAGATCGCCGCACGCCGGCTACGCGAATGCATTGCGGCGCGGTCACGCCCGCCTCGGTCGTGATCGTCTTTCGTCACCCCGATACAATCGCCCCGATCGCGAGATTCGCGGCGCGCCGTGACGCGATGCCGCGTCGTCGCGCATGTCACACCGATCAGGCGCGCCGCATCATTGCCGGATCGCGTCTTCGCCCACCGCTTCCTGGTCGCCGTCGGCGACCTGCTTCCACTCTCTGATCACCCGCCGCCGCTGTAGCGGCGACATGATCAGGTATTCGTTCATCCTCAGGAGAAAGTCCTTTCTGGATTTCTCGGGAAGCGTCGCGAAGCCGAGTAGCAGTGCGACGACTTTCGTCATATGGCGCACGGCCCTGCCCTCCTTTTTATATAAAAACATGCCGGGCGCGAAGCGAACCGGCACCTGCCATTTATCGGACATGCGCCCCGGATACGCGCATGCGGTGCATCACGCCAGGCTGCCACGCGTCGCACGCGCGATATCCCGATCTCGTTTTCCCTCACCCTCTTCCGTCGCGTGCCCGCCGCCGCGACACGCGTGCCAGCACCGCGCGCAAATGCGCGAGCGTCACCGGCTTGGCCAGCACCTTCTCGACCCCGGCCGCCGCGTAACGCCGCGACTCGTCCGGCGCGAGATGCGAGGTCACGGCCACCACATCGCACGAGAACCCGAGATCGCGCACCGTTTCGGCCAGCGCACAGGCGCGCATGTCCGGTAAATCGGCGGCCAGCAGAAGCACGTCCCACGTATCGGCAGCCAATGCGTCGAGCGCGCTTTTCGCGCACCCGACCACGCGGACCGTGCAACCCAGCGCATCGAGCTGCTCGCGGAAAATCGAACCATTGACGGTATCGTCGTCGGCCAGCAGCACGCGCAACGGGCCTTGCCCGCGTATCGCGGGTGGCCCGCTCGCCCGCCGGCGACCGGCGGAGGACGCGGCTTCCGCCATCGCCTGCGTCAACGCGCCCCGCAGGCCGCCGAGCCAATAGCCGGACACGCGAATCGTCCTGCCGGCGTCGTAGGGCTGCAGCGGCCCGTCCGGTGTCGCGAGCACGATCGGCGCGCGTTCGGACGCGCTGTTGGCGAGATGGTCGAGCTCCTCGCGCGGCCAGGCCGTCGAGTCGCCGATCAGCACGACCACCGAGGCCCGCGCATAGCATTCGGCCGGCGTACGTGTCGGTCGGTCGCGCACGTCAACGTCGAATCCCCACGCGCTCAGATGCGGCAGCGCAAGGTTGCGCCATTCATCCTGTGCCGCGATCAACAGCAGCGGACAACCGCCGAACGCGCTGCCCTGATCGATCGGCGCCGCGTGCATGCCCAGCGGCAGGCGCACCGTGAAGCAACTGCCGGCCTCCTGCGTGCTCGTGACCGAGATCCAGCCGCCCATCGCGCTCACGAGCCGATCGCACAGCGCGAGCCCAAGCCCGGTGCCGCCGAACTCACGCGTGATCGACGCGTCGACTTGCGAAAACGCCTTGAAAAGCTTGTGCCGGGACGCGTCGGCGATGCCGATGCCGGTATCCTCGACCTTCATCACGAGATCGCTGCCGCCGCGCCGGGTCCGGATGACCGATGCCCGCACCGTGACGCACCCGTCGCTGGTGAACTTGATCGCGTTGTTCAACAGATTGCCGAGCACCTGGGCCAGCCGCGTCGGATCGCCCCGCATCCGCTGCGTGCTGCTCATGTCGATTTCGCAGAACAACGGCAGGCCCTTCGCTTTCGCAATCGGCGCGAATGCGCCGAGCTCGCGCGCGATCACCGCGGCCACGTCGAATTCGATCGACTCGACCGTCATCGCGCCGGCTTCGATCTTCGAGAAATCGAGAATGTCGTTGACGAGCGTCAGCAGGCCCGACGACGACGTGCTCAGCGTCTCCACCCGGCTACGCTGCGACGCGTCGAGCGCCGAGCGATCGAGCAGTTCCAGGTTGCCGAGAATGACGTTGAGCGGCGTGCGGATCTCGTGGCTCATCGCGGCCAGGAACGACGACTTCGCCGCGTTCGCCGAATCCGCCGCACGCACGGCCTCTTCGAGCTTGCGCACCAGTTGCTGCTGCGCGGTCACGTCGACCACCGCCGCGAGCAGCACTTCTTCACCCTGGTACCGCGCGCCCCGCGCAATGACCTCCAGATGCAGCCGCGCGTTATCCGGCCCGGTCAGCGGAAGCTCGAACTGCATCGAACCATCGGACGCGTCCGCGCTCGACGCCTCGAAGCGCTCGGCGACCTGCGCGGACAGCGCGCCGCGATCGCCGCCGAAGTGCGTGACCATCTCCCCCAGCGCCCCGCTGGCGAACATCAACCGTCGATCGGAACGGGCAATCAGGCCGAGGCCGATCGGCGCCATCTCGATCACGTTGCGGCACAGTTCCTCGCTGTCGAACACGCGTTGCGAACGCGAATAGACCGGCACCAGCGTGCGCCGGTGGAACCGCACCAGCAGCACCCACATGACCGCCAGGGCCAGCAGCGTCGCGGCGACGAGCGTGCCCGCCTGCCACGCGACGCCCGCCGCGATGGCGGTCCACGACGTGGCGTAGGCGAGGATCCAGCCGGTCGAGTCGAGCCTGCCGCGAAACACCACGAAGCCGTCGCGAAACACCGGGCCGTCCGATTTCGACGCATCGTGCGGCACATCCAGCGCGAGCAGACGTTCGCGCTGCGCGCGGTCCGCGCCGGCATCGCGATCCATCGCCACGAGCCGGTTATCGGGCGTGGCGATGAAGAAGATCCCGTCCGACGCATGCTCGTCGGACTGCCACGACAACAGGTATTCCGGCGCGTATTCGGTCACGAGGACGGCGAACGGCTCGCCGTCCGCATACGCCTGCGCGGCGAGCCTGATCCGGGTCTGCCCCGCGACGGGGCCGTCGTACGGCGGCAGCCAGCGCACGCGGGGCCGTTCGCCCGCGGCGGGGGGCCGTTCGTCGCCGAAATCGATCCGCAGCGCATCCAGCGCGCGCGCGCGCCGCTCGGGCGTCGCAAGCGCCGGCCAACCCTCGTTCGAGGTGGGCACGAGACCGAACACGCCGGTGCGGGTGCTGTAGTGGTACCCCTCGAGCAGCCGGCCGCGATTGATCGAACTTGCCGCGCAGATGCGCGCCAGCAGCACCGACAACGCGAGATAGCGCGCGACCTCCGCGCGGTTGCCGGTCTGCCCCGGCACCCCCACCACCAGCGACGGGTAGGGCTTGATCACGATCCGCTGTTCATTGTCGAAGAAGGCGTCGACGATGCTGTCCGGCGCATGCGCGAGGTCCTGCCAGATCAACTGCGTATTGGCCACGCCGTTGCGGAATGACGTCTCGCTCACGGTGATCTCGTCGAGCGTCTCTTTCTTGCCGTTCAGGAAATTGCGGCGCGCGGCTTCGACGTGCCCGTAGACGATCGATGCCATCCCGAGCGCGCAGGCGATCAGGATCAGGACCGTGACGACGATTCCGCCGCCGAACATCGAGATGCTCTGATACCGGCGAATGGACTGAAGTGGGCTGGACGGCATGATGCGAAACGACAATGCGCGGGACCCGAAAACCGTGCGGGTTTTCGGGTCGGGGCATTCGTCGCGATGGCGGTGCTCGAGAAATGGGATGTCCCGATCATGCCAAACGGCCCATCAAAAATCAGTCACTCGCTATCCATTTAGTACATGTCTGGTCTGTATGGATATGATTATTGAACTTGACCGAAAATTTCGCGATAAAAGCGGGCCATCGAGGCTTCCGGACAGATGCCGGAACGCCGTGTACGCCCGCACAGGCCGGCATGCGCGACCGGGTCACCCTCGGGCATGCCGGGGCAATGGCCGCCGGCGCCAACCGGCGGTGCGGTCGGTGTACCCGAAGAGGCTGCGCGATCGCGGCGCCACATCGAGACGATGCGTCCGCCCGGCGCGGACCGGCCGGCGATGCGATGGAACGACGCCCGCCGTTCAGCGCGGTGATGCGGGCGTCAGGAGGGACAACGCGCGCCGGTCGTGTGACAGGCGCGAACAGGCGGGCGGACGACGACGCCCGCATCGACCGGCGGGCGTGTCGACGGCGCGTGCCGCCCGGTGCATCAGTTGACCTGCAGCTGACCGCCGCGGCCGAGGCCGCCCTTCACGTCCTGCGCCTTGTAGCTGCGCAGCGCAACGACCATCTTGTTGTACGCGTCGATGAACGCGACCACCGTCGCCTTGCCTTCCGGCGTCGACGAGAAGCCCGCGAGCGCCCCGCCCACGCCGCCGCCGAAACCGCCCAGCGCCGCGCCGTAGTTGGTCGCCGTCGAGCTGCCTTCCGACGCCGCGATCTGCACCGCCGAGCGCACGTCGAACAGCGTCAGCGTCACGACCGACGCCTTCGTCTGCAGGTGGCCGGCCACCGCCGCCACCGCGCTGTTGCCGATCAGCCCGCCGATCATGCTGCCGATCCCGCCGATCGGCGAATCGTTGATCACGATCTGCGGTTCCATGTAGTAGTCCGCCGCCACTCGCTGGCCCTTCTGCTGCTTCGAGCCCGCGCGGTATTCGCCCGAGCTGCGCTGCAGCTGCGTGATGCGCGACAGGCGCGCGTCGCTCTTCTGGTTGCCGATCGACGTGATCACGAAACAGTTCGACTGCTGGACCGCCAGGCGCAGCAGCGGGTCGATCGTCGTCATCTTCGTCGCGCTGCCGAACGGGCCCCACCAGTCGGCGTTGCGGCCGTCGTCGACGGCGATCGTGCCCAGCGGCGACGCGCAGCGCTGCAGCCCCGAATCGGCGCCCGCGCTCGCGCCGCCCGCCGCGGCACCCGTCACGCCGGCGTTCTGGCCGCCGGGCGTCACCATGCCGCCGCAGCCCGCGACGGACGCGCAAAGCGCTGCGACCAGCGCACCTTGGGTAAGACGATGGGAAAGGTTGGTCTTCATGTCGTTATCGATCGATAGAGTCGTTGTTCGGCTTATGTGTTCGTGCGATCTTCGATAAGCCCCCCGGTGTGGCGCGCGA
>NZ_MDEQ02000024.1 GCF_001883705.2 Burkholderia catarinensis
GGTTCTTCGCAGGAAACCGTGGAGGGTTTGAGGGCGATTGCGTAATCTGACGCCTGACTTTAGGAGGTCAGGAGGAAGAATTGCTCGATCGCAAGGCACTTCAAGCGCTGGGTTGCTGGACCGGCTATCGGTTAGAGCGGGTGGAATGGCCGGAAGGAGAAAGCCACACGCTGTCGCTGTATCTGAAGCCGGTCAGCAAGGTGATGTACTGCGAACAATGCGGGGCGCGCTGCCAGCAGATCCACGAGACGACGGTTCGCCGGGTGCGTGACCTGCCCCTGTTCGAATACCGGGTGGTGCTGCACGTTCCCCGTCGCCGAGTCTGGTGCGAAAGCTGCGGCGGCCCGCGGCTGGAGAAGCTGGCGTGGCTGGGCCGCTACCAGCGCGTGACGGAGCGATTCGCCAAGGCCTGCGAGAAGCTGCTGCAATCGGCCAGTGTGCAGGCGGTGGCTGCCTTCTACGATCTGGGTTGGCACACGGTCAAATCGATCGACAAGATGCGCTTGCGAGCGCGTGTGGCCGAGCCGGACTGGTCGACGATCCGTTATCTGGCAATGGACGAGTTTGCTCTGCATAAAGGCCATCGTTATGCCACGGTGGTAGTCGATCCGATTGGCCGGCAGGTCCTCTGGGTCGGCCCGGGACGCTCGCGCGAAACGGCCCGAGCCTTCTTCGAACAGCTTCCCGAAGGCGTTGCCGAGCGCATCGAGGCGGTGGCAATCGACATGACCACGGCCTATGAGCTGGAGATCAAGGAGCACTGCCCGCAAGCGGAAATCGTCTTCGATCTGTACCACGTCGTGGCCAAGTACGGGCGCGAGGTGATCGATCGGGTACGGGTGGATCAGGCCAATCAACTGCGCCATGACAAGCCGGCCCGGAAGGTTCTGAAATCCAGCCGCTGGCTGTTGCTGCGCAACCGCCACAATCTGAAGCCGGAACAGGCCGTGCACCTGAAGGAGTTGCTGGCCGCCAATCAGTCGCTGTTATGTGTCTATGTTCTGCGCGATGAACTCAAACGGCTCTGGTTCTATCGCAAGCCAGCCTGGGCGGAAAAGGCCTGGGAGCAGTGGATCGAACAGGCTCAGCAAAGCGGAATCGCTGCCCTGCAAAAGTTCGCTGAACGCTTGCAGGGCTATTGGCACGGTATCGTGACTCGTTGCCGCCACCCGCTCAATACCAGCATCGTTGAAGGCATCAACAACACCATCAAGGTCATCAAGCGTCGGGCTTATGGGTACCGCGACGAGGAATACTTCTTCCTGAAGATCCGCGCCGCGTTCCCCGGTAATCCGCGATGAACCCGGCTATGCGCTCGGCGTCGCGGCCGGCGCGCCGCTGCTCGCGGTGCTGACGAGCCGCATGCCGCGCAAGGCCGCGCTGCAGCTGCTGATGGCGATCTTCATCGTCGGCAACGTGTTGTGCGCGATGGCGCCCGGTTACTGGATGCTGATGGTCGCGCGGGTCGTCACGTCGTTCGCGCACGGCTCGTTCTTCGGGATCGGCGCGGTGGTTGCCGCGTCACTCGTGCCGGCCGACAAGCGCGCCAGCGCGATCGCGCTGATGTTCACGGGGCTCACGCTGTCGAACGTGCTCGGCGTGCCGTTCGGCACGTTCGTCGGCCAGCTGCTCGGCTGGCGCGCGTCGTTCTGGATCGTCGCCGCGCTCGGCGTGCTGTCGCTCGCGGGCGTCGCACTGCTGGTGCCGAACCGGCACGACGGCGGGCCGGTCGGCCTCGGTCGCGAGGCGCGCGTGCTGAAGGAGCCGCAGGTGTGGCTCGCGCTGCTGATGACCGTGCTCGGCTTCGGCGGCGTGTTCGTCGTGTTCACGTATATCGCGCCGATCCTCCAGTCCGTGTCGGGCTACTCGCCGCGCTCGGTTGCGTTGATCCTCGTGCTGTTCGGCGCGGGGCTCACGATCGGCAACACGCTCGGCGGCAAGCTCGCCGACCGCGCGCTGATGCCGTCGCTGATCGCGATCCTGGTTGGACTGATGGCGGTGATGGCCGTGTTCGCGAAGACCAGCCACCATCCGGTCGCGGCGGCCATCACCGTGTTCGTATGGGGGATCGCGGCGTTCGCGACGGTGCCGCCGCTGCAGATGCGCGTGGTCCAGCAGGCCGCGAGCGCGCCGAACCTCGCGTCGACGCTGAACATCGGCGCGTTCAACGTCGGCAATGCGGGCGGCGCGTGGCTCGGCGGCCTCGCGCTCGGCCACGGGTTCGCGCTCGACATGCTGCCGTGGGTCGCCGTCGCGGTGACGTTCGCGGCGCTGGTCGTCACGTGGCTCGCGATGCGGCTCGACGCACGCGGCCTGGCTCGCGGCGCGGCGCCGGCGGCGCAATGAGCGACGTGATAGCGGCAGGAAAAGGTGCGCGAGAAACGCATTCCTCCGCGATGCTGATAACGGTGTGAAGATAACTTCGTTTGCCCGCACAGGGCCGGGTGATAGCGTCTCGATACGCGCCATTGCTGGCGTAACGCGATTCCGATCCCGGCTTACCCCCTACGCAGGGCCGCGCAGCGGCCCGGAGGCAACGCTATGTCTTCATCCCTGGCGCTCGTGCGCGATCTGTCTTCCTTCGAGTCCGGCAACGCCGCCGAAGCGCGGGCTGCCGCGTCGCTCGACGTTCTCGAACAGGTCGTCGGCGTGAACCTCGCGCGGTTGCGCGCCGAGCGGCAGTTGTCGCTCGATGCGCTCGCGCGGCTGTCCGGCGTGTCGCGCGCGATGCTCGCGCAGATCGAGTCGGCGCGCAGCGTGCCGTCGATCAAGGTGCTCTGCAAGATCGCTGCGGCGCTGAAGGTGTCGGTCGCCGCGTTCCTGCGCCGCCATGCGGTGAACGGCTTCGAGCACCTGGCGGCCGAGCGCGCGTCGCGCGTCGTCAGCTCGAACGGCCGTTTCTCGGCGCGCGCGCTGTACCCGGAAGGCGAGCCGGCCGCGGCCGAGTTCCACGAGCTGCGGATCGCGCCGCTGCATACGGAGCCCGGCGCGCGCCGCGCGCCCGGCACGACGGTCAACCTCGTCGTCAGCGAGGGCACGCTCGAGGTCAGCGTGCATGACCGCCGCCAGTTGCTCGCGACCGGCGACGCGATCGTGTTCGATGCCGACCAGCCGTACAGCCTGCGCAACCCGGGCGACAGCGAGGCGCGCGCGTTCCGCGTGACGGTGAGCCCCGAGGTGCCGCCGCGCTGGCTCGTGCCCGACGCGGCGCACGCGGCCAACTGACCGCGCGGGCCGTACGGAGCGTCCGTCTTCCCGCATCTCGTGCGGGATCGAGGCCCGGCGGTCGGCCGTTTGGACGATGCGGTTAGACGGAGTCGTCAGTAAGGTTTTAGGTGTGGTTCGCTGCGCGACGCGCGCGGCTGTTGTATGCTTGGCCCGCCGGTGATGGGCAGCCCCCATCCGGCAATCAGTGCGTCTTCAGGGCGGGGCGAAATTCCCCACCGGCGGTAGGCTGGCGTAAGCCGGCGAGCCCGCGAGCGCCCGCGCAACCGCGCGGGGTCAGCAGATCTGGTCGAATGCCAGAGCCGACGGTCATAGTCCGGATGAGAGAAGATGTGCAGATAGTCATGTCCGCCAGGGCCGCTTCGCCATGCGTGCGAAGCGGGTTGTCGTTCTGTCTGTTTGCAATGCCCTGAAACGTTTTTCGCCCAAATCGTATTTGCGAGGAGCGTTTCACATGTCCTTGATGTCCGTTTCGTCGGCACCCGCCGACGCCTTCGCCGATCTCCCGTTGCTGGATTCCGAACCGGTGCCGCCGCGCATCGCCGCTGCGCTCGAAGCGATGCGCGCAGGCCGTGCGGTCGTGCTGCAGGATGATCACGACCGCGAGAACGAGGCCGACCTGATCGTTGCCGCCGAGCGCATCACGCCCGAGACGATGGCGCTGCTGATTCGCGAATGCAGCGGCATCGTATGCCTGTGCCTGACCGACGACACGGTGCGCGCGCTCGAGCTGCCGCCGATGGTGCAGACCAACGAGAGCCGCAACGGTACCGCGTTCACCGTGTCGATCGAGGCGCGCGAAGGCGTGCATACCGGTGTTTCGGCGGCCGATCGCGTGACGACGATCCGCGCGGCGATCGCCGACGGCGCGAAGCCGCACGACATCGTGCGCCCCGGCCACGTGTTTCCGCTGCGCGCGCAACCGGGCGGCGTGCTCGCGCGCCGAGGTCATACCGAAGGCACGGTCGACCTGTCGATCCTCGCGGGCCTGAAGCCGGCCGGCGTGCTGTGCGAGCTGATGAATCCGGACGGCACGATGACGCGCGGCGACGACGTCGAGCGTTTCGCGCAACGGCACGGGCTGCCGATGCTGACGATTGCGGAACTCGTCGAATTCCGCGAGGCGCTGGCGGCCGCGCGCGAGCGCTGCTGCGAACCGGCCTGAACGAGGAGAAAACGGGCGCGTTCGCGCGCCCGTGGCGCGGTGTGCGTGAAACCGGCGCACGCCGGGTCGGCCTGATCCGGCCCGAATGACCGTCAGGACTGCACGTCGCCGAATTCGCCGCGCATGCCGGCTTCGACGAGCGCAGGCAGTTCGTCCATCTTGCGCATGATTCGCGTGATGCCCATCGCGCGCAGCGCGTCCGCGTAGTTGTCGGGGATGTGGCTCGCGCCGACGAACGCGATCGTCTTCATTCCCGCCGCACGCGCGGCATTCAATCCCGACACGCTGTCCTCGACGACGATGCAGCGCTCCGGCGCGACGCCGAGCGTTTGCGCCGCATGCAGGTAGACGTCGGGGTAGGGCTTCGGCCGCGCCACCTGCTCGGAACTGAACACGCGCTCGCCGAAGATTTCGGTGAGCGATGCGCGCTTCAGCGAGTTGCGCACGCGCACGAGCCGGCTGTTCGACACGACCGCGGCCGGCAGGCTGACCTTCAGCAGTGCGTCGCGCACGCCGGTGATCGGCGCGAGCGATTGCGCCAGCGCGATCTCGATGTTGTGCTCGACGGTCTCGATGAAGTTGGCGGGCATCTCGATCCCGAAGCGGGATTCGAGCCCCGCGAGGAAGCGTGACGTCTGCTGGCCGAACGCCGACTTCGCGGCGGCTTCGAAATCGATGTTCGGGAACGTGGCGGTCAGCGTTTCAAGCAGCACGCGGTCGGCGATGACTTCGCTGTCGACGAGCACGCCGTCGCAGTCGCAGATGAGGTGATCGAGCATGGTGGTGAAAAAGCGGGATGTCGGCGACGCCGATCAATGCGCCATCATACGTGCTTTCACGCGCATGCCGCGCGACGTTTCGGCAAATTTGCCCGATGCGGCCGTGCCGCCGCGGTGTGTCGTACCGGTCGTACAGGTGTGCTGCCGGGCGCGCGACGCGGGCCTCGCGGTCGAGCGCCGGATCGACGTGACGCCGGCTGCTGTCGCGGATACGGGAGTGAAGCTGAAATCGCTGGTGACGGCCGCGGGCGACCGGTAGCGGGAGTGAAGCGGAGGTGCTGCGTGGGAGGAGGGGAGAGAAGCGCGCGGCGGTGCATGCCGCGCGCTTCGGTCAAACCGCGCTCAGATCGTCGCGTGCAGGCGCAGATACAGGCCGGCCGCCGCGGCGCCGCCGAGCAGCGGGCCGACGACGGGCACCCACGCATAGCGCCAGTCGCTGTCGCGCTTGCCGGGAATCGGCAGCAGCGCGTGCATGATGCGCGGCGACAGGTCGCGCGCGGGGCTCATCGCATAGCCGGTCGGGCCGCCGAGCGAGATGCCGATGCCGAGCACGAGCAGGCCGACGGGCAGCGCGTCGAGTGCGCCGAGGCCGACTTGTGGCGATGCGAGGTACAGCACGCCGAGGATCAGCACGAACGTGCAGATCGCTTCGGTCAGCACGTTGTGCGTGACGCTGCGGATCGCGGGCGCCGTGCAGAACACCGCGAGCTTCAGGTCGGCATCGGCTTCCTTCGCGAAGTGCTGACGGTACGCGAGCCACACGAGCAGCGCGCCTGCCATCCCGCCGAGCATCTGCGCGAGGATGTAGCCGCCGACTTTCGACCACGCGAACTTGCCCGCGAGCGCGAGACTGATCGTGACGATCGGGTTCAGGTGCGCGCCGCTGAACGACGCGGTCACGTAGACGGCGACGAATACGGCCATCGCCCAGCCCATCACGATCACGATCAGGTCCGCGCCTTTGCCCTTGGTCTTTGCAAGCAGCACGTTTGCGACCGCGCCGTTGCCGAGCAGCACGAGGATCGCTGTGCCGATGAATTCCGCAATATAAGGTGACATGGTTGTCTCTCGTATGTCTCGGCGGACTCGCGCGTTGCGCGGTCCGCCGGTGTTGTTGTGTTTCTTCGGGATGCCTGACGGTTACTGGGTGTCGTCGGCCCACGCCTTCGCGGCGCGTACCGCACGTTGCCAGCCGGCCATGCGTTGCTCGACTTGCTCCTTCGGCATTGACGGCGAGAAGCGGCGATCGAGCTGCCACTGGCTGCGCACTTCGTCGAGGTTCTTCCAGTAGCCGATCGCGAGGCCCGCGAGGTAGGCCGCGCCGAGCGCGGTCGTCTCGGTGATCTGCGGACGCACCGCGTCGACGCCGAGCAGGTCGGCCTGGAACTGCATCAGCAGGTCGTTCGCGCTCGCACCGCCGTCGACGCGCAGCTCGCCGATGCTGATGCCCGAGTCGGCTTCCATCGCGGCGAGCACGTCGAGCGACTGGTACGCAATCGCATCGAGCGCCGCGCGCGCGAGGTGCGCGGAGGTCGTGCCGCGCGTGACGCCGAACACCGAGCCGCGCGCCCGCGCGTTCCAGTGCGGCGCGCCGAGGCCGGCGAACGCGGGCACGAGGTAGACGCCGTCGGTATGCGGCACGCTCGCGGCGAGCGCTTCGATCTCCGCGGCCGTCTTGATGATGCCGACGCCGTCGCGCAGCCACTGCACGACCGCGCCCGCGATGAAGATGCTGCCTTCGAGCGCGTACTGCACGTCGTCGCCGATCTGCCACGCGATCGTCGTGACGAGATTGTTCTTCGACTCGATCGGCTTGTCGCCGGTGTTCATCATCAGGAAGCAGCCGGTGCCGTAGGTGTTCTTCACCATGCCCGAGGTCGTGCACATCTGGCCGAACAGCGCCGCGTGCTGGTCGCCGGCGATGCCTGCGAGCGGGATCTTCGACGCGAATACGGTGGTCTTCGTATGGCCGTAGATTTCCGACGACGCCTTCACTTCCGGCAGCATGCTGCGCGGGATGTCGAGCAGCTCCAGCAGCTCGTTGTCCCACTCGCGCGTATGGATGTTGAACAGCATCGTGCGCGACGCGTTCGTCACGTCGGTCACGTGCAGTTCGTGCTTCGTGAAGTTCCACACGAGCCAGCTGTCGACGGTGCCGAACGCGAGCTTGCCCTGGCGCGCACGGTCGCGTGCGCCCGGCACGTTGTCGAGGATCCAGCGGATCTTCGTCGCGGAGAAGTACGAGTCGATCGGCAGGCCGGTCTTCGCGCGCACCTTCGCCTCGAGCCCCTGCTTCTTCAGCGAGTCGCAGAAGTCGGCCGTGCGGCGATCCTGCCAGACGATCGCGTTGTAGACGGGCTGGCCCGTCTCGCGATCCCAGACGATCGTCGTCTCGCGCTGGTTGGTGATGCCGATCGCGGCGATCGACGTGCCGTTCAGGCCCGTGCGCGTGACGGCTTCCGCGGCGACGCCGGCTTGCGTCGACCAGATTTCCTGCGGGTCGTGCTCGACCCAGCCGGGTTGCGGGTAGATCTGTTCGAATTCCTTCTGGGCGATCGATACGATATTGCCCTGGCGATCGAACAGCATCGCGCGGGAACTCGTGGTGCCCTGGTCAAGCGCGAGGATGTACTGGTCCTGCATGTCTCTCATCTCCATCCGTGGATTGGCTTAGTTGTGATGCGCGCCGCATATGGGGCGGCGCGTCGGTGAGTCAACGTCGGTGAGGCAACTGCAACTGCAACTACGTTTGGATCAGGCGTGCGGCGCGTGCGCGGCGGCGAACCAGGCATCGACCGCGGCCGTCACGGCATCGAGCGTGCCCGGCGCGACGTGCAGGCCGAGCTTCGAGCGGCGCCACAGCACGTCCTGGGCACAGGTCGCCCATTCGGCGTCGCGCAGGTAGCGCAGTTCGGCGTCGTGGATGCCCGGCGCGATTTCGGCGCCGAGATCGGCGAGCGACTTCGCGCCGTCGAGCACGCGCTCCGCGCGCGTGCCGTACGCGCGCGCATAGCGGCGGGCGAGTGCGGCGGGCAGCCACGGATGGCGTTTCGCGAACGCGCCGGCGAACACGTCGAACTTCGCGTTCGCGATGTCACCGCCCGGCAGCGCGACGCCGGCCGTCCAGGTCTTCGCGTCGCGGCCGAGCGCGCGGCACAGCATGTCGCCGGCTTCTTCCGCGAGCTTGCGGAACGTCGTGATCTTGCCGCCGAACACCGACAGCAGCGGTGCGCCCGCGCCGTCGTCCAGCTCGAGGCGGTAGTCGCGCGTGACGGCCGATGCGTTCGTCGCGTTCTCGTCTTCCAGCAGCGGGCGCACGCCCGAATAGGTCCAGTGCACGTCGGCCGGCGAGATCTTGCGCTTGAAGTAGCGGTTGATCGAATCGCACAGGTACTGCGTTTCGTCGCGATCGATCGCGACCTTCGCGGGATCGTTCGTGTATTCGACGTCAGTCGTGCCGATCAGCGTGAAGTCGTGCTCGTACGGAATCGCGAAGATGATCCGCTTGTCCGGGTTCTGGAAGATGTACGCGTGGTCGTGATCGAACAGGCGGTGCGTGATGATGTGGCTGCCCTTCACGAGCCGCACGCTGTGATGCGCGCCGCGGCCGAGCGCGCCGTGCAGCACTTCGCCGACCCACGGGCCGGCCGCGTTCGCGATCGCGCGCGCATGCACGACGCGGATCGAACCGTCGTCGTGCTGCAGTCGCGCTTCCCATTCGTCGCCGCGGCGTTCGGCGGAGACCAGCTTCGTGCGCGTCAGGATCTCGGCGCCGCGCTCCTTCGCATCCATCGCGTTCAGCACGACGAGGCGCGCGTCGTCGACCCAGCCGTCCGAATACACGAAGCCGCGCTTGATCGAGTCGATCAGCGGCGCGCCGGCCGCATGGCGGCGCATGTCGATGCCGCGCGAGCCGGGCAGCAGTTCGCGCTTCGCGAGGTGATCGTAGAGGAACAGGCCGATGCGGATCAGCCAGGCCGGACGCAGGTTCGGCATGTGCGGCATCACGAAGCGCAGCGGCCACATGATGTGCGGCGCCGCGCGCAGCAGCGTCTCGCGTTCCTGCAGCGCCTTGCGCACGAGCCCGAATTCGTTGTACTCGAGATAGCGCAGGCCGCCGTGAATCAGCTTCGTGCTGCACGACGACGTGTGCGACGCGAGGTCGTCCTGCTCGCAGAGCATGACCGACAGGCCGCGGCCGGCCGCATCGCGCGCGATCCCCGCGCCGTTGATGCCGCCGCCGACGACGAGCAGATCGTAGCGATTCGGTTGGGTCACCTGCTGTCCTTATCGTCTGATGGAATGGTTGAACACAAAATGTTCGAATTCGAAATTTAACGAACGAAATCGAAAAAGTAAAGTTCGAAGAAGCGGGGCCAGTAGCGCGCGGCGCGATCCCGGACGATACTGGCGGAATCGACCGTTTCGCGAGGTGAATCATGCGTATTGGGATGTGGGCGGGCGTGTGCGCCGTCCTTCTGGCGGGGTGCAGCGCCGGCACGCCGCCGCTCGCCGGCAACTGGCGGGCGCCGTCGTTCGTCGACCTGCAGTCGTCGTGCGGCGGCACGGCGCGCGACTGGGGCGCGGACGCGCAGCCGGTCTACTCGACGCTGTACGACGCATACGTGGCGAAACGGTATCGCGGGCTGACCGAAGCGAACTATTGTGCGTTCGTAAACGAACTTTCGACGCACTATGCGGCGCCTGACGCGGCGGCGCGCGCCGGCTGGATCGCGTATTTCAACGGTGCGCGGGCCCAGGCCATCAGCTGGCGGGCGGCGGTCGATCCGACGCTGCGCGGCGGCTGAAGCAGGCTGCGGCGAACCGGCGGGGGAAGCAGGAACGACCGCGCGGCCGGGAAGCCGGCCGCGCGGTCAGGTCACAGGAACAGCGGGATTTTATGAATAGCGGTACTTGATGGATCGCAGCGCGGCGTCGCCGGTCTCGGTCACGCAGTATTTGCGTCCCGAGCCGAGCCCTTCCAGGCGGACGAGCTGCTGTTCGAGCAGGATGTCGAGCTCATCCCGATCCATGTCGCGCTGGTCAGGCGCGTCCTTCACAAGCAATAGCGTGGCGAATTCATGCGGACTCAGCATCGTTCTCTCCATGGCAATCGGTCTGCCCGCGCGGCCGGCGCAAACGCCGACGCACGATACCCCGCGGGGTATGGCTTGGGGGGAAAGCTGTATTCGCCGGCCTGTGATTCGCACACGCCTTGGCACGGGCGGATCGGGCGAACGGGCCGGGGAACTGGAGTCTAGTCGAGTACGCACGCAACGACAAATCGTGCCCCGTTAATTTTCCATTTGACAGCCGGGCCGCGCGCAAGCGGTCGGGTCGCAGCGCCAACTTCTTGATTTCACTTGAAGTTTCGGGTGCGATGCAGCATCGCAAGCGTCATTCCGCGACGTACACCTGGGTGCCGGCGGCGGCCACCGTGTCGGCCATCTCGGGCGGCAGCGGCTTGTCGGTGAAGAGCGCGTGAACCTGGCTCAGGTGGCCCTGGCGCACCAGCGCGGGGCGTCCGACCTTCGAATGGTCGGTCACGAGGTAGACCGTGCGCGCGTGCTGCATGATCGCCTCGGCGACGCGCACCTCGCGCGTGTCGAAGTCGCGCAGCGTGCCGTCGGCCTCGATCGCCGACGTGCCGATGATCGCGTAGTCGACCTTGAACTGCCGGATGAAGTCGATCGCGAGCTCGCCGACGATACCCTTGTCCCACGGCCGCACGATGCCGCCCGTGATCAGCACCTCGCAGTCGGGGTAGCCGCTCATCATCGACGCGACGTTCAGGTTGTTCGTGATCACGTGCAGCCCGTGATGGCGGTTCAGCGCGCGTGCGACTTCCTCGGTCGTCGTGCCGAGGTTGATGAACAGCGATGCCTGGTCGGGGATGTGCGACGCCGCGAGCGCCGCGATGCGCCGCTTCTCGTCGTGGAACATTCGCTGGCGCGCCGTGTACGACACGTTCTCCGAGCTGGTCGGCAGGCTCGCGCCGCCGTGATAGCGGCGCAGCAGGTTCAGGTCGGCGAGCCAGTTCACGTCGCGGCGGATCGTCTGCGGCGTGACCGCGAAGTGCGCGGCGAGATCGTCGACGGTCACGAAGCCGTCGCGCTGCACCCATTCGAGCAGTTCCTGCTGGCGCGCGTTGAGGGTGAGGCGGGGATCTCGGGTCATGGCTCGATGGTCGTGTCGTGAGACGGAGCGGGTATTGTAAGGGCGGCAACGGCGTTCGGCCTGCCTGCGGGGCGTGGCTGCACGCAATTCATGCGGAAACTGCATGGATTCATGTGACAAATGAATTTGTGCGATTCCGCCGATCGCGCTGCAATGGCGGATTGCCCGCGCATGCGGGCGCGCTCATTTCAGCTTTCGACGAGGTGGAACCGATGACTGGCTTCAACTGGCACAACCCGTATCCGACGACCCGCATTCCGGTGTTCGCGCGCAACGTCGTGTCGACGTCGCACCCGCTCGCCGCGCAGGCCGGGCTGCGGATGCTGTGGAAGGGCGGCAACGCGATCGATGCGGCGCTGGCCGCCGCGGCCGCGATCACGGTCGTCGAGCCCGTGTCGTGCGGGCTCGGCGGCGACGCGTTCGCGCTCGTGTGGGACGGCGAGCGGCTGTCCGGGCTGAACGCGTCGGGCGTCGCGCCGGCCGCGTGGAACGCCGACTATTTCCGCAAGCGCCACGGCGAGGATGCGCACGGCATCGCGAACAAGCCGACGCGCGGCTGGGATACCGTCACGGTGCCGGGCGTGATCGCGGGCTGGGAAGCGCTGCACGCGAAGTTCGGCTCGCTGCCGTTCGCGGATCTGCTCGAGCCGGCGATCGAGATCGCGGAGCGCGGCTATGCGGTGCCGCCGATCGTCGCGCACAAGTGGGCGGCCGCCGTGCCCGAGCTGCAGGGGCTGCCGGGTTTCGCGGAGACCTTCATGCCGCGCGGCCGTGCGCCGCTCGTCGGCGAACGCGTATGCCTGCCCGGTCACGCGCAGACACTGCGCACGCTCGCGAAGGACGGCGCCCGCGCGTTCTATGAGGGCGAGCTTGCGGAGCGCATCGCCGCGTTCTCCCGCGAAGGCGGCGGCGCGATGACCGAAGCCGATCTCCGTGCGTACCGGCCGGAATGGGTCGAGCCGATCGGCAAGCGCTTCGGCCGTCACACGATTCACGAGATCCCGCCGAACGGGCAGGGCATCGCCGCGCTGATCGCGCTCGGGATCGCCGAGCATGCGGGGCTGACCGAATGGCCTGTCGATTCGGCCGACTCGCAGCATCTGCAGATCGAGGCGATGAAGCTCGCGTTCGCGGATGTCTATCGCTACGTCGCCGATCCGCGTGCGATGGAAGTTACGCCCGAGCAGATGCTTGACGACGCGTATCTCGCCGAACGCGCGAAGCTGATCGATCCCGCGCGCGCGACGCACTTCGGCGCCGGCCGGCCGCATTCGGGCGGCACGATCTACCTGTCGGCGGCCGACGAGCGCGGGATGATGGTGAGCTTCATCCAGTCGAACTACATGGGCTTCGGTTCGGGGCTCGTCGTGCCCGGCACCGGCATCGCGCTGCAGAACCGCGGGCACGGTTTCTCGATGGATCCGGCTTCGCCGAACGTCGTCGCGGGCGGCAAGCGGCCGTTCCACACGATCATCCCGGCGTTCGTCACCGAGGAGGTCGACGGTCGCACGGAGGCCGTGATGAGCTTCGGCGTGATGGGCGGCGACATGCAGCCGCAGGGCCACCTGCAGACCGTCGTGCGGATGCTCGGCTACGGGCAGCAGCCGCAGGCCGCCTGCGATGCGCCGCGCTGGAAGGTCAACCGCGACTTCACGCTCGACGTCGAATCGACGATGAATCGCGCGACGGTCGACGCGCTCGCCGCACGCGGCCATACGATCAAGTCGATCGACGATCCTTACATGGACTTCGGTTCGGGGCAGTTCATCTGGCGTCTCGACCGCGACGATCGCGAGCGCGGCTACGTGGCCGCGAGCGACAGCCGGCGCGATGGCCTGGCGGCCGGTTTCTGACGGTTCGCTTCCAGCGTTCACCAGCAGTTGTTGCGCTTCACGGGCGGCCGAAACGGCCGCCCGTTTCGTTGGGTGCCGGCATGTACCATCGAACGGCTGCAAGCGGTTCGAAGGACTCGTCTAACGAACGGCAACAGACGCCGTGGAACTGCGCTCGTCGGGCGTGGTCAGTGCTCTGGAGCACGAACATCAAAGTCCGGCTAAGATGCCTGAATGTGGTTCGGCCGGACCAATTCACTATAAACGAAGCAATACGCCGCTTGCGGGACGGTTGGCGCCTGTGCCGGAGGCATGGGCCGGCCCCCGCGCGCGACGACTGGGAGCGCACCACCATGGACACCAAAACGACGCATGTGATGCCGTGGCGTATCGAGGACATCGACCTGAACCGGATCGATCGTCAGCGTGCCGCCGCGAACGAGGATCTGTTGCTGCTGCTGTGCGCATCGTCGTTCATCGAAAGCGGCTCGGATCTCTACACGAGCAATCTGAGCGAATTCTTCAACGACGATCCGGAAGTCTCCGCATGGCTCAACAATGCATGGGAGCACGAAGAATTGCAGCACGGGCGCGCGCTGAAGGCGTACATCGCGCACGTGTGGCCCGAGTTCGACTGGGATACCGCATTCGCGAATTTCTTCGCCGAGTATTCGAAGACCTGCAAGGTCGAGGCGTTCGAGAAGACCCGTGCGCTCGAGATGGTCGCGCGCTGCGTCGTCGAGACGGGCACGGCCACGCTCTATCGCGCGATCAACGAATGTTCCGACGAGCCCGTGCTGAAGGAAATCACCGACAACATCCGCACGGACGAAGTGCGTCACTACAAGCACTTCTTCAAATTCTTCAAGAAGTACAACCAGGTCGAAGGCAACGGCCGGCTCGCCGTGCTCGGTGCACTCGCGCGCCGTGTGATGGAAATCAAGAACGAGGATTCCGAGATCGCGCTGCGCCACGTGTTCGCGGTCCGCTATCCGGATCGCGTCGGCGACAGCCAATACAACCGCGAGCGCGTCGCGCGCATCAGTTCGCTCGTGCGGCGCAACCTGTCGGCCGACATGTGCGTGAAGATGCTGCTCAAGCCGCTCGACCTGCCCGCGAAGATCCAGCCGGGCGTTCACTATCCGCTCACGAAGATCACGCGGCACGTATTCTTGCGCTGATCGCCGGCGCACGGCCCGCCGCGCGTATGCTGCGGCTTCGCCATCTGCTCTCCACCGGGGCCACGCCATCATGACCGATTCCCATCGCCACGCGCTCGAACAATGGACGTTCGACGCGTGGCCGCCGGCCGTCGTCTCGCTGTTCGACGGTACCGCGCTCGAGCGTCATGCCGACCTCGCCGCATCGCTGATCGTCGCGACCGACGACGGCCAGTTGCGCACGACGCTGCTCGGCGTCGGCGAGATCTATGCGCACGATGCGCGCACGCTGCTGATTGCGCTATGGCCGCAATCGCGTGCGGCGCGCGCGATCGCGCAACGGCGCACGGCCGCGTTGACGCTCGTCGCGGACGGTGCATTCTTTCAGGCGCAATTGAGGATCGAGCCGCTCGAAGGCGATTTCGGCGGGCTGGCCGGATTCGCTGCGACGATCGCACACGGCGATGCGCAGCGGGTCGGCTATGCGCGTCTCGCGACAGGCGTCACGTTCACGCTGGAAGGGGAGCGCGCCGCGGTGCTCGCACGCTGGCAACGCCAGGTCGAGCACCTGCGGCGCGCGGCCGCACGGCTTCAGTGACCGCGCTGGCCGCTGCGCGACGAACGGTTGCGGTTCGCGTGCGCGGCGTTGCCGCTCGCGGGGCGGGCGCTGTTGCCGCCGCCTGCCGGACGTCCGCCGCTGCTGCCGGCGCCGCCTTGCGTGCGCGGCTTCGCGGCCTTCTGCTGCGACGCTTTCGGTTGCGCGTTGCCGTCGCGTTTCGCGGCCGGCTGGCCTGAGCCGCCCGCGCGCGGCTGGCGATTGCCGCCACCACCGCCGCTGCCGCCACGCGGCTGCTGCTGCTGTTGCCCGCGGCGCTGCTGGATCGGCTCCGGCTTCACGTTCGGATCGGGTTCGAAGCCCGCGATCACTTCCTGCGGAATCTCGCGCTTGATCAGCCGCTCGATGTCGCGCAGCAGCAGCTTCTCGTCGACGCATACGAGCGACACGGCTTCGCCGGTCGCGCCCGCGCGGCCCGTGCGGCCGATCCGGTGCACGTAGTCTTCCGGCACGTTCGGCAGGTCGAAGTTGACGACGTGCGGCAACTGGTCGATGTCGATCCCGCGCGCGGCGATATCGGTCGCGACGAGCACCTGCAGCGTGCTGTTCTTGAACTCGGCCAGCGCGCGCGTGCGTGCCGACTGGCTCTTGTTGCCGTGGATCGCCATCGCGCTGATGCCGTCCTTCTCCAATTGCTCGGCGAGCCGGTTCGCACCGTGCTTCGTGCGCGTGAACACGAGCACCTGGAACCAGTTGTGTTCGCGGATCAGGTGCGTGAGCAGTTCGCGCTTGCGGTCGCGGTCGACCGGGTGAATCTTCTGCGCGATGCTCTCGGCGGTCGTGTTGCGGCGCGCGACCTCGATCAGCGCCGGCGAGTCGAGCAGGCTGTCGGCGAGCGCCTTGATTTCATCGGAGAAGGTGGCCGAGAACAGCAGGTTCTGGCGCTGCGGCGGCAGCTTCGCGAGCACGCGCTTGATGTCGTGGATGAAGCCCATGTCGAGCATCCGGTCGGCTTCGTCGAGCACGAGGATGTCGAGATTCGACAGGTCGATCGTCTTCTGCTGCATGTGGTCGAGCAGGCGCCCCGGCGTTGCGACGACGATGTCGACGCCGCGCTTGAGCGCATCGATCTGCGGATTGATGCTGACGCCGCCGAACATCACGGTCGAGCGCAGCTTCAGGTACTTGCCGTATGCACGGACGCTTTCCTCGACCTGTGCGGCGAGTTCGCGCGTCGGCGTGAGTATCAGCGCGCGCACCGCGCGCTTCGCGCCGCGATTCTCGGCGTAGAACGTATGCAGGCGCTGCAGGATCGGCAACGTGAAGCCGGCGGTCTTGCCGGTGCCCGTTTGCGCGCCGGCGAGCAGGTCGCCGCCGCCGAGGACGGCGGGGATCGCCTGCAGCTGGATCGGAGTCGGCGACGTGTAGCCGAGCTCATTGACCGCCTTGACCAGCGGTTCGGCCAAGCCGAGAGATTCGAAAGACATAGATACCACTCTTGAGTTTTATGATCTGCAACGCCTCGCGCGGCCCGCGCGGGATGTGGCGTTACAAAATGCAAAAGGGCGCGGCCGCGGTTTCCCGCAGCCGCGCCCCGTTTGTGTTGGCCGCTTCTTAGTCGAGCGGCGCGGAACGGAGATCGCTCACCTGTTGCGGCGAGATCGGCGTCCCGTTGTTACCCCATGACATGCGGATGTACGTGACGACTGCCGCGACTTCCTGGTTCGATAGCGACTGCGCGAACGGCGGCATCCCATACGGACGCGGATTCTTGAACGTGCTCGGCGGGTAGCCGCCATTCAGCACCATGCGGATCGGGTTGACTGCCGATTCCATCATGATCGAGTGGTTGCCCGCGAGCGGCGGATACGCAGGCGGCTTGCCGGCGCCGGTTTCGGCGTGGCAGGTCGCGCAGTTGTCTGCGTAGATCTTCTTGCCCTGGTCGAACAGCGCGTTGCCGAACTGCTTCGACGGTTCGTACTGCATGTTCTTCGGTGCTTCAGCCTTCTGCGGGATCGACTTCAGGTACGTCGACATCGCGCGCGTATCTTCGTCAGACATGTACTGCAGGCTGTTGTGGACCACGTCCGCCATCGGGCCGAACACCGCGCCCTTGTGCGACACGCCGGCCTGCAGCAGGTCGGACAGCTCCTGCACGTGCCAGTCGCCGAGGCCGAGTTCCTTGTCGTTCGTCAGCGACGGCGCATACCAGTTCTGCAGCGGGATCAGGCCGCCTGCGAATGCCGACGAGCTCACCGGGCCGCCCATCATGTTGATCGACGTGTGGCACATCGAGCAGTGGCCGAGGCCTTCGACGAGGTAGGCGCCGCGGTTCCATTCTACCGACTTCGTCGGATCCGGCTTGTACTCGCCTTCCTTGAAGAACAGCGTGCGCCAGCCGATCAGCAGGTTGCGGTTGTTGAACGGGAATTTCAGTTCGTGCGGACGGCTCGGCACGGATACCGGCGCAACCGAGCGCAGGTATGCGTAGATCGCGTCCGAATCCGCGCGCGTGACCTTCGTGTAGCTCGCGAACGGGAAGCCCGGGTAGAGCAGGCTGCCGTCCTTCGAGCGACCCGTGTGCATCGCGCGGTAGAAGTCGTCCGACGTCCACTTGCCGATGCCGTTCTGGTCGTCCGGCGTGATGTTCGGCGTGTACATCGTGCCGAACGGCGTCGCCATCGGCAGGCCGCCCGCGAACGACTTGCCGCCGCGCACGGTGTGGCACGCGATACAGTCGCCGACGCGTGCGAGGTATTCGCCCTTCTTGATCAGCGTGGCCTGGTCGGCCGGCGTGGCCGCGACGGCGGAGGCGCCGTGCAGCGTGTCGTTGCCCGGCCACAGGACCGGCACGAGGGCGGCGGCCGCGACGATCGCGGCAGCCGAGAGTGCAAACAGGGACTTGCGTTTCATTGTGTCTGTCTCCCTTGCCTTATTGCGGTTCGCTGCCGCAGGCGAGCGGAGTCTTCATCGAACGCGCCGGAGCCGGCACGGGGTTGGCGGGTGCCGATTGTGCGGCGAGCCATGCGGTCACGGCCGTCACGTCTTCGTCGGAAAGCTTCGATGCGATGTCGTGCATGCAGTCGGGCGCCTTCGCGTGGCGGTTGCCCGAGCGCCATGCGCCGAGCTGCGCGCTCAGGTAATCGGCGTGCAGGCCGACGAGGCCCGGGATTGCCGGCTGCATGCCGGTCAGCCCTGCGCCGTGGCAGGCCACGCAGGCCGGCAGCTTGCGTGACGGATCGCCCTGCGTGACGAGCTGCTTGCCGCGCGCGAGCG
Organism: Burkholderia catarinensis; assembly: GCF_001883705.2. Classification (GTDB taxonomy): domain Bacteria; phylum Pseudomonadota; class Gammaproteobacteria; order Burkholderiales; family Burkholderiaceae; genus Burkholderia; species Burkholderia catarinensis. Next base: position 18,171 of record NZ_MDEQ02000024.1, read on the forward strand.
TCGCGGTGGGCAGCGTCGGCTTCGCCGGCGTCGGGTACGGCGGACGCTCGGCCGAGAAGTGCTCGGCGATTTCGCGCAGGTAGTCGTCGTTCAGGTACGTCAGCAGGTAGTTCATCGGCGGGTACTTGCGCCGGCCGTCACGGAAGTTGACGAGCTGGTTGTACAGGTACTCGGCCGGCTTGCCGGCAAGACGCGGGAAATAGTCGTTGTCCGTACCCTGGCCATGGACGCCATGGCATGCAGTACAGCCGCGAACGCGCTCGGCCATCGTATCGGGTGCCTTGAGCGGCGCCTGCTGGGCGTGCGCTTGCTCCGTTGGCTTGGTCTGCGCTTGGGCAGCGCTCATAAGGCCCGCACCGCCGATCAACAGAACGGCGAGCAGCGGACGGAAGAGGCGTCTTGAAGACACACGAGACTCCATGTTTATTCGTCGGGGACCTTGTCCGGGCTACGATCGGCTCGGCGCATGGACGGCAGGACAGGCGGGCTGCTGCGACGCGGCATTCTATCATCGATGGGTAATGACGGCTATTTGGCAAAAGGACATCGGTTCCTGTCTGTTTGCGACTTGCGACAATTTGACGCGCATTGCTTCGCGACTGTGTGAACCGGCGTGCGTTTTCACCATCGAAGACCGTACACTCGCGGGTCGCGCGGCGCCGCCTCCGCCGCAGGTCCAGTCATTTCTCCCGTTTCCGGATTCATCGATGACGTTTTCTACCGTGCCGTTGCCTTCTTCACGCTGTCCGTCCTGTTGCCGCCGCATTGCCGGCCTGCCGTTGCCGGGAGGGTGTGCGCGATGAAGTTCGACAGCTTGTGGATCGGGCAGGTCGCGCTCGCCGCGCTGATGGACGCCGCGTTCGCGATGGCGGTCGGCTCGGCACTGCTCAAGGCGTGGCTCGGCAAGGACGGCGCGCGGCCGATCATCGCGCCGTCGCATCCCGCATGGCTGCGCGCGCAACATTCGCTGGCCGCGGCGGCGCTGGCGCTCGTGCTCGCGGATCTCGGCTGGCTGGTCTACGAGGCCGCGACGATGAGCGGCGCGGGGCTCGGCGGCGCGTTCGCCGCGATTCCCGTCATGCTGATGCAGACGCACGCGGGCTTCGCGTGGAGCGTCGCGTTCGCCGGCGCCGTGTTGCTCGCGATCGTCGCGCTGGCGAAGCCGGACGGTCCGGCCGCGCATGCGGTGCTGTGGCTCGCGGTGATCGTGGTCGCGGCCGGCAAGGCATCGCTCGGCCATGCGGCCGATACGGGCGCGCTGTCCGCGGCGGTCGGCGTACAGACGCTGCACCTGCTCGCGACGGCCGTGTGGGGCGGCCTCGTGCTCGCGGGCGGGCTCGCGGTGCTGCCGGCGCTCGGTTCGTCGGTCGCGCGCGGTGCGCTGATCCGCATCGGCCAGCAACTGTCGCGTACGTCGATCATCGCGGTCGTATTCCTGCTCGGAACAGGCGTGCTCAATGCGCTGCGCGGGCTCGGCGGTTCGCTTGCGCCGCTCGACGGCAGCACGTGGGGGCGCGTGTTGCTGCTGAAGCTGCTGCTCGTCGCGCTCGCGCTCGTGCTCGGCGGCCTGAACCGCTTCTCGGCGCTGCCGCGCTTGCGCCGCACCGCCTCGACCGAGGACGCGCACACGTTCCGCAACATCCTGCATCTGGAAGGGCTGACGATGATCGGCGTGTTCGTCGCGGCCGCGGTGCTGTCGTTCAGCGTGCCGGGGTTCGCGGCGCTCGGCTGACGGCAGGTTTCGCGCGGCACCCTGGCGTGGCGCCGCGCATGCAAAAACGGCCGCCTGTCGGGCGGCCGCACTGAAGTCGATGCGTATCGCGCGGGCCGCGACCGCGCGCGATGCGCATCGCGCTCACCACTCGGCGACGCTGCCGTCCGCGTGGCGCCACACCGGGTTGCGCCAGCGGTGGCCCGTCTTCGCCATCTCTCGCACCTTCTCCTCGTTGACGTCGATGCCGAGCCCCGGGCCCTGCGGGATCGCGACGAAGCCGTCCTCGTAGCGGAACACCTCGGGGTTGCGCAGGTAGTCGAGCAGGTCGTTGCCCTGGTTGTAGTGGATGCCGAGGCTCTGCTCCTGGATGAACGCGTTGTAGCTGATCGCGTCGAGCTGCAGGCACGCGGCGAGCGCGATCGGGCCGAGCGGGCAGTGCAGCGCGAGCGCGACGTCGTAGCTTTCCGCGAGCGTCGCGATCTTGCGGCACTCGGTGATGCCGCCCGCGTGCGACGCGTCGGGCTGGATGATATCCACGTAGCCGCCCGCAAGGATGTGCTTGAAATCCCAGCGCGAGTACAGCCGTTCACCGAGCGCGATCGGCGTGTTGGTCTGGTTGACGATGTCGCGCAGCGCCTCGGCGTTCTCTGACAGCACCGGCTCCTCGATGAACATCAGCTTGTACGGATCGAGTTCCTTCGCGAGCACCTTCGCCATCGGCTTGTGCACGCGGCCGTGGAAGTCGACGCCGATCCCGACGTGCGGGCCGACCGCGTCGCGCACTGCCGCGACGTTCGCGATCACCTGCTCGACCTTGTCGTAGGTGTCGACGATCTGCAACTCCTCGGAACCGTTCATCTTCACGGCCTTGAAGCCGCGCTCGACGACCGCGCGCGCGTTGTTCGCGACGTCGCTCGGCCGGTCGCCGCCGATCCACGAATACACCTTGATGCGATCGCGCACCTGGCCGCCCAGCAGCGCGTGCACGGGTACGCCGTGATGCTTGCCCTTGATGTCCCAAAGCGCCTGGTCGACGCCCGCGATCGCGCTCATCATGATCGGGCCGCCGCGGTAGAAGCCCGCGCGGTACATTACCTGCCAGTGATCCTCGATCAGCAGCGGATCCTTGCCGACGAGATAGTCGGCCAACTCCTGCACGGCGGCCTCGACCGTGTGCGCGCGGCCTTCGACGACCGGCTCGCCCCAGCCGACGATGCCCTCGTCGGTTTCGATCTTGAGGAACAGCCAGCGCGGCGGGACGACGAAGGTTTCGAGGCGGGTGATTTTCATGATGCGTGTCTCCATGGTTGACCGGCGCGGCCGCTCGGGCGCGGCGCACGGTCGCGTGCTTTCACGGTTATCCTAGCGTAGCCCGATAAAAAATAGTATTAATAGCACTATTGTGCAGATAGTGGGCAGCCGGCCTGCCGGCCCAACGGAGAACGATCATTCAACGCGACCTGCATGGACAGACGGCCTTTCTGCTGGCGACGGCGATCCTGCGCGGCGACTATCCGCCCGAGTCGCTGCTGCCGAGGGAGCCCGACCTGATGGAGATGTACGGCGTGAGCCGCACGGTGATGCGCGAGGCGCTGCGCACGCTCACGTCGAAAGGGCTGGTCGAATCGCGGCCGAAGGTCGGCACGCGCGTGCGGCCGCGCCGCGCATGGAACCTGCTCGACGCCGACCTGCTCGAGTGGTATGCGCGCGTCGCGCCGCCGCTCGCGTTCGCGCTGAAGCTGCAGGAGATGCGCGAGATGATCGAGCCGTACGCGGCCGCGCTTGCCGCGCGTGCACATACGCCGGAGGCGTTCGATGCGATCGACGGCGCGGCGCGCGCGATGGCCGCCGCGCGCAACGTTGACGAATGGGTGCGGGCCGACCTGCGCTTTCACCTGAGCGTGCTGGAGGCCGGCGGCAACGAGCTGCTGGTGCCGCTCGGCGCGCTGATCGATCGCACGCTCGAGGCGCAATTGCAACTGAATGCGCGCCGCGCGGATGTTTACAACGCGTCGCTCGCCGAGCATACGGCCGTCAGCGACGCGATCCGCGTGCGCGACGAGGACGGTGCGCGCCGCGCGATGGCGACGCTGCTCGCGGTGACGCGCGCGCGGATCGAGATGTCGTGACGGGAAAGGGCGGGCGATGCGACGCGGTCAGGCGTTCGCGCAGCCACCCGGCTTGTGGATGCGCTCCGTCGACGCCGGGTATTTCGCGAGCAGGCTCGCCGACCGCCGCGGGCGCACGACCAGGTCGCCGCCGCAGTTCGGGCAGCGGCCCTTCAGCACGTCGTCGGTGCAGGTCGCGCAGAACGTACATTCAAACGTACAGATGCGCGCATCCGCCGAATCGGGCGGCAGGTCCTTGTCGCAGCATTCGCAGCCGGGGCGCAGTTCGAGCATGACGGTTTTCCTTGGTTTGGGTAGGGTCGGGACGGGCGCCGCCGGACATTGCGTGCGGCGCATGTGCGCGCTACTGTACGCGAATGGATCGGCTCGGCCAACGGTGTCCCGACCGGGCGCCGTCGTCGTGCACGGGCCGCACCGGGAGACGACCATGCTTTATCGCGGAAGCTGTCACTGCGGAGACGTGAAGTTCGAGGCGGAAGGCGACCTGCAGGGTGTGATGGCGTGCAACTGCTCGATCTGCCGGCGCAAGGGCGCGCTGATGTGGTTCGTGCCGCGCGACCAGATGAAGCTCCTCACGCCCGACGAGAACCTCGCGACCTACATGTTCAACAAGCACGTGATCAAGCACCTCTTCTGCAAGCGTTGCGGGATCCATGCGTTCGGCGAGGGCGTGCATCCGAACGGTACCGCGATGGCTGCGATCAACGTGCGCTGCCTCGAGGATGTCGACCTCGACGCGCTGCCTGTCACGCACTTCGACGGCCGCTCGCACTGAGCGGCGCGCCGGCGCAGGAACGGATGCGCGGCGCTCAGGACGGTTGTGCGGCAGCGACGCCCGGCGCAGGCGTTTCCGCTTGCGGCGCGGGGCCCGCGGTGCGCGTGCCGGCGCGGGCCGGGCGTTCGATCAGCGGCGCGAGCGCCGGCGCCATCGACTTCAGCAACTGCACGGCCATCGCACTCGTGAAGTCGTAGCGTGCCGCATACGGTTCGTGCGCGGTAGCCGTCAGGACCCCGAAGAACCGGTCGCCGAGCACGAATACAAACGTGCCGCTGCGGTTGACCTTGCGCGACTCGATCAGGCGCGCGCCGCGCGCATAGACGTTGAAGCGCTGGTCGCCCGTCCCCGTCTTGCCGTACACGTCGAGTGTCTTGCCGTCGGGCAGCGTGAAGCCGCCCGCGAGGCGGCGCGCGGTGCCGTTGAGCACGACGTCGCGCAGCAGCGTGTGCACAACGTTGACGATTTCCGGCGACAGCGTCGGCTGCGGCTGCGCGGCCGCGCGCACGAAGCGGGTTTCGTACGGCGTACCCTTCGCGAAGTCGAGCCGGGTGATCGTCTCGGTCGGTGCTTTCTGGCCGCCGTTCGCGATCAGGCCGATCAGTTTCGCGAGCGCGTCGGGCTGGTCGCCCGACGCGCCGATCGCGGCCGCGTAGGACGGCGTGACTTCCGCGAACGGGTAGCCGAGCGCGCGCCACGCTTTCGTGATCTCCGCGTATGCGCGCAGCTCGACCATGCGGCGGATGCGCCGGTCCTGGGTCCCGTGGTAACGGGTCTTGTACAGCCACGAGTACGTGTAGAAACGCGCATCGCGGCTGTCGCGCTGAACATCGCCGAGCGGCGCGCCCGGATGCGCGCGCAGGTAGTTGAGCGTCCACAGTGCGAGCGGATGGACGCTCGCGATATAGCCGCGATCGTTGAGGTTGAAGCGGTCGATCGCGTACTTCGCGTAGAGCGCGGCGAGATCGTCGTCGGACAGCGTCGCGGCCGGCGTGCCCTTCAGTTGCGTGCGCATCTGCGCATCGAACCACGCGAGCGATTCGTTCGGCGCGACGCTGCGCAGCACCGTCGCGATCTTCGGCGGCGACTTGCGCACGTCGTGCAGCATCAGCGCGAGCGCATCGTCGGGCGCCTTGCCCGCATAGCGCGTGTAGTAGCGCTTCACGTAGACCTGGCTTTCGCCGTCGACGAATTGTTGCAGGTAGTGCTGGCGCTGCGCGGGATCGCCGAGCCACGACGACGACGGGCCGGCCGCCTGCAGCGTCTCGTAGTGGACGATGTCGCGCATCAGCCGCACGAACACGAGGTTGACCGAGTGCTCGAACGCCGCGTGCAGCGTCAGGATGCGGCCATTGTCCGACTTCTCGAAGTTGGAAAACACCTGCGCGCCGCCGCCCGTGTAGAACACGTCGGGGCTCGCCGAATACTTGCGCTCGACGGCCGCGTCGAGCATCGCCTGCAGCGAGCGGTCGCGCGTATGCGACAGGTAGTCGAGCGCCCAGTGAGACAACCCGTCGACCGGGTCGGGCTTCACGCGCGCGAGCGCCGCGTTCGACAGGTTCGCATAGCGCGCATGCAGGTCGGAGACGATCTGCAGGTACGTGATCAGCGTGCGCAGTTTCGCGGTCGAGCCGAGGTTGATGCGGCCGCCGCGATTCACGTCGAACGGCTCGTTCACGCTGTCGGTCTGCACGCGCAGCAGGTTTGCGCCGTTGCGGCGTTCGTACAGCGTGAAGCTGTACGTGAGGTGAGACGGGTCGTCCTTTGGCGCGAGCATCTCGAAACCGTACAGGCCGGCGGCCTGCGCGCCGTCGCGCGTCGATGCCCGCGCGAGCCGTTCGGCGACGGCCTGCTGCACGCCGTTGTCGAGCGTGCTCGTCGCCTCCAGGTCGAACTGGTCGAGCTGGTACACGTCGCTGATACCAAGCGCCGACAGCAGCGATGCGCGCGCGGACGTCACGGCCTTGCGCGACACGAACGACTGCACGTGCGCTGTGGCCGGCGGCGCGCTGCGTTCGATCTGCGCGGAGAGCGCGGCATCGCGCAGCGCGGGGGAGATCACGCCGCCGCCCGACAGCAGCCGCAGGTAGCTGTCGGTCAGCCGCTGCAGCGCCGGAAAGCCGCCGTTGAGGAAGTACGACGGCGCGCGCTGCGCGATGATCAGCGACAGCACCTCGCGGAACGTCTTGCCCTGTTCGTCGACGTTGTCGCCGGTCGTCGGCGCGGACAGGATGCGGTTCACGTCGTTGAAGTCGCGGCCGTACCAGGCGGCGAGACCGTCGCCGATGCCGGTGATTTCGCCGATATGCGGCCGCGCGGCGAGCGGCACCGAGTTCAGGTAGCGCACGACGATCGTGCGGCGCGCGAGCATCGTCTGCGGGCCGTCCAGGTACGCGCGGATCGACGCGGACGCGATCTGCCGCAGCTTCTCGGGCGGCGTCGCGGTGCGGCCGTCGGGCGAATGGCGGAACTTCTCGATCTGCGTCGCGAGCGTGCTGCCGCCCGGGCGCGCCTGGTGGCGGTCGACGACGTGCAGCGCCTGGTCGGCGAGCGCGCGGCCGAAGCGCCCCCAGTCGATCGCGGGGTTGCGGTTCGGTTGGTTCGCGTCGAGCAGGTAGCGGTCCTCGATGAACAGCAGGGAATCGGTGATCACGCGCGGCACCGTGTCGAAGTCGGCGTAGACGCGTTGCGGGAACACGGTCGCGAACAGCGGCGAGCCGTTCGAATCGAACAGCATCAGGCCTGTCTGGTCTTTCTCTTCGTAAGGGAGGAACAACCCGCGACCGGCGAGCGACAGCATGCGTTGCGAATCGCGCGCCTGCTTGGCGACGACGAAGCCGCGCGCGAGCAGCCGCTCCTGGAACGATGGAATCATCGCGTAGCCGAGGCGCTCGTCGTAAGGGCCGTTCGCAGGGAAGCGGATGTGATCGCTCGCCCCCGTTTCGACCGTGTAGCCGACGTCGCGGGTGAGCTCGGACAGGTAACGGGCCTGCAGCCGGGACGTTTCGATCTCGGTCTGCACGAGTCGCGCGACGATTGCCACCGCGATCAGCAGTGCGGCGAGCAAAGACCACTTGACCCACGTCCAGACCGATGCGAGGCCGGTCACGCGGGGCAGGATGCGATTCAACGGCCGATTCATGGCGGCGTCTCCCTGAGGGCGCGAGTTGTCCGGCCGCACCCCATTAAGGATTAGTGTAGTCCTCCGCGGCGGGCTGCCAAGGGTGGTTGACTACCGAGATGCGCGGACGCAACAGGCGTGCCCGCGCCCGGCGATCGACCGGCCCGGAGCCTGTCGGGGCTTTGCCGGCGCGCCGTCCCGGCCGTTCGGGAGGCGGGCGGGACGGCTGCGAGCCGGTGCGAAAAAGGGTGCGGGATTCCACCTTCATTCAACTGACGAAATGGTCGATCAGGTGATCGACGAAAAGTCGGGCCTTGCGCGGAAAGTGGCGCCGGCTCGGGTACGCGATATTCATCTCGAGTTCCTCGAGCCGATAGCCGGGAAGCAGCGCCAGCAGCCGGCCGTCATCGAGATCCGGCTTGACGAGGAAGTCGGGCAGGACCGCGATGCCCATGCCCGACAGCGTCCAGTTCCGGATCAGCCCGATGTTGTTCGACGACGCGGACTTGTTCGGGCGCACGGTGAAGCGCGTGCGGTCCTCCTGGTCGAACGACAGATGCTCGCCCGCGAAATCGGCGTGAAACGTCAGGCACGCGTGGGACGCGAGGTCGTGCGGATGGGCCGGCGTGCCATGCCCGTCGAGATACTGCGGTGCCGCGCACACGATGCGTTCGAGTCGCATGAGCGGGCGTTTCACCAGCGTGTTGTTGCTGATGTGTTGGGACAACAGCAGCCCGACATCGAAACCCTCGGAGACGAGGTCGACATGGCGGTCCACGATCGTGACTTCCGGCACGATCGCTGGATGCAGCGTCTTGAACGCTTCGATCGCGGGCGCCAGCACGTGCATGCCGAACATGACCGGCGCGGCGATTTTCAGCGATCCGATCGGCTCGTGGTGCATCGACGCGATCGTTTCCTCGACCCGGTCGATTTCCTCGATCACATGACGTATCTGCGCCAGATAGAGGTGGCCTGCATCGGTCAGCGACAGGCTGCGGGTCGTGCGATTCAACAGGCGTGCGCCGAGCCGGTCCTCGATGCCCATGACGAGGCGGGTGGCCGACGAATTGGAGATGTTCAGTTCCGTGGCTGCGCGCGCGAAACTGTGCAGTTCGGCGACCTTGACAAATAGTCGCATCGGTAGGAGTTCGTCCATTTTTTTGTCGATAAAAAGAAAGCGGTGATTGAATTCTATCTATCGGTTTATTGAATTTGAACGAATCGTTTGGATGATTGATTATTATGAAATGGCGTGTTTATCTTGCGTGCTGGCGGCTGCAGAATAGCGGGTTCGAGGGGCGTTGGCAGTCGAATTGCAGATTCGATTCTGATTTTGTTTAAAGCTTTTTTATGAATTTGTATTTAGTAATTGTACGAAATTTTCGGGAAATATTGTGTGAAAGTATTCGATTTTATCGATGCAATATGATGCGAACGGGACGCGTCCCTATCGCCACAGCAGCTTCGCGCGATCGTGCCGGCGCACGGCCTCGACGAAGCAGTGGATCAGGTAGTCGCAGGCAATCGTGTTCAGCGCATCGCGGCGCGTGAGCACGCCGACCGACACGGCCGGAATCGTTTCCTCCACGTCGATCGCGACCATCCGCTCGCGGATCCAGTCGACCTCCATGAAGCCCTTCGGCACGCACGACACGGTATCGGTATGCACCGACAGCGAAAACGCCGCGCTGAACGACGTGCATTCGACGATCGGCTGCGGCGCCGGATAGCCGTGCGCGACGAACACGTCCTGCAGCAGCCGGCCGATACTTTCCGGCGACGTGTTGAGGATCCATTGCGCATCCTGAAGCTGCGCGAGCGACGTGCAATGACGCAGCGGATTGCTCGCGCGCGTCATCAGGATCAGTTCCGATTCGAGCAGCGACCGGAACGTGAATTCGGGCGACAGCCGTGCCGCGTCGACGATCGCGATCACGAAGTCGAGCGAGCCGTCGCGCAGGCGCGGCAGCGCCGTGTCGAGAAAACCTTCGCGCACGTCGAGGCGGATCGTCGGCATCCGCTGCCGGAACGCGTCGAGCGCGGCCGGCAGGAAGCCGAGCGACATCAGCGGCGTCAGCGCGCACGCGAGCGCGCCTTCCTTGCCGCCCGACAACTGGATCACGTCGTCGCGCGCGTGCTGCATCTCCGCGAGGATCAGCCGCGCGCGCGCATAGACGGCCTGCCCGCAACGCGTGAGTTGCGCGCCGCGCGCGTTGCGCGTGACGAGCGGCACGCCGAGATCGAGTTCGAGTTCGCGGATCGCCTTCGTCAGCGCGGGTTGCGACAGGTGGATCGCGCGCGCGGCCGCGCGCAGGCTGCCGTGTTCGGCAATGGCGGCAAGCGCCCGGAGCTGGTGGTGTTTCACGGCGTGGCGGGGCGCGGCGGCAGTGGCGACGTTCCTATCCTACACCGCGCCGCCGCGTTGAAAGCACGCGATAACCGTGCGTTATCACGATCGAAAAATGTCGCTCCGGGCTGCGTATTTTGAATGCCTAGACTGCATGCGCAGGCCGTCGAACCGGCCGCGCACATGACCGGCATAACCAGTACGGAGACACACCTTCATGAAGGCGCCCCGAGCGGACAGCATGTTCGGCGGGCATGTCGGCGACGCTGCCGCATCCCCGTCCAATCGCCAGCTGATCGTCGCGATCACGATCGGCAACGGCCTCGAATTCTTCGATCTCACCGTGTTCAGCTTCTTCGCGGTGCTGCTCGGCAAACTGTTCTTTCCGGCCGTGTCCGCGCAGCAGCAATTGCTGATGTCGGTCGCGACGTTCGGCGTCGGCTTCATCGCGCGGCCGGTCGGCGGCGTCGTGATCGGGCTCGTCGCCGACCGCTTCGGCCGTGTGCCCGCGATGAACCTCACGCTCGTCACGATGGCGATCGGCACCGGGATGATCGGCGTGCTGCCGACCTACGCGCAGATCGGTGTCACGGCGCCCGTGCTGGTCGTCGCCGCGCGGCTGCTGCAGGGCTTTTCGGCCGGCGGCGAGGTCGGCGTATCGACGTCGCTGCTCGCCGAGCGCGCGCCGCCCGGCGAGCGTGGCTATTACACGAGCTGGCAGTTCGCGAGCCAGGGCGCCGCGGCGCTCGCCGGCTCGTTCGTCGGCTTCCTGCTGTCGTCTTGCCTCGACACGGCATCGCTCGAATCGTGGGGCTGGCGCGTGCCGTTCCTGCTGGGCGTGCTGATCGCGCCGGTCGGCCTCTATCTGCGCGCGCGCTTCAACGCGATCGAGCAGCACGCACCGGCCGCGGCCGCGCGGCGTTCGTCCGCGGTGCTCCGCACCGTGCTGCGGCGCGACGGCCGCGCGGTGCTGACCGCACTCGGCCTCGTGATCGGCGGCACGGCCGCGCACTTCATCGTGCTCTATTACATGTCGACGTACGCGATCAGGGTGCTGCACCTGCCGATGGATACCGCGCTGTGGTGCGGAATCCTGTCCGGCGCCGTGATGTTCGTCGCCGCGCCGATCGGCGGGCGGCTGTCGGACCGCACCGGCAGCAAGCGCGTCGCGCTGTGGTCGCGCATCGCGCTGACCGTGCTGATCCTGCCGGGCTTCTGGCTGATTCGCGCGGTGCCGTCGATCGCGATGCTGTATGCGGTCGTGATGCTGCTCGCCGCGCTGCACTCGATCAACGCCGGCGCGAACGGCGTGATCCTCGCCGAGCTGTTTCCGAAGAGCACGCGCGCAACCTCGCTGTCGATCGCGTATGCGGGCGGCGTGTCGATCTTCGGGGGCTTCGCGCAGTTCATCGTCACGTGGATGATCGGCGCGACCGGCAACCCGGCCGCGCCTGCGTGGTACGTGATCGTCTGCGGCGTGCTGTCGCTCGTCGCGCTCGCGTTCGCATCGGATCGCAGCGATCACGATGCGTGACCGACGCCGCTTCCCTTTTTCCTCTTCGCCCCGAACCGTATGACCGCCACCGTTTCGTTTTCGCCCCCGCCCGCCGACGTCGCGGCCGGCGACCTGTGCGACCTGTCCGCGCGCACGATGCTCGACCTGCTGAAGAGGCGGCAGATCAGCGCGTGCGACCTGCTCGACGCGCATCTCGCGCGGATCGCGGCGGTCAACCCGCGCGTGAACGCACTCGTGACCGTGGTCGATCCCGACGTGCTGCGTGCCCGTGCGCGCGAGATCGACGCCCGCTGGATGCGCGGCGAATGGCAGGGGCCGCTGCACGGGCTGCCCGTGTCGCAGAAGGATCTCACCGCGACGCGCGGCGTGCGCACGACGTACGGCTCGCCGTCGTTCGCCGATCACGTGCCGCAGCACGACGCGCTCGTCGTGCGCCGCTGCGCGAGCGCCGGCGCGCTGATGATCGGCAAGTCGAACACGCCCGAATTCGGCGCCGGGTCGCATACGTTCAACGACGTGTTCGGCGCGACGCGCAACCCTTGGGACCTGACGCGTTCCGCGGGCGGCAGCAGCGGCGGCGCGGCCGCCGCGCTCGCGTGCGGGATGAACCCGCTTGCGTGCGGCAGCGACATGGGCGGCTCGCTGCGCAATCCGGCCGCATGGAACAACGTCGTCGGATTGCGGCCGTCGCCGGGGCGCGTGCCGCGCGCGCCGGACCTGAACGGCTGGGCGACGCTCGGCGTCGACGGGCCGATGGCGCGCGATGTGGCCGACACCGCGCTGCTGCTCTCCGCGATCGCCGGGCCGGGCGGCGAGACGGCAACCGAACTCGCGGAACCGGGTGCACGCTTCGCCGTGCCGCTCGAGCGCGACTTCCGCGGCACGCGGATCGCGATGTCGCGCGGCCTGCCCGGCGTGCCGGTCGATCCGGAGATCGGGCGTGCGGTCGATGCGCAGGCACGCGTGTTCGCGGCGCTCGGCTGCGAAGTCGAATTCGACGATCCCGATCTCTCGGAAGCCGAGGACGTGTTCCGCATCGAACGCGCGTGGATGATCGGCACGCTGGTCGACGGGCTCGACGACGCGCAGCGCGCGACGCTGAAACCCGAGATTCACGACGAATACCGGCTGCATCGCTCGCTCACGGCTGCCGATCTCGGCCGCATGTTCGTGCGCAAGACGCGCCTGTTCGAGCGGATGCGCACGTTCATGCAGCGCTACGCGTTCTACGTGCTGCCGACCACGCAGGTAATGCCGTTCGACGTCGGCTTGCGCGTGCCCGCGAACGTGCCGGGTGCGACCGGCGCGTCGTACATCGACTGGATGCGCGTGTGCTGGTACCTGTCGTCGACCGAGGCGCCGATCCTGTCGGTGCCGTGCGGCTTCGGCGCGACCGGTCTGCCGATCGGCATGCAGATCGTCGGCCGCTACCGCGACGACTGGGGCGTGCTGCAGTTCGGCCACGCGTACGAAGTCGCGGCCGGCCGCCGCTGGACACGGCCGGCTGTCGTCGCCGACGCGATGCGCTGACCGTCTTTCCCGATTCATCCCTGACCGTTCCGGTTCGCACCGGAGCAGGCCGCGCGCCTGCGGGGGACGCGCACGCCTGCGTTTCGCCATTCGACCCGCGCAATGGAGACCTTCCGATGAAAAAACGGCTGTTGGCAGGCGCGGGTGTCGCGCTGATCGCGGGTGCGGCGCATGCACAGAGCAGCGTGACGCTGTACGGCATTATCGACGAAGGGCTCACCTACACGAGCAACCTCGCAGTGGCCGGTCCGAACGGCACGGCGAGCGGCAAGCCCGCGTGGCGGATGCTGGGCGGCGTGCAGCAGGCGAGCCGCTGGGGGCTGCGCGGTGTCGAGGATCTCGGCGGCGGGCTGGCGGCGATCTTCACGCTCGAGAACGGCTTCGACCCGAGCACGGGCAAGCTCGGGCAGGGCGGGCTGATCTTCGGCAAGAAGGCGTTCGTCGGGCTGTCGGGGCCGTTCGGCACCGTCACGCTCGGGCGGCAGTACGACACCAATGTCGACTTCCTCGGGCCGCTCGAGGCCGCCGCGCTGTTCGGCGGCTACATGGTCGCGCACCCCGGCGACCTCGACAACGTGAACAACGCGAACTCGACCAACAACGCGATCAAGTTCACCAGCAACGATTACCACGGGTTCCGCTTCGCGACGATGTATGGCGTGGGCGGCATCGCGGGCGCGACGACGCGCAACCAGGTGTGGTCGATGACGGCCGGCTACGCGCGCGGGCCGCTCGCGGTCGCGGCCGGCTACCTGAATGCGCGCAACCCGAACGTGTCGTTCTTCGGCACGACCGGCGGCCCCGCGCCTGCCGTGGGCGGCGTGCCCGGCAACAACATGCTGTCGCCCGTGTATTCGGGCTATGCGTCCGCCCGCACACTGCAGGTCGCGGCGGCGGGTGGCACCTACGCGATCGGCGCGGTGACGCTCGGCGCGATGTACACGAACACGTCGTTCCGCCAGCTCGGCGACCTGTCGTCCGGGCCGAACCCCGGCGGCGTGTCCGGCAACGCGGTGTTCAACAATGTCGAGGCGAGCGTGCGCTACCAGTTCGCGCCCTACCTGTTCGGCGGCGTCGCGTACGACTACACGCGCGGCGGCGGCGTGAACGGCCGCGACGGCGCAACGTATCACCAGGTCGCGGCGGGGCTTGACTACTTCCTGTCGAAGCGCACCGACGTGTATCTGACCGCCGTCTATCAGCGCGCGTCGGGCACCGACTCGACGGGGCGGCCGGCGGTCGCCGCGATCAACGGGCCCGGTGCGTCCGCGAACGACCGCCAGTTCGAGGCGCGGATCGGCATGCGGCACAAGTTCTGAAGGGGGCGTCCGCGGCGAGCGGTGATATGCTCGCGGCACGCCCGCGACCGACGGGCGGATTCCGACTGTCCGTGCGCGGCCCCGACGCCGCGTTGCGCGGCGTTTCCGAGGGAAGAACCGACATCATGAGCCGCAAATTCATTCTGAAGGGCGACACGACCGACCACGGCGGCGTCGTGCTCGACGGGATCGCCAATTCGTCGTTCGACGGGCGCGAGCTCGCCTATCTCGGCGCGGCCGTGTTCTGCGCCGCGTGCAAGTCGCCTGGCGTGATCGTGTCGGACGGCGGCGAGCGGACGATGACCGTGATGGGCAAGGTCGTCGCGCTCGAACACGACCTGTGCCAGTGCCTGTGCACGCCGCAGCCGAAACTGATCGCGTCGCAGGCCACGGGCACGATCACGGGGTGAAACCCGCCGCGCGGATGCGGTTTCCGTCCGCGCAACATTGGCACACGGCCACCCGCCGTCAGGCGCTGCCTTCCGTCTCGATCACGAGGATGCGCGCTTCGCCGAGCGGATGCGCGACGTGCTCGGTGCCGGCCGTCGCGTGGAAGACGTCGCCCGTTTCGAGCACGGTCGCGTGCTCGACGCCTGCATCGCGATAGCGCATCTCGACGCGGCCATCGAGCACCGCGAACACTTCCTCGCCGTCGTTCACGTGCCATCGATACGGCTGGTCGGTCCAGTGTAGGCGGACCGTGGTGCCGTTCAGGTTCGCGATGTCGAGCGCACCCCACGCGCGGTCTGCGGTGAATCCGGTGCTGCGGATGATGTTCATCGATGCGTTCTCCTGCGCGAATGCGCGTCGTCTCCGGTCAATTCCCTCTGCACCCGCGTTCAGCGCGACATCGCGCGCAGCGCCTGCTCGATCTTCTGCTTGCGGTTCGCAAAGCTGGCCGCCGAACGTTCGGTGACGCGCTTCACGACCGAGGCCGGCGCGGTGTCGGGCGAACCGGCGTCGAACGGCGGCGCGGGCGCGTATTCGAGCTGCAGCTGTATCGACTGAGCCTCTTCATCGCCGGCCAGTTCCGCGGCGATCGTCAGCGCGAAGTCGATGCCGGCCGTCACGCCGCCGCCCGTGATCAGGTTGCCGTCGCGCACGACGCGCTCGCGCACTGGCACCGCGCCCAGCGGTTCGAGCAGCGCGTGGAACGCCCAGTGCGTCGTCGCGCGCCGCCCGCGCAGCAGGCCGGCCACGCCGAGCAGCAGCGCGCCCGTGCAGACCGACGTCACATAGCGCGCGGTGGCCGCACGCTGCTGCACGAACGCGATCGTTTCGGCATCGAGCAGCAGGTCGTTGATCCCGATGCCTCCCGGAATGCAGATCACGTCGAGCGGCGGGCAGTCGTCGAACGTGCAGGTCGGCGTGAGCGCGAGGCCGCTGCTCGACGCGATGGCCTCACGCGATTTCCAGACCAGATGGACGGTTGCGTCGGGCAGCGACGCGAGTACGTCGTGCGGGCCGGTGAGATCGAGTTGCTGGACGCCCGGAAACACGAGAAGGCCGATATGCAGGGGCATGCGGAGACTCCGAATGGAAGTGGAACGCGCCGTTCGGCACGGGATGGACAGATCGATTCTAGGCGCGTAGTGTTTGGCGAAATTGCCATATCACCCACGTTTTCAGCCAATCGCCATGCCTGCCGCCCCGCGTTCGATCCTGGTTCTCGCGTTCCCCCGTGCGCAACTGCTCGACGTGTCGGGGCCGCTGCAGGTGTTTGCGTCCGTCAACGAACTCGCGCTGGAACGCGGTCAGCCGGCGCCGTATGCGCCCCGCGTCATCGCGGCCGATGCCGGGCCGCTCGAGACGTCGTCGGGCCTCGTCGTGCTGGCCGAGTCGCTGCGCTCGGCCCCGCGCCATCCCGATACGCTGATCGTCGCCGGCGGCAAGGGCGTGCACGCGGCATCGCAGGATGCGCGGGTGGTGGGCTGGGTGCGGCAGCAGGCGGAGCGCGCACGGCGCGTGGCGTCGGTCTGCACCGGCGCGTTCCTGCTCGCTGAGGCCGGCCTGCTCGACGGGCGGCGCGCGGTCACGCACTGGGCGCGCTGCGACGAATTCGCGGCGCGCTACCCGAACGTGCGCGTCGAATCCGACCCGATCTTCATCCGCGAAGGTGCGCTGTGGACGTCGGCCGGCGTGACGGCCGGCATCGATCTCGCGCTCGCGCTGGTCGAGGAGGATCTCGGGCGGGCGACCGCGCTCGATGTCGCGCGCGAACTCGTCGTGTTCCTGAAGCGACCGGGCGGACAGGCGCAGTTCAGCACGTTGCTGTCGATGCAGCGCACCGACGACCGGTTCGGCGAGCTGCATGCGTGGATGGCCGAGCACCTGAGCGCCGACCTGTCGGTGCCCGCACTGGCCGAGCGCGTGCGCATGAGCGAGCGCAGCTTCGTGCGCCACTATCGCGCGGGAACCGGCCGTACGCCCGCGCGCGCGGTCGAGCAGATCCGCGTCGAGGCCGCGCAGCGCCTGCTCGGCGAAACGGCATGGCCCGTCAAGCGGATCGCCGCGCGTTGCGGCTTCGGTTCGGAGGAGACGCTGCGGCGCAGTTTCGTGCGCGTGCTGGGTGCGTCGCCGCAGGAGTATCGCGAGCGGTTCGTGCGGTGACACGCGGCACGTGATCGGGGCCGGAGCGGTTGCCGTCCTGGACTGAACGGAAACCGGTCGATTTCCAGTCCGAAATGCCGAAACTATTCGGGACGGGAGAACAATAGCCGGGGGCTTGTGCCGTGCCTGCCGCGCGCTCTATTCTGTTTCGTTGGCGATCCGAAGGGGGGAGCAGCATGGACCGAATCCAGGCAATGGAAGTTTTTACCCGCGTGGTCGACGCGAACAGTTTCACACGCGCGGCCGACACGCTCGCGATGCCGCGCGCGTCGGTGACGACCATCATCCAGAATCTCGAGGCGCTGCTCGGCGTGCGCCTGATGCACCGGACGACGCGCCGGCTGTCGCTGACGCCCGAAGGCGCCGCGTACTACGAGCATTGCACGAAGATCATCTCTGAGATCGCGGAAGCCGACGCGAGTTTCCAGGCGGGCAACCGCAAGCCGAGCGGCGTGCTGCGCGTCCACATGCCGAGTTCGCTCGGGCGGCGCATCGTGTTGCCGTCGCTGTCGATTTTCCGGCAGCGCTATCCGGACATCACGCTCGAGCTGGGGCTTTCCGACCGCTACGTGGATCCGGTCGAGGAGGGCATCGACTGCATGATCCGGGTCGGGCCGCTCGAGGATTCGTCGATGGTCGCGCGGCGGATCGGCATGTTGAAGCGCGTGACCTGCGCGTCGCCCGATTACCTCGCGCGTCACGGCGAGCCGCACGAGATTGCCGATCTTGCCGAACATCATGCGGTGAATTTTCGTTCGAGCCACGGCGCGCGTGCGATTCCGTGGGTATTCATGATCGACGGCAAGCCGTTCGAGGTGCGGATGAACGGGAGCGTCACGGTCAACGATTCGGATGCCTATGTGACGTGCGGGCTCGAAGGGTTCGGGATGATCCAGCCGACACTGTTCATGGTGCTGCCGAACCTGCTCGACGGCTCGCTGGTCGAGGTGCTGCCGGACTGCAATCCGAAGCCGAAGCCGATCTCGATCGTCTATCCGCACAACCGGCATTTGTCGCAGAAGGTGCGCGTGTTCGCCGACTGGATCGCGGAGGTGTTCGAGTCGACGCCGGCGCTGGAGGGTGGGGAGAACTGGCGCGGACGGGTGCAGGGCAAGGCGCAGGTGCAACGCAGTTCGGTAGCGGCGTAGTCCTGTGCGGGACGTGTGTGTGGTCGGCCGCGCGGGGTGCGGCCGACGAACATTGGCGGGCCGCTGGCGTAAAGAGCGGCGTTGATGTCTGTCGATGGGGAGCGGGCGGGATGCTCGAAGCGCGGAAGCGAAACCGGCGAATGGCCAAGACGCAATGAAAAAAGCCGCTGTTCCTTTCAGAACAGCGGCTTTTCGCATTTGGTGGCGAATCAGGGATTCGAACCCCGGACCTGCGGATTATGATTCCGTCGCTCTAACCGACTGAGCTAATTCGCCGAAGAAATGAATTATGCAGAATGGCTGTCGGGCTGTCAATACCTTTTTTCGTCACCCATGAAAAAAGTGGCCGGCAGCCCGTGCCGGCCTCGTCGCGGGGCGGGTTGCCTGTCGCCGGAACGCGTCCGGCAACCGGCAACCCGCCCGCACATCGACATCAATCCCGCGCGTAGATGTCCGAGTCCTTCGTCTCCTTGACGAACAGCAGGCCGATCACGAACGTGCCCAGTGCGATCACGATCGGATACCAGAGCCCCGAATAGATGTTGCCCTTCGCCGCGACGATCGCGAACGCGGTCGCCGGCAGGAAGCCTCCGAACCAGCCGTTGCCGATGTGATAGGGCAGCGACATCGACGTGTAGCGGATCCGCGTCGGGAACATCTCGACCAGCATCGCGGCGATCGGGCCGTAGACCATCGTCACGTAGATCACGAGGATCGTCAGGATCACGATCGTCATCGGCCAGTTGAGCTGTGCCGGGTCGGCCTTCGCCGGGTAGCCGGCCGACTTCAGCGTCGACGCAAGCGTCTTGTCGAACGCCGCGCCCTGCGCCTTCGCGTCGGTTGCCTTGCCGTCGTAGGCCGGGATCACCGTGTCGCCGACCTTGATCTCGGCTGTCGCACCGGCCGGCGCCGCGACGTTCTCGTAGTTCAGGCCGGCCTTCGAGAGCGCGCTTTTCGCGATGTCGCACGAGTTCGTGAACTTCGCCGTGCCCACCGGGTTGAACTGGAACGAGCAGGCGGCCGGATCGGCGACGACCGTGATCGGCGCCTTCTGCGTCGCGAGTTCGAGCTGCGGGTTCGCGTAGTGCGTGAGCGCCTTGAACAGCGGGAAATAGGTCAGCGCCGCGATCAGGCAGCCCGCGAGGATGATCGGCTTGCGGCCGATCTTGTCCGACAGCGAACCGAAGAACAGGAAGAACGGCGTGCCGATCAACAGCGCGATCGCGATCAGGATGTTCGCGCTGGCACCGTCGACCTTCAGCGTCTGCGTGAGGAAGAACAGCGCGTAGAACTGGCCGGTGTACCACACGACGGCCTGGCCGGCCGTCAGGCCGACGAGCGCGAGGATCACGACCTTCAGGTTCTTCCACTGGCCGAACGCTTCGGTCAGCGGCGCCTTCGACGTCTTGCCTTCCGCCTTGATGCGCAGGAACACCGGCGATTCGTTCAGCTGCAGCCGGATCCACACCGACACCGCGAGCAGCAGGATCGACGCGACGAACGGCACGCGCCAGCCCCAGCTGCCGAACGCGTCCTCGCCGATGAGCGTGCGCACGCCGAGGATCACGAGCAGCGACAGGAACAGGCCGAGCGTTGCGGTCGTCTGGATCCATGCCGTGTAGAAGCCGCGCCGGTTTGCCGGCGCATGCTCGGCGACGTAGGTCGCCGCGCCGCCGTACTCGCCGCCCAGCGCGAGGCCCTGCAACAGCCGCATCGCGATGAAGAGCACGGGCGCGGCGATGCCGATCGACGCGTAGCCGGGCAGGAAGCCGACCACGAACGTCGAGACGCCCATGATCACGATCGTCACGAGGAACGTGTGCTTGCGGCCGACGAGGTCGCCGAGCCGGCCGAATACGATCGCGCCGAACGGCCGCACCGCGAAGCCGGCCGCGAAGCCGAGCAGCGTGAAGATGAACGCGGCGGTCGGATTGACGCCGGAGAAGAAGCTCTTGCTGATGTAGGCCGCGAGTGAGCCGGCCAGGTAAAAGTCGTACCACTCGAACACGGTGCCGAGCGACGACGCGAAGATCACCTTCTTCTCTTCGCCCGTCATCGGCGAGTGCGAAATTTGCCCGCCTAACGTTGCCATGAATCGTCTCCAAGTCGCTTGATATAGATGTGCGGCCGCCTTGGGTGGGCGGGCCTGTCGACGATTATTGGCACGGAAACTTACGGCGGGCTGACTCGCGCGTGCAAAACGACTGCGCGTTAACCCGCGCCGAATCGGCCGCATCGGGTGCCGATCGTGGCGCGAACGTCCGGCAAAACACCGGTTTCGATGCGATCTCGGCGCGCTGCCGTGGCGCGCGTCAGGGTAAATCCGGGGCGGTTTCGGCCAGCGGCAGGCTGATGCGCACGAGCGTGCCGGCGAGGCGCGGTGCGTGCTGGTAGACGTGATCGTCGAGCGTCAGCGTGCCGCCGTGCTGCGTGACGATCTCGCGCACGATCGAGAGCCCGAGGCCGCTGCCGTCGCCTTCGCGGCCGAGGATCCGGTAGAAGCGCTCGACGACGCGCTCGCGTTCGGCGGCCGGGATGCCGGGGCCCGTATCCTCGACTTCGATATGCACGAATCGCGCCGCGTGCTCGGCGCGCACGCGCACCGTGATACGGCCGCCTTCCGGCGTATAGCGGACCGCGTTGTCGATCAGGTTGCCGAGCATCTCGCGCAGCATCACCGGATTGCCGTCGACGTCGAGCGGCGCGTCGTCCGGCGGGCCTTCGTAGCCGAGATCCATCCGCTTCGCGAGCGCGGCCTGCACCCAGTCGCGCACCGCGCGCCGCGCGAGCACGGCGATCTCGACCGGCTCGAACGTGAGCCCGCTTGCGCGGTTCTCGGCGCGCGCGAGCGCAAGCAATTGCGTGACGAGCCGCGCGGCCTGCTCGGAACCCGTCGCGATCTGCTCGAGCGAGCGCTGCACGTCGGGCGGGACAGGGTGGCGCAGCGCGAACTCGGCCTGCGTGCGCAGGCCCGCGAGCGGCGTCTTCATCTGGTGCGCGGCGTCGGCGATGAAGCGCTTTTGCAGCGCCATGTTCTGTTCGAGGCGCGCGAGCAGGTCGTTGAACGACGTGACGAGCGGCTCGATCTCGGGCGGCGCGCGCTGTGCCTCGACCGGCGACAGGTCGTCGGGCCGCCGCGCGCGGATGTGCGCCTGCAGCGCGTTGAGCGGCGCAAGCCCGCGCGACAGCCCGAACCAGACGAGCACGATCGCGAGCGGCAGGATCACGAACTGCGGCAGGATCACGCCCTTGATGATGTCGTTCGCGAGCGCGTTGCGCTTGTCCAGCGTCTCGCCGACCTGCACGAGCACGGGCTGCGTGCTACCCGATTGCGGCAGCGCGACCGTCGTGTACGCGACGCGCACGTCGTTGCCGCGCAGCAGGTCGTCGCGAAACACGACGACGCCCGGCGGCGGGCGATCCTCGTCGCGCGGCAGCGGCATGTCGGCTTCGCCCGCGACCAGCTCGCCGCGCGTGCCGAGCACCTGGAAGTAAACGCTGTCGACGTTGTCCGCGCGCAGGAAGTCGCGCGTCTGCTCCGGCAGCGTCAGCTCGGCGACGCCGTTCACCGGATGAATCTGCCGCGCGAGCACGTAGGCGTTGGTCTCGAGCGCGCGGTCGAACGGGCCGTTCGCGATCGTCTTCGCGACGAGATAGGTGACGGCGATGCTCATCGGCCACAGCAGCAGCAGCGGCGCGAGCATCCAGTCGAGGATTTCGCCGAACAGCGAGCGCGGGCGCGGGGCCTCGGGCGCATCGGTTTCGTCGGGCGGAGCGAACGGGTTCTCGTAGCGCGCGTCGCGCGCATCATCGGCGGCCGACGACGGTGCGCCGGTCGGGTGGCGGGAACGGGCCGGCGTGGCCATCGCGGCGACGCCCGGCTTCAGCGCAGCGGCGTGCCGGCCACCGCGGGCTGGGGCGCTGCCGTGTCGGCCGGCGCGGCCGGCGCGACCTTCTCGAGGCAATAGCCGAGGCCGCGCACGGTCGAGATCCGGACGCCGCTCGGTTCGATCTTCTTGCGCAGCCGGTGCACATAGACTTCGATCGCGTTGTTGCTGACTTCCTCGCCCCATTCGCACAGATGGTCGACGAGCTGCTCCTTCGACACCAGCCGGCCGATCCGCTGCAGCAGCACCTCGAGCAGGCCGAGCTCGCGCGCGGAGAGATCGAGCACGAGATCGTTCGCATACGCGATGCGGCCGACCTGGTCGAACGCGAGCGAGCCGTGGCGCACGACGGTCGGGCCGCCGCCCGCGCCGCGCCGGGTCAGCGCGCGCACGCGCGCTTCGAGCTCGTTGAGCGCGAACGGCTTGGCCATGTAGTCGTCGGCGCCGAGGTCGAGCCCCTTCACGCGCTGGTCGACGCTGTCGGCGGCGGTCAGGATCAGCACGGGGAGGGTGGAATTGCGGGCGCGCAGGCGCTTGAGCACGTCGAGCCCGGACATTTTCGGCAGGCCGAGATCGAGGATCAGCAGGTCGAAGGTCTGCATCGACAGCGCCGTGTCGGCCTCGATGCCGTTCTTCACGTGGTCGACCGCATAGCCCGATTGGCGGAGTGACCGGGTGAGGCCGTCCGCGAGTATGCTGTCATCTTCGGCGATGAGAATTCGCATGGTGCGTGACCGGTGGCCGGCAGGGCGCTTGCGCCGGTGCGGCTGTCTCCGAAGTTATTCGTGTACGACGCAGCCTGCATTGCGGGCTTGCATAAAACACTGTTTTTTTATACAGTGTCTGAATTCGTGGGCGGCGCTTGAAAGCGGGCGCGCCTCTAACAGACGCTGCTCATCATAGCAAAGGACGATTCATGGAAGAAAGCAAGAAAGGCTCCGGGATGACCGCCGAGAAGAGCAAGGCGCTGGCCGCCGCGCTTGCCCAGATCGAAAAGCAGTTCGGCAAAGGGTCGATCATGCGCATGGGCGACGGCGAGGCAGCCGACGATATCCAGGTCGTCTCCACGGGCTCGCTGGGTCTCGATATCGCGCTTGGCGTCGGCGGCCTGCCGCGCGGCCGGGTGGTCGAGATCTACGGTCCGGAATCGTCCGGCAAGACCACGCTCACGCTGCAGGTCATCGCCGAACTGCAGAAGATCGGCGGCACGGCCGCGTTCATCGACGCCGAGCACGCGCTCGACGCCCAGTACGCGGCGAAGCTCGGCGTGAACGTGCCCGAGCTGTTGATCTCGCAGCCGGACACCGGCGAGCAGGCGCTCGAAATCACCGACGCGCTGGTGCGCTCGGGCTCGGTCGACATGATCGTCATCGACTCGGTCGCGGCGCTCGTGCCGAAGGCCGAAATCGAAGGCGAGATGGGCGATTCGTTGCCGGGCCTGCAGGCCCGCCTGATGTCGCAGGCGCTGCGCAAGCTGACCGGCACGATCAAGCGCACGAACTGTCTCGTGATCTTCATCAACCAGATCCGGATGAAGATCGGCGTGATGTTCGGCAACCCGGAAACCACCACGGGCGGCAACGCGCTCAAGTTCTATGCGTCGGTGCGTCTCGATATCCGCCGGATCGGCTCGATCAAGAAGAACGACGAGGTGATCGGCAACGAAACCCGCGTGAAGGTCGTCAAGAACAAGGTGTCGCCGCCGTTCCGCGAAGCGATCTTCGACATCCTGTACGGCGAAGGCATTTCGCGTCAGGGCGAGATCATCGATCTCGGCGTGCAGGCGAAGATCGTCGACAAGGCGGGCGCCTGGTACAGCTACAACGGCGAGAAGATCGGCCAGGGCAAGGACAACGCGCGTGAATTCCTGCGCGAGAATCCGGAAATCGCGCGCGAGATCGAAAACCGCATTCGCGAATCGCTCGGCGTCGTCGCGATGCCCGATGGCGCAGGCAACGAAGCCGAGGCAATGGGCGAAGAAGAGTGATGGTCGGGCGCCGAGGTCAGGCTGGCGAGCCGGAGGAGAGCGACGCGCCGGAAACGGCGGGTCGCTCCAGCCGGCGAGCCAGGTCCTCGGGCGCCGACCGGCAGTTCGCAGGCAGCAGCGCTGCGAACCGCACCGCGACGAGGGCATCCGACGATGCCCTCGTTTCGTTTGAGATCGCCGCGCCGGACGATCCGTTCGATGGCGACGAATCGTTCGATGCGCACGACCGCTCCCGCCGTCGTGTTTCCGGTGTCAGCTTCCCGGGCGATCGCGCATCCGATGCGTCGGCGCCGGCCAGGGAAGATGTCTATACGCGCAGCAGCCAGCATCCGCGCCGCACGCGTCGTGCGGCCGGCGCTGCTTCAAGCACTTCTGCAGGCGACGATCCGGGCGCCGGCGTGCGCAAGTCGTCGAGGCCGCCGCGGTCATTGAAGGGCCGCGCGCTCGGCTATCTGTCCAGGCGTGAATACAGCCGCGCGGAGCTCGCGCGCAAGCTCGCGCCCTACGTCGGCGAAGACGAATCCGTCGAACCCGTGCTCGATGCGCTGGAAAAGGAAGGCTGGCTGTCCGACGCGCGCTTTGCCGAGAGCCTCGTGCATCGTCGCGCGCCGCGCGTCGGCGCCGCGCGTATCGTCAGCGAACTGAAGCGTCATGCGGTCGGCGACACGCTCGTCGAGGAAGTGAATGCGCAGTTGCGCGAGACCGAATGGGCGCGTGCGCAGGCTGTCTGGCGCAAGAAATTCGGTGCACTGCCGCAAACGCCGGCCGAGCGCGCGAAGCAGGCGCGCTTTCTCGCCGCGCGCGGCTTCTCGAGCGCGACCATCGTGAAGTTGCTGAAGGTCGGCGACGATTTCCCGATCGACGATTGATCGGGCCGGTCACGCGCGTGGCGCGCGATTTTGCTGCAACGCAACTGCTTCCGGACAGGCGGGAATACCCGCCGTCGCGTCAGACTGTCGCAAATACCCAATATGCTAAAATCCGTGGGTTTTCCTCTTCGGCCTCAACCTCCAGCATGCCGCTATCCGAGCCCGTGCCCCGTCAGTTGCGACATCGACGCGCAATCCGAGCGGAAGCTTACGAGCGCGGCGACGGCTTGTGGGACATCGAAGCCTGCCTGACCGACCACAAGCCGCGCGATGTCGCGCTTGCGTCGGGCATCCGGCCCCAAGGCCTGCCGATCCACGAACTCTGGCTGCGCGTGACTATCGATCGTGAACTCAATGTCGTCGACGCCGAAGCGTCGTCGGAATGGGTGCCCTATCCCGGTCAGTGTCAATCCGCCCCTCCCGCCTATCGAGCCCTCATAGGGCTCAATCTTTTCCGCCACTTCCGCCGCGATGCGAACCGACTGCTGTCCGGTGTCGCAGGCTGCTCCCATCTCACCGAACTGTGCGCCGTGCTGCCGACTGCAGCAATCCAGGCGTTCGCCGGTGACGTATGGAACGTGCGCGAAGAGGGCGGTGAAGGGCCGGATCATGACGGCGTGCACGCCGAACCGCCGTTCCAGCTCGGCCGCTGCCGCGCGCTGCGGTTCGACGGCGAGGTCGTGCGGCAGTACTACCCGCGCTGGTATGGCGCGAGCCGGCCGGACGTGCCCGGTGAAGGCAACACGAAGGAATGAACGGAAATCATTCGAAGAAGCGTCTTAAGCGACTTTTCATCCAACTCTCAGACTGAAGGGAATCACGCATGAAGATTCACGAGTACCAGGGTAAGGAAATCCTGCGGAAATTCGGCGTCGCGGTACCGCGCGGCAAGCCGGCGTTCTCGGTTGACGAGGCCGTCAAGGTGGCGGAAGAGCTCGGCGGCCCGGTGTGGGTCGTGAAGGCTCAGATTCATGCAGGCGGCCGTGGTAAGGGCGGCGGCGTGAAGGTGGCGAAGTCGATCGAGCAGGTTCGCGAATACGCGAACCAGATCCTCGGCATGCAGCTCGTCACGCACCAGACCGGTCCGGAAGGCCAGAAGGTCAACCGTCTGATGGTCGAAGAAGGCGCCGACATCAAGCAGGAACTGTATGTCAGCCTCGTCGTTGATCGCGTGACGCAAAAGATCGTTCTGATGGGTTCGAGCGAAGGCGGCATGGACATCGAAGAAGTTGCCGAAAAGCACCCGGAACTGATCCACAAGGTCATCGTCGAGCCGTCGACCGGCCTGCTCGACGCCCAGGCGGACGACCTCGCCGCGAAGATCGGCGTGCCGGCTGCTTCGATTCCGCAAGCGCGCGCCATCCTGCAAGGCCTGTACAAGGCATTCTGGGAAACCGACGCGTCGCTGGCTGAAATCAACCCGCTGAACGTCTCCGGCGACGGCAAGGTCATCGCACTCGACGCGAAGTTCAACTTCGACTCGAACGCGCTGTTCCGCCACCCGGAAATCGTCGCGTACCGCGATCTGGACGAAGAAGATCCGGCTGAAATCGAAGCGTCGAAGTTCGACCTCGCGTACATCTCGCTCGACGGCAACATCGGCTGCCTCGTGAACGGCGCAGGCCTCGCGATGGCGACGATGGACACCATCAAGCTGTTCGGCGGCGAACCGGCGAACTTCCTGGACGTCGGCGGTGGCGCGACGACCGAGAAGGTCACGGAAGCGTTCAAGCTGATGCTGAAGAACCCGGATCTGAAGGCGATCCTCGTGAACATCTTCGGCGGCATCATGCGCTGCGACGTGATCGCGGAAGGCGTGATCGCCGGTTCGAAGGCCGTGAACCTGAAGGTGCCGCTCGTCGTGCGCATGAAGGGCACGAACGAGGACCTCGGCAAGAAGATGCTGGCCGACTCGGGTCTGCCGATCATCTCGGCGGACAGCATGGAAGAAGCCGCGCAGAAGGTCGTCACGGCTGCCGAAGGCAAGTAAAGAAGCGCCCCCAGACCTGGCGCTATGCGCCAGGCCCCCGGGGAGGTCAAGAAAACTTGGGGCGGCCCGGCGTTTTCTTGGCGCGCTCAATGAACACGCATGGCGGCGCGGTTTGCACGCGACGCCAATCGAACAGAGGTCAAAATACATGTCGATTCTGATCAACAAGGACACGAAGGTCATCACGCAGGGCATTACCGGCAAAACCGGTCAGTTCCATACGCGCGCCTGCCGTGAATACGCAAACGGCCGCGAAGCATTCGTCGCGGGCGTGAACCCGAAGAAGGCCGGCGAAGATTTCGAAGGCATTCCGATCTACGCAAGCGTCAAGGAAGCGAAGGAAGAAACCGGCGCGACCGTGTCGGTCATCTACGTTCCGCCGGCAGGCGCAGCTGCTGCGATCTGGGAAGCAGTCGAAGCCGACCTGGATCTTGCGATCTGCATCACGGAAGGCATCCCCGTGCGCGACATGATCGAAGTGAAGGACCGCATGCGTCGCGAAGGCCGCAAGACGCTGCTGCTCGGGCCGAACTGCCCGGGCACGATCACGCCGGACGAACTGAAGATCGGCATCATGCCGGGCCACATCCACCGCAAGGGCCGCATCGGCGTCGTGTCGCGTTCGGGCACGCTGACGTATGAAGCCGTTGCGCAGCTGACGGCACTCGGCCTCGGCCAGTCGTCGGCAGTCGGTATCGGCGGCGACCCGATCAACGGTCTGAAGCACATCGACGTGATGAAGATGTTCAACGACGATCCGGATACGGACGCAGTCGTGATGATCGGCGAAATCGGCGGTCCGGACGAAGCCAATGCGGCTGAGTGGATCAAGGCCAACATGAAGAAGCCGGTCGTCGGCTTCATCGCAGGCGTCACCGCGCCTCCGGGCAAGCGCATGGGCCACGCCGGCGCGCTGATCTCGGGCGGTGCGGATACGGCCGAAGCGAAGCTGGAAATCATGGAAGCGTGCGGCATCACCGTCACGCGCAACCCGTCGGAAATGGGCCGCCTGCTGAAGGCAGCGCTGTAATATTTCCGCTGGGTTCGTCCTGCAGAAAACGCCGGCTTTGCCGGCGTTTTTTGTTATGCTCGCGCAATGAATTCGTAAGCACCGGGCATGCGCCACGCATGTGCCGGCGATGAACCGGGCCGCCCGCCGGGCGGCCGCTGCCCTGCCCGTCACCGCCATGCTCGAATTCCTGACGTCGCTGCACTGGGGCGCCATTGTCCAGATCGTCATCATTGACATCCTGCTCGGCGGCGACAACGCGGTCGTGATCGCGCTCGCGTGCCGCAACCTGCCGGCGAACCAGCGGCTGCGCGGCGTCGTCTGGGGCACCGCGGGTGCGATCCTGCTGCGCGTCGCGCTGATCACGTTCGCGGTCGCGCTGCTCGACGTGCCGTTCCTGAAGTTCGGCGGCGGGCTGCTGCTGCTGTGGATCGGCATCAAGCTGATGGCGCCGGCCGCTGATGCGCACGACGACGTGAAACCGGCCGACCGGCTGTGGGATGCCGTGAAGACGATCGTGATCGCCGATGCGGTGATGAGCCTCGACAACGTGATCGCGATCGCCGGCGCGGCCGAACAGGCCGACCCGTCGCACCGGATCGCGCTCGTGATCTTCGGGCTCGTCGTCAGCGTGCCGATCATCGTGTGGGGCAGCACGCTGGTGCTGAAACTGCTCGACCGTTTCCCGATCGTCGTGGCGCTCGGCGCCGCGCTGCTCGGCTGGATAGCGGGCGGGCTGATCGTGAACGACCCGGTCGGCGACCGCTGGCCGGTGCTCGATACGCCGCCGGTGATCTACGGCGCGAGCCTCGCGGGCGCGCTGTTCGTCGTGGCGATCGGTTACGCGCTCAGGAAACGCCGCGACGCGCCGCACGCGCACTGACGCTGGCCGTCCGGCCGACTGCCGGCTTCGCGGCCCGCTGGCTACGATCGAGACGCCTGCCTTTATCGGCAGGCGTTTTTCGTTTCCGGAGCCTGCCATGTTCGAAGCCTTTTCCGTATCCCTGTTCCGTCGCGTTGCCGCCGATCTGCGGCGCGCGAACCGGCCTTCGCCGCGCTGGCGGCCGGCCGGCTTCACGTTGATCGAGTTGATGATCGTGCTGGCGATCGTCGGCGTGATCGCGGCCTATGCGATTCCCGCGTACCAGGATTACCTTGCGCGCTCGCGCGTCGGCGAGGGGCTCGCGCTCGCGTCGTCCGCGCGGCTCGCGGTTGCCGACAACGCGGCGAGCGGCGCAAGCCTCGACGGCGGCTACAGCCCGCCGGCCGCGACCCGCAACGTCGAATCGGTTGCGATCGACGGCCAGACCGGCCAGATTACGGTCGCGTTTACCACCCGCGTCGCCGCGGCCGGCACGAATACGCTGGTGCTCGTGCCGTCGGCGCCCGACAAGGCCGACACGCCTACCGCGCGCGTGCCGCTCAAAAAGGGCGCGATGCAGGCCGGCGCGATCGCGTGGGAGTGCTTCGCCGCGGGCAAGGATGCGTCGTCGCTGCCGGCGCCGGGGGCCGGGCCGTTGCCGGGCGACGCCGCGACGCTGCCTGCGAAATATGCGCCGGCCGAGTGCCGCGCGTAGCGGCGGCGGCAGAGCAGGGCGGCGGCGCGTGCGGCATGCCGGCCGCCGCTTCGGCGGCCGGGGCGGTCGCTCCGCGTCGGGTCGTGGCGCGAAGGCCCCGCACAGAGGAGGGAAAGTTTTGTATAGTGCGCCGGTTGCTGACATCCGGTTCGCTCATGCCTTCTACTTTTTCCCGTTCGTTGCCGCTCGTTGCGCTGGCTGTCGCCCTGATCGTGCCGTACGCGATCACGAATCACACGTATCCGATCCCGACCTTCTATTCCGAGTTTTCCGCGCTGGTGTTGTATCTGCTGGTGGGGGTGTCCGTCGTGCTGCTCGCGCGCACCGGCCGCCCGGCCGCGCCGTTCGCCGCGCCGGCCGCGTTCGTCGTGCCGCTCGGTTTCGCCGTGGTGCTGATCGCGCAGGTCGCGCTGATTCCGCTCAAGGTGCCGTCGATGAACTGGCTGGCGCTCGGCTATCTCGCCGTCGCGCTGGTCGCGATGCAGGCCGGCTACACGCTCGCGCGCGACGGGTTGGCCGAAGCCGTGTCGCGGATGATGGCCGGTGCGCTGCTCGTCGGCGGCGTGTTCGCGGTCGGAACCCAGATCGTGCAGTTGTTCCACCTCGAGTCGGCCGTGTCGCCGTTCGTCGTGATGTACAACGTCGCGGTCGATCGCCGGCCGTACGGCAACATGGCGCAAGCGAACCATCTGGCCACCTACATCGCGTTCGCGCTGGCGGGCGCGCTGTATCTCGTGCAGACGCGCCGGCTCGCGGTATGGGCGTGGTTCGCGCTGTCGATCGTGCTGTCGGTCGGTCTCGCGCTGACGGTGTCGCGCGGGCCGTGGCTGCAGGTCGCGGTGATGGTCGTCGCGGGTTTCTGGATGGCATGGCTCGAATCGCGCCGCGCGCAGGGCAATGCGCGCGCGTGGCTGATACCGGTCGTGCTCGCGGTCGCGTTCATCGCGGTGAACGTCGCGGTGCGCTGGGCCAACGTCCACTACCACCTGAATCTCGCGGAATCGGCGGCCGACCGGATGCGCGACGCGGGGCAGATCGCGCCGCGCCTCGCGTTGTGGAAGTACGGGCTCGCGATGTTCCGCGAGCATCCGCTGCTCGGCGTCGGCTGGGGCGAGTTCCCGTCGCACCAGTTTGCGCTCGTGCGCACGCTCGGCGGCGTCGAGATCGCGAACAACTCGCACGACATCTTCATCGACCTGCTCGCGAAGTCCGGTCTCGTCGGCCTCGGCGTGCTCGCCGTCACGCTCGTGATGTGGTTCGTGCGTGCGCTGCGCGCGCCGCAGTCGAGCATGCGCGTGTTCGGCTTCGCACTGATCGGCATCCTGCTGATGCATGCGCTGGTCGAGTATCCGCAGCAGTACATGTTTTTCCTGCTGCCGGCGATGTTCGTGATCGGGCTGCTCGACGTGAAGCCGCTGCGCATCCTGCCGGGACGCGCGGCATTCGGGCTGTTCGCGGTGCTGTCGTTCGGCGGCGTGCTGGCGGCGGTGCCCGTGCTGCGCGACTACCAGCACGCGGAAGTGCTGTATTACGGCAACGATCCGGCCGCACAGTACCGCGATGCACCGTCGCTGCTGTTCGGCGCGTGGGGCGATTACGGTGCGGCCACGCTGCTCGCGATTTCGCCGGACGACTTGCCGGCCAAGCTCGCCGCGCACGAACGCGCGATCGCGCTGCTGCCCGGCGAGACGGTGCTGCGCCGCTATGCGGCGCTGCAGGCGCTGGCGGGCCGCGAAGCCGACGCGCTCGATACCGTTGCGCGCCTGCATGTGTTTGCGAAGGAGTTGAAGGACTGGCCGCAACAACTGGCCTTGCTGTACAAGCTGTGCGACCAGCAGCCTGCGCTGAAGACGTTCAAGGCGGCCGTCGTCGCGAAGTACGGGGAAGTTCCGGCCGATGCGGCCGACGACTCGGACGACGACGATTCGGACTGACGTGCGCAGCGCCCGCCGGGGCGGGGAATCCCGGCGTTTGCCGCGCCGCGATGAAGCGGGGGCCGGCGTCGGGCAGGTCGGCCTGGCGTGAACCCGGCGAATCCGGCCAGGTATCGATTACCTCGTGGATTGCGTGGATTCCGGCCGCATGCGCGGCGATTCGCGTCAACCATTGTCAAATCGCCGCCGCTGGCCGGATGGCGCGTGCACAATGCGCGAAAGCGCTCGTGTGCCGCGCTCGCGTGGGCCGGGGCCGGCGTGAACACAGGCAACGCCCCGGCTATCCGGGAAGTCCGCCAGGCAGGATCGCGGCCGAGCATCGATCGGCCGTGCGGCCGTAACGGGGCGCCGGTCCGATGGCCGCGGCGCAGTGTGACGCATGTGATGCGGCCGGGCGGTGTGTTCCGGTGCGCGGCGCGTTCGTCCGGAACAGTGCTGAAGAACGATATTCGACCATGGCTATTCGCCCGACCTACCTGATCCTGCCCGCCGTCGCGATGCTGTTTTCCGGCTGCGCGATGCTGTCGTCGTCGCAGGAAAGCAAGCTGACCTGCCACATTCCGCGCGCCGTCTATCCGGATACCGCGAAGCCGCTCACGCGCCCGGCGACAGTACTGGTGCGCGCGCTGATGACGACGTCGGGCGAAGCGCAGAACGTCACCGTGACGACGAGCAGCCGCAATGCGGCGGCCGATCGCGCGGCCGTCGACGCGATGACGCACGCGACCTGCGTGCAGACGGGCGCAACCGCGAACCCGTTCCTGCTGACCCAGCCGTTCGTGTTCGGGCCGCAACGCGGCCAGTGATGCGCGTGCGGCTTGCCGTCCGGTTTCGCCTCCGGCCTGCCGCACCGTTGCATGGCCGGCCAAAGTCGAGACGCGCGGCCGTTGCGGCGCACGCGTTCCATGTTCAGTGCCGCGGCATCAGGTTCGCGCCGCGGCAGGCCGGTTCGGCCGCATTGCGCAGCCCGAGCATCGTGAATCCGTTGCGCTCCTGGCGAATCAGCGCATAGCGCCGTGCGACGGTTTCCCCGCTCTTGCCGGTCAGATCCAGTTCGACCTGAAAGCGATCCTTGCTGTCCGCGCAGCCGCGCACCGGGCCGTACGCGAACCCGATATCGGGCGCCTTGCTTTCCGCGTTGAACGCCTGCCGGGCCTTCAGCGCGGCGGCCGCGGCGGCGGGCTCGCTCCATTCGCGCGCAAGCGCATCGTCCACCTTCAGCCACTCGTCGACGAAATCGCGGCCATTGACCGCCACGGGCTGCACGCGCTGCACGGTGTCGCCGTCGACGCGGTAGCGGAAGATGCCCGGCCGCGTCATCACTTCGCTATCGATCGAGCCGACCGTCGTGCGCAGCTCGAAGCCGTCGGGGCGCGCCTTGAACCGGATTGCGTCGTCGTCGATCACGTAGCCGTGCTCCGTATGGAACAGCGTGCGTTGCGCGGCCGGGCCGTTTGCCGGTGCGACCACGTCTGCCGCGAACCGGCTCCAGCGCGACGAGCACCACGGCGTGCCGTGGACGACCGCGACTTGCCCGCCGGGCAGCGCCGAGAACCAGAAGCCGCCGCCGTAGGCGCCGCCGATGTCCTTGTAGTCGTCGGCCTGCCAGCGCAGCACGCGCCGCCAG
Source organism: Burkholderia catarinensis (assembly GCF_001883705.2). Classification (GTDB taxonomy): domain Bacteria; phylum Pseudomonadota; class Gammaproteobacteria; order Burkholderiales; family Burkholderiaceae; genus Burkholderia; species Burkholderia catarinensis. Next base: position 51,263 of record NZ_MDEQ02000024.1, read on the forward strand.
TTGCCGTTTTCCCATGCGTACGCGGTGAGCAGGTTGTCGTCGCCGCACGCGATGTCGAAGCCGGCGCGCACGAAGAGGCGCGGGCGGGACGTGTCGCTGCGTTCGACGTCGACGTCCGGATTGCGGCCGAATGCCGATTCGCCGCTTTTCGGCGCGGCCGAGCGGATTGATGGAGCCGGCACGCCGAGCGCGGCCGCAAGCGTGCGCTTCAGCGCAGCCGGGTCGACGTGTTCGTCGCTGCATGCGAGCCGCGCGTCGATCGCGCTGACGAGCGCCTGCTTGTACGCACGAAGCGCGTCGCGCAGCGGCGGCGAGATATCGACGTTGCCACCACCGTCGCCTTGCGGATTGCGGACCTGCTGCACGCGCTGCTGCGCGTCGATGGCTGCGCGCGCGGCGATGTCGGCGGCGGGGCAGGGGCCGGCGGCGAGAGCGGCGGCGGGTGCGGCGCAGGCGACGGAGAGCGCGAGTGTCGCGCGTTTCAGCATGTTCTTCATCGAATCTTGTCTTCGTTCTTTTCTTCGTTCATGACGGAAAGCGGTTGGCCGGACACCGAACCGGATGCGATGGACGAATCATTCGACCCATGGCGCCTGTTCAGCAGGGGCACGCATTGCCATCGTGCGGCACGATACCTCGCTGCGGCCCGGGATTGTCACGATCGTGCTACCGCAGCGAGGGCCGGCCGCCGAGGCGTCCGGCACGTGGTCAGAAGGTCCGCTTCTTTAGCGTGAATGCGTGCAGCCAGTACAGCGTGTTGGTCTGCGCGTCGAAGTAGCCGCCTTGTGCGGTTTTGTCGGTCGTTTTATTCCACGACTTGCCGGCGTCGGTGCTGCTGAACGTCAGGTCGATCGGTGCGCCGCCGCCGGTGCCGCCGCTTCCGGAGTTCGGATCGGTTGCATAGACGAGCAGGAGGCCGTTGCGACCGATGCTCATACTGTCGAGTGTGAGCTTCTCGTCGAACGTGCGCAGTTGCTGCACGGCCTCGGGATGGTCGTTCGTCCACGTGAAAATGGCGCCCGTCCGGCGGCCGTTGTCGTGACCCTCGCCGTTTTGCGGCTTGTCGAGATGCGACAGCGTGTACAGCGAATAACGTGATCCCGATTCCGGCGTGGTGTCGAGCGCAGTGACGACCTGGCCTGGCAGCACCGTATCTGTCACGAATGCGTGCTGCCCCCAGTCGAGCCGGTCGACCACGCTGTGAGCGGGTGCTTCGGCAGTCTGTGCGACATGGTAGGCGATCCGCAGAACACCGTCCGGGCCGAGGCTGATTGCATTGAAATCCTGGCGCGTCTCGCTGCCGACGTGTGCATCGGCCGGCACGTCGATCGCTTGCCACGTGTTTCCGCCGTCGGAAGTTCGCCATACGCGGGGCCCCCAGCCGGCCGCGTAGCCACGCTGCGGATCGAGAAAGAGCAGGCGGCCGATGTTCTGGCTTTCGGGCCATTGAAGTTGCGACCATGTTTGGCCGCCATCACTCGATTTCCACAGCTTGGTGGTTTGCGGCGCGTCGCCACCTTGCGCCTCGGGAGCCTTGTAGTTCATCCACGACGTGCTGATGAACTGGGCGGACCAGTCCGGCGAATACCACCAGGCGGCATTCTGGCCGACCTGCTGGAAATGGCGCTTCATCCCGCCGTCGATGGTGCCGCGGAAGAAGCTGATCGTCATGCGGTTCAGCGACTCGCCGGTGTCGTTCATCCATGCTTCGGTCGGCTCGGCCCGCTGCGGCTCGTTCGATTCGGCATGGGGCTTGAACGTCACCTCGGGATTGGCGAGCTTGACGCTCATCACGTCATTGCCCTTGATGCGGAAGTTGCCGCCGCCATAGGGCGTGTCGTTTCGCATGAAGCTTGTCGTAAGCGTTTCCCAATCCGTCGTCGTGCGAACATAACTGTATGTCGCAACGACCAGGGCGGCGAGGCTCCCGACGACCGCTATCCGGCGCGTGTGTTTTTGCATGTCGTTGGGCAGGCGGTCACCCCGATATATGACCGACCCGGGAGGGCCGATACGGCATTGAAGGAAAGGCTTGTAAATCAAGCCCTTAATCTTCCGCCTTCCAGTCCCCCGACTTCCCGCCGCGCTTCTCGCGCACGCTCACCTCGGTGATCACCATCCCGCGATCGACGGCCTTGCACATGTCGTAGACGGTCAGCAGCCCGACCTGCACGGCGGTCAGGGCTTCCATCTCGACACCGGTCCGGCCGAACGTTTCGACCTGCACGGCGCAGTGGACGCCGGGCAGCGCGTCGTCGAGTTCGAAGTCGACGGCCACGCGCGTCAGCGCGAGCGGGTGGCACAACGGGATGAGGTCGGCCGTGCGCTTGGCGCCCTGGATGGCCGCGATGCGCGCGACGCCGAGCACGTCGCCTTTCTTGGCACGGCCGTCGCGGATCAGCGCGAACGTGGCCGGCAGCATCCGGATCGTGCCGCGCGCGATCGCGATGCGTCGGGTTTCCTGCTTGTCGCCGACGTCGACCATGTGCGCATGGCCGGCGGCATCGAAATGGGTGAGTCCTGACATGTCATGCTCCGTCTCAACGGGCGCTTATCATAGCAGCGGCGTTCGCGTCGCCGGGGGCGCAGATGGCGCATGCGCGGCACGAGACAGTCGCGCACGCGCCGGTACAATGACCCGAATATTCAGACCAAACGCCGCGATGCGCGCCCGGCGCGCGGACGGTGTCGCCTTCATCCTGCCATGCGTGTCAAACAGTTGCTTGCCATGTTGCTGTCGACGGCGCTCGCGTTGCCGCCGAACGGCCATGCGCAGAGCGCGTCCGCGCCGCCGCTCGAGCCGGCGACCGGCGACTCCCCGGCGATTTCCACCGTGCCGTCCGGCATCGCGACCGGCGTGTTCGGCACGTACGGCGGCGCGGAGAGCCGCTTTTCGGGCGCCGGCGGCGCGTCGGCGCCGGCCGCGAGCCTGCGTGCGCCGCTTCGTGCGCTCGAGCTGCCCGATCTCGGCGACGGCTCCGGCGGCTCGCTGACGCCGCGGGCCGAGCGCCGGCTCGGCGAGCGCGTGATGCGCGAGGTGCGGCGCGACCCCGACTATCTCGACGACTGGCTCGTGCGCGACTACCTGAACGCGATGGCGGCGCGGCTCGCGGCCGCGGCCGCCGCGCGTTTCATCGGCGGCTACACGCCGGACTTCGACCTGTTCCCGGTGCGCGATCCGCAGATCAACGCGTTCTCGATGCCGGGCGGCTTCATCGGGATCAACAGCGGGCTCGTCGTCACGACGCAGACGGAGTCGGAGCTTGCATCGGTGGTCGGCCACGAGATGGGCCACGTGCTGCAGCGGCACATCGCGCGGATGATCGGCGCGAGCGAGAAGAGCGGTTACACGGCGCTCGCGACGATGCTGCTCGGCGTGCTGGCCGGCGTGCTCGCGAGAAGCGGCGATCTCGGCAGCGCGATCGCGGTGGGCGGGCAGGCGTACGCGGTCGACAACCAACTGCGCTTCTCGCGTTCGGCCGAGCGCGAGGCCGATCGGGTCGGCTTCCAGCTGCTCGCGGGCGCGGGCTACGACCCGTACGGGATGCCGGGCTTCTTCGAGCGGCTCGACCGCGCGTCGATGGGCGATGCGGGCGTGCCGGCCTATGCGCGCACGCACCCGCTGACCGGCGAGCGGATCGCCGACATGGAGGATCGCGCGCGCCGCGCGCCGTACCGGCAGCCGCGCCAGTCGGCCGAGTACGGGTTCGTGCGCGCGCGGCTGCGCATCCTGCAGAACCGCGCGCCGACCGATATCGCGGCCGAAGCGCGCCGGATGCAGCTCGAGATCGACGATCACACGGCGCCGAACGTCGCGGCGAACGAGTACGGCATCGCGCTCGCGAACATGCTGCTGGGCGAATACGACGCGGCCGGCAACGCGCTCGCGTCGGCCCGCACGGCGTTCGACGCGCGCGAGCGGCGCGAGGGCGACCCGGCGACCAGTTCGCCGAGCCTCGACGTGCTGGCCGCCGACATCGCGCGCCGCGCGGGCCGGACCGACGACGCGGTGCGGCTCGCGGTGCTCGCGCAGCGGCGCTGGCCGGCGTCGCACGCGGCGATCGTCGCGCACCTGCAGGCGCTCATCGCCGCGCGCCGCTTCGCCGAAGCGCAGGCGCTCGCCCGCGCGCAGGCGAAGGCCGACCCCGAGCAGCCGGACTGGTGGGACTACCTCGCGAAGGCGAGCGACGGCAAGGGCGACGTGCTCGCGCGGCGCCGCGCGCTCGCGGAGAAGCTCGCGCTCGACGGCGCGTGGCCATCGGCGATTCGCCAGTTGAAGGAAGCGCGCGACATGAAGGAAGTGTCGTTCTACGAGCAGTCGATAATCGGCGCGCGGCTGCTGGAATTCGAGGCACGCTACAAGGAAGAGCGCGAGGACGAGAAGAACGGCCGCGGGTAGCGGCCGGCGAACGGCGAGTGGCGAGTGGCGAACGCGGATGGGGCGGCTGCGGGTCAGTTGCCGCCGTCGGCCGCGTCGCGCGCCTGTCGCGCCGGGCTCGCGATGTAGCCGAACCGCGCGGGCACGTCCTCGCAGACGATGTTGCCGAGCGGCAGCGCGCGGCCGTCGCGCCAGCGCAGCACGGGCGGTGCGGCGTCGAAATCCGCGTGATCGGCGAACAGCCCGAGGTCGTGATCGTGCAGCGCCGCGACGCGCGGCGGCGCGCCGGCAGCGCGAAACAGCACGCCGCCCGCGTCGTCCAGCCACGCTTCATCCGGCTCGAACGGTGCGCCCGTCTGGTCGGTGAACGCGAGGTGCCCGTCGCGCTCGGCGAGCCGGACGACCCACGGCGTATAGGCCAGCTCGACGTACACGCGCTGTGGCCCGTTCTGGAAGAACCACTGGCCCTGCGCGTCGCATTCGTAGTTGCGGCCGATGAACGCGTTCAGCGCCGCATGCCGGACCGGCGAGCCGAGCTCGCCGGCTGCCTGCGCCGCGTCGTCGCGCAGCCGCCATTCGCCGCGCCGGTCGAGCAGCAGCCAGCCGGTGCAGTGCGGCACGTTCGGCCATTTGGCGAGCGCCTGCCTGACGATGTCATCCATGGTCGACGAATTTCGAGCAATAGCCGAACACCCGCGCCGACAGCCAGTCGAGGCGGCCGGGGAACGGCCCGGTCATGAATCCCGCGTGCCCGCCGGCCGCGGGCTGGTCGAGCTCGACGGCCGGCGATACGTCGGCCGGGCCCGGCAGCGCCGATTCGGGCAGGAACGGGTCGTTGCGGGCATTGAGGATCAGCGTCGGCACGTCGATCGCGGGCAGCAGCGGCCGGGTCGTCGCCTTCGTCCAGTAGTCGTCCGCGTCCGCGAAACCGTGCAGCGGCGCGGTCACGATCTCGTCGAAGTCGCGCATCGTCACGGCATGCAGCATGGCGTCGCGGTCGAACAGCCCCGGGTACTGGTCGAGCTTGGCGAGCGCCTTGCACTTGAGCGTTTTCAGGAAGCTGCGCGTATAGACCATCGCGAACCCCTGCGACAGCGCGCGGCCGCCCGCGTGCACGTCGATCGGCGTCGAGATCGCGGCGGCCGCCCGCAGGATCGACGTGTCGCTGCGATGCTCGCCGAGCCAGCGCAGCAGCACGTTGCCGCCGAGCGACACGCCGGCCGCGACCAGCGGCCCGCGATGCTGCGCGGCGAGCCGGCGCAGGATCCAGTCGACCTCGGGGCTGTCGGCGAGATGGTAGAAGCGCGGCTGGCGGTTGATCTCGCCGCTGCAACTGCGAAAGTGCGGGACGACGGCGTGCCAGCCCTTCGCGCGCGCGGCGGCCATCATCGCGAGCGCGTAGTGCGAGCCGGAGCTGCCTTCGAGGCCGTGGAACAGCACGAACAGCGGTGCATCGGGCGGCGGCGCCGCGCTGTCGAGATGGGCGACCCAGTCGAGATCGATGAAGTCGTGGTCGGGTGTTTCCCATCGCTCGCGTCGGTACGCGACGGCCGGGCGCCGCGCGAACAGCGCGGGCACGATGGTTTGCGCATGGCTGTTGGGCAGCCAGCGCGGTGCGCGATAGCGCAGTGTGTCGTCGTCTGGGGCCGAGGCCCCGGTCAGCGGCGAGGTGGGCGGAGAAGCCGTACTCATGATCGCCCCGCGTATGCGTTGCTTCGTCTTTTCGTCAGTGCAGCGGGCCCTGACCGTGACGGATCTTGGCGGCGAATTGCCCGGCCGCCAGTTCGGGAATCGGGCTCGCGTGGATGTGCGCGATGCGCCACTCGCCGCGTTCGTGGATCATCACGTACGTGGCGAAAACCATGTCGGGTTCGGCCGTCAGGTCGGCCTGCTGATGCGCTTCGGCGATCGTATAGACGACCGTGCCGAGGCTGTCATACACGCGGATGTCGAGCGGTTCGATCGTCACCGGGCGCGTCGCGAGCCGGTTGGCGAGCCCGCTGCGAATCTGGTCGAGGCCGTGCATATGCTCGCCGTCCGCCCACACGCAGCTGGCGAAATCCTCGTCGATCCACAACGCCAGCAACGCGTCGAGATTGGCATCGGCGACGGCCTGGTAGTAGGCGTTCAGCGTATCGGCAGCGGCTTCGAAGAGGCGGGCAAAACGTGGCATCGGGGTTGTCTCTCGCGCGCGTCGCGCGCCGTATTCAGCACGGCGGCCCGGATGGGGCCGCCGCACACCGGTGAATCGGATTGCCCGGCGCGCCGTGCGACGCTGCCGGCCAGGGTCAGCGCTGCCCGACGAGCATGCCGCGCAAATCGCCGAATACCTGCTCGGGACCGAGTTCGCGCAGGCACTTCAGGTGGCCGAGCGGGCACTCGCGTTCGAAGCAGGGACTGCATTCGAGATGCAGCCATTGTACCTTCGCCAGGTCCGACAGCGGAGGGGTGTGGCGCGGATCGGTCGATCCGTACAGCGCGACGAGCGGCCGGCGCAGCGCGGCGGCGACGTGCATCAGCCCCGAATCGTTGGTGACGACCGCGTTCGCGCGCGCGATCAGCGCGCACGCCTCGGACAGCGACGTCTGTCCGCACAGGTTGCGCACGTTCGGCGCGTGGTCGGCGATCGCCTGCGCGGCTGCGGCGTCCTTCTGCGAGCCGAGCGCGACGATCTGCGTATACGGGAACGACTGGTGCACGATGGTCGCGAGCGACGCGAAGTGCTCGGGCGGCCAGCGCTTGGCCGGGCCGTATTCCGCGCCGGGGCAGAACACGACGAGCGGCTTGCGCGTGTCGAGATTGAAGCGCGCGGACACGCGCGCCGTCTCGTTCAGGTCGGCGTCGAGGCGCGGCGCGGGCAGCGTCCTCATCGACTCGGGCAGCTTCGCGCCCGGCGCGTACGCGAGCGCCGCGTAGTGGGTCGTCATCGGCGGCCGCTCGCCCGACTTGTCGGGGTTCGCGTGCCGCACGTTCAGCAGCCCGTAGCGGTGTTCGCCCGTGTAGCCGATCCGCAGCGGGATGTTCGCGAGCCACGGGATCACCGCGGATTTCAGCGAATTCGGCAGCACGTACGCCGCATCGTAGCCGACGTCGCGCAGGTCGCTCGCGAGCTGCCAGCGGCGCAGCAGCTGCAGCTTGCCGTGTGCGAGATCGGTCGCGTGGACATCGTGGATCTCGGGCATCCGCTCGAGCACGGGCGCGACCCACGAGGGCGCGACGGCATCGATCGCGATGCGGGGATGGAGTTTCTTCAGCAGCGCAAAGAGCGGCTGCGCCATCAATGCGTCACCGATCCAGTTCGGTGCGATAACCAGCGCTCGACGCATCAGGTGGACTTCCGATGTCGTAATGAAGCACGGCGCACGGGGGCGCCGCGTTCGGGTTGCCAGAATGGAGAATGGCGGCGCGCCGGGCCTCCGGCTGCGCCGCCTTGCGAGTCGGCGGGCCCGCGCGGGCCCGGCCGCCCGGGCTCAGTGACCCTTGACGACCTCGCCGTCGCGCAGCTTGTAGCGCGTGCCGCAGTACGGGCAGCGCGCCTCGCCGTGCGAGACGTCGATGAAGACGCGCGGGTGCGCGCTCCAGCGCGCCATGGCCGGGTTCGGGCAGTAGGCGGGAAGATCCTTGGCCGTCAGCTCGACCAGCGGCATTTCCTTGATTTCACTCATGAGACTTTCTCTTATCACTTTTTTGTGGGGCGGTCGGTGGCGCGGCGCGCTCAGACCTTCGTCAGCCAGTGCGTGTACTTCGCATTCTTGCCCGACACGATATCGAAAAACGCCGACTGGAGCTTTTCCGTGACGGGGCCGCGCGCGCCGCTGCCGATCGTGCGGTTGTCGAGCTCGCGGATCGGCGTGACTTCAGCGGCCGTGCCGGTGAAGAACGCTTCGTCGGCCGTGTAGACCTCGTCGCGCGTGATGCGCTTCTCGATGACCTCGATGCCGGCGTCCTTCGCGAGCGTGATGATCGTGTCGCGCGTGATGCCGTCGAGGCACGACGACAGGTCGGGCGTGTACAGCTTGCCGTTGTTCACGAGGAAGAAGTTCTCGCCGGAGCCTTCCGACACGTAGCCGTCGACGTCGAGCAGCAGCGCTTCGTCGTAGCCGTCGGCCGTCGCTTCCTGGTTCGCCAGGATCGAGTTCACGTACCAGCCCGACGCCTTCGCGCGCACCATCGACACGTTCACGTGGTGGCGCGTGAACGACGACGTCTTCACGCGGATGCCCTTCGCGAGGCCGTCCTCGCCGAGGTACGCGCCCCACGGCCACGCGGCGATCGCGACGTGGATCGTGTTGCCCTTCGCGGATACACCGAGCTTTTCCGAGCCGACCCAGATGATCGGGCGCAGGTAGCCCGATTCGAGCTTGTTCTCGCGCACGACTTCGAGTTGCGCGGCTTCGAGCGTTTCCCGGTCGAACGGCACGTCCATCTGGAAGATCTTCGCCGAATTCAGCAGACGTTTCGTGTGCTCGCGCAGGCGGAAGATCGCGGTGCTGCCGTCGGCCGCCTTGTACGCGCGCACGCCCTCGAAGACGCCCATGCCGTAGTGCAGCGTATGGGTCAGGACGTGGATCTTGGCGTCGCGCCAGTCGATCAGCTTGCCGTCCATCCAGATCTTGCCGTCGCGGTCGGCCATTGACATAGGATTCTCCTGGGATGCGGTTGTATGCAGCGTTGAGCCGGAAAGACGCTTATTTTAGCGTCATTTGGTGTCGATCCGGTCGGCCGGCCCGGGGCCGGCGCTATAATCATCCGGTACCGATTCCAATAACGATGGGTCGTACCGGCAGGAGGCGCCGGCGTCCCGACGAACCGCCCGCTGCGGCCCGCTTTCCCATGCTCGCTCGATTGTCCGCCACCGACCGCTTCGCGCTGATCCAGGGCGCACGCGACTATTCCCCGACACTGATGGCAATCCTGTCCTGGGGGCTCGTCACCGGCATCGCGATGAGCAAGTCGGTCATGACGCTCGGGCAGGCGAGCGCGATGTCGATCCTCGTCTACGCGGGCTCGTCGCAGCTCGCGGTGCTGCCGCTGCTCGCGGCGAAGCTGCCGATCTGGACCGTGCTGCTCACGGCCGCGATGGTCAACATGCGCTTCGTGATCTTCAGCGCCGGGCTTGCTCCCCATTTTTCCTACCTGCCGCTGTGGCGGCGCCTCGCGATCGGCTATTTCAACGGCGACGTGATCTACCTGCTGTTCCAGAAACAGGGCTTCGCGTACGGCAGCGTGCCGGGCAAGGAAGCGTATTTCTGGGGGATGGCGCTCGCGAGCTGGGCGTCGTGGCAGGTGTCGTCGCTCGCCGGCATCCTGCTCGCGAGCTTCTTTCCCGCGAGCTGGGGGCTGGAGCTGGCCGGCACGCTCGCGCTGATCCCGATCATGGTGTCGGCGGTCGCGAACCGCTCGACGCTCGCGGCCGTCGCGGTCGCGGGCATCGTGTCGCTCGTCGCGTTCGACCTGCCGTACCGGCTCGCGCTGCCGCTCGCGGTGCTCGCCGCGCTCGCGGCCGGCTCCACGGCCGATTTCTTCGTCGAACGGGCCGACTGGCGGCGCATCCGCACCGAAACCGTGCACGAAAAGGAGATCGAATGAGCGCGACGGAGATCTGGATCGTCATCGTCGGGATGACGATCGTCACCGCCGTCACGCGCGCGCTGTTCCTGATCGGCGGCGAGCGCACCGTGCTGCCCGAACGCGCGCAGCGCGCACTGCGCTACGCGCCGGCGGCCGCGCTCGTCGCCGTCGTGCTGCCCGACGTGCTCGAAACGCCGGCCGGGCTGTCGTTCGCGCTGTCCAACCATCCGTTCTACGCGGCACTCGCCGGCCTCGGCTGGTTTTTGTGGCGGCGCAGCATGCTCGGCACGATCGTCGTCGGAATGCTGGTGTTCACCGCGCTGCGCCTGATCTTCTGATGGCCCGCCGTTGCGGCCTGCCGGGCGCCGGGCGCACGCGCGGGTGTATTGCTGCGCTGCGGCAATGCGGCCGTGCCCGCGCGCGATCCCAAATAGGCGGAATTCGCCGCCGTACGGGTCAGTCTGCCGGGTGGATCGGCTAGAATGCCCGTTCGAGATTTTTTACCCGTGCGCGTCATGCGAACCGCCAGCCACGGCCGCATCCGGCGCCCTTTCGCGGCAGCCCGCGCACATCCAGCGTGAACCCCCTTTCCCCATCCACTACTTCAATCTGTTCAACATGAGCCAAGTCAAGCGCCTTACCGACCTGATCGCCGCCGGCCAGCTCGCCGGCAAGCGGGTATTCATCCGCGCCGACCTGAACGTCCCGCAGGACGATCAGGGCAACATCACCGAGGACACGCGCGTGCGTGCGTCCGTGCCGGCCATCCAGGCCGCGCTCGACGCCGGCGCGGCCGTGATGGTCACGTCGCACCTCGGTCGCCCGACCGAAGGCGAATTCAAGCCGGAAGACTCGCTCGCGCCGGTCGCGAAGCGCCTCGCCGAGCTGCTCGGCCGCGACGTGCCGCTCGTGTCGAACTGGGTCGAGAACGGCGTGAACGTCGCGCCGGGCCAGGTCGTGCTGCTCGAGAACTGCCGCGTGAACAAGGGCGAGAAGAAGAATTCGGACGAGCTCGCGCAAAAGATGGCGAAGCTCTGCGACGTGTACGTAAACGATGCGTTCGGCACCGCGCACCGCGCGGAAGCGACCACGCACGGGATCGCGAAATACGCGCCGGTCGCGTGCGCGGGCCCGCTGCTGGCCGCCGAACTCGATGCGCTCGGCAAGGCGCTCGGCAACCCGGCCCGCCCGCTGGTGGCGATCGTCGCCGGCTCGAAGGTGTCGACCAAGCTGACGATCCTGAAGTCGCTGGCCGAGAAGGTCGACCAGCTGATCGTCGGCGGCGGCATCGCGAACACGTTCATGCTCGCGGCCGGTCTGCCGATCGGCAAGTCGCTCGCGGAAACCGACCTCGTCGGCGACGCGAAGGCGATCATCGACGAAGCGCGCACGCGCGGCGCATCGGTGCCGATCCCGACCGACGTCGTGACGGCCAAGGAATTCTCGCCGACGGCCGCGGCCACGGTGAAGCAGGTCGCCGACATCGAAGCGGACGACATGATCCTCGACATCGGCCCCGATACGGCCAAGGCGCTCGCGAGCCAGCTCGAGAAGGCCGGCACGATCGTGTGGAACGGCCCGGTCGGCGTGTTCGAGTTCGACCAGTTCGGCAACGGCACCAAGACGCTCGCGGAAGCGATCGCCAAATCGTCCGCGTTCTCGATCGCGGGCGGCGGCGACACGCTCGCGGCCATCGCGAAGTACGGCATCCACGACCAGGTCAGCTACATCTCGACGGGCGGCGGCGCCTTCCTCGAGTTCCTCGAGGGGAAGAAGCTGCCGGCGGTGGAAGTGCTCGAAACGCGGGCGGCCTGAGCGTGGCGGCGCGCGCAGGGGTGACGAAGGCCGCGCGCTCCGCGAAAGCGGAGCAGCCGGCCGGCGCGGGCCAGCGCAAACGCGCGCCCGCGCGGGCGAACTCCGCCCCGCGCGCACCGGCGGCCGTCGGCGACGCGGCCGTGCAGCACCACGAGATTCAGAACAAAGCGATGCCGGGCGCAAGCACCGGCACGCCCCCCGGAACGGCGGCCGCTGGGCCTGCCGCTTCCGGCTCTCGCAGCGTTTCACCCAGCGCATCCACCTTGATCCAGATGAGGAGTTTCATGCAGCGCGCCACCAAGATAGTCGCCACGATCGGCCCGGCTTCCAGTTCGCCGGAGATTCTGCTGCAGATGATGCAGGCGGGCCTCGACGTCGTGCGGCTCAATTTTTCGCACGGCACGGCCGACGATCACCGCCAGCGCGCCGAGATGGTGCGCGAGGCCGCCCGCAAGGTGGGCCGCGAGATCGCGATCATGGCCGACCTCCAGGGCCCGAAGATCCGCGTCGGCAAGTTCGAGAACGGCAAGACCACGCTCGAGCCGGGCCAGGCCTTCATCCTCGACGCGGCCTGCGAGCTCGGCAACGACGAGCGCGTCGGCCTCGACTACAAGGAATTGCCGCGCGACCTGCGGCCGGGCGACCTGCTGCTGCTGAACGACGGCCTGATCGTGCTGACCGTCGAGCGCGTGCTCGGCGACGAGATCCACACGATCGTCAAGGTGGGCGGCGAGCTGTCGAACAACAAGGGGATCAACCGCCAGGGCGGCGGCCTGTCGGCACCGGCGCTGACCGCGAAGGACATGGAAGACATCCGCACCGCGATGTCGCTCGGCGCGGACCTCGTCGCGGTGTCGTTCCCGAAGAACGCGACCGACATGGAAATGGCGCGCCAGCTCGCGAACATCGCGGGCGCGCCGTACGGCATCAAGCCGAAGATGATCGCGAAGATCGAGCGCGCGGAGGCGATTCCGGCGCTGCAGAGCATCCTCGACGCGTCCGACGGCATCATGGTCGCGCGCGGCGATCTCGCGGTGGAAGTGGGCAACGCGGCCGTGCCGGCGCTGCAGAAGCGGATGATCCGGATGGCGCGCGAGTCGAACAAGCTCGTGATCACCGCGACGCAGATGATGGAATCGATGATCTACGCGCCCGTGCCGACCCGCGCGGAAGTGTCGGACGTCGCGAACGCGGTGCTCGACGGTACCGACGCGGTGATGCTGTCGGCCGAGACGGCCGCCGGCAAGTACCCGGTCGTCACGATCGAGACGATGGCGGCCGTGTGCGTCGAGGCGGAAAAGTCGGAGCACGTCGAGCTGGACAAGGATTTCCTCGACCGCACGTTCACGCGGATCGACCAGTCGATCGCGATGGGCGCGCTGTTTACCGCCTACCACCTGGGCGCGAAGGCGATCATCGCGCTGACCGAATCGGGCGCGACCGCGCTGTGGATGTCGCGTCACTACACGCACGTGCCGATCTTCGCGCTGACGCCGCGCGTCGGCAGCGAGCGCACGATGGCGCTGTACCGCAACGTGACGCCGCTGCACGTCGACTTCAACAGTGACCGCGACTCGGCGCTGCAGGCGGCGCTCGAGATCGTCGTCAAGCAGGGCTACGTGCAGCACGGCGACATGGTCGTGCTGACCGTCGGCGAGCCGATGGGGCAGGCGGGCGGCACCAACACGCTGAAGATCGTGCGGGTCGGCGAGCACTATTGAGCGAGCGCTGAACACCTGGCCGGCCTGCGGGCCGGCTGCCCGGTTCGATCCAATTCGATCGGGCACCGTTTTTCAGACGAAAGCCGCGCAGGGTCGAAGCCCCGCGCGGCTTTTTTTCTTTTTTTTGCCCGCATTGTGCCGTGCGAACGTAACAAATTGCGAGCGGGCGCCACCGGGCGGTCGGAATCGGAGGCGCTTCGCGATAAAATGCGGCTATTCGACGCTCAGCCGCGCCGCGCCACCCCGGTTCGAACGGGGGCGGGTGCCGCGCCGGCGTCAGGGCGCACCGGTTTTCATTCCAAGGAGTTCCACAATGCCTCTCGTATCAATGCGTCAATTGCTGGACCACGCAGCAGAGCACGGTTACGGCCTGCCGGCCTTCAATGTGAACAACCTGGAGCAGGTCCAGGCGATCATGGCGGCGGCTGATCAGGTCGGCGCGCCCGTGATCATGCAGGCATCGGCCGGCGCGCGTAAGTACGCGGGCGAGCCGTTCCTGCGCCACCTGATCGAAGCGGCAGTCGAGTCGTACCCGCACATCCCGGTCGTGATGCACCAGGATCACGGCCAGTCGCCGGCGGTCTGCATGGGCGCGATCCGCAGCGGCTTCACCAGCGTGATGATGGACGGTTCGCTGGAAGCCGACGGCAAGACGGTCGCGTCGTACGAATACAATGTCGACGTGTCGCGCAAGGTCGTCGAGATGGCGCACTCGATCGGCGTGACGGTCGAAGCCGAACTCGGCGTGCTCGGCTCGCTCGAGACGATGAAGGGCGACAAGGAAGACGGCCACGGCGCGGAAGGCACGATGACCCGCGAGCAGCTGCTGACCGATCCGGAGCAGGCGGCCGACTTCGTGAAGCTCACGCAGTGCGATGCGCTCGCGATCGCGATCGGCACGTCGCACGGCGCGTACAAGTTCTCGAAGAAGCCGACGGGCGACATCCTGTCGATCCAGCGCATCAAGGAAATCCACGCGCGCATCCCGAACACGCACCTCGTGATGCACGGTTCGTCGTCGGTGCCGCAGGAACTGCTGGCCGAGATCCGCGAATTCGGCGGCGACATGAAGGAAACCTACGGCGTGCCGGTCGAGGAAATCCAGGAAGGCATCAAGCACGGCGTGCGCAAGATCAACATCGACACCGATCTGCGTCTCGCGATCACCGGCGCGATCCGCCGCTACCTGTTCGAGAACCCGGGCAAGTTCGATCCGCGCGACTACCTGAAGCCCGCGCGCGAGGCGGCGAAGCAGGTCTGCGTCGACCGCTACCTCGCGTTCGGCTGCGAAGGCCAGGCCGGCAAGATCAAGCCGGTGTCGCTCGACAAGATCGCCGAGCAGTACAAGTCCGGCGCGCTCGCGCAGGTCGTGCGCTGAGACTGTAGTACGATTGCCCCGCCCGATTCTGCCGCTGGGCAGGGGCGGGCCGCCCGGTAGCCGGCTGATCCGGCCCCGGGCAGCCTTACCGTCCGGCCGAACGAGGGCCGGCCGGCAACCGCCCGGGCGCCGTCGCCCGGCCGGTTCGCCGACGTATTGCAAGACCGCCGTTCCCGCCTGCCGCGGGGAACGGCGTTTCCCTTTTTGTTTGGCTCCTTATCTGCGAAAAGACGATGTCTACCCTTTACGAATCCACGCTCCGCTCGCTGCCGCTCCTCGGTCGCGGCAAGGTCCGCGATAACTACGCGGTCGGCAACGACAAGCTCCTGATCGTCACGACCGACCGCCTGTCGGCATTCGACGTGGTGATGGGCGAGCCGATTCCGAACAAGGGCCGCGTGCTGAACCAGATGGCGAACTTCTGGTTCGACAAGCTCGCGCACATCGTGCCGAACCACCTGACGGGCGACGCGCCGGAAGCGGTCGTCGCGGCCGACGAGGTCGAGCAGGTGAAGGGCCGCGGCGTGGTCGTCAAGCGCCTCGAGCCGATCATGATCGAGGCCGTCGTGCGCGGCTACCTGGCCGGCAGCGGCTGGAAGGAATACCAGGCGTCGGGCGCCGTGTGCGGCGTGCAGCTGCCGGAAGGCCTGCAGAACGCGCAGAAGCTGCCCGAGCCGATCTTCACGCCCGCCGCGAAGGCCGAGATGGGCGAGCACGACGAGAACATCACGTTCGACGAAACCGAGCGCCGCATCGGCACCGAACTGGCCGCGACGATCCGCGACATCTCGATCAAGCTGTACAAGGAAGCGGCCGACTACGCGGCGACGCGCGGCATCATCATCGCCGATACGAAGTTCGAATTCGGCCTCGACAACCACGGCAAGCTGTACCTGATGGACGAAGTGCTGACGGCCGATTCGTCGCGCTTCTGGCCGGCCGACCAGTACGAAGTCGGCACGAACCCGCCGTCGTTCGACAAGCAGTTCGTGCGCGACTGGCTCGAGGCGCAGCCGTGGGGCAAGACGGCGCCGGCGCCGGTGCTGCCGGCCGACGTCGTCGAGAAGACGGCCGCGAAGTACCAGGAAGCGCTCGAGCGCATCACGGGCCAGTCGCTCGCCTGAGCAAGGACATACGGAAATGAGTGAAGTGCAGACCGCCCACACGCACAGCGCGCCGCTCGTCGGCGTGCTGATGGGTTCGAGTTCCGACTGGGACGTGATGAAGCATGCGGTAGCCATCCTGCAGGAATTCGGCGTGCCGTACGAAGCGAAGGTCGTGTCCGCGCACCGGATGCCCGACGAGATGTTCGACTATGCGGAGAAGGCGCGCGAGCGCGGGCTGCGCGCGATCATCGCGGGCGCCGGCGGCGCCGCGCACCTGCCCGGCATGCTGGCCGCGAAAACCACGGTGCCGGTGCTCGGCGTGCCGGTCGCGAGCAAGTACCTGAAGGGCGTCGATTCGCTGCACTCGATCGTGCAGATGCCGAAGGGCGTGCCCGTCGCGACATTCGCGATCGGCGAGGCCGGTGCCGCGAATGCCGCGCTGTTCGCGGTGTCGATCCTGTCCGGCACGTCGGTCGACTACGCGAACCGGCTCGCCGCGTTCCGCGTGCGCCAGAACGAAGCCGCGCACGCGATGGTGCTGCCGCCGCTGGAATGACGGCGCACCGGCGGCCGCGCGTCGCGGCTGCCCGACCCACCCCACTGCGGCGGGCAGCGCCCGCCGCGACCGACCACTGACATGACCGCAACTCCTGATTCCGTTTCCCCGATCCTGCCCGGCGCGTGGCTGGGCATGGTCGGCGGTGGCCAGCTCGGCCGCATGTTCTGCTTTGCCGCCCAGTCGATGGGCTATCGCGTCGCCGTGCTCGATCCCGATCCGACGAGCCCCGCCGGCGCGGTCGCCGACCGCCACCTGCGCGCGGCCTACGACGACCAGGCCGCGCTCGCCGAACTGGCCGACCTGTGCGACGCGGTGTCGACCGAGTTCGAGAACGTGCCGGCCGCGAGCCTCGATTTCCTCGCGCGCACGACGTTCGTCGCGCCGGCCGGCCGCTGCGTCGCGGTCGCGCAGGACCGGATCGCCGAGAAGCGCTTCATCGCGGCGTCGGGCGTACCCGTCGCGCCGCACGTCGTGTTCGAATCGTCGGCGGCGCTCGCCGCGCTCGACGATGCCGCGCTCGACGCGGTGCTGCCGGGCATCCTGAAGACGGCGCGCCTCGGCTACGACGGCAAGGGCCAGGTGCGCGTGAGCACCGCGCAGGAAGCGCGCGACGCGCATGCGGCGCTCGGCGGCGTGCCGTGCGTGCTCGAGAAGCGCCTGCCGCTGAAATACGAAGTGTCGGCGCTGATCGCGCGCGGCGCGGACGGTCGCTCGGCCGCGTTCCCGCTCGCGCAGAACGCACACCACAACGGCATCCTCGCGCTGACGGTCGTGCCGGCGCCGGCCGCCGATGCCGCGCGTGTCCAGGAGGCGCAGCAGGCGGCCGTGCGGATTGCCGATACGCTCGACTACGTCGGCGTGCTGTGCGTCGAGTTCTTCGTGCTGGAAGACGGTTCGTTCGTCGCGAACGAGATGGCGCCGCGCCCGCACAACTCCGGCCACTACACGGTCGATGCGTGCGCAACGAGCCAGTTCGAGCAGCAGGTGCGCGCGATGACGCGCATGCCGCTCGGCAACCCGCGCCAGCATTCGCCGGCCGCGATGCTGAACATCCTCGGCGACGTGTGGTTCCCGAACGGAGCGGCGGCCGATGCCGTCACGCCGCCGTGGGACACGGTCGCGGCGATGCCGACCGCGCACCTGCACCTGTACGGCAAGGAAGACGCGCGCGTCGGCCGCAAGATGGGCCACGTGAACTTCACGGCCCAGACGCGCGACGAAGCCGTCGCCGCCGCCACCGCGTGCGCGCAGCTGCTGCGCGTGCCGCTCGACTGAGGCGCCAGCCGATGTCCATCGATCTCCCGAAGCCCGTGACGCCCGCGCAGATCGACGCGGCCGCCGCGCTGCTCGATGCGGGCCAGCTCGTCGCGTTTCCGACCGAAACCGTCTACGGGCTCGGCGGCGACGCGGCGAATCCCGAGGCCGTCGCGCGCATCTACGCGGCGAAGGGGCGGCCCGCGAATCATCCGGTGATCGTGCACCTGCCGCCGGGCGGCGATCCGGGCTACTGGGCCGACGCGCTGCCGGCGGATGCGCAGGCGTTGATCGATGCATTCTGGCCGGGCCCGCTGACGCTGATCCTGAAGCGTCACGCGCGCATTCCGGACGCCGTGAGCGGCGGGCAGGATTCGGTCGGGCTGCGCTGCCCGTCGCATCCGGTCGCGCAGGCGCTGCTGGCCGCGTTCAGCGCGCGGCGCGGCGGGCACGGCGGCGTTGCCGCGCCGTCCGCGAACCGGTTCGGCCATGTGAGCCCGACGACCGCGCAACACGTGCGCGAAGAATTCGGCGACACCGTGCACGTGCTCGACGGCGGCGCATCCGAAGTCGGCATTGAATCGACGATTCTCGACCTGTCGCGCGGCTTCCCGGCGCTGCTGCGCCCGGGCCACGTGACGCCGCAGCAGATCGCCGACGTGCTTGGCCGCGCGCCGCGGCTGCCGGACGGCAGCGACGCGACCGCGCCGCGCGCGTCGGGCACGCTGAAAGCGCATTACGCGCCGCGCACGCCGCTCGCGCTGCTGCCGTTCGACGCGCTCGAGCCGCTGCTCGCGGCCGCGCAGGCCGATGGCGAGCGCGTCGCGCTCGTCGCACGCGCGTCGCGCGCGGGACGCTGGGCGCAGGCCGACGGCGTGCATTTCGTCGCGGCGCCGGAAGATCCGCAGGCCTATGCGCGCGACCTGTACGGCATGCTGCGTGCACTCGATCGTGCGGACGTCGCACGGATCCTCGTCGAGAAGCTGCCGGACACCGTCGAATGGATTGCGGTCAACGATCGCCTCGGCCGCGCGGCGGCCGCGTTCGAAGCGCAGCGCTAACGCGCAATCCGCGGCAAGCCGCGCACCGATATCCGCGCCGAAAGGACGAACGCCCGACCGGGAGCCGGTCGGGCGTTTTCGTTTGATGCGGTTCGCGGCGCGCCCCGGCTTCGGTGCGCTTACTTGCCGACGCCGGATGCCGCGATCTGCTTCTCGACGAACTGCGCGACCAGCACGCCCATGTGCGTCGACGGGTGGACCGTGTCGGCGAACATGTAGGTCTGGTCCGCATTCGCGGCCGTGTAGGTTTGCGGCGAGCAGAACAGCGACGAGCCGAATGCGGACGGCATCGGCGCGCCGAACGCCTTCGCCGCGTTGATCATCGCCTGCAGGTTGCACGCGGTGCCGGTGTTCGACACGGTGAAGCCGTTCGCCTGGTAGTTGGCCGTGATGCCGTCCTGCCACGAGAACGTGTCCATCAGCACGTACTTGGTCGTGTCGACCTTGAGCGCCTGCAGCGTTGCGACCAGCGCCTGGTTGAACAGCCCCGACAACTGCGTGAACGCGGCCTGCGTGCCGCTCGATACGGCCAATGGCGTGCCGCCGATGTCCGGCACGTTCGACACGAACACGTGCGTGCCGCCCGCCGCGACGATCTGCTGGACGATGCCGGCGTACTGCTGCGCGGCGAGACCGATCGCCTGGGCCGCCGCGAGTTGAGCGGCCGGCGTGTTGCCTTGCGCCTGCGCGACCTGCGCCTGGTAGAAAATGTCGTTCGCGCCGCCGTTGAGCAGCACGATCTGGCCTGCGTTGAAGCTGCCGTGCTGCGACAGGTACTGCTTCACCTGGTCGGCGATCGGGATCGTCGTCGCCTGTGCGAAGTCGGAATTCGGCACGCTTGCGTCCGCGTGGCCGATGCCCGGCTGCAGCGTGACGCGCGAGCCGCCCTGCGCATAGCCGAGGCCGCCCGTCGCCTGTAGCGGGATGCCGAAGCCGCCCTGGTTGGCGGGCTGCAGCGTGTCGCCGTAGTAGGTCGCGACGAGCTGCGTCCAGACCTGCCCCGGGTTGGTCGTGAAGCGGCCGCCGCCGAAGCCGAGCTTGATCTGCGAGTAGGTGCCGGCGTCGGACAGGCTGTCGCCGAACGATACGATCTGCATCTTCACGCCCGACGGCGGCGTGTTCGACGCGCTGCTGTTGTTGTCGTCACCGCCGCCGCAGGCGGCGAGCAGCGCGAGCGCGGCGCCGGCGATCGCGACCTGCGCGGTGCGCAGCATGCGCTGCCGGGTGCGGGAAGGCGCGTGTTGTTGTGACTGCATCGTTCGATCTCCTCGTAGATATGGCCTGATGTATTTCTCATCTGCCGCGTGCCTGCTCGGTTCCGGGCTGCGCGGCGGCCGTTGGCTGAAACGGTTTATCGGTCACGCGCAGCCGCAAGCGGCACGGTGCGTGGATCCTGGTTTGCGGCCTCGGCATTCTGCGCATGATAAGCGCTCGCCCATTCGGGCGGGCCGAAAATCGCGCGCAGCTTGTTGCGCCATCCGTCGACGCGCAACGCGTCGGCCGCCATCGACACCCACTCGTGGAACGTTGCGACGAGCGGGTTGTTCGAGCCGAGCCGCTCGACGATCCCGTACTGCGGCGGGTCGTCGGGCGTTTCCTCGACATAGCTGCCGAACAGGCGATCCCAGATCACAAGGACGCCTGCGTAATTGCGGTCGATGTAGCGCGGGTTGCGCGCATGGTGCGCGCGGTGGATCGACGGCGTGTTGAGCACGTATTCCAACCAGCCGAGCTTGCCGATCGCCTGCGTGTGCACGAAGAACTGGAACGCGAGGTTGATCAGCACGATGCCGACGACCTGTTGCGGCGGAAAGCCGGCGAACGCGAGCGGCAGCCAGAACACCCACATGCCCGCGACGGGGTACATCAGGCTCTGGCGGAACGCGGTCGAGAAATTCATCCGCTCGGACGAGTGGTGCACGACGTGCGCGGCCCACAGCCAGCGGACGCGATGGCTCGCGCGGTGGAACACGTAGTAGAGGAAGTCCTGCGCGACGAACAGCACCGCGAACGACAGCCAGCCGTCGTGCCACGTGAAAAGGCGGTAGTGCCGGTAGCAGTACGCGTAGACGGGGATCACGAACAGCCACGCGATCTTGTCGGCGCCCTGGTGCATCAGCGCGAGCGCCGCATTGCACAGCGTGTCGCGCCACGCATAGACGGCGTCCTGCGCACGTGTGCGGGCGAGGTGCCAGGCTTCCCACGCGATGCAGAGCAGGAAGACGGGCGCCAGCGCGAGCAGAAGCAATTCGACGTCGAATCGCATGGGCGTGTCTCCTTCTTTCCCCTGCTAGCCGTGAGGCCGGGCGGTTGGCCCGTTGTAGATATCGGTCAGGCCAACAGCCTACGCAATCGCCACGCGCTAGGCGAGGGGGGAGCGTAGAGGGTTCCCTCTGAGGACAGGGTTTCTACGGAAGCCGCGCGGCGCGGGGCCGGGCGGTGCGGCCCTGTTTGGCGCGCGCGATTTGTGCGGTACGTCGCACGCGGGTCACGGCGGCCGTTTCAAACCGCGAGGGGCGGGATTCCGCCTGCGGGGCGGCAGCAGGCCGCACGGGCCGCCCGCGAGGGCGGCCCGATGCGCGGTGCCGTGCCGCGTCGCGGCGCGCGGATCGTCAGTGCGCGCCCGCGTAGATCCATTCGAGCAGCGTGTCGTGCGCGGCGCGCGCGGCTTCCGCGTGATCGTTGTTGATGAAGCTGACGACGATGTAGCTCTGGCCATCGGCGCCGGCGACGTAGCCGGCGATCGCACGCACGTCGCGCAGCGTGCCGGTCTTGATGTGCGCGTTGCCGAGCACGCCGGCGCTGGTGAGGCGGTTCTTCATCGTGCCGTCGATGCCGGCGATCGGCAGCGAATCGACGAATGCCTGCGCGACGGGGCTTGCGTTCGCGGCCTGCAGCAGCGCGGCGAGCGACAGCGCGCTCACGTGCTCTTCGCGCGACAGGCCCGAGCCGTTTTCGAGCTCGAGGTCGGGCATCGCGATCCCGTTCTTCTGCAGGAACGCCTGGATCGCGCGGCTCGACTGCTCGGGCGTCGCGGGCGGCTTGCCGCTGACCGCGCCGATCGTCAGGAACAGGTTGCGCGCCATCACGTTGTTGCTGAACTTGTTGATGTCGTAGACGATGCTGCCGAGTACCGGGCTGTGATGCACGGCGACCGGCCGCGCGGTGGTCGGCACCTTGGCTTCGCTCACGGGCCCCGTGATCGTGCCGCCGTCCTGCTGCCACAGCGCGAGGAAGCCGCGCGCGAAGAACGTCGTGTGATCGAGGATCGCGAGGTTGGTCGTGTGCGCGCCGCAGCGCAGCGGATAGTCGCCGGCGAACGACGCGGTCATGATCCCGCCGCCGGCCGTCAGCGTCGGGCGCGCGGCCGAGGCCGCCGCGCTGCACGAGCCCGTGCCTTCGACGAGCTGGTTGTCGATCGCCAGGTTGGCGAGCGGCGGCAGCACGTCGACGGCCACCTTGCCGTCGTCGCCCGGCGTGACCGTGAACGACACGGCCTTGAACGCGTACAGCAGCGGGTCGGGGCCGACGTTGTACGGCGCGCTGGCGTCGTCGTCGAACGACGGCAGGTCGCGCGTCGATGCCGCGAAATAGCTCTTGTCGAGCACGAGGCCGCCGGCCACGCGCTTGATGCCGGCCTTGCGGATCTTGTCGACGAGGTCGATCAGCTCTTCGGGCACGAGCTTCGGATCGCCGGTGCCCTTGATGTACAGGTTGCCCTGCAGCGTGCCGTCGGGGTCGAGCGTGCCGTCCGTATAGGCGGTCGTGCGCCAGCGGAAGTCGGGGCCGAGGATCGACAGGCCCGAGAAGGTCGTCACGAGCTTCATCGTCGACGCCGGCAGCATCGGCCGGCTCGCATTCCACGCGATCAGCGGCTCCGGATCGCCGACGCGCTCGACGACGACGCTCATCGCCGATGCCGGCACCTTCGCCCGCTGCAGCGCGACGAGCACGGATGCCGGCAGGCCGGCCGCGCGCGCGGCGGGCGACACGACAGCGGTCTTGTGCGCTTCCTTGTGGGATTTCTTGCGGGCTTGCGCGGCCGGCGCGAAGGCGAGGGCCGTGCAGGTGGCGACGACGGCGGCTGCGCGCAGGCAGAGGCGGGCGCGGGGGGCGAACCGGGCGGAAAGAACGGAAATCGGCATGGGCGAATACGGCGGAAGCAC
Organism: Burkholderia catarinensis; assembly: GCF_001883705.2. GTDB lineage: Bacteria > Pseudomonadota > Gammaproteobacteria > Burkholderiales > Burkholderiaceae > Burkholderia > Burkholderia catarinensis. Next base: position 74,272 of record NZ_MDEQ02000024.1, read on the forward strand.
GGGGTTCGGGCAGGGCGCGCGGGGCGCCGGAGCGCACATTGTAGAGACAAGTCCGGACAGGCCCCTTGCAATCCGCCTTTCGGTTGCATTGCACGGGCCACGCGCATCTTTGCCGCCTGCATGCCGCGCACGCGATTCGCGGCGCTACAATGGTCGGCGTGTCTGACTTGCCCCATGGATGTCTGTCCCGATGCGGATTCTGCTTGTCGAAGATGATCGAATGATTGCCGAGGGCGTGCGCAAGGCGCTGCGCTCGGACGGCTTTGCGGTCGACTGGGTGCAGGACGGCGACGCGGCGCTCACGGCGCTCGGCAGCGAGACGTACGACCTGCTGCTGCTCGATCTCGGCCTGCCGAAGCGCGACGGCATCGACGTGCTGCGCACGCTGCGCGCACGCGGACTGTCGCTGCCGGTGCTGATCGTCACCGCGCGCGACGCCGTTGCCGATCGCGTGAAGGGGCTCGACGCGGGCGCTGACGACTACCTCGTCAAGCCGTTCGACCTCGACGAACTGGGCGCGCGGATGCGCGCGCTGATCCGCCGTCAGGCCGGGCGCAGCGAATCGCTGATCCGCCACGGCGCGCTGACGCTCGATCCCGCTTCGCACCAGGTGGCGCTCGACGGCGTGCCCGTCGCGCTGTCCGCGCGCGAGTTCGCGCTGCTCGAGGCGTTGCTTGCGCGGCCCGGCGCGGTGCTGTCGAAGAGCCAGCTCGAGGAGAAGATGTACGGCTGGGGCGAGGAGATCGGCAGCAACACGGTCGAGGTCTACATCCACGCCCTGCGCAAGAAGCTCGGTTCGGACCTGATCCGCAACGTGCGCGGGCTCGGCTACATGGTCGTCAAGGAAAGCTGACGCGTGAGGTCGATTCGTCATCAATTGCTGATCTGGCTGCTCGCGATCGTCGTCGCGGGCGTGGGCCTCGCGGGCTGGCTCATCTATCGGCAGGCGCTCGCCGAGGCGAACGAGCTGTTCGACTACCAGTTGCAGGAAATTGCCGCGGCGCTGCCGTCGGAGCCGTTCTCGCAGGTGTTCGGCTCGCGGACCAACGGCGACGAAGGCATCGTGATCCAGATCTGGAACCGCAACGGCGTGCTGATGTACTTCTCGCATCCGCGGGCGCCGATCGCGCCGCGCGCGGAGCTCGGCTTCTCGACCGAGCGCACCGACCGCGGCGAATGGCGCGTGTACGGCGCGATCGTCGGCGACAACGTCGTGCAGCTCGCGCAGCCGGTGTCGGTGCGCAACCGGCTCGCGGCGAACGTCGCGCTGCGCACGCTGTGGCCGCTGATCGTGCTGCTGCCGTTTCTCGGCGCGGCCGTGTGGGTGATCGTCGGGCGCGGGCTCGCGCCGCTCGGCCGCGTGACGCGCGCGGTCGAGGCGCGCCGGCCGGAAGCGCTCGATCCGCTGCCCGACGCGCGCCTGCCGCTCGAGGTGCAGCCGCTCGTGCGGGCGCTGAACGGGCTGCTCGCGCGGCTGTCGGCCGCGCTCGACACGCAGAAGGCGTTCGTGGCCGACGCCGCGCACGAACTGCGCACGCCGCTCGCGGCCGTGCAGATCCAGGCGCAGCTCGTCGCCCGCGCGAAGGACGATGCGTCGCGCCGCGAGGCGGTCGCGGATCTCCAGGATGGCGTCTCGCGCGCGACGCGTCTCACGGAGCAACTGCTCGCGCTCGCACGCGCCGAGCCGGACGGCGCGACGATGCGCGAACCGGTCGACCTGCAGGCGCTGCTCACCGAATGCGTGGCCGCGCATGCGCCGCTCGCGCAGCGGCACGACATCGATCTCGGCTTCGAGGAGACGCGCGCGGCGAGCGTCGTCGCGGACGTCGGCGCGCTGCGCGTGATGTTCGGCAACCTGCTCGACAACGCGGTGAAGTACACGCCGGACGGCGGCCGCATCGACGTGTCGCTGACCTGCGACGCGGCCGGCCGCGCGTGTGTCCAGATCGGCGACAGCGGGCCCGGCATTCCGGCCGACGAGCGCGAGCGCGTGTTCGACCGCTTCTACCGCGACAGCTCCGCGCGCGCGCGCGCCGACGTGTCGGGCAGCGGGCTCGGGCTCGCGATCGTCAAGCGCGTGGCGGCGCAGCAGGGCGCGACGGTGTCGCTCGGCGACGCGGCCGCGGGCGGCCTGCTCGTCAGCGTCGTGTTCCGCGACGCCGAGATGCCGGCCCGGGCGCCGCGCCAGCCGGAATCCGCCTGACGAGGGCGCCGGGCGAGCCGCTTAAGCCCCGTTTAAGGCTGATTAAGCCTCCTTTAAGTCAGGGTCGTTACGCTGCGTCCTAACAAAGAGGAGGTCCTACGATGAACACCCGATTCCTTGCGCGCGGCGCCGTCGCGGTCGCCGTTGCGGCCGCCCTGTCAGCCGGCTATTTCGCCGGCACCCGCCGCGCCGATCCGCAGATCATCACGCCCGCGCAGGCTGCCGCGCTGATGCCGGCCGAAGCGGCCGCCAAGACCGGCATACCCGATTTCTCCGGGCTCGTCGAGACCTACGGCCCGGCGGTCGTGAACATCAGCGCGAAGCACGTCGTGAAGCAGGTGTCGCGGCGCGTGCCGCAGCCGCAACTGCCGATCGACCCGAGCGACCCGTTCTACCAGTTCTTCAAGCACTTCTACGGCCAGGTGCCGGGGATGGGCGGCGACGCGCAGCCGGACGACCAGCCGAGCGCGAGCCTCGGTTCCGGGTTCGTCATCAGCTCCGACGGGTACATCCTCACCAATGCGCATGTGATCGACGGCGCGAACGTCGTCACGGTCAAGCTGACCGACAAGCGCGAATACAGGGCGAAGGTCGTCGGCTCTGACAAGCAGTCCGACGTCGCCGTGCTGAAGATCGACGCGAGCGGCCTGCCGACCGTGAAGATCGGCGATCCGGCGCAGAGCAAGGTCGGCCAGTGGGTCGTTGCGATCGGTTCGCCGTACGGCTTCGACAACACGGTCACGTCGGGCATCATCAGCGCGAAGTCGCGCGCGCTGCCGGACGAGAACTACACGCCGTTCATCCAGACCGACGTGCCGGTGAACCCCGGCAACTCGGGCGGCCCGCTGTTCAACCTGCAGGGCGAGGTGATCGGCATCAACTCGATGATCTACTCGCAGACGGGCGGCTTCCAGGGCCTGTCGTTCGCGATCCCGATCAACGAGGCGATCAAGGTGAAGGACGAACTCGTGAAGACGGGCCACGTGAGCCGCGGCCGTCTCGGCGTCGCCGTGCAGGGGCTGAACCAGACGCTCGCGAGCTCGTTCGGGCTGCAGAAGCCGGACGGCGCGCTCGTCAGCTCGGTCGACCAGAACGGCCCGGCCGCGAAGGCGGGCCTGCAGCCGGGCGACGTGATCCTGTCGGTCAACGGCTCGCCGGTCGCCGATTCGACGTCGCTGCCCGCGCAGATCGCGAACCTGAAGCCGGGCGCGAAGGCCGACCTGCAGATCTGGCGCGACAAGTCGAAGAAGTCGATCAGCGTGACGCTCGGCGCGATGGCCGATGCGAAACTCGCGTCGAATGACGGCGGGCCGGTCGAGCAGGGGCGCCTCGGGGTCGCGGTGCGGCCGCTGTCGCCGCAGGAGCGCAGCGCCGCCAACCTGTCGCACGGGCTGATCGTGCAGCAGGCCGGCGGGCCGGCCGCCAACGCGGGCATCCAGCCCGGCGACGTGATCCTCGCGGTCAACGGCCGCCCGGTCACGAGCCCGGAGCAGTTGCGCGACGCGGTCAAGGGCGCGGGCAACAGTCTTGCTCTGCTGATCCAGCGCGATAATGCACAGATCTTCGTGCCGGTCGACCTGAGCTGACCGGCGACGGCCGACGGCCGGCCAGGCCGGCCGCGGCGGGCGCCGCCGCCGTTCGCCCCCATGACGCAGCGCCCCGTATGTGTTCCGACCCCAAGGAGAGAGCCATGCAATATCTACGCAACGTGTCCCGATTTGCCGTTGCCGCGGCGTTGGCCGCCGGCCTCGCAGCCGGTGCGACCGGCGCGTACGCGCAATCGGACGGCTTGCCCAACGCGATCCAGCAGGGCGACGTCACCTTTGTGTCAGGTGGCATCGGGAAGGATCAATCGACAGCGTTCGAGCGCAACGAGGCAGCGTGGCCGCTGGCACTGCGCTTCACCGGCAAGGGCGGCGAGTTCCTGGCCGACGTCCACGTGCGGATCGTCGACGGCAAGGGCGCCGAGGTGCTGAAGACCGACGCGCGCGGGCCATACATGCTCGTGAAGTTGCCGCCGGGGCGCTATACGGTGCACGCGTCGTACCAGGGCAACGATGAATCCCGCGCCGTCACGGTCGGCGCGAAGGGCGGCGCGAAAACCGCGTTCCAGTGGAGCGCGCAGTAGCCCGCCGCGCGCGGCTCCGGCACGGGCCGCGCAATCGGACGAAGTTTCGCCCATAATGAAAGCCACGGCCCCCATGCCGTGGCTTTTTCGTTTCCTGCCCCAGCCAGCCGGGCCGCCCGAAGGAGAAACGATGTCCGATGCAGCCGACCGCCGACTCGAAATCGTGCCGAACCGCCATCGCGTGCGCGTGATCCATCGCGGCATCACGTATGCCGACTCGCACGGCGCGCTGACCGTGCGCGAGACGGGGCTGCCGGACATCCATTACCTGCCGCGCGGCGACGTCAACATGCGCCGGCTCGTGAAATCAGGCGTGACGTCGGCCTGCCCGTTCAGGGGACAGGCCGTGCACTTCGACTTGCAGACGGAAGACGGCGTGATCGAGAACGCCGCCTGGAGTTACGAGGAACCGAAGGAGGCGGCGGCCGCGCTTGCGCACTACGTCGCGTTCGATGCCGCACGGATCGACAGTCTCGTCGAGACGTCCTGATGCGGCGCGTGTTCATCGGGGAGGCGTCATGGAACTGAACGACACGTTACGCGTACCGCTCGCGCCGCCTGTCGTGCGGGAGGCGTTCGAGGATCTCGCATTGCTGCGGGCGAGCTTCGACCACTGCGAATCGTTCGTGAAGCTCGCGCACGGCGAGTTCGCGCTGACGTTCACGGTGCCGCTCGGCCCGCTGCGCGCACACTACGACGTGCGTGTGCATGCGGCCGCCGAGCAGGGTGACGCGGAAGGGCAGCCGCGCCGCGTGCTCAACTTCAAGGCGCGGGCGGACGGCCTCGGCGCGCTGCGCGGCCAGGTCGAACTCGTACTGACGCCGGACGACGACGCGAACGCCACGCGTATCGAGTACGTGGTCTGGGCGACGGCGAGCGGGCCGCTCGCCGAGTTGCCCGGTCGGCAGATCGAGAATGCGCTGCGCGAATGGACCGACGATTTCTTCCGCGAGTTCTGCGCGGTCGTGCAGGCCAAGCACGGTCTCGCACCGAATCGCGCACGCTCGGCCGCGCAGCGGCGCCAGCATGTGTTCCTGCGGCCGGCGTCGCTGATGGCCGCGACGAAGCGTGCGCTGCCGCCGCACCTCGGCGGCGCGCTGACCGGGCGTGCCGCCGGCGCGCTCCCCCATCGCGGCTCCGGCACGGTGCCCGTGTGGGCATGGGCGGCGATGATCGTGTTCGTCGCGTTGCTGCTTTACGCGGCGCGCTGGATCAACGGCGGCTGAGCGGCTGCGCGTCGCCGGTTTCGCTTCACGGGGTGCCCGCTGCCCGCGCGGCGGGCGTTACTGTCCCGCATCGGCGCCGGCTCCGGCGCCGCGAAATTCCCTTCGATACGCAGACGGCGACGTGCCGAGCGCGCCCGAGAAATGCTGGCGCAGCGACACGCTCGACCCGTAGCCGGCCGCCTGCGCGATCGCGTCGATCGATTGTCCGGTGGTTTCCAGCAGATGCTGCGCGCGCGCGAGCCGCTCGGCCTGCAGCCACGCTGTGACGGTCGTGCCCGTCGCCTGACGGAAGTGGCGCGTGAACGTGCGCCGGCTCATCAGTACGCGTTCGGCAAGCGAATCGACGCCGTGCGCGGCGTCGAGATGCGCGCGCACCCAGTCGAGCAGGCCCGCGAGCCGTGCATCGCGCGGGTGCGCGGCGACCGGCTGCGGCACGTACTGAGCTTGGCCGCCCTGGCGGTGCGGCGGGATCACGAGGCGGCGCGCGATCTGGTTCGCGGCGTCCGAGCCGAAGCGGCGCCGAACGACGTGCAGGCAGCAGTCGAGCCCCGCGGCCGTGCCGGCCGACGTCATCAGGTTGCCGTCGTCGACATACAGCACGTCGGGATCGAGCTTCACGCGCGGAAAGCGCTGCGCGAAGTCGTCGGCCCACGCCCAGTGCGTGGTGGCCGGGCGGCCGTCGAGCAGGCCGGCCGCGGCGAGCACGTAAGCGCCGAGGCACAGCCCGACGAGCTGCGCGCCCCGTGCGGCGGCCGCGCGGACGGCGTCGAGCAGCACGTCGGGCGGTGCTTCGTCCGGATCGCGCCAGGCCGGCACGATGACGATGTCCGCGTCGTCGAGCCCGTCGAGCCCGTAAGGCGCGGTGATCGTGAAACCGCCCGTCGTCGCGAGCGGGCCGCGCTCGGCCGAGCAGACGCGGAACTCGAACGCGGGCGATGCGGCGGCGTTGCGCTCCTTGCCGAACACCACGGACGGCACCGACAGGTGGAACGGGCTGATGCCGTCGTAAGCGATCGCAGCGACGACGGTCGGGGCGGGCGAGGCGGGCCGGGCGGACGATGTGGCGGCGGTCATGGCGGGCTCCGGAATGGCGATGGCCCGATTCTATCGAAGAATGACTATCGGGCCACTGTCCGCGTGAACGACGCGGCGGGACAATGCATCGCATCGCGCCGCTGGCCGTCCCGTTCCGGGGCGGGGCTGCGCCCCAGGACCAGGAGCCCGCCATGTCGAACGCCGTCCCGCATTCCGCTTCACACTCCGTTTCCCGTGCCGCTTCCCGCCGTGCGCTGATCGTGATCGACGTCCAGAACGAATACGTGACGGGCAACCTGCCGATCGAGTATCCGCCGCTCGACGTGTCGCTCGCGAACATCGGCCGCGCGATCGACGCCGCGCATGCGGCCGGCGTGCCGGTGATCGTCGTGCAGCACGTCGCGCCGGCCGGCGCGCCGATCTTCGCGCCCGGCACCGACGGTGTCGCGCTGCACGCGGTCGTCGCCGGCCGGCCGTATGCGCACCTGATCGAGAAGACGCAGGCGAGCGCGTTTGCCGGGACCGATCTCGCCGCCTGGCTCGATGCGCACGGGATCGACACGCTCGCGGTGGCCGGCTACATGACGCACAACTGCAATGCGTCGACGGTTTATCACGCGGCGCACGCGGGGCTGAATGTCGAGTACCTGGACGACGCGACGGGCGCGTTGCCTTACGAGAATGAAGCGGGTGCGGTGAGCGCCGAAGAGATTTACCGCGCGTACACGGTGGTGTTCCAGTCGAATTTCGCGGCCGTGATGTCGACCGAAGCATGGATCGCGGGGCTGGCCGGCGCGCCGATGCCGAAGCGCGATTCGGTGGCGGCGTCGAACCGGCGGGCCCGCGCGCATCGCGCGAAGGCGGCCTGAACCGGCCGGAGAGACGGGGGAGGGCGTCGCGGCGACGGCCGCGCCGTCAGTCGCCGTCCTTCAGCATCGCCGGGCTGTAGCGCAGCATGTCGAAACAGCCGTCGACGAGCTTTTCCGCATGCTGCTCGGCGTCGATCTCGTCGGGCAGCATCAGCATGTCGCGCACGAAACCGCTGACGAGCGTGTGCAGCATCAGCGTCGCCCGCCACGTATCGAGCCGCTCGGGCAGCAGCTTGAGCCGCACGGCCACCGCGAGATCGGCGTCGATCGTGTGCAGCGCCTCGCTCATCCCCGCGCGGTTGCGCTGCAGCAGCGGCTCCATGTCCGCGACGTATTCGCACTTCATGAACAGGATGCTGAACACGCGGCGCAGCTGCGAATCGCGCTGCACGCCGAGCAGGCACCAGATCAGGATCTGGCGGACCTTCTCGAGCGGATTGCCGCCCGGCGCGTCGAGCGGCATCCGCTTCAGCTCGTCGATCGGCAGAAACACGCGGTCGAACATCGCGTCGAACAGTTCGCTCTTGTTCGCGAAATGCCAGTAGATCGCGCCGCGCGTCACGCCGGCGTGCTGGGCGATGTCCGCGAGCGACGTGTGCGACACGCCTTTCTCGAAGAACACGTGTTCGGCGGCGTCGAGAATGCGATTGCGTGTCTCGAGTGCCTCCTCCTTGGTACGTCTGACCATGTGCAGGCCTGATTGGATCGATCGTAGGTGAATTTAGGGTCTGCAACCCTCGTCGCCGTCATGCAGACGGGCTATGCTCGCGACTGGTAATAATTTGTAAGACCGAACAGTCGGCGCGGCACAATCGGGCTTTTTACATACATTCATGAATGTATATACAATACCACCCTACGATCGAATGACCCAAGTGGCAATCAGTTAATATCCCACTCTGCTGATTCCCGCCCAGTATCAGGTCCACGGTTCGCGGGCATCCCGTCGGCACGGAGGTTTCGTGCCGACGTGCTGTATCCAGCAGTCCGGTCATTCAGGTGTTCGATCTGCGCCGCGAGGCGCATCCGTGTTGCGCTCCCGGCGGGCGCGGCACTTATTCCATTGGTTATACACAGAGGTCGCTCCATGCGCGTCGAACGGGTTCCATACCGCTTAATCACTGTCGCGACGGCCGCCGTTTTCCTGGCCGCATGCGGAAAAAAAGAATCGGCGCCGCCGCCGCAAACGCCGGAAGTCGGCGTCGTCACCGTCCAGCCGCAATCCGTAGCGGTCTTCACCGAACTGCCGGGCCGCACCAGTGCATTCCTCGTTGCGCAGGTGCGCGCTCGGGTCGACGGCATCGTGCTGCGCCGTGAATTCACCGAAGGCAGCGACGTGAAGGCCGGCCAGCGTCTCTACAAGATCGACCCGGCGCCGTACGTCGCCGCGTTGAACAGCGCGAAGGCGACGCTTGCGAAGGCGCAGGCGAACCTCGTCACGCAGAACGCGCTGGTCGCGCGCTACAAGGTGCTGGTGGCCGCGAACGCGGTCAGCAAGCAGGACTACGACAACGCGGTGGCCACGCAAGGGCAGGCCGCGGCGGACGTCGCGGCCGGCAAGGCGGCGGTCGATACCGCGCAGATCAACCTCGGCTACACGGACGTGGTCTCGCCGATCACCGGCCGCGTCGGCATTTCGCAAGTGACGCCGGGCGCGTACGTGCAGGCGAGCCAGGCGACGCTGATGTCGACGGTGCAGCAGCTCGATCCCGTGTATGTCGACCTCACGCAATCGAGCCTCGACGGGCTGAAGCTGCGCCAGGACGTGCAGAGCGGCCGCCTGAAGACGAGCGGCCCGGGCGCGGCGAAGGTGTCGCTGGTGCTGGAAGACGGCAAGACGTATGCGGAGCCGGGCAAGCTGCAGTTCTCGGACGTGACGGTCGACCAGACCACCGGCTCGGTGACGATCCGCGCGGTCTTCCCGAACCCGGGCCGCGTGCTGCTGCCGGGGATGTTCGTGCGCGCACGGATCGAGGAAGGCGTGAACGAGAACGCGTTCCTGGTGCCGCAGATCGGCGTCACGCATGACCAGAAGGGCCAGGCGATCGCGATGGTGGTGAACGCCAGCAACAAGGTCGAGCCGCGTCCGCTGAAGACGACGGGCATGCAGGGCCAGAACTGGATCGTCGAAGGCGGCCTGGAAGCAGGCGATCACGTGATCGTGCAGGGCGTCGACAAGGTGCGCCCGGGCGCGACCGTGAAGACCGTCGCGGCACAGCTCGCACCGGCGGCCGGTGCCGCATCGGGCGTCGCTGCCGTATCCGCCGCGCCGGCTGCCGCCGGTTCCGGCGCCGCTGCCGCTTCCGGTGCTGCCGCATCGGGCGCCGCGCCGGCGAGCGCTGCCGCTGCTTCGAGCGCGCAATAACAGGGAGCCTGTTTCATGGCAAAGTTTTTTATCGATCGCCCGATCTTCGCGTGGGTGATCGCCATCATCCTGATGCTGGCCGGGATTGCGTCGATCTTCTCGCTGCCGATCTCGCAGTATCCGACGATCGCGCCGCCATCGATCCAGATCACCGCGAACTATCCGGGCGCTTCCGCGAAGACGGTGGAAGACACGGTGACGCAGGTGATCGAGCAGCAGATGAGCGGTCTCGACAACTTCCTGTACATGTCGTCGACGAGTGACGACTCGGGCAACGCGACGATCACGCTGACCTTCGCGCCGGGCACCAACGCCGACATCGCGCAGGTCCAGGTGCAGAACAAGCTGTCGCTCGCGACGCCGGTTCTGCCGCAGGTCGTGCAGCAGCTCGGTTTGTCGGTGACGAAGTCGAGCAGCAGCTTCCTGCTGGTGCTCGCCTTCAACTCCGAAGACGGCAGCATGAACAAGTACGACCTCGCGAACTTCGTGGCGTCGCACGTGAAGGATCCGATCAGCCGGTTGAACGGCGTCGGTACCGTCACGCTGTTCGGCTCGCAGTACGCGATGCGGATCTGGCTCGACCCGACCCGCCTGACGAACTACGGTCTCACGCCGGTCGACGTGTCGACCGCGATCGCCGCACAGAACGTGCAGATCGCGGGCGGCCAGATCGGCGGCACGCCGGCGAAGCCGGGCACCGTGCTGCAGGCGACGATCACCGAATCGACGCTGCTGCAGACGCCCGAGCAGTTCGGCAACATCCTGCTGAAGGTCAACCAGGACGGCTCGCAGGTTCGCCTGAAGGACGTCTCGAAGATCGAACTCGGCGGCGAAAACTACAACTTCGACACGAAGTACAACGGGCAGCCGACCGCGGCACTCGGCATCCAGCTCGCGACCAACGCGAACGCGCTCGCGACCGCGAAGGCCGTGCGCGCGAAGATCGACGAACTGGCGCCGTTCTTCCCGCACGGTCTCGTCGTGAAGTATCCGTACGACACGACGCCGTTCGTGAAGCTGTCGATCGAGGAAGTGGTCAAGACGCTGCTCGAAGGGATCGTGCTCGTGTTCCTCGTGATGTACCTGTTCCTGCAGAACCTGCGGGCGACGATCATCCCGACGATCGCGGTGCCGGTCGTGCTGCTCGGCACGTTCGCTGTGATGTCGCTGGTCGGCTTCTCGATCAACACGCTGTCGATGTTCGGCCTCGTGCTCGCAATCGGCTTGCTGGTCGACGATGCGATCGTGGTGGTCGAGAACGTCGAGCGCGTGATGGCGGAAGAGGGCTTGTCACCGAAGGAGGCGACCAAGAAGGCAATGGGACAGATCACCGGCGCGCTTGTCGGCATCGCGCTCGTACTGTCCGCCGTGTTCGTGCCGGTGGCGTTCTCCGGCGGGTCGGTCGGCGCGATCTATCGTCAGTTCTCGCTGACGATCGTGACGGCGATGGTGCTGTCGGTGCTGGTCGCGTTGATTCTGACGCCCGCGTTGTGCGCGACGATCCTGAAACCGATCCCGCAAGGGCATCACGAAGAGAAGAAGGGTTTCTTCGGCTGGTTCAACCGCACGTTCGACAACAGCCGCGACAAGTACCACGTCGGCGTGCACCACGTGATCAAGCGGTCGGGCCGCTGGCTCATCATCTACCTGGTCCTGATCGTCGCGGTCGGCCTGCTGTTCGTGCGCCTGCCGAAGTCGTTCCTGCCCGATGAAGACCAGGGCCTGATGTTCGTGATCGTGCAGACGCCGTCGGGTTCGACGCAGGAAACGACCGCGAAGACGCTCGCGAACATTTCCGACTACCTGCTGAAGGACGAGAAGGAAATCGTCGAATCCGCGTTCACGGTCAACGGCTTCAGCTTCGCGGGCCGCGGCCAGAACTCGGGTCTCGTGTTCGTGCGCCTGAAGGACTACTCGCAGCGTCAGCATGCGAACCAGAAGGTGCAGGCGCTGATCGGCCGGATGTTCGGGCGCTACGGCGGCTACAAGGACGCGATCGTGATCCCGTTCAACCCGCCGTCGATTCCTGAACTCGGCACGGCTGCCGGCTTCGACTTCGAGCTGACGGACAACGCCGGTCTCGGTCACGACGCGCTGATGGCCGCACGTAACCAGCTGCTCGGGATGGCCTCGAAGGATCCGACGCTGCAGGGCGTGCGCCCGAACGGCCTGAACGATACGCCGCAGTACAAGGTCGATATCGACCGCGAGAAGGCGAACGCGCTCGGCGTCACGGCGGATGCGATCGACCAGACATTCTCGATCGCGTGGGCGTCGAAGTACGTGAACAACTTCCTCGACGTTGACGGCCGGATCAAGAAGGTCTACGTGCAGTCCGATGCGCCGTTCCGGATGACGCCGGAAGACATGAACATCTGGTACGTGCGCAACGGGTCGGGCGGGATGGTGCCGTTCAGCGCGTTCTCGACCGGTCACTGGACGTACGGTTCGCCGAAGCTCGAGCGCTACAACGGTGTGTCGGCGATGGAAATCCAGGGTCAGGCCGCACCGGGCAAGTCGACCGGCCAGGCGATGACCGCGATGGAAGGAATCGCGAAGAAGCTGCCGGTCGGTATCGGCTATTCGTGGACGGGCCTGTCGTTCCAGGAAATCCAGTCCGGTTCGCAGGCGCCGATCCTGTACGCGATCTCGATCCTCGTCGTGTTCCTGTGTCTCGCGGCGCTGTATGAAAGCTGGTCGATCCCGTTCTCGGTGATCATGGTCGTGCCGCTCGGCGTGATCGGTGCGCTGCTCGCGGCGACGATGCGCGGCCTCGAGAACGACGTGTTCTTCCAGGTCGGCCTGCTGACCACCGTGGGCTTGTCCGCGAAGAACGCGATCCTGATCGTGGAGTTCGCGCGCGAACTGCAGCAGACGGAGAAGATGGGGCCGATCGAGGCCGCGCTGGAAGCGGCGCGACTGCGGCTGCGTCCGATCCTGATGACGTCGCTCGCGTTCATTCTCGGCGTGATGCCGCTCGCGATCAGCAACGGCGCGGGTTCGGCGAGCCAGCACGCGATCGGCACGGGCGTGATCGGCGGGATGATCACGGCGACGTTCCTCGCGATCTTCATGATCCCGATGTTCTTCGTGAAGATCCGCGGGATCTTCAGCGGCGAGAAGGAAGACGTCGACGAGGCGCTGCGCCTGGCTCAGGAGCACTCGCGCCACGAAGAGAAGCCGGGCAACGGCGACCAAGGCAACAAGGGACAGTGATGATGCAAAAACACGCTTTGACTGCAATCGCGGTCGCGCTCTTTGCCACGGGCTGCACGATGGCGCCGCACTACAAGCGGCCCGACGCACCTGTCGCGCAGGCGTACCCGGCCGGCGGCGTCTACGCGACGCAGCCGGGTTCGGCCGGCGCGCGCAGCGCGAACGGCCAGGCGGCCACCGTTATCGGCTGGCGCGAGTTCTTCGTCGATCCGCGCCTGCAGCGGCTGATCGAGATCGCGCTGAAGAACAACCGCGACCTGCGCGTGTCGGTGCTGAACATCGAGGCGGCGCGCGCGCAGTACCAGATCACGCGCGCGGGCCTGTTCCCGACGCTCGACGCGACCGGGACGGGCAACATCCAGCGCGTGCCGGCCGGCGTGTCGACGAGCGGGGCGCCGCTGATCTCGCGCACCTACAACGTCGGACTCTCGGCGTCATGGGAGCTCGACCTGTTCGGCCGCGTGCAGAGCCTGAAGGACCAGGCGCTCGCGCAGTACCTGTCGACCGCGTATGCGCGGCAGGCGTCGGAGATCTCGCTGGTGTCGCAGGTGGCCGATCAATACCTGACGCTGCTGTCGACCGACGATCTGCTGCAGGTCACGGAGAACACGCTGAAGTCCGCGCAGGACTCGTACAACCTGACGAAGCTGCAGTTCGACAACGGCACGGGCTCCGAGCTCGAGCTGCGTCAGTCGCAGACGGTGGTCGAGACGGCGCTCGCGAACCAGCAGGCGCAGGCACGCGCCCGCGCGCAGGCGCTGAATGCGCTGGTGCTGCTGGTCGGCGAGCCGCTGCCGGACGACCTGCCGGCGGGCATGCCGCTCGACGCGCAGAACCTGCTGACGGATGTGCCGCCCGGGTTGCCGTCGGACCTGCTGACGCGTCGTCCGGACGTGATGCAGGCCGAGCAGACGCTGCTGGCCGCGAACGCGAACATCGGCGCGGCGCGCGCGGCGTTCTTCCCGAAGATCTCGCTGACGGCGGCGTTCGGCACCGCGAGCCCGACGCTGGGCGGGCTGTTCAAGGCCGGCACGGCGGCGTGGTCGTTCGCGCCGAACATTGCGGTGCCGATCTTCGAGGGCGGGCAGAACATCGCGAACCTCGATCTCGCGCACGTGCAGAAGCGCATCGAGATCGCGAACTACGAGAAGGCGATCCAGTCGGCGTTCCGCGAAGTGTCGGACGGGTTGGCCGCACGCGGCACGTACGACCAGCAGATCGCGGCGCTGGAGCGCAACGAGCACGCGCAGCAGCGACGTTTCGACCTGTCGGACCTGCGCTACAAGAACGGTGTCGACAGCTACCTGTCGGTGCTGACCGCGCAGACGGACCTGTACTCGGCGCAGCAGTCGCTGATCAGCGCGCGCCTGGCACGCTGGACGAGCCTGGTCGACCTGTACCGTGCGCTCGGCGGCGGGTGGGTGCAGCGGGCCGGCGAGACGCCGCGCGCGCCGGACGCACCGGTCGACTACGACAAGGCGGCCGCCCCGGCTGCCGCGTCGGCAGCGGCAGAGAACGGGTAAGCACGACGAACGGCAGGCGCGGGCAGCCGCGCCTGTCCGCAAAAAACGAAACGCCACGGACGAAAGTCCGTGGCGTTTTCTTTTGTGCTGTCGTCCGCGTCGGAAGCGGCGCTACGTTACCCCTACTTCGCCCAAAGCGTGCGGCCGAAGAAGGTGAGCGTACGATCCCAGGCGATTTGCGACCACACCGGATCGAACTGCGTGCCGGCGATCCGGCCGGGGCCGACGGCCGTTTCATTTGCGAACGCATGATGCGCGAGATAGCGATGGAATTCGAAACCGACCTTCGCATCGGTCAGCTTCTTCTCCAGCGCATCGACCTGGTCGATCGTAAAGAACGCATCCTGCGTGCCCCAGTGACCCATCAGCGGCACCTTGAGCTTGGCCGGATCGATGTAGTCGAGCGGCGGCAGGCCGTACCACGTGACGCCCGCGTCCGCATCGGCGAACTGCAGCGACAGCAGCGTGAGGGCGCCGCCCATGCAGTAGCCCGTCACCGCGACTCGCGAAGCAAGCGTCTTCAGGTACGTGACGGCGCCGGGAATGTCCTGCGACGCGGCGTCGCCGAAATCGAGCCCGGTCATCAGGTGGTGTGCTTCTTCTTCCTCGACCGTCGACTTGCCGCGATACAGGTCCGGCACGAGCGCGAAGTAACCGCAGCGCGCGAGGCGATCCGCGACGCCGCGGATCTGGTCGTTCAGCCCCCACCATTCCTGGATGACGACGACCGCGGGTGCGCCTTCGGTCTGTGCCGGCGTGGCGAGATAGCCCTGCAGTTCCTGGCCGTCCGGGCGGCGAAACGTGATCATGGAACCGGATGTTTGAGACATGAAACCGCTCCTTTTCGAAAAATGCGCCGAGTGCGGCATCGGGCCGGCCAGCGGGCATCGTGGTTCCGCTCGCGTTCGTTTCGGCCGATGCCGATCACGCGGCCATTCTATGCGCAAACACCGGCGGCTTGCGTGAACGGCGCCGCGCGGCACGCGCTCGGCTCCGGGAGCGGACGACCGAAAAGCAAACACCCCAAAGGCCGGATCGAAATCCAGCCTTCGGGGTGCAGTTCAGAGCGGGGTGTTTCGTTTGCCGCGCGCGTATCGGAATACGCGGGCGCATGCCCGGCTTACTGGCCGAAATAGACGGAGTCGCGGCCAGCCTGCTTGACCGCGATCGTGCGGCCGGCACGCACGCCGGCGGCAGCTTGCGCGCCGTAACCGGTTTCATCGGCGTTCGTCACGCGGGCCTGTGCGGTCTGCAGCGCACGCGGGTAATACTGGTCGGAGACTTCGGGCTTGTAGCCGGCCTGTTCGAGCTGGACGAGTTCCGCACGTACCTGGGCACGCGTCAGCTGGCCCGACGGGTTCGATTGTGCGAATGCGCCGTACGAGGCGGACAGGGCGGTTGCGGCGACGGCAGCGTAGATGAACGACTTCATGATGACCTCCGGTTCTGTTGATTTCGCGCTTCGCTTGTTGCGTTCAGCGGTTGATTGCATCGTAACGATCGCGTTACCGGTCGGAAATACGTGCTGCAGCGAATCATTATTGCAACTGGGTAAACGATCCGCGTGGCAAGCGTTTTTGTCTGATGATTGTGGGCGTGCCGCAGGGTGGGTCTGGCCTTGGGGGAGAGATATTGCCGATCGGCCTGCGGACGCGGGATGAACGGTTGAATCGTATTCCGAAGTATTGCGGCAGGGCCGCCGGCGGCTCATTGGGCATCACGCGGTCAGGGTCGCCTGCCGCTTCCGGTATTCGGCCGGCGTGATCCGGTCGTTCGCGTGGGCCGGCTGAGCGCGGACGGCCGGCCGCGCATCAGCCGACATTGATCGATTGCCCCGCGTACAGCACATTCGGCGCCGACGCCATGCCCGGATTCAACTGCAGGATCTCGTTCAGCGCGCGCGCATCCTGCTGCTCGCGCGTCATCGTCTTCCGGTCGTCCGGCGATACATGGGCCGCGTCGAGCAGCGACTGGCGATGCGCGTCGGCGATCACCCACAGCGAATCCCCGGCCACGACGATGTACGGTTGCGCGGCCGGCGACGGCGGCGTGGAGGGCTGCGCGGGCGCCGTGCTGCCCGGCGCGCCGTTCGTATTGCCCGGCGTGCCGGTCCCGGGCGGTTGCGTAGCGGTGGCGCCCGGCGCGAGCCCGGTCGTCGGCTGCGACGGCTGATGCGATGACGACGGCGACGATGGCGTCGGCTGCGGCTTGTGCGTCGACGATCCCGAGCCGCCCGACGGCGAGCCGAAGAACAGGCTCTGCAATTGCGTGAAGCCCCAGATCCCGACCGGCACGAGGATGAGCGCGGTCGGGTATTTCTTGACCCAGCGCGTCGCGTTCGGGAAATGGGTGTTCAGGCGCGCGCCGAGCAGGATCGCCGTCGACGTCGCGGCCGTTGCCGCGAGGCCGTAGTGGCCCTTGTCGTACTGCGCGATCGTGCCGGCGATGCCGCTTGCGACACCGACGAAATCCGACGTCGAGTCGATCAGGCGCACGACGCGGCTGCGTTTGTCCGCGTTCACGCGATGCGCGCTGACCGCGTAGACGAGGCCCGAATACGTCGCGGCGAGCGCCGCGCTCGCGGTCGTCAGCGCACCTGCGACCGTCGGCGCGGTCATGAGCCCGTGCACGCCGACGGCGATCGTCCCCGAATAGCCGACGATCGCGCTGCCGCGCCCGACGAGGCCGAGCAGCCGGCGGGAATTGCCGCGATGCAGCTGCGTGAGCGACGTGCCGCCGACCATGCCCTGCATGTTCGCGAGCAGGTCGGCCGACAGTTCCTTGATCTGCGCGGTCGCATCGTCGAAGCCGATGAGCCCCTGGCGATGCATCTCGACTAAGTGACTCGCCTTTACGCGGGTCTCGTTCGTGAGCAGGTCGAGCTGTTCGAGCCGCGCCGGATTGTAGCCGTGCACCGACGCGCTCAGCTGCTGCGCGAGCGAGCGCTGCAGGCGGTCGAGCACGTCGTGCACCGCGCGCGGGTCGCCGCTCTGCAGGCTCTGCACCGCGCCCTGGTGCATCGCGCCGAACACGCGGCCCGCGCGCGCGCCGACGAAGAGCGCCGTGTTCGCGTGGGTCAGCGCGTTCGAACTCATCATGTTCATGCCGTTGAACACGTTCAGCGCAACGAGCGAGCTGGCGCCGGCTACCGTGCCGCCGAAGCCCAGCGACCAGGCCCAGTCGCGCTTGCCGAGCGACGGCCGGTGGACGCGCAGCGCGTTGAGCTGCGCGAGTGCGGCTTTCTGCGGGTCGCCGAGCTGGTGGCTCGGCTGTGCGGCGATGTCGCGGTTCACGATGACGGGCTTGGTCTCGTCGATCGCGAGCTTCGGATCGGCCGCCACTGCGCGCCAGAACGCGGTGCTCGATGCATTCGGGTTGGCGTGCGCGTCGATCTTGCGCTCGGTGTCAGGCTTGCCGTACTTGTCCAGCCAGCGGTTGCCGGCATTGCGTGCGCGGAGTTCGGCGCGGTTGGCGGGCGCGGCGGTATTCCAGTAGTTATCCTTCGCATAGTTGATCGTCGCCTGCCGCGCGCTGTCCATCAGTGCTGTCGTATGGCCTTCGTACAGGTCGGCGCGCAGCGCTGCGAGCTGGTCGGGTGTCATCCCGTTCGCGAGGCCGACGCGTTCGATTTCGGCGAACAATACCTGGTGCTGGTTCGCGAGCGTTTGCGCGCCGACCCGTTCGAACACGCGCGTGAGCGCGTCGGCGCCGTGCAGGCGCGCGAGCTTGTCGGGCGCGTGCAGCTTGTATTCGACGAGCTTGCGGGCGAGTGCGGCGGTCAGGTCCTGGTTCGCGATGAAGTCCGAGCCGTGCGTCGCATACGACAGCCCGAGGTGTACCCAGTCGAGCGCCTTGCGTTCGAGCACGGCCTCGACGAGCTTCAGGTGGCCGTCGCCCGGCACCGGTTCGAGCACGGCGTCCCAGCCGTGGAACGTCACCATCACATGGGGCGCGTCGTTGCCGGTGTTCTGTCGCGCCCAGGTTTCGAGCGCGTCGAACGTGCGCACGTAGTCGTGGTACGCATCGTTGGTGCCGGCGAGCGTGCGCTGGTCTTCGGCCGACACGAGCGCGCGCGACGGCGCGGTTTCGAGGCGCAGCACGAAGCCGCCCGTGGACGCCGCGTCGAGCCATTTGAACAGGTGGCCGAGATCATCGAGTTCGAGATGGCGACCCGTGCCGTCGATGTCGATCCGCGCGTTCGCTTCGTCGAACTGCGCGTTGTCGAGCTTGCCGAGTTCGCGCACGCGGCGGATGAATGCCGGGTCGTGTTTCTTGCCGAGCGCGGCGGCCAGCGAATGCGGATCGACCGCGACCGACACGACCGGCATCGCGCCGCCATAGCGTTTCACGAGCGCGAGCATGTCGTCGGGGTTGTCGCGCAGCGTGAAGCCGCGCGCCATCAGCGCGATGCGATCCTGGATCTCGACCTTCGCGCGTGCATAGGCCTGCAGCGCACGCCGGTCCGCAGCCCGCGCGACCGACAGATAGGTGATCGCGCCTTTCGCACGGCGGGACAGTCCGTTTGCCGCATGATCGGGCCGCGACAGCGGGCCGTGCCACGGCATGCTCGACGCATCGCGGGCGAGCCGCAACGGGATGCCGAGCGCCTTCATCATCACGCTGTCGGCCATCATGACCTGGCGTGTCGTGCCGAGATCGAGCGGCTCGCCGCGCCGGCCGGCGAACGCCTTGACGCGCTCGTGCTCGGGGAACCAGTTGTCGACTTTCGCGTTGCCGAAGCGAAGGATCCATTCGGCGATCGTCGCGCTCGACAGGCCGGGCTGATAGGTCTTGATGCTGAACGGCTTGCCGGCGGGGGGCGCCGGCGCAGCGGCCGGTGCCGGCACGGCCGGCGCGTTCTGGTTGCCTTTCTTGCCTTTGCCGCGCGCGTGTTTTTTCGGCTTCGCTTGCGGGCTGGCGGCGGAGGTGCCGGACGCGGGGTCGTCGGCGAGTCTGGCCTGCTGGTTCTTTGCGACCGTCAGTTCGGCCGTGATGCGGCTCTCCAGTTCGCCGAACGGCGCGGACGATTCCGCTGCGGCCTTCTGCAACTGCTTGTCGAGTTCCGCCTGTTTCAACGCATAGGCCGCGACCTGCGTCGGCTTCGTGCGTGCGTCGAACGCGGCCGGGTCGAGCCGCGTCACCAGGAAATGCCGGTTCGAGCCGTCCGGACCGCCGCCGATCCTGGTCTTGTCGAGATCGATGCCGGGCTTGCCCTGGTCGTTGAAATGCGCGGCATCGTCGAACCACTGCAGTGTGCCGTCGCGTGTCGCGAGGATGCCGTCGGGCTTGTGCAGCGTGTCGATCAGCGCGCCTTCCGTGCCATAGACGTAGATGAAGTATTCCGGGCCGACCTGGCCGAGATCGATGACGCGCCGCAGATGCAGCGTGTTCGCGCCGCTGAAGTCGTGCACGTCGTCGGCCGATTTCGGCAGCAGGTTCGGCGCGACCCATCGGTGGGCAAGCGGTGTCGCCCCGGCAGGCGGCTTGCCTGCCGACTGCATCCTGCCGAGCCGGCGTTGCACGCGGTCGCTCGTCTTCAGCGGCGGCGGCTTTTGCTCGGCGACCGGCAACGCCCGCTCGGCGGGCTCGAAGCCGCCATAGCGGGACACCGCCGTTTCCGGCAGCGAGGACGGCACGAACACGACGCCGCGCCGTCCGTCGGGCAGGCCGCGCGCGCCGCGGCGGAATGCGGTGCCGAGATCCTGCTCACCGATCGACGCGTCGCCGACCGAGGTTTTCTCGTGATAGGTCCAGCCGCCGCCGCCCTGTTTGGGCTCCGCGTAGCCGAGCACCTTGCCGGTCTTCTTGTCGACCGCGAAGATCGTCGCGCCGTCGTCCGCGGCCTTCGCGGCCGCTTTGGGCCGCTTGTATTGCGGCGCCTTGGCGAGTTCGCCGATCTGTTCGACGATCTCCTGGGCGGGTGCGTTGCCCGAAGGCTCGGCATGCCACACGCGCTTCGTGTCGATGGCCTCGACCTTCGCCGTGCCGCCGAATTGCTGCAGCTCGTCGAGCGACACCGGCGACAGGTAGAAGTCGAATTTCGCCCGCGCTTCATGCGGCGTTTCGCTGTCGTTGCGCTTGCGCGCACGCGTACCCGGATATACCGCGTCGCGAACGTCGTGCGACGGCGTGCCGCCGGGATCGGCCGATTCGACCTGACCGGGCTGGCCGTGCGCATCGGTCTTCAGGCTCGCGACGAAATCGGGTTGCGGATGCGTGCCGTCGTCCGCCGGCCGGTCGACGTGCTTCGCGATCAGCACGTGCGCGTTGGGCCCCGCGTATTGCGCGAGGTCGCGGATGTCGGCCAGTTGCGTCCCGTCGATCCGCTTCAGGTCGCGTTTGCCGTGCGCATCGAGCCAGTCGGCCGCGCGCGCCTCGGGCGTGAGCGCGGGCGTGGCCGGCATGAAGGACGACGGGTCCGGCATGGGCCACATCATCATCGACGGCATCGTCCGTGGCGTCGCGCCGGCCCGCCCGGCTTCGCCGTCGCGCAGCGCCTGCTCGGCCTGCGCGCGGTACAGCGCACGATAGACGGGGTTGCCGGGCAGCGACGTCGGTGCGTTGCCGAACGCGTCGGCGAGGCGGGCCAGGCCCGCTGCGTCGCCGGGCATCACATGATCGGCTTCGCGCGCGATCTCGTCGGGGAGCACCGCATGCTCGGCGATGTCGATGCCGGTCGATTCGAGGATCCCGTCAGGCGCGGCCGTACGCGGGATGCGCGCCGCCAGCGCCGCATGGCGCGAATTCGAGTGTACGGAAGCGGTTGGAACGGGCACGGGGGTGATTCGTAGCGGGCGACGAGGGGGAGCCGACCGGTCCGGGCATCGCTACGAGAAGCGGTCATGTCGGGACCGTGCGCGGCGCCGACGACGGCGCGGCGCGGGGGTTTGCGCATCGCTTCGCGCGGGTTCGTGCGGGTTCGTGTGTTAAAGCTTCCTTTCGGGTGCCGGGTGTGGTCTTACTGTTTGCTTTCGTTTCATATGATAAGGTATGCGAAGCAATTTGCGACGGTGGAAGCGCCGTGGACGAGCGATGCGGCATGCCCCAGGTCGGGCGAAGGACCTGGGCGGCACGCGTGCGAGTAGCCGATCTGGACGACGGAGGAACAGGATCGGATTGCAGCGGACGATTCGCGCTCGCGGCCGGGAGGTGTCCGACTGGATCGTTCCGGTGTCCGGTGAGCGGCAGGCTTGCCGGATCGGGCGGTCGACGTGTGATCGGACGCAACCGGTGTGCTGTTGCGGGATCGCGTGGATCCGGCGCGGAAAGGGATGTGGTCCGCTTCAACCCGTGTTTAGCCGTCAGGAAATTGTTACGTGACAACTTCAAGTCATGGTCGATGACTTTATATACTGAATTGATGTAACGCGTCAGCGAGGCGAATCTCCGATTCGTGAACATCCTCGATAACCGGTCTTCCAGCCTGGTCGGCAGGCTCGTCCCTTTGCTATCCGCACGTCTTCGGCAAAACGCCTATAATGATTGGGCAAATTGCCGGAGAGAGGTCATGAGCACCATCGCTTTTCATCCTTCGGGCGTCGCGCATCCGCGTCAGGCCGAATTCACGATTCTCGAGCAGCTGCTGGCGATCCGCGTCCGGTCGGGCGCCGATCTTGCCGAGCTGGCAAGCGCGCGCGTCGACGTGTCGGTGATCGACCGGCTGTCGGAGCGCGGGCTGAAATCGGACGAGCTGGCCTTCATCATTCCGCGCCGCACGCTGAGCCATCGTCGCCAGGCGCACGAACGCCTGTCGCCGGAGGAATCCGACAAGGCGATCCGCCTCGCGCGCATCGTCGCTCAGGCGACGGCCACGTTCGGCGACCAGGACAAGGCGATGGCGTGGCTGCGCAACGGGCTCCAGCGCTTCGGCGGCCGCACGTCGCTCGACATGGCGAGCACCGAGCATGGCGCGCGGCTCGTCGAAGAGGTCCTCACGCAGATCGACGAAGGGTACTTCGCTTGACGACGCTGTGGCGGATCAGCAATTACGCCGACCTGAAAGGCATCGGCGGGTTGCGGGCCGGCGGGCGCTGGCATTTTGCCGGGCAGCCCGTCGTGTATCTCGCCGAGCATCCGGCGCTCGCACTGCTTGAGACGCTGGTTCATTTCGAAATCGCCACCGTCGCGCAATTGCCGAGCGGATACCAGTTGCTGCGCATCGAGGTGCCCGAATCGGTGGACGTCGCCGAAATCGCGGAAGGCGATGCGCCGGACGACTGGCGAACGAACGTCGACTGGACCCGCAGCGCCGGCACGGAGTGGCTGCAAACGCAGCCGAGCGCGCTGCTGCGCGTGCCGAGCGTCGTCGTGCCGCACGCGCACAACTTCCTGCTGAATCCGTTGCATCCGGCCGCGTCCGAGGCTCGCGTCGCGGAAGTCATGCAGTCGCCGTACGACACCCGGATTCTGCGGCTGATCCAGTCGAAGCCGGTCGAATAGCGAACAGGAAGGAACAGGGCCTGCGTCGGGCGCGGGGTCAGTGCTCGTGCGCGGCGCGATCCGCGGCCGCATCGGGCGGCAGCGTCTGCCGGATGCGCGTGACCGTTCGGGAGCTGACGAGACCGAGCATTGCACTGACATCGGCATGCGCGTGGCCGGCGAGCAACTGGCGGCGCGCATACGTGTTGCGCAGCACGCGCGGGCTCATGTCCGCCGCGCGGAAGCCGATCGCGGTCAGCGCGTCGCGTACCACGAGCAGCAGGAACATGTCGTTCATCGCGCCACCGCCGCGCGGCGCGGGAAACAGCAGCGCCGATGCCGGTGCGTGTGCCGAGCACGCGCGCCATGCGGCGAGCGGCGCCAGTGCAAATTCGGCGAGCGCGATCCGGCGCGCCGGCCGCGCGCGATCGCGCGGCACGGACAGCGACGGCGGCCGCGCATCGAGATCGGGCGCGTCGTGCGTCGTCGCGCGAATCTCGGCCGACGTGATGCCGCTCGCGAGCAGCAGCGCGACGATCGCGCGATTCCGGCAGTCGGCCGGCGTGTCCGCCGGTCGAGGCTGGACGTGGAGCTGCAGCGCTGCATCGGCGTCGGGCGGCAGGTAGCACGGCTCAGGCTCGCCGTCCGGCCAGGCGAGATCGCGTGTCGTCCGGCCAGCCGGATGGATCGTGCGCACGCCGGTGTCGACCAGATGCCGGCCAAGCCGGTCGATCAGCTTCGCATAACGCACGCGCGTCGACGTGCCGGGCGCGCAGGTACGGTCGAGTTCCGCGAGGAACGCCGCGACATGGTCGGGCCCGAACGTGGCCAGCGACACGCGCTGTGCGTTCAGGTGGCGCAGGAATCGCTCGAACATCGCGACGTGCTGCACGACCGAACGCGGCGCGAACGGCCGGCGGCCGGCGCCGGTCGCGGCGGTTTCCTGCCACGCGCGAAATGCGCCGACGGGGTCGTGAATCCAGCGATTCGTGTCCATCCACGATTTATAGCCGGACACGGTGATGCCGGCAATCGTCCCGATGTCCTTCCAGCTGGCCGGCGCGACGCAACCGGCGCGTCAGTGCGCGAGACGCGTGTCGTCGCTGCCGTCGTTGCGCATCGTCAGGTAAACGAGCCGCAGCGTGATGACGAAGCGGAACGCGTCCGGCACGCCGTTCCATTGCTTCGACATCCACATCCCGAACCATTCGCCGCCGACCGACATGAACGCGACCTGCCACGTGAGGAAGCCGGGCGTCAGGCCGGCGATCGCGTATGCCGTGGCCGCGCGGAACACCGCATCGCCGGCGCGCCGCGCTCGCAGCAACCGGATCCCGCCGATCCAGCACAGCATGGCCGTCAGTGTTTCCATCGAGATGGTGCCGATGTAGCCGGCGTGATGGATCCACGTCGTGCCGATCGCGCGATACATGATCCCGTTGCCGGGGAAGGTGGTATCCATCGGGAACACGTGGTGCACGAACGCGAAATTCGTCGCGTAGCCGGTGATGTTGCCGAATGCGACGGGCGATGCGAAAAAAGCCATGGCAAGCACCGCGGTTGTCTTGGAAAGGCGAACCATCATCATGGACTCCGAAATTAATGGGCGGACAAAAGCGCGACCGCGCGGCAATGAACCGGCGTTCGGGGGTGATACCTGCGCAAGCGTGTCCGGTGGATTTGCGTGCGTGTGCACGGCAGCGCGGAGATCGGGACTGGAAAACCTGAAGCCGGTGCGGCGTCGAGGAGACGCACGCGCCGTGTTGGATCGAGTGCCCGCGCCGGGAGGGCGCGGCGGTTGTCGGTCGAACCGCAGGCGTCGTCAAGCCGGGGGCAGCGCTTGCGGGTCGCGACGCAATGCAACGCAATGCAGCAAACGAGCCCGCATGCCGGTTCGGCGGCATTGCACCCGCAACGGCCGGCCGCATTACGTCATTCCCTTATTGCGAAAAAAATTTTGTTCATGGGACTATCGAACGCGCCAGCCGCGCACCGAGGGGGTCGCAGGCCGCGTGATGTCCATCGCAACGACCAAGAACATCCATAGACAATGAACAGAACAGCGATTTTTCCGTATGCGTCCGTGTTGCTCACGGCCGCCCTGCTGACGGCATGCGGCGGCGACGTCGAGAACGACGCGGGCCGCACGACGACGCCTTCAACCGATGCGAGCTGTCTCGCGGTCGACAACAGCGGCGCGACGGTCGTGGTGGGCTCGAACCAGCCGGGCGATCCGTCGCTGCCGGAAGCGTCGTCAGGTTATCGCACCGGCATGAAGCCCGTCTATGCGAAGACCTATCTGGTGGCCACGTCGAACGCCTACGCGAGCGCGGCCGGCTGCGCGGTGCTGAAGAAAGGCGGCACGGCCGCCGATGCGGCGGTCGCCGTGCAGGCCGTGCTCGGCCTGACGGTGCCCGAGGCGACGGGCCTCGGGTCGGGCGGCGTGCTGCTCTACTACGATGCGCGCGGCAAGACGCTGCAGGCATACGACGGCCGCGAAACCGCGCCGGCTGCCGCGACGGAGAACTACCTGCGCTACGTCGACGATGCGACCGACCATTCGGTGCCGCTGCCGAACGCGCGCGCGAGCGGCCGCTCGATCGGCACGATCGGCGTGCCGCGGCTCATCGAGACGCTGCAGCAGGATCACGGCCGCTTGCCGTGGCAGAACCTGTTCGGCGACGCGATCACGCTCGCGACCAACGGCTTCCCGATCGGCGGCCGGCTCGCCGACGCGATCGCTGCAAACGCCGCGAACCTGAAGCGTGACCCCGAGGCCGCCGCGTATTTCCTGAACGCCGACGGTTCGCCGAAGACGCTCGGCACCGTACTGAAGAATCCCGCCTACGCGCACACGCTGACGCTGATGGCGCAGTCGGGCGCGAATGCGCTGTACACGGGGCAGATCGCGCAGGACATCGTCGCGAAGATCGCGGTGACGAAGGGCGCGGACGGCTCGACGCTCACGCCGGGCAAGACGACCGTCGCGGATCTGGCCGCGTATCAGGCGAAGCGCCGCGAACCCGTGTGCACGACCTATCGCAGCTACTGGGTCTGCGGGATGCCGCCGCCGTCGTCGGGCGGTATCGCGGTCGCATCGGCGCTCGGCATTCTCGAGAATTACGACCTGAAGTCGCTGAAGCCGACGGCGATCGATCTCGAAGGCGGCAAGCCGACCGTCGCGGGCGTGCACCTCGTCACCGAGGCCGAACGGCTCGCGTATGCCGACCGCGACAAGTACGTGGCCGATACGGATTTCGTGCCGCTGCCGGGCGGTACGTGGGACACGCTGCTGAACAAGCCGTACCTGAAATCGCGCGCGGCGCTGATCGACACGACCAAGAGCATGGGCACGGCGCAGCCCGGCAATTTCGGTGCGGTGCCGCTCGGCGTCGACACGACGCTGATCGAACACGGCACGAACCAGTTCACGATCGTCGACGGCGACGGCAACGTGCTGAGCGCGACGACGACGGTCGAGTCGAGCATGGGCTCGTTCCACATGACCAACGGCTTCCTGCTGAACAACCAGTTGACCGACTTTTCGGCGAACCCGGTCGACAGCGCGGGCAATCCGGTGGCCAACCGCCTGCAGCCGGGCAAGCGGCCGCGCAGCTCGATGGCGCCGACAATCGTGTTCGGGCAGGCCGCAAACGGCTCGCGCGGCGATTTCGTGATGGCAACCGGTTCGCCGGGCGGCGGCACGATTCCGCAGTACGTGGTCAAGACGCTCGTCGGCGCGCTCGACTGGGGGCTCGATGCGCAGCAGTCCGCGGGGCTCGTCGATTTCGGCGCGAGCAACAGCCCGACGACCACGATCGGCGGCGAGCATCCGAACGTCAACGCGGCGAATAACGGTGCGAACGATCCGCTGATCACGGGGCTGCTCGCGCTTGGGCACAAGGTGTCGACGTCCGCGCAGGCGAGCGGCGTCAACACGGTGATGCGCGTGACGGTCGGTCTGTCGCCCGCGTTGCAGGGCGGCACCGATCCGCGGCGCGAAGGCGTTGTACTCGGCGATACGTTTCGGCCGTAACCGGGTGGAACGCACGCGGCCCCGATCTGCCAGTCGGCGCTCGGGGCCGTGCATCGTGAAGGAGCCGCGATGACGAACGCGCATCTGCTTGAAATGGACGCAATCCTGGCGGCGCCGGGCTTTTTCGATTTCCTCGGAGATCTGGATTGCGGCCGCGCGCTGGACAGTCGCGATGCCGAGCCGTTCGATGCGCGATGGATGGCGGCGTTCGACGAAATCGACGGCGCTCCGGGAGGGGCGATCGACCGGCAGGCAGTGGATGCGCTGCGGGAAAAGGCGTTCAAGCTGGCCTTCGGCGCATCGGGAAGCGCCGCCGTGGCGGCGTGCGTATCCGCCGACATCGACCTGATCGCGAGGAGCCGGTTGTCGGGCCGTACCGACGGCTGGCCGATACGTATCCTTTGGGATGCTTATAAAAACGGCCGGTTTCCCTGCTAGGTGTTTCGCCTGCCCGGTTTCCCGATGCGTGACGATCGCGCGCCCCGCCATCGCGGAGTGACCCGCGCCGCACGTTTCCGGGTTCGCTCCCGTCCCCCGGGCGAGTACCCATTCCTTCCCATTCCATCCCGCCACAAGCCCCGATTGTCAAACAGTGTGAGTCAATCGTCAGCATTTGCAACGGAAGTAACAGTCCCCGCAATTCGATCGTTTTGCGCGTCGGCGCCGCTACATTAGCTCCACCTGCCGCACGTCGCGGCAAGGCATGCGACAAGCCGCACGGACGCGGCCCGCAGCAACAACGTCTTTTGGGAGAATGACCATGAACAAGATTCGTACGATTCTGCTGGGTGCTGCACTGACGGCGATGGCGACTTCGGCTGCATTCGCACAGACGGCCCAGACCGGCGCGCAGGGTTCCGCAGGCGTCGGCGCGCAGGTTCAGACGCCGCTGCTCGGCGGCGGCGTGGGCGTGCAGGCTGGCGCCGGCGCGAACGCGGCAGGCTCGGGTTCGGGCGCGGGCGACGTCGTTGGCGGCGCGCTGAACGGCGTCGGCAAGACGGTCGGCGGCGTGGGCTCGGCAGCCGGCAATGCGGTGGGCGGCGCGACGCAGGCGGTCGGTTCGGCGGCCGGCACGGCGAAGGATGCGGCGACCTCGGCCGTCCACTCGACGAAGTCGCACGTGAAGCACGTCGCAGGCTCGGCGAAGAGCCATGCGCAAGGCGCGATGTCGACGGCAGGCGACGTCGCGGGCGGCGCGAAGGCGAAGGCCGGCGAAGCGCTCGAAGGCGCGACGAACCCGGTGCAGGGCGGCGCATCGGTCGGCTTGAAGGGTTCGGCGTCGGCGCAAGGCGGCGCGCTGTAAGCAGCACGCATCCCGTCACGGCCCGGCCCGCTTCGATGCGGGCCGGGCCGTTTTTTTATCGGCGCGCGCCGCGCGTCGTTCAGCGCATTCTCGATACAGTGATGCATCGGCGTACACCGCGAATCCGGCGGCGCGATGTGCACGGACGCCTTGCCCGATGCCCTCGGCCCGGGCTGCAGCGGGCGCTGCGCGCGGCCCCTGCCCATTGCCCGTTCGCCATGCTTAAATAGCGGGGCTCCCGGTTGCCGGGCCGCCGCGATGGCAGCGTCGGCCGGCACGGGCAAGCATGTCCGATCGACATCGTGACGACAGACGACACGAAAGTACCGTTCCGGCCAGCCCGGCGCGGTCCGATAACATTCCGAGGCATCACGTCATGACCATCCTGTTCCGTCTTCTCGCGCTTGCCTGCGCGCTCTGGCTGGCCGCCTGTGCAGCGCCGCCGCCGCCGTCCGCCAGCACCGGCGCGTTGGCCGCCGCGCCGGACGCCAGCGAACGCCGCGGGCTTGGCACCGCGTGGGGCGAGTCGGTGCGATCCGAAACCCGCAATGTCGACTTCGAACGCGCGGATCCGGCGAAGCCGACGGATCTCGCGTCGGTCTACTACAACGATGCGCTGCCCGGACATCCTCCCGCCTCGCAGG
This sequence comes from Burkholderia catarinensis, assembly GCF_001883705.2. Taxonomy (GTDB): domain Bacteria; phylum Pseudomonadota; class Gammaproteobacteria; order Burkholderiales; family Burkholderiaceae; genus Burkholderia; species Burkholderia catarinensis. Next base: position 103,238 of record NZ_MDEQ02000024.1, read on the forward strand.
TTCGCCGGCTGCCGACTCGCGTCGCGCTCGCGAACGGCGACATCGCACTGTCGTTTACGGACGAAAAAGGCGCGCCGCTGCGTCTTGCGCGCAGCAACGGCCGCTGGCACATGGCGGGCGTCGAGGGCTCGCGCTACATGATCGTGCTGCGCAACCAGGGGCGCCGCACGTTCGAAATCGTGTCGACGGTCGACGGGCTCGACGTGCTGTCGGGGCGGCCGGGCAGCTATACGAACGGCGGCTACGTGCTGTATCCGGGCCGCACGCTGACGATCGAGGGCTTCCGCAAGAGCCGCGACGAAGTCGCCGCGTTCCGCTTTGCGGCGGTACCCGACAGCTATGTCGCGAACTCGAAGTACGGCGATGCCGCGAACGTCGGCGTGATCGGTGTCGCGCTGTTCGCGCAGAAGGAGAACGAAGAGGAAGCGCTGCGCCGCAACGCGAATCCGTTCCCCGGCAACGACAACGGTTTTGCACCGCCGCCCGTACCGCGCGGCGAGTGACGGCAGGTAGCCGGGCGCCCGCGTGCGTCGCGACGCACGCGGGGCAATCCTGCGCGTTTCCCGCTGCCCGTTCGACGCTACCTCGACTCCGTTTCACTCGAACCGGATCCGGAGCGCAATCGCCGTATCTGGCGATCGCGTGGCGCGACGCACCGGCCGGCATCGACATTCGCTGGGAATATCTCGCGCACGGCGGCGCAACGCATCGCGTCTATCGTTTCGTGAACGGTACATTTGCCGAGGGCGAGGTTCCGCGGTAACACGGTCGCGCTGCGGCACAATGGCCGTTCGAATTCGCATCGCGTGCTTCCCCGCCATCCGGACCGACGGAGAATCCCATGTCGTTACCCGCTTTCAGGTACCATCCCGACCCGCTTGCAACGGGCAGCGTGATCCCGTCCGGCGCACGCTGCGTGTGCTGCGGCGACGCGCGCGGCTACGTGTACGCCGGCCCTGTGTATGCAGTTGACGAGTACGAGCAAAGCATCTGCCCGTGGTGCATCGCCGACGGCTCGGCGCACGCGCGGCTCGATGCAAGCTTTAGACACGGACGGCATCGGCGGCGGCGAATGGGACGAGGTGCCCGAAGCGGTCGTCGACGAGATCGCGTATCGCACGCCGGGCTTCCAGGGCTGGCAGCAGGAACGATGGTGGACGCATTGCGGCGATGGCGCGCAGTTCATCGGCCGCGCGGGCGCCGACGAACTGACGGCGCTCGGCCCGCAGGCCGTCGAAGCGATCCGCGCCTCGACCGGGCTCGACGAGGGTGCCGGCTGGGAACGCTTTTTCGCCGCGCTCGACAAGGACGGCTCGCCGACCGCTTATGTGTTTCGCTGCATTCGTTGCGGCGAGCTTGGCGGCTACCAGGATTGCGATTGACCGGCGGGCCCGTGCAAGCGGCGTCGCCCCTTCGCCATGAAACAGAGGAATCTTCGTGAAGTTCATCCACGCGGCAGACATTCACCTTGACAGCCCGTTGCACGGCCTGAGCGCGTATCCCGACGCGCCGGCCGCGCAGTTGCGCAACGCGTCGCGCGAGGCGCTGCGGCAACTCGTGGATCGTGCGATCGAAGAGGAAGTCGCGTTCCTCGTCATCGCCGGCGACCTGTACGACGGCGACTGGAAGGATCACAACACGGGCATCTTCTTCGGCCAGCAGATGGGGCGCCTGCGCAAGGCCGGCATTCGTGCGTTCGTCCTCGGCGGCAACCACGATGCCGAAAGCGAGATGACGAAGAAGCTGACGCTGCCCGACAACGTCACCGTGTTCGGCCACCGCAAGCCGGAAACCCACACGCTGCCGGAATTCGACGTCGCGCTGCACGGGCAGAGCTTCAAGGACAAGGCCGTCGTCGACAATCTCGCGATCGGCTATCCGGACCCGGTGCCCGGGTACTACAACCTCGGCGTGCTGCACACGGCGCTCGAAGGCTACGCGGCCCATGCGAACTATGCGCCGTGCACGCTGGCCGAACTGCACGCGAAAGGCTACGACTACTGGGCGCTCGGGCACGTGCACGAATTCCAGCAATGGTCGGGGCCGTCCACCGTCGTGTTTCCCGGCAACCTGCAGGGGCGCCATATCCGCGAGACGGGCCGTCGCGGCGCGGTGCTCGTGACGGTCGAGCAAGGCCGCACGCAGGTCGAGCGCCTGTATCTCGACGTGCTGCGCTGGGAAGCCGTATCGGTCGATGCGTCCGATTGCTTCTCGGTCGCCGATCTGTCGAGAAAGATCGGCCAGTCGCTGGAAGCATTGCTGACCGTCGACGGCCACGTGCCGCGCGCGGTGCGCGTGACGGTCACGGGGCGCACGCCCGCGCACGGCCTCTTTTTCGGCCGCGCGCCGCAGTTGCGCGCCGAGGTGCTGAACCAGATCGGCATCATCGGCAACGAGCGGCTGTGGCTCGAGAAGGTCCGGCTCGCGACGTCCGCGGCCGATCAGCAGCCGGGCGAGAGCGAGCAGCTTGAAGCGCTGGAGGACCTGAAGCAGATCCTGGCCGACGCCGCGCACGATCCGGATTTCCTCGCGCTGCTCGAACGCGACCTGAAGCCGTTCGTCGGCAAGGTGCGCAGCGACGTGAAGGAGGACGTGCCGTTGTTGACGATGACGCGCGCGGGTGACCTCACGGCGCTGGTCGAGCAAGTCGGGCCCGCGCTGCTCGCGCGGCTGGCGAGGGGGGAGTAAGCGATGCGCATCAGCCAGCTCGATCTGATCAAGTACGGCAAGTTCACCGACGAGACGCTGCGCTTCCCGTCGGCCGGCGAGGATTTCCATATGATCGTGGGGCCGAACGAGGCCGGCAAGTCGACGATCCGCACGGCCGTGTCGGAGTTGCTGTTCGGGATGAAGCTGCAGACGCCGCTCGATTTCCTGCACAGCACGCCCGAACTGCGGATCGGCGGCGTGCTGGAGAACGGCTCGGGCGAACTCGCGTTTCACCGCGCGCGTGGCCGCAGTCCGTTGCGCACGCCCGCCGACGACAAGCTGCCCGACGACTACCTGGCCGCCATCCTCGACGGCGCGACGCGCGAATTCTTCGAGCAGATGTTCGGGCTCGATCACGGGCGGCTGGTCGACGGCGGCCGGAGCATTCTCGACGCATCCGACAAGCTCGGCCAGGTGCTGTTCGAATCGGCCGCCGGGGTCGGCAGTCTCGGGCCGGTGCGCGAGGAGCTCGATGCGCGTTCTGTCGAGCTCTGGGCGCCGCGCCGTAGCGGCAGCGCGTTTGCGCTCGCCGAAACGTCGTTCAACGAAGCCGTGACCGAACTGAAGACGGTCCAGGTGCGCACGCGCGACTGGGTCGATCGCAAGGACGCGCGCGAAGCGGTCGAACAGCAGATCGAGCAGGCGCGCGCGGAACAGCGCCGGCTTGAAGCGCTGCGCTCGAAGCTCGAACGCGTGCGGCGGCTGGCGCCATACCTGAAGGAGCTGACGGTCAAGGACGCCGCGCTGGCCGAACTAGGCATGGTCGTCGAGTTGCCGCCCACCGCGTATGCGGATCTGTTGAAGGCGCAGGGCGATCTCGCGGCCGAGCAGAAAGTGCTCGAGGAGCGGCGTGCCGACCTGCTCGCGAAACGGCAGGCGCGCGATGCGATCGACGCGGACGCCGATACGCTGGCGCTCGAAGCCGATATCGAAGCGCTCGAGCGGCTGCGCGGCGCCTGCATGAATCACGCGCAGGATCTGCTGCTGCTCGGCGCGGACGTCGAGCGGCACCTGTCCGCCGCGTTCTCGGCGGCCGCCCAGCTCGACTGGCCGACGGACGAAGCGGCGCTGCGCGCGTCGCTGCCGACGGCGCTGTCGCTGAAGACCGTCGCGAACCTGCTGCGCGAACACGGCGCGCTGCACCAGGCGCTCGCCGGCGCACGCGAGTCGCTCGACGAACGCACGCGTGAGCTTGCGCAGGCACGGGAACAACAGGCACGCGTGTCGACCGTCGACGTGCCGGAAGCGCTGCGCGCGGCGCTGGCCGATGCACAAGGCTTTCGCAACAGCGGCCAGCGCGAGCAGGCGCTGGAACGTGAAATCGCTGCGGCCGAACGCACGCTGTCCGGCGCGCTCGATACGCTCGGCCAATGGCGCATGCCGGTCGAGACGCTGCGTGCGCTCGACGTGCCGTCGGCGGCGCGGCTCGGCGCGCTGCTCAAGGAAGACAGCGAACGCACGAGCGCGGCGGCCGCCGCGCGTGACGCGCGTGACGGCGCGCTCGAAGAACTCGAGCGGCTTGAGCTGCAGGAGAAGCATTTCGCGGAGAACCACAAGGTCGTCACGACCGCCGACGTGCTGGCGGCGCGCGCGCGGCGCGACGGCGCATGGGGCGACATCCGCAGTGGCGCCGTCGATCTGGAAACGGGTGCCCCGGCGGTCGACGACGCGATTCGCCTTGCCGACGAACTCGTCGATGCGCAGCTTGGCGCCACGCAGGCGGCGGCGACGCTGCAATCGCTGCGTCAGCAGGTCGAATCCGCGCGTGCCGGCGTGACGCGCAGGCAGGCCGCGTCGGACGAGCGTGAACGCGAGCTGGCCGCGCATCGCGACGCATGGGCCGCGCTTGCGACGACGGCCGCGGTGCCCGGCATGCCGCTGGCGGCGATGGGCGACTGGCTCGCGAAGCGCGACACGGTGTTCGCCGCGCAGGCCGATCTCGACCGCCTGCGCCGCGAATTCGACACGATTCGTGCCGCGCGGGCCGGCGCCGAAGCCGCGCTGCGTGCGGCGCTGCTGACGGTATCGCGAGGCGGCGAGTCGGACGGGCTGGCCACGCTCGTCGCGGTCGCCGAGACTTTCGTCCAGTCGGCCGAGAAAGCGGCCGCACAGAAGGACAGCCTCGACGATCGCGCGCGGGAAGCCGAACGCGGCTGCGCGACGGCGCAGTCCCGGGTCGGCCATGCACAGACGGCCTACGATGCGTGGCAAGCACAATGGCGTGACGCGCTGGCCGACGCGAAACTGTCCGCGAGCGCGACGACGCTGGCCGCGGCCGAAGGTGCGCTCGGGCTCGCGAATGCGGTGACGGCCGAACTGGCCGATGCCGATGCGCCGCGCAACCGGATCGCCGCGATCCGCGCGGAGCTGGCCGCGCTCGAGGCCGGTGCGCGGCGACTTGCCGAAGCGCTCGCCCCGGAATGGGTGACGAGCGGCGACTGGCCGGACATTGCGCGCCGGCTGACGATGCGCCTCGCGGCCGCCAGGGAAATCGCGCGTGCGATCGGTCGTGCCGACGAGGCCGTGCGGCAGGCCGACGGCAAGGTTGCGGATGCGGCTGCCGCGGTGGCGGGCGCCGATGCGCGCATCCAGCCGCTGCTTCAACTGGCCGGCGTCGCGTCGATCGACGCGGCGCTGCCGCTGGCCGAACGCTCGGATCGCCGGCGCCAGCTTCGGCAGGCGGTCGATGCCGCGCACGAGGCACTGGTGCGCGATGGCGACGGTCTTTCCCGGTCCGCCGTCGAGGCCGAAGTCGCGGAGCAGGACATTGTCGACGTGCCGGCGCACCTCGAAGCGGTGAAGCAGTCGCTCGGCGATGTCGGCAGGCGGCTGAACGAGCTTTCGCAGCAACAGGTCGTGGCCGACCAGGCGTTCGGCGCGATCGACGGCCAGGCGAACGCGGCCGTCGCCGAGTCGAAGCGGCAGGAAGCGCTGGCGGCGATGGGCGACGCAGCCGAACAGTATCTGGAGGCGGCCACGGCGAGCCGGTTGCTGAAGTGGGCGACGGATCGCTATCGCGACCAGAAGCAGGGGCCGATGCTCAGGCGGGCGGGCGAGATCTTCGCCGGGCTCACGCTGGGTGAATTCGCGAAGCTGACCGTCGATACCGAACGGACGCCGCCCGCGCTGTATGCACGGCGGACGAAGGGAGCATCGGTCGAGGTCGCCGGGTTGAGCGAAGGGACGCGCGACCAGCTGTTCCTCGCGCTGCGGATCGCGGCGCTGGAGTTGCAGCTCGGCAGCCGGACCGCGCTGCCGTTCGTGGCCGACGACCTGTTCATCAACTTCGATGACGCGCGCGCGAAGGCCGGGCTCGATGCGCTGCGCGACCTGTCGACGCGAACCCAGGTGCTGTTTCTGACGCACCACGACCACCTGTTGCCGCTTGTGAGGGACGTATTCGGCGCGCGGGTCAACGTGGTCGAGTTGCAGCGCGGGCCGGTCGGCGCGTGATGCGAGGCGCGCCGGGATGCCGGCGCACGGGAAGGGTCATCGGGTACAGGTAGTATGTGCGGTTCCGAAACGCACGCGGCCGGTTCTGCCGGTCGCGGGACTGGCCACACGAGGGGGGAATATGAAAAAACTGGTAGCCGCCATCGCGTTCGCGGCGGACAAGCATCGCAATCAGCGGCGCAAGGACGAAGACGCATCGCCGTACATCAATCATCCGATCGCACTCGCCGACGTGCTGGCCAACGAGGCTGGCGTCGAGGACGAGCGCGTGATCGTCGCGGCCGTGCTGCACGACACGGTCGAGGATACGGAGACGACCGAGCAGGAGTTGTTGCGGCTGTTCGGCAAGGACGTGGCGGACATCGTGATGGAAGTCACCGACGACAAGTCGTTGCCGAAGGACGAGCGCAAGCGTCTGCAGGTCGAGCATGCGGCCACCATCAGCCGGCGCGCGAAGCTCGTGAAGCTGGCCGACAAGATCTGCAACCTGCGCGACATCGCGCGGCATCCGCCCGCGGACTGGCCGCTCGAGCGCAAGCAGGCGTACTTCGACTGGGCGAAGTCGGTCGTCGATCCGATGCGCGGCGTGCATCCCGGTCTCGAGGCGATCTTCGACACCGCGTACGGCGCACGGCCGGCGGACTGAGCCCGCATGCGATCGGCCCGAGCCGTCGGATCCGCTGCGCGGCAATCGCCGGCCGTGGCGGGTGTCGATGTGGGCGGCGACAGGAAGCAATGCGATCTCGTGATCCTGCGCGGGTCGGCGGTTGTCTGCCGCGAAGCGCGGGTCGCACCCGAGGCCGTGCCCGCGCTGTGTCTCGCTCATGACGTCGTGGCCGTCGGCGTCGACGCACCGAGCCTGTGGTGGACGGGGGGCGGGCGCCGGGCGGCCGAACAGGCGCTCGCGCGCGAACGGATCTCGTGCTTTCCGACGCCGTCGCGGGAGCAGGCCGTGGCGAGCACATCGGGCTTCTTCGACTGGATGTTCATGGGGGAGCGCGTCTACCGTGCGCTCGAGGACACTTACCCGTTGCTGACCGGAGCGCGCTATGCGGGCGGGCGCACGAGCTTCGAAACCTATCCTTATGCGATTACCTGCGCGATGCTGGGCAAGGCCGTTGCGTCGGCGAAGCAGAAGCGCAACCAGCGCCGGCAGCTGCTGGAGAGAGTGGGGGTCGACGTGTCGACGCTGCGCTCCGTCGATGCGCGAGACGCGACCCTTTGCGCGTTGACGGCGCAATACGTGATCGACGGGAACGCGCACGCGTATGGCGATGCGGAGGGCGGATATATCCGTGTGCCGATCGTCAGCGAGACGATTGTCCTTGACCCGCTGTAGTTGCGACGCGTGGCCCCCGGGCGGGCGGCGCGTCGCAGGATGGTCGTCAGGATAGGGTGAGCTTTTGCGGGAGGCGTGCGGTCGATCTGACGACGAAGATGTCGGTAGCGCCGGCCAGCCGGCAAGCATCGGGATTGCCCGCGCACACGACATGAAGCTGGTGCACCGCGCGATCCCGAACGGCGCTGCTCAATCCTCGAGGATGGCTTTCGGCACGCTGGACAGATCGCAGGCTTGCGCGTGCTCGAAGTAGCCTTGCGCGTCGTCGATCATCACGACGGCGACGTCGATCAACTCGTCTAGCCGTTGCAGCAGCGATTCACGCCACTCGATGTCTTCGTCGCGCTCGGGCGTCTTGTCCAGTTGCTCGATGATCGAGTCGGCCGTCTGCAGGAACGGAATCGCCTGCTGATAGTTTTCGATCGAGACCATCGCCGCGTTGCGCGCACCGACGAGCCGCTCGCGGTGCTCGTCCGCCAGTTCGGATTCGCCGCTGATCCGCGGCAGCAAGTCCGAGATGCGTTGCAGAAGCGGCGGGACCCGGTCTTCCAGCAGGATGGCGCGCTCGCGCAGCGCTGCATATTCGTCGCGAAGATCGGTGTCGCCGGGTTGAGTCGTGCTGTCCATCGTCAATATGAGTGCGTGGTTCGGTCGCGGCATGATACTCGACAGCGCCAGGTTCCTTGTCCGCTCCGCGCCCTCCTGTAGAGGAGGAAGGAGAAGTCTTCTTCATATGTATAGAAGGCGGCTCGCGTTGCGATGCATGGCCTGTCGAGCCCAAAGCCTCCGTGCGCGCCAGCGCACGGAGGCTTTTTCAAAATATTTTCACAAAGAGGCTTGCGCGAACGGCGGGGGCTGCATAGAATCACGCCTCTTTCGCGCTAACGGAAACGCGGCGCGGAAGGGGAAGCGGAGCTGGCGGTGTGCTGCGGTCTGGAGCACGCTACTGGCAAAGGAAGATGGGCCCCGCAGTCGCAACGATGTCGTGTAAAAAGTTGTTGACGAGCTGCGAAA
>NZ_MDEQ02000025.1 GCF_001883705.2 Burkholderia catarinensis
GATACACACAACTCAAAATTACTGCTTCTTCCAAGATTGGTTGTGCTGCGAAGCCAGCACAACACCCCTCTTTGCCTGATGACCATAGCGAGTCGGTCCCACCCCTTCCCATCCCGAACAGGACCGTGAAACGACTCTACGCCGATGATAGTGCGGATTCCCGTGTGAAAGTAGGTAATCGTCAGGCTCCCTAAGCCAAGAACCCCCGCCCGACAAGGCGGGGGTTTTTGCATTTCAGCGACGGAAATGGGCGCGGGATCGGGATCGATAGTTTGGCTCGGAGCTGGGCTGCCGATTCATGCCGGGATCGTCTCCAGGAGTGGCGCATAGCGCGCTCAGGCCGCCCGGGCCGGCCCCGTACCGGCAACTCTGCGCTACCGAGGCCGGCATCCTCTCCCATCCACTGTTCGCAGCGACAGGGATCAGGTCGAATCTCCCGGTGTCCTCCTTTGCGTGCCACTCAATTTGCCTCCCATCAGCGCTCGGCTAATGTCGATGCGTCAAAAGATGACGTTGTGATGGGCGGTGATGAGCGACGTTCGTCGACAATGCTCGCTAAGCGCTGCATTCCCGCGAAGGACTTCTTGCGTCATCTATCCGTCCTTCAACGCTTCGAGCTGACCCGATCGTGGGCGCCGCGCGGCGAACGCAGTCCGAAACCGTCCCCGAAATCTATGCGCATAAAGTTCATTCGCGCGAGATGCCCGGCAGAGCGGAGAGCAGGGCCTTCGGGGTAATATCGCCATTCGCTCCGAGTCCCGGTGGTTGTCTGCATCCGCCGGCGGTCGGTGTCTTTCGTATCCTGTCTCCCGCACCGTTCATGACTGACAGCCCCGCTCAAAGTAGTAGGACGACTGACTTCTTGCCGTATCTCGTCGCCGCAACGTTCTTCATGGAGTATCTCGACACGACCGTGATCGCGACCGCGCTGCCGCAAATGGCGCGCTCGTTCGGCGTCGGGCCGAACGCGCTGAGCCTCGGGATGACGGCCTACATGCTTGCGCTTGCCGTGTTCATCCCGATCAGCGGCTGGATCGCGGACCGTTATGGATCGCGCACGGTGTTCGCCAGTGCAATCGTCGTCTTTACCGGCGCGTCGGTGCTGTGCGGGCTGTCCGATAGCGTAGTGACGTTCACGGCCGCACGGCTGCTGCAGGGCGTCGGCGGGGCGATGATGGTGCCGGTTGGCCGGATGATCGTCGTGCGCAGCACCGAAAAGGCAAAGCTGATGCGTGCGATCGCGACGATCACGTGGCCGGGCATCGTCGCGCCTGTCGTCGGGCCACCGATCGGCGGCTTCATCACGACCTATGCGTCATGGCGCTGGATCTTCCTGTTGAACGTCCCGTTCGGTATTGCTGCGCTGGCCTGTACCTGGCTGATCGTCCGGAACACGCGGGCCGACGAGCAGCGCCCCCTCGACTGGGTCGGCTTCGTGCTGGCCGGCGGAGCGCTGACCTGTCTGCTGATCGGCACCGAAGCGGCCGGCCAGCAGGACGTCCACTTCACGCGTGCGGCCGTACTGGTGGGCGCGAGCGTGCTGTTCGGCATTGCCGCGTGGCTGCATGCGCGACGTTGCGCGCATCCGCTGCTCGATTTCACGACGCTGAAGGTGCCGACATTCTCGGTGACCGTGATCACCGGCTCGATGACGCGGATGGCGATCAACGCCGTGCCGTACTTGCTGCCGTTGCTGTTCCAGATCGGCTTTGGGCTGTCGCCGTTCCAGTCCGGCCTGCTGCTGCTCGCGAGCGCGCTCGGCAATCTCGGCATGAAGGCAGGAACGTCGTGGATTCTCGACCGCTTCGGCTTCCGGCGCGTCGCGCTCGTCGACGTGACGATTGTCTGCATCTTCACGATCGCGTGCGGCTGGCTGACCGCGTCGACGCCGCTGACGATCACGCTGTTCGTCGTATTCGTCTACGGGCTGACGCGGTCGATGCAGTTCACGACGCTCGCGACGCTGGCCTATGCGGATATCCCGGCTCAGCAGACGAGCGCGGCGAGCACGCTGTGGAGCGCCGCGCAGCAGATGACGATCGGGATGGGGATCGCGTTCGGCGCGTTGTCGCTGCGGCTCGCGGCGTTGGTGCGCGGCGATGCGGCCGGCATCCACTACGTACTCGACGATTTTCGCTGGGCGTTCGTCGCGGCGGGCGTGCTCGCATTGCTGACGTTGCCGGGCTACGCGCGGCTGGCCTCCGATGCAGGCGACCGGCTGCGGGCAAATGTGGCGCGAGGGTAGGCCGGACAGCTAATCGCCCTTGGGTCGCGACAGGTGAGTGTTTTTGTTTCCAGCCGCTCACTTGAAACGTCGTTCCGTCGCGGCTGCGATGGCGTGCCGGGAAGCGAAAGCTGTCACGTGTCACGGTGGACGAGTGAACGGATCGCGCGGCGATGCCCGGTCGCCACGCACGCCGAGAGATAACGCGCGATTGATGCGACAGACGCGCGGTATTTCCCGTGCGAATCCATCCGCGTGACGAACGGCACGACAGCGTTGCGCTCGCCCCGATTGCCGTCACTGTGCGTCGTGGAAGATGATGCCGACCGTGTGGCGGTGGCCGCTGCGGATCCGGCTTACGCCGTGGCGCAGGTTGACGCGATAGACGCCGCGCGTTCCCTGCACGGGCCTGCCGTGCACGGCGAAGATCACCGCGTCACCTTGCGTCAGCGGCACCACTTCCGCACGCGACTGCATGCGTGGCCGCTGTTCCGTCAGCACGAACTCACCGCCCGTGAAATCGCGGCCCGGCGCCGACAGCAGGATTGCGACCTGGAGCGGAAAGACGTGCTCGCCATACAGGTCCTGATGGAGGCAGTTGTAGTCGTCGGGACCGTATTGCAGGATCAGCGGCGTCGGTCGCGTCTGTCCCGCCGCGTGGCAGCGATCGAGGAATGTCGCATGGTCTTTCGGATAGCGGACGTCGATCCCGAGCGCCTGGTTCCAGCGATTCGCGGTCGGCGCGAGATGCGGGTAGATCGTCGCGCGCAACTCGGCGATGGCCGCAGGCAGCGGGTACGCGAAATACTTGTATTCGCCGCGCCCGAAGCCGTGTCGCGCCATCACGACGCGTGAGCGATAGAGCGCATCGCGCGGATAGAGCGATGCGAGTGCAGCGCACTCGTTTGCCGGGATCAGGCCCGGCACATGCGCGCATCCGTAGCGATCGAGATCGGTATCGACAGCCGTCCAGTCGATCGCGTCGATGCGTTGCACGATGTCCGGCGATTCGGCGGCAGGTTGCAGATCGGCAATGTTCACGGGTGCCCCTCGGTTCGTCAGCAATGTGGTGTCGTGCGGAATGCCTCGGAAGCGTTGCGCGCACGGTTGAATCCACGATGAAAGTTGATGAACCCAGTCTAGCGACGTCCGTGCGCCGGCGCGCTCCAGATCTTGCGCTCCAATTCGGAAAAGGAAGAGGGAAAAACCTGCGATGGGGCACGGACACAACGCATGCGGCGACGTGTCGGCGTGGAGAAGCGGAGAAGCGACGGTCGAATCTTCCACGGCAGGCGGCCGGTTCGTGCCGGCCACCCACCGCGTCCCCGATCACGCCAGCGACCGGAACAGCCAGTAGAGCCCTGCCGCAAGCGCGATCGACGCCGGCAGCGTCAGTACCCATGCGAGTACGAGGCTGCGCACCGTGCTCCATTGCAACCCCGATCCGTTCGCCGCCATCGTGCCCGCGACGCCCGACGACAGCACGTGGGTCGTCGATACAGGCAGGCCGTACACGTCGGCGGCGCCGATCGTCAGCATCGCGACGAGTTCGGCGGACGCGCCCTGTCCGTAAGTCAAATGCTGCTTGCCGATTTTCTCGCCGACGGTCACGACGATCCGCTTCCAGCCGACCATCGTGCCGAGGCCCAGCGCGATCGCGACGGCGACTTTCACCCACGTCGGAATGAACTTGGTCGCGTGGTCGAGCTGCTTGCGATAGTTGTCGATCGCGAGCTTGTCGTCGGCGGCGAACGCGGGCTGGCCGGACTTCTCGATCAGGCGAATTGCTTCGGACACCAGATACATCGTATTGCGCACGTTGTCGACGTCGCGTTGCGGCACGGCCGCCATCGATCCCGACTTGCCGACCGCGGTCGCGAGCGACGTGGACAACTGCTGCACGGCCGGCAGCACGGCGGGTGTCAGTTCGCGATGCTGCACGTAGTGTTCGACGTCGGCACGCGGGTTCGCGGACGGTGCGATGCCGTTCGTGTACTTCCCGAACGTCGCGGCCGCCTGGTTCGCGACCGCCACGAAGGTCTGCGATTCGGCCGGCGTGACGGCCTTGTTCAGCGCATACGCGGTCGGCACCGTGCCGATCAGGATCAGCATGATGAGGCCCATCCCTTTCTGCCCGTCGTTCGAACCGTGCGCGAACGACACGCCCGTGCAGGTCAGGATCAGCAGGCAGCGAATCCAGAACGGCGGCGGCTGATCCTTCGGCGGCTCCTTGTACAACTCGGGAATCCGCACGACGGCCTTCAGCACGAGCAGCAGCAGCGACGCGCACAGGAAGCCGACGATCGGCGAGAGCAGCAGCGACTTGCCGACGCCGAGCGCCTGGCCCCAGTCGATGCCGCTCGTGCCGGACGGCCCGTGCATCAGCTGGTTCATCAGCCCGACGCCGATGATCGACCCGATCAGCGTATGCGAGCTCGACGACGGCAGCCCGAAATACCAGGTCGCGAGGTTCCACACGATCGCGGCGATCAGCAGTGCGAACACCATCGCGAAGCCCGAACCGCTGCCGACCTGCAGGATCAGTTCGACCGGCAGCAACTGCAGGATGCCGAATGCGACGGCGCCGCTCGAGACCATCACGCCGAGGAAGTTCCACATGCCGGACCAGATCACCGCGACGTTCGGCGTCAGCGAGTGCGTATAGATCACGGTGGCGACCGCATTCGCGGTGTCGTGGAAGCCGTTGACGAATTCGAAGCCGAGCGCGATCAGCAATGCCGCGCCGAGCAGCAGGTACGGGAACAGCGTCCCTTCGCGGACCGACGACAGATCGTCGATCAGGTGCGTGGCGATATAGACGGCGCCGATCGCGAGCACCAGCAGGAAGACGGCATAGCCGAGCTGCCTGGTGCGTGCGACGGAGCCCGGATTGTTCGGGGCGGACGAAGCAGGTTGATTCATGACGGCATCTCGTAAGGGAATCGCGTCCGATCCTAGCTGCGGCTAGCAGTCAGTTTGATGACAGTCCGGACGACGAACCATGTGTCTTACAGAAACGCAAGGTGAGCGAAAGCATGCGATTGCGGCGCGCAACGTCGGCTCGCATCGTTGTCCACATAGTGAACGCGACGAGGGCTTACGCATCGATGTCCATGATCAGTGTCCACCCGCCAGGCGATGCGACGAACGTCGTGCACGACAGCGGCGCGACGTCGACGCGAGTCGCCGCATCGGGATCCATTCGCAGCGCATGCGCGATGGCCGCGCGTATGATCGCCGCATGCGTGATCGCGACGATGTCGCGGCCGGGCGGCAGCGCGTTCAACCAGGCGCCGACACGATGAGCGGCGGCTTCGAACGATTCGCCGCCGTGCGGCGACGCGGACGGATCGCCGATCCATGCGGCAAGTGCGTCCGGCAGGTCGCGCGCGAGGTCGTGCAGCCGCTTGCCGCGCCAGTTTCCGTAGTCGATGTCGCGCAGCGCGTCATTGATGTCGGCGTGCAGTCCGAGCGCATCGGCAGTCTGCTGCGCGCAGCGTGCAGGGCTGCACAACACGAGCGAGCCGGCGGCGCCTGTCCACCGGCCGCGCAGCGCAGCGGCTTCCGCGAGCCCGTGTGCGTCGAGCGGATCGTCGTCGGGAAACGTGCCGGTGCGCATCGCCCGGGTCGATGCGTGTGCAATCAGGCGCAGCGAGGCATGCGTGTTCATGTTGGTGTTCGGGTGATCCGGAACGGAGCGCGATTGTCCGCGCGCCTTCACTTCAATACGCGAACGTTCGCGCGTACAATTCGCCCGATACGAAACGCGGAAGCCGGTGCAATCCCGGCGCGGTCGCGCCACTGTAACCGGTGATCCATGATCCCGGAAGCCAGACCCGCCTTCGTACCCATCCAACATTTGTCGGGGCGCGATTCCCCTGAGGTGCATCCATGAGCGAAGCAGTGCTGAAGCCGGCGGTCGTGCCGGCGCCCATCCCCGTCCGTGAACTGTTGCCGTGGGCCGTATTCGTCGGCCTGATCCTGCTGCTCGCACTCTATTTCGTCGGCGCGGAACAAGGCGCGACGTCGCTCGTGCCGGGCATGGTCGTGCACGAATTCGTCCACGACGGCCGCCATCTGCTCGGCTTTCCCTGCCACTGACGCGGAGTACACGATGGTCGGAAAGCTGCTCATGCGCGGGATGCTCGCAGGCATCGCCGCGGGCCTCCTCACGTTCGGTTTCGCCAAAATCGTCGGCGAGCCGCAAGTCGATCAGGCGATCTCCTTTGAAGAAAAACTCGAGGTTGTGAAAGGCGAGGCGCCGGAGCCCGAGCTGGTCAGCCGTCACACGCAGGCTGGCCTCGGCCTGCTGACGGGCGTCGTGACCTACGGTGCGGCATTCGGCGGGTTGTTCTCGCTGGTCTTTGCGTACGCATACGGGCGAGGCAGCCGCCTCCCGGCACGGCCGCTGGCCGCGTGGCTCGCGCTGGCGGCGTTCATTGCGCTCGTGGTCGTACCGAACATCAAGTACCCGGCCAATCCACCGTCGGTCGGCGACCCCGACACGATCGGTTATCGCACGGGCCTGTTCTTCCTGATGATCGCGATCTCGATCGCGACGATGGTGTTCTCGGTCAGCGTGCGCCGTCATCTGCTGGCGAAGCTCGGCCAATGGAACGCGTCGATCGTCGCGGGGCTCGTGTTCATCGCGATCATCGCGGCCGTGCAACTCGGGCTGCCGTCGTTCGATGAAGTGCCGGCCGCGTTCCCGGCCGCCGTGCTGTGGAAATTCCGCGTCGCGGCGATCGGCATGCAGGCGATCATGTGGACGACGATCGGCCTGCTGTTCGGCGCGTGGGTCGAGCGCGGCGAACGCATCGGCATGCGCGCCGCCTGACGCGCAGGGTAACCGGGCGCGCCTAGCGCAGCATGCGCGGTGCGCTCCACGTCGATTCGCGCGCAAGCGCGACGAACGCGGCCAGATAGTCGATCGACGCGTCCGCCTCGCGGATGCCGAGGAAGATCTGCTTCGCGATGCCCTTTTTGCCGAGCTTGACCGGCACGACCGGCATCCGGTCCGCGTATTCGTCGGCGAGCCACCTTGGCAGCGCGGCCACGCCGCGCCCGCTCGCGACCATCTGCAGCATGATGTCGGTCGTCTCGATCGACTTGTGCCGCCGCGGCACGATGCCGGCCGGCGTCAGGAACTGGTTGTAGATGTCGAGCCGGTCGGTTTCGACCGGGTAGGTGATCAGGATCTCGTCGGTCAGCTGCTCGGGCGTCACATAATCGGCGTTCGCGAACCGGTGGGCGTCGGCGACCACCAGCACCTGCTCGTAGTCGAACACGGGATCGAAGCGCAGGCCCGGCTTGTTCAGCGGATCGGGCGTCACGAGTACGTCGATGTCATGGCCGAACAGCGCACCGATGCCGCCGAACTGGAAGCGCTGCTTCACGTCCACGTCGACGTCGGGCCAGCGCGACAGGTACGGCGACACGACCTTCAGCAGCCACTGATAGCACGGGTGGCACTCCATCCCGATGCGCAGCGTGCCGCGCTCGCCCTTCGCGTACTGCTTCATCCGCTCCTCGGCGAGCTCGAACTGCGGCAGCAGCCGGTTTGCCAGCTTCAGCAGATATTGCCCGCCCTGCGTGAGCCGCAGGCCGCGACCCTCCCGATCCCAGATCGGCGTGCCGAGCTGCTGCTCGATTTTCCTGACGGTATGGCTGAGCGCCGATTGCGTGAGATGCAGCGCATTGGCGGCCGCGGTCAGCGAGCCCTGGCGCTCGACTTCGCGAATGACGACGAGATGGAATCGTTCCAGCATGGATAGTGCTCGCGCAACAGATGCATGAACAAACTTAATGGGTGAATGAAATAATGCCATTTTATTTCATGGTTTGAAATCCCTATGATGGCTGCCTGACATTCACTATTTCTGGACGGCAGCTTCATGGTTACGACCCACAACCTCGGTTTTCCGCGCATCGGCGCGACGCGCGAACTCAAGTTCGGCCTCGAACGCTACTGGAAGGGCGAATCGTCGCGCGACGAGCTGAAGGCGCTCGGCGCCGAGCTGCGCCGGCGCCACTGGCACGACCAGCGCGATCTGGACCTTGCCCCGATCGGCGACTTCGCGTTCTACGACCAGGTGCTCGACATGAGCTTCACGCTCGGCAATCTGCCGAAGCGCGTGCAGGGTTTCCATGGCGACGTGCTCGACAACTATTTCCGCGTGGCGCGCGGCCGTTCGGCGCAGTCGGCGGAAGAGCATGCGGCGTGCTGCGGCGGTGTCGCGGCCGGCGAAATGACGAAGTGGTTCGACACGAACTACCACTACATCGTGCCGGAGTTCCATGCGGACACGAACTTCTCGCTCGATCCGTCGCGCCTGCTGCAGCAATTGGCCGAGGCGAACGCGCAGGGCGTGGCCGCGAAGCCGGTGATCCTCGGCCCCGTCACGTACCTGTGGCTCGGCAAGGCGAAGGATGATTCCGATCGCCTCGCGCTGCTGCCGAAGCTGCTGCCCGTGTACGGCGCGTTGCTCGACACGCTGACCGCGCAGGGCGTCGAATGGGTGCAGATCGACGAGCCGATTCTCGTCACCGAACTCGATGCCGAATGGCAGCAAGCCTTCAAGACCGCGTACGCCGCGCTCGAAACGCGCCGCATCAAGCTGCTGCTCGCGACGTACTTCGGCCAGTTGCAGGACAACCTGGCGCTCGCCGCGTCGCTGCCGGTCGACGGCCTGCATGTCGACGCGATCAACGCACGCGACGAAGTCGACGCGCTGGTGCGCGAACTGCCGGCCGAGTGCGTATTGTCGGTTGGCGCGATCAACGGCCGCAACATCTGGAAGACGGACCTGAACGCGACGCTCGACTGGCTCGAACCGCTCGCGAAGCAGCTCGGCGCTCGCCTGTGGCTCGCGCCGTCGTGCTCGCTGCTGCACGTGCCGGTCGATCTCGCGAGCGAGGAAAAGCTCGACGCGGAGATCCGTTCGTGGCTCGCGTTCGCGCGGCAGAAGCTCGACGAACTGAAGGTGCTCGCGACCGCGCTGAACGAAGGCCGCGACAAGGTGGCCGATGCGCTTGCCGCGAACGCCGCGGCGATCGAATCGCGCCGCAACTCGCCGCGCGTGAACAACCCGGCGGTGAAGGCCGCGATCGCGCGTATCGACGCGCAGCTCGGCAACCGCGCGAGCCCCTATACGCAGCGCGCGCCGAAGCAGTCGGCGCGACTGAACCTGCCGGCCTTCCCGACGACGACGATCGGCTCGTTCCCGCAGACCGCCGAAATCCGCCAGGCACGCAGCCGGTTCAAGGCCGGCGCGCTCGACGAAGCCGGCTACCGCACGGCGATGCAGGCCGAGATCGAACGCAGCGTCCGCGAACAGGAATCGCTCGAACTCGACGTGCTCGTGCACGGCGAAGCCGAGCGCAACGACATGGTCGAATACTTCGGCGAGCAGCTCGACGGCTACGCATTCAGCCGGTTCGGCTGGGTGCAGTCGTACGGTTCGCGCTGCGTGAAGCCGCCGATCCTGTTCGGCGACATCAGCCGCCCGCAGGCGATGACGGTCGAATGGATCGCGTACGCGCAGTCGCTGACGAACAAGCCGATGAAAGGCATGCTGACCGGCCCCGTAACGATCCTGAACTGGTCGTTCGTCCGCGACGACCAGCCGCGCTCGGTGTCGTGCTACCAGCTCGCGCTGGCGATCCGCGAGGAAGTGCTCGATCTCGAGAAGGCCGGCGTGCGCGTGATCCAGATCGACGAGGCCGCGCTGCGCGAAGGGCTGCCGCTGCGCCGCGCGCAATGGGGCGAGTACCTGAAATGGGCGGTCGAATCGTTCCGCATCACCGCGAACGGCGTGCGGGACGATACGCAGATCCACACGCACATGTGCTATTCGGAGTTCAACGACATCATCGCGTCGATCGCCGACATGGACGCGGACGTGATCACGATCGAGACGTCGCGCTCGGACATGGAGCTGCTCGATGCGTTCGACAACTTCAGGTATCCGAACGAGATCGGGCCGGGCGTGTACGACATCCATTCGCCGAACATCCCGACGCAGGATCACATCGTCGGCCTGATGAAGAAGGCGGCCGAACGGATTCCGGCGGAACGCCTGTGGGTGAACCCGGATTGCGGCCTGAAGACGCGCCAATGGGCGGAGGTGATTCCGGCGCTGACGAACATGGTCGCCGCCGCGAAGACGCTGCGCAGCCAGGTGCAATAACGCGCGAACGCTGCATGCCTGCGGCCGCGATCGACGATCCGGCGATCCGTCGACAGGCACGCAGCGTTCGATATCGCGGACCTTTCTCCATCACGCGTGATCGTCGCGGGTGGTGCCGGCGAGGGTCTCGGGTGACGGCGCGTCGGCGATCACGCGCCGTTCGTGGTCGAGGTCGAGCGAGCGCGACAGCAGCCAATACACGGCGCCCGCGACGACCAGCCCGACGAGCCAAGCGATGTCGACGCCGCCGAGCATCCGCGCGAACGGGCCGACGAACACGTCGCGATTTGCCTCGGCGTCGAAGATGTAGAAGAACGGCACCATCGCCGCGAAGCCGGCCACGTACGCGACGATGCCGCGCGGTTGCCACGCGCCGTAGAGCCCGTTCGGCGTGAAGAAATGCGCGATCGCATAGTGGCCGCGCCGCACGAAGAAATAATCGACGAGATTCACCGCGGTCCACGGCACGAGGAAGTAGAGCATCAGCGTCAGGAACGTCTGCAGCAGGGCGATGCCGTTGCCGCGGATCGCGAACACGCACGCGAGCACGAACGTGCTGATCGCGACGATCGACGCGACGCGCGCGCGACGGGTCGGCCGGATCGGCACGATCGAATCGGCGGCGGTCAGCACGGTCAGCATCGCGCTGTATGCGTTGAGCGCGATGATCGGCAGGAAGCCGACCAGCGACACGATCGCGATCAGCTTGCCGAGGCCCGGCACGAGCGACGTGCCGACGTCGTTCATCGCGACGAGCGCGTCGGCGGCGTGCAGCTTCTGCGCGAGCCAAGCGCCGAGGCCGATCATCCAGGTGCCCGACAGCGACGCGCCGGCGAAGATCACCGCGATCAGCTTCGCGCGGCTCGTGTTTTTCGGCAGATAGCGCGAATAGTCCGACACGTACGGCGCATACGAGATGTTGTAGCTCGCGGCAATCGCGAACTGCGTCGCGAACGCGATCAAGTTGAAGCCCGGCGCGGCGGCCGGCGCAACGGCGGCGTGTGCCGGCGCCGCATGGCCGAACGCGAGCGCGAGCGTGACGAGCGCATAGAGCGGCAGGGTCGCGATCAGCGCCCACGTGAATGTCCGGTGCATCAGGTCGTGGCCGTAGATGGCGAGCAGCGCGCCGGTTGCCACGGCCGCGACCGCGACGAAGCCGCCGTCGATCCCGAATACGTTGTGCACGCCGTCGACCATCAGCGACACGTTGACGACATTGAAGCCGACGAATACGAACAGCGTCGCGAGCAGCGCGACGATCACGCCGCGATAGCCGAACTGCGCGCGCGACTGGATCATCTGCGGCAGGCCCATCTCCGGCCCCTGCGAGCCGTGAAACGCCATGAAGATCGTGCCGAACATGATCCCGAGCGCACCCGCGAGTGTCGTCCAGCCCGCGGACAGGCCCATGCCGGGCCCGACGAAGCCGATCGAGATCGTGAAGAAATGGAAGTTGCCGAGAAACCAGAACGGCCCCTGGCTCGCGAGTTTCGCGTGGCGTTCGTGTTCCGGGACGTAGTCGATCGAGCGGTGCTCGATCGCGAGGCCGGCCGGTTCGGCGCGGCCGAGGTCGAGGGTGTCGGGGCGGTTCATGACGGCTTGTCTCCAGGGTCGCGCGCGGTTCGTCGATGCGACCGCGTGCGCCTGCCTGCCGCGACACGTCGTGGCAGGCAATGAATATCGGGGGATGCGGGGCGGTGCGGCACACCGCCGGACAGCTCGATGAAAACGGGCAGGCGAAGCGCCTGCCCGTTGCGGGACGTTACGCGGTGCGCACGCCGTGCGGCAGCGGCTCGTTCGTCTTGCGGGGCGCACCCGCATCGTCGATGCTCACACGGGGCGAGATCAGCCACACGCACAACGACGACAGGATCGCGGCACTCGTGTACTGGATCGCGAGCGGCCACCATTGCGGCGCGGTGTTCTGCGCGATGAGGGTCGCGACCAGCGGCGTGAGGCCGCCGGCGAGCGCGCCGCACACCTGGTACGCGATCGAGATTGCCGTGTAGCGGATCCGCGCGACGAAGATGCCGCTGACGAAGCCCGCGACCACCGAGTAGTAGCCCGATTCCGCGAGCGTCGCGAGGCCGACGCCGACGGTGATCGACAGCGGCGTGCCCATGTGCACGAGCGGCAGCATCAGGAACGGGACGATCGCAGCCCACGCGCCGGTGATCAGCAGCACGCGCGTCGTGCCGAAGCGCTGCGCGAGAAACGCGGCCGCGAGCTGTACGACGAACTGCAGCACCGCGACGATCGTCATGCAATGCAGCACCATCGACCGGTCGAGCGACAGGAACTGCGTCGCGTAGCTGATCATGAAGATGTTGCTGAAATACACGCCGGCGATGCCGTACACGTTCGCGCCGATCGCGAGCAGCAGCAGCGGCCAGTACTTGAGCGCTTCGCGCAGCGGTTTTTGCGCGATGTTGCCGCTCTTCCTGACTTCCTCGAACTCGGGCGACTCGGACACGCTCGCGCGGATCACGAAGCCGACGATCAGCAGTACGGAACTTGCCAGGAACGGCACGCGCCAGCCCCAGCTCATCATGTCGTCCTTCGACAGCGTGCTGATCGCACCGAACGCGAGCATCGACAGGATCAGGCCGCTCGCGCTGCCGAGTTGCGCGAACGACGCGAAGAACGTGCGCTTGCCTTCGGGCGCATGCTCGCCGGCGAGCAGCACCGCGCCGCCCCATTCGCCGCCGACCGCGATGCCCTGCAGCACGCGCATCAGCACGAGCAGGACCGGCGCCAGCATGCCGGCCTGCGCATGGGTCGGCAGCAGGCCGATCGCGACCGTCGACACGGCCATCAGCATCAGCGTCGCGAGCAGCGAACGCTTGCGGCCGAAGCGGTCGCCGAGGTAGCCGAACATCACGCCGCCGAGCGGCCGCGCGAAGAAGCCGACCGCGAACGAGCCGAACGACGCGAGCAGGCTGACGAAACGGTTTTCGCCGGGAAAGAACAGCGGCCCGAACACGATGGCGGCGGCGGTCGCGTAGCTATAGAAGTCGTACCACTCGATCGTGGTGCCGACGAACGACGCGAGCGCCGCCCGCTTCGGTTGTTTGACGGATGTCCCCATCGTTATATGTGCTCCTCTGCAATCCTCTGATCTGGAATAAGTCGTGATGCCTGGGTCAGTCGCGGTACGCGACGCCCGGCAGCACGCACAGCAGCTCGTATGCGAGGTTCGCGCCGAGCAGCGCCGTGGTGCCGAACGGGTCGTACGGCGGCGCGACTTCGACGAGATCGCAGCCGACGATGTTCAGCCCCTTCGCACCGCGGATGATCTCGAGCGCCTGCGGCACCGTGAGGCCCGCGATTTCCGGCGTGCCGGTGCCCGGCGCGTAGGCCGGATCGATGCCGTCGATGTCGAAGCTGATGTAGACGGGCGTGTCGCCGACGCGTGCGCGTACTTCCTCCATCAGCGGCGCGAGCGACTTGTTCCAGCATTCCTCGGCCTGGACGACGCGGAAGCCCTGCTCGCGGCACCAGTCGAAATCCTCGGCGGCGTAACCGGTGCCGCGCAGGCCGATTTGCGTGACCTTGTCGCCGTGCAGCAGGCCTTCCTCGACCGCGCGGCGGAACGGCGTGCCGTGCGCGATCTTTTCGCCCATCATCGTATCGTTCACGTCGGCGTGTGCATCGACGTGGATCAATGCAACCTTGCCGTGCTTGCGGTGGATCGCGCGCAGGATCGGCAGCGCGATCGTATGGTCGCCGCCGAGCGTGATCGGCTTGCAGTCGTGCTCGAGGATCGCGTCGTACGCGGCTTCGATACGCGCGATGGAGTCGTGCAGGTTGTACGGGTTGATCGCGACGTCGCCGACGTCGGCGATCTGCAGCGAATCGAACGGCGCGGCGCGCGTGGCCATGTTGTACGGGCGCAGCAGCACGGATTCGGTACGGATCTGGCGCGGGCCGAAGCGCGCGCCGGTGCGGTTGGACGTGCCGAGATCGAACGGCACGCCGACGAAGCACGCGTCGAGGCCTTCGGCGCTCGCCACGTGCGGCAGGCGCATCATCGTTGCGATGCCGCCGCAGCGCGGCATTTCATTGCCGCCGAGCGGCTGGAAATGGGTGTGGTCGTTCATGGGGGTGTCTCGTCCGATGTGGGGTTGCCGTATCATGCGACGCGGCCTGACGCACAGTTTTACGCGCTCCACCGGGAAAGAAGAATGCGAAGATATCGACGTAAACATCGATTTCCATCGATGTATGGAAGGGGATGAGCGTGCTGGGGAATCTGTCGACCCTCGATCTGCGGTTGATCCGCGTATTTCTCGCGGTCACGGACGCGGGCGGCGTATCGGCCGCGCAGGTGGTGCTGAACGTCGGGCAGTCGACGATCAGCGCGCAACTGTCGTCGCTCGAGACGCGGCTCGGCTACCGGCTCTGCGAGCGCGGCCGCAGCGGCTTCCGGCTCACGCCGAAGGGCGAACGGTTCCACGCGATGAGCCGCAAGCTGCTCGCGGCGCTCGACGAGTTCGGGATGGCCGCGCGGCACATGGACCGCCAACTGGTCGGCACGCTGAACATCGGCCTGATCGGCCATACGCCGGTGAGCCAGAACGCGCGGATCGCCGAGGCGATCGCCGCGTTCCGCACGCGCGACGAGGCCGTGCGGTTCTCGATCTCCGTGCGCGCGCCGGGCGATCTCGAGGAGAAGCTGCTGGCCGACGAGATCCAGATCGCGGTCGGCTACTTCTGGCACCGCGTGCCGTCGCTGCACTACACGCCGCTGTTCATCGAGCGCCAGGTCGCGTACTGCGGCCGCGGCCATCCGCTGTTCGACGGCGCCGGCGCGCTGACGCCGGCCGACGTCGCGGGCTTCGAATGGGCGTGGCGCTCGTATCCGTTGCCGGAGGCGCAACTGTCGACGACGCCCGACCGCGTGACCGCGACCGCCGACAACATGGAGGCCGTCGCGCTGCTGATCCTGTCCGGCCACCACCTCGGCTACCTGCCGCAGCACTTCGCGGCGCCGTATGTCGCGCAGGGGCTGCTTGCGCCGCTCAATCCGGAGCAACTGCGCTACGACGTCACGTTCCACATGGTCGTCGCGCGCGACGGGCGCGGTAATCCGCTCGTGGAGGCGTTTCTCGAGGACCTCGAGCGCGCGCACCAGTCGCCCGACATCGCGTGACGCCGCCGCTGCCGTTGCCGACAAGGTGAACGAGCGTTACGCCGGCGCGGCCCGCTGCGCACGTCACGGCACGGGCAACCCCGCGTCGTGCTTCACTTCGCGCAGCGACAGCGCGGATTCGATCGACGTCACGCCCGGCAGCGTCCGCAGCGAGTCGCGCAGGAACGTGCCGTAATCGTCGAGGTCGCGCGCGACCACCTGCAGCAGGTAGTCGGCGGTGCCCGCGACGTTGTGGCACGCCAGGATCCGCTCGATGCCGAGCACCTCCCGTTCGAACCGGTCGGCGACCTTGCGGTCGTGTGTCGCGAACCGCACGAGCACGAACGCGACGACGCCGTAGCCGAGCGCCTGGCGCGACAACTGCGCGCGGTAGCGCTCGATGTAGCCGTCGCTTTCGAGTCGTTTCAGGCGCCGCGCGCAAGGCGTCTCGGACAGGCCGACGGATTCGGCGAGACGCGCGATCGGCAGGCGGCCGTCGCGCTGCACCGCGGCGAGGATCGCGCGGTCGGTTTTGTCGAGCTCGGTCATATTGGCGGAATCCTTGTTCTGATTTCATGATTGTGGCGGATTCCCCTATGGATCGCCAATCCTGAGTCTAAGAAGGCCAATAATCCCTCCGTCTTCAGCGGCAACATATCGTCATGAAAGACAGGGGCAGACCATGATTTCCACGCATTTGCTGTTGATTTATCTCGCCGCGCTGGCAGCCATCTACGCGGTGCCGGGGCCGGACATGGCGCTTGTGCTGCAGACCAGCATCGGCCGCGGCGTGCGGCCGGGGATGGCGGCGGCGGCCGGCCTGTCGCTCGCGCGGACCGCGCACGTGACGCTGTCCGCGTGCGGCGTCGCGGCGCTGATCCGCAGTGCGCCGTGGCTGTACGAGGTGATCCGCTACGGCGGCGCGCTTTATCTCGCGTATGTGGCGATCCAGGTGTTCCGCTCGCCGGTCTTTGCGCTCGGCGAAGGCGATGCGGCGGCGGCCGGCGCGCTGCGACAGTCGTTCGTGAAGGGCTTGCTGACGAACCTGCTGAATCCGAAGGCGCTGCTGTTCTGCTCGGTGCTGCTGCCGCAGTTCGTGCGGCCCGAGGCCGGGCCGGTCGTGTTGCAGATGTTCGAGCTCGGCGCGCTGCTGGTTGCGGCCGGCGTGTGCTTCGACCTCGCTTGCGTGTTCGGCGCGTCGCGCATCGCGGCCTGGATGCGCGCGCATCCGCTGGCGCAGACCGTGCAGCGCTGGACGTTTTCCGCGGCGCTGATCGGTTTCGCGCTGCGCCTGTCGATGGATTGAGCGTCGACGCGGCGTCGTGCCGGCGCAGGTCGCGCGACGCGGCATCGGATGAGGGCCGTGCGCAACGCCGGCCCGCGCGGGCGCCCCGTTGCAGAAGGGCGTGCGCGCAAATCGTCTGACTGATCTAAACTTCCTGTTACTTCGCGCTGTCGCGAACCCGACCGACCGAACGGAACCGTCTCCCGCCGGCCCTGTCCGATTTCCTGGCTGTTCCGTGCAACGCGGTACCAAGGAGGGTCTGAACATGGCAAGGCATCTTCACGCCGACCGTGAACCCCGAATCGTCGCCGAGTCCAAGTGTCTCGGCCCGTGCGATCCGGCAGAACGCATCCACGTCACGATCATGTTGCGGCGGCAGGAAGAAGGGCAACTCGATACGTTGATCCACCAGCTCGCCACCGGCGACGCACAGGCGAAACCGCTGTCGCGCGAAGCGTTCGCGCAGCGTTTCTCCGCCAATCCCGACGACATCCGCAAGACCGAGGACTTCGCGCGTCGTCACCAGCTCACGGTCGACCGCGTCGACCCGGTCGAAAGCGTCGTCGTGCTGTCCGGCACGATCCAGCAGTTCGAAGCCGCCTTCGGCGTCACGCTCGAGCGCTTCGAGCATCAGTCGATCGGCCAGTATCGCGGCCGCTCCGGCCCGATCGCGCTGCCCGACGATCTCGGCGACGCCGTCACGGCCGTGCTCGGCCTCGACAGCCGCCCGCAGGCGCGGCCGCATTTCCGGCTGCGTCCGCCGTTCAGGCCCGCGCGCGGCGGCGCGGCGGGCGTCACGTTCACGCCGGTCCAACTGGCGTCGCTGTACGGCTTTCCGGCCGGCGACGGCGCCGGGCAGTGCATCGCGATCGTCGAGCTCGGCGGCGGCTACCGCGCGGCCGACATCCAGCAATATTTCAGCGGGCTCGGCATCAAGACGCCGCCGACGCTCGTCGACGTCAACGTCGGCACCGGTCGCAACGCGCCGACCGGCGACCCGAGCGGCCCGGACGGCGAAGTCGCGCTCGACATCGAGATCGCCGGCGCGATCGCGCCGGCCGCGAAGATCGCCGTCTATTTCGCGCCGAACAGCGACGCGGGCTTCATCCAGGCCGTCAACGCGGCGGTCAGCGACAAGACCAACAAGCCTTCCGTGATCTCGATCAGCTGGGGCGGCCCGGAGGCGATCTGGCAGGCACAGTCCGCGCAGGCGTTCAACCGCGTGCTGCAGGCGGCGGCCGCGCAGGGCATCACGGTGTGCGCGGCGTCGGGCGACAGCGGCTCGGGCGACGGGCTGCAGGACGGCGCCGATCACGTCGACTTCCCCGCGTCGAACCCGTACGTGCTCGGCTGCGGCGGCACGCAGCTCGATGCGCTGCCGGGGCAGGGCATCCGTGGCGAGGTTGCGTGGAACGACGATGCGGCGGGCGGCGGCGCGAGCGGGGGCGGCGTCAGCACGCTGTTCGACCTGCCGGTGTGGCAGCAGGGGCTTGCCGTCACGCGCGCCGACGGCAGCCGCGTGCCGCTCGCGAAGCGCGGCGTGCCGGACGTCGCGGCTGATGCGTCGCCGCAGACGGGCTACGAGGTATCGATCGCGGGCACGGCCACGGTGATGGGCGGCACGAGCGCGGTCGCGCCGCTGTGGGCCGCGCTGATCGCGCGCATCAATGCGGCGGGCGGCGCGTCGGTCGGCTGGATCAATCCTGCGCTCTACAAGAATCCGGGCGCGCTGCGCGACATCACGCAAGGCTCGAACGGCACGTATGCGGCCGCGCAGGGCTGGGATGCGTGCACGGGCCTCGGCAGCCCGAACGGCGCGCAGCTCGCCGCGATCCTGACACGCAAGCCGTCGAGCTGACGGCCGCGGCGCACGCCTTTCCGTATGGCGCGGGCTTCCTGCCCGCGCCTTTTTCTCACCTCCAGGAGCAGCACGATGGGCATCGATTCCGCATCTTCCGGCGGCGTGTATCCGCTGCATCACGGCGACCACAATTCGCATGGCGTGCCGCCGACCATCAACCCGGTCGCGCTGAGCCACGGCCGCGACCAGCCGTTCTTCGATCCGGTCGCGTACGGCAACGGCCCCGACGACTCGGTGACCGACACGACCGAGGCGGCCGCGATCACGCATCACACGATCCTGATCGACGGGAAGCGCATTGCATACACGGCGACGGCCGGCCACCTCGTGACGGTCGACCCGAGCAGCTCGCAGCCGGCCGCGAAGCTCTTCTACGTCGCGTTCACGGCCGACGGCGCGAAGGAGGAAACGCGGCCCGTGACGTTCTTCTATAACGGCGGGCCCGGCTCGTCGTCGGTGTTCGTGCTGCTCGGCTCGTTCGCGCCGAAGCGCATCAGGACGTCGATGCCGGGTTTCACGCCGCCCGCGCCGTACCAGATGGAAGACAACCCGGACAGCATGATCGACCACAGCGACCTGGTGTTCATCAACCCGGTCGGCACCGGCTATTCGGCGGCCGTCGCGCCGAACAAGAACCGCAACTTCTGGGGCGTCGACCAGGATGCGGATTCGCTGAAGCAATTCATCAAGCGTTACCTGACGAAGAACAACCGCTGGAATTCGCCGAAATACCTGTTCGGCGAATCGTACGGCACCGCACGCAGCTGCGTGCTCGCGTACAAGCTGCACGAGGACGGCGTCGACCTGAACGGCGTCACGCTGCAATCGTCGATCCTCGACTACCGGCAGGCAGGCAACCCGGTCGGCGCGCTGCCGACCGCGGCGGCCGACGCGTGGTATCACAAGAAACTCGGCGTCACGCCGGCGCCGACCGATCTCGGCGCGTTCGTCGAGGAAGTCGCGCAGTTCTCGCGCACCGACTACCTGAACGCGTTACGCGCGGTCCCGCATGCGGACCCGGCCGCCGTGCAGAAACTGTCGCAATACACGGGCATCGATGCGGCGACGCTGCAATCGTGGAGCCTCGACATCGCGGGCTACGACGCGCGCGGCAATTCGCTGTTCCTGACGACGCTGCTGCATGCGCAGGGGCTCGCGCTCGGCTCATACGACGGCCGCGTGACCGGGATCTCGTCGGGCATCGCCGGCAAGATCGACCCGAACTCGGGCGGCAACGATCCGACGATGACGGCCGTGACGGGCGTCTATACGGCGATGTGGAACAGCTACCTGAACGAGCAGTTGAAGTTCACGTCGAATTCCGCGTTCACGGACCTGAACGACCAGGCGTTCCGGAACTGGGATTTCAGTCACATCGACCCGACCGGCGCGCAGCAGGGCATCGATGCGAAGGGGAACGTGATTCTCTATACGGCCGGCGATCTTGCCGCGGTGATGGCGCTGAACGTCGACCTGAAGGTGCTGTCGGCGAACGGCCTCTACGATTTCGTCACGCCGTTCTACCAGACCGTGATCGATCTGCAGCAGATGCCGCTCGAGGATCAGAAGGTGCGGCAGAACCTGTCCGCGCGTTTCTATCCGTCGGGACACATGGTGTATCTCGACGGCGGCTCGCGCACCGCGCTCAAGCGCGATCTCGCGACGATGTACGACACGACGGTCAGCGATACGGGCGCGCGGATGCGGATTCGCGCGCTGCAGGCGAAGAAGCCGGGCGGGCACGCGTAGCGTTGCCCGTCCTTGGGTTGCCGCGCGTCGCCGCTACGGTGCGCGCGGCGCTCGCTCGTTCAGCCGCAGTGGCGGCTTACGCGGCCGGCCAGTCGAACGGCGTGTACGGCAGCGCGCGCTTGTGGCGCGAACTGTCGTAGAAGCGCAGCACCGTTTCGTACACGCGGTCGCCGACCGGCTTGCCTTCGAGGAAATCGTCGATCTCGTCGTAGGTGACGCCGTACGCGTGCTCGTCGGGACGCAGCGGGCGCAGCTCCTCGAGGTCGGCCGTCGGCACCTTCATCACGATCAGTTCCTCGCCGCCGAGCGCGCGCGCAACCGCGCGTACGCGACGCTTGTTCAGGCCCGCGAGCGGCAGGATGTCCGCGCCGCCGTCGCCGAACTTCGTGAAGAAACCCATCAGCGATTCGGCCGCATGATCGGTGCCGATCACGATGCCGCGCCGCGCGCCGGCCACCGCGTACTGCGCGATCATGCGCTCGCGCGCCTTGACGTTGCCGTGCACGAAATCCTGCTGTGCCGGCGTTTCGAATGCATGGCCGGATGCGACCAGCGAACGGAGCATCGCATCGGCGGCCGGCTTCACGTCGACCGTCAGTGTCTCGTCCGCGCGCACGAACGCGAGCGCGCGCTGCGCGTCGGCTTCGTCGTTCTGCACACCGTTCGGCAAGCGCATCGCGATGAAACGCGCATCGTAGCCGTCGCCGCGCAGGCGTTCGACCGACAGTTGCGCGAGCCGCCCGGCCGTCGACGAATCGACGCCGCCGCTGATGCCGAGCACGTAGGTCCGCAGGCCGGTCGAACGCAGGTACTGCGCGAGGAAATCGACGCGGCGGGCGATCTCGGCCTCGGCGTCGAAATGCGGGGCGACGTTCAGTTCGGCAATGATCGCGCGTTGGCGGCTGGCGTAATCGGCGGCTGTCATGAAGGGGGGTCTTCCGGAACGAAATGCGAGGCGCCCATCATAAGCGCAATCGTGGCGGGGCGCCGCGCCGGGCGTGCGATCCGGCGGTTTCGCGTTGCTTCGGCGAGACGCGATGCCTCGCCGTGGTGCACGGGTGCGCCGGACGGGTGCGGGATGCCGCCCGAAGGGCATCCGTGCGTGCGGTTCCGATGCGCGTGCCGGCTCGACGGCCGGCGTCGGCGCGTTCGCCCGGCCGTGCTTGCGCGAACGCGTCAGCGCCGCGCGAGCACGACGCCCACCAGTGCGAGCGCGAAACCGGCGAGCTGGATCGCCGCGAGCGTTTCGCCGAACAGCAGGTAGCCCTGCAGCGCGGCGAGCGGCGGCGCGAGGAACAACAGCGACGTCGCGCGCGCGGCGTTGCCGCGCCGCAGCATCCACATCAGCATCGTGACCGCGCCGCCGGACAGGAACACGACGCCCCACACGAGCGATATCCACAGCGCCGGCGCGCCGATCCAGCGCGTCTCGTGAAGCAGCACGACGAAGATCGCCGCGACGATCGCCGCGCCGAAGTTCTGCACGGCGACCGCGGTGCGCAGGTCGCTCTGCGCGAGCTTGCCCTTCTGGTACAGCGAGCCGGCGGTGATCGACCCGACTGCGAGCACCGACACGGCGACCACGAACCACGCAGGCGCCGAGCCCGGCGGCGGCGCCACGCCGCCCGTGACCTTCGGCGCCAGCACGAGCGCGACACCGGCGAGCCCGAGCGCCATCCCGAGCCAGCCGCGCGCGGGCAGGCGCTCGTTGAACAGCGGGACGGCGAGCACGGCGGTGGCAAGCGGCTGCAGCGCGCCGAGCAGCGCCATGACGCCCGCGTTCAACCCTTGCGCGACGGCCCAGTAGCTCGCGCCGAGATAGATGCCCTGCAGCAGCGCGCCCGCGATCAGGTGGCGCGGCCATTCGCGGCGGGCCGGCCACGGCGCGCGCGCGATGAGCGCGACCGCGCCGAACAGCGCGGCCGTGCCCGCGAAACGCGCGAGCAGGAACAGGTTGGGATCGGCGTAGGGCTTGATTGCCCGCGCAACGATGAAGCCGGTGGACCAGAGCGCGACGAAAGCGGCGGCGACGATCGAGGTAAGCATGCGTGGCGGGCCGCGATGCGGCCGGACGAATCGTGAAGCCGGCCAGTATCGGGTGAAGCGGTGCCGCCGTCTTGTCGGATTCTGCACTCGCTCGTCGCGTGTGCCGGGCGCATGCCGCGGCCATGCGTCGCGCGCTGCCTTGGCTGCAAGCGGCGGCCGCGGACACGATGCGTCGCAGGTGCGGCTGCGTGCCGGCCGTTCGGTTATCGGCCGGCCGGGTGAAAGCACCGCGGCATGAAGGCGCGCCGTGGCGCGCGGAAAGGAAGGGCGATCAGTCGATCGAGAACGTGTCGAGCGGCTGGTTGGCACGCGCGTCGGTCGCGAAGCGCGCGGCGAGCTGTTCGTAGAGCCGGCGCGCCTCGTCGAGCGTCAGGTCGATCCAGTACGGATCGCCGGCCGCGTCGTTGAGCCGTTCGGGCGGAAACTGGATTTCGATCACACTGCCTTTGCGATACATGGCGTGAGCCCTTTTGGTTTGGCCTGTCGTTCGGCGAAGCGCAAAGTGTAGCAATCGGCGCCGCGTCGATTCACGCGCGTCGGGCAATACAGAATTTCGCTTTCGGGAAGCACGGCCGGCTTGGCTTCCCGCCGCCGTCAAATGGTCGTCAAGCGGCCGTAATACAATGGCCGGCTTACTCATTACCGGTCGCCTCGGGCGCACACGCGATGCTGGCGGAACAACGTCATCAATACATCCTGTCGGAGCTTGGACGGTCGGGCGCGTTGTCGGTCGCGGAACTCGTGCGTTCGCTCGACGTGTCGCGCGAGACCGTGCGGCGCGACCTGAATGCGCTGGCCGCGCGCGGCCTGCTCGTGATGACGCACGGCGGCGCGCTGGCCGCCGACCGCCGCGAGCCGAGCCTGTCCGAGCGCGAAGCCGCGAACGCCGAAGCGAAGCGCGCGATCGGGCGGCGCGCGGCCGAATTCGTGCCCGACGATGCATCGGTGCTGATCGATTCGGGCAGCACGCCGCACGCGGTTGCGCTTGCGCTTGCCGACCGGCACCGGCTGTCGATCTACACGAACGACTGGCGCACCGCGTTCGTGCTCGCGCGGCGCAACGGCAACCGCGTGACGCTGCTCGGCGGCGAGCTGTCCGACGACGAGGACGCCACCTTCGGGCTCGACACGATCCACCAGCTCGCGCAATACCACGTCGATTTCGCGTTCGTCGGCGCGGGCGGCATCACGCCCGACGGCGAATGCACCGACTACTCGCGGCTCGCGGCCGAGGTGCGCAGCCGGATGATCGCGGCGGCCGGCACGGCGATCATCGTCGCCGACCATTCGAAATTCGGCCGCGTGACGCCGGTGCGGATCAACGGCACGGCCGCCGCCCGCTATCTGGTGACCGAACGCATGCCCGACAAGGCCGTGCGCCGTGCGCTGACCGCGCGCGGGATCGAACTGCTCGTGTGCGGCTGACGCGCGTCCGACATACAAGGTTCATCGAACCGTCATCCCGCGGGAAGAACCGCCGTCAACACTGACCCATTCATCTCGACGGGCCGCAAGGCCAGGGAGCAACGAATGACCGTCAGCGTGCGCAGCTATCTTTCCCCCACCCTGGTCCTGCTGGCCTTCGACTGGCCCGATGCGGCGTCGCGTGCCGATTTCCTCGGCTTCGCGATCCGGCGCACGCCGGGCTTCTGGTCCGCCGACGGCAAGACACGTGCGCCGGACAGCTGGCTGCCGAACCGCCTGACGTTCGACGGCCCGGCCGCCCACACGCAGGGCGATGCGCCGACCGACCAGGCGCCGATCCAGAAATTCATGTGGTGGGACGCGCGCATCGATCCGCAGGACCGCGACGCGTCGTTCCGCTACGACGTGTATCCGGTCGTCGGCACGCCGGCGAACCTGCAGGTGCTCGACGCGGAGGCCGGCGTGTGCAACGTCGTGCTGCCGGCGCACATCGAGGACGGCATCGGCACGTGGTTCAACCGCGCGGTGGTCAGCTCGCAGGCGTTCGCGAAGCAGGTCGCGGCGCTGGGCCTCGCGCCGAATGCGGCGCCGAGCGATGCGCAGGCGCTGAAGCTGCGCACCTGGCTCGCGAACGACATGGAGCAGGTGTTCACGGAGATGCTCGACCCCGCATCGCGCGCGGCGTCGGCCGTCTATCACCTGACCGACACGCTGTGGGCGCTGCCCGCGTTCGAGGCGTTCGGGCGCAAGCACGGCGAGGCGTCGCTCGCGATTGTCTACGACGCGCACACGACGGCGCGCAAGGGCAAGCCGCCGCTGCCTTCGCCGAACCAGCCGGCCGTCGACGCGCTGCAGGGCCTCGCGACGCTCGCGCCGCGCGACAAGACGCACATCATGCATGACAAGTTCATCGTGACCGATGCGCCGTCGAACCCGGCACCCGCGCGCGTGCTGACCGGCTCCGCGAACTTCACGACCGAGGGGCTCACGGAGCAGGCCAACGTGCTGCACGCGTTCGACTCGCCCGCGCTTGCGGCGCTGTACAACGACCGCGCGCATGCGTTGGCCGCGAATCCGCCGATTGCCGAGACGGCGCGGCTGTCGTCGGGCTGGTCGGCGCCGATGACGGTCGGCAGCGCACAGGTGCGCGTCGCGTTTTCGCCGGAGCCGGCGGGGCAGCGCACCGAGATCGACACGATCGTCGCCGCGATCGCGGCCGCGAAGCATTCCGTGTCGTTCTGCCTGTTCATGCCGACCGATGCGGCGCTGCGCGACGCGTGCTTCGCGGCCGGCGACCGCGGGCTGATGATGTTCGGCCTCGTGAACCGGATCAACGCCGGCAGCGCGACGAAGGCCGATGCCGCGCAGCAGGACGGCCAGACGCTCGATGCGGCGACGCTCGCGAACCTCGAGCTGTACCATCGCCAGCGCGACCATCGCGACGTGATCGATGCCGCGTATTTCTCGCCGGCGACCGTGCCGCAGGGTTTCGAGCCGGAGCTGCGCCTCTTTCCGGGCGAACCGGCGCCGGCCTATCCGCCCGTCGTGATCCATCACAAGTTCATCGTGATCGATGCGGAGGGCGCGAATCCGGTCGTCTATACGGGCTCGGCGAACATGAGCCGCAATTCGGAGCAGTACAACGACGAGAACCTGCTCGAGATCCGCGATGCGAGGATCGCCGCGATCTATCTCGCGGAATTCCTGCGGCTCTACGAGCACTACCGCGCACGGGCGCTGGCGATCGATGCGAAGCAGCACGGCACGGGGACGGACACGCATCCGCGGCTCGCGCTCGCGCCCGATTCGAGCTGGGCGAAGAAGTATTACGTGGCGGGAAGCCCGGAAGAGAAGGCGCGGATCGCGCTGGCGTCGACCGCGCCGACCGATTGAAGCGCTGACGAGCGAAGGGCACGGAGGTTTCGTGCCCGGCGTGCGCTGCCCGGGAAGCCGGGCAGCCGCCGCTTACGCGGCGACGTAGCGCAGCACGGCGTCGGCGATCGTGTCGCGATGCCGCGCGCGCAGGCGCGGCGCCGACGGGTCGCGCCCGAACGCGGCGCCGAACGTGTAGCGGTTCGACACGCGGTGGAAGCAGAACGAGCTGATCAGCAGGTGCAGGTCGAACGCGTCGATGTCCGTGCGGAACGCGCCGCTTGCCGCGCCGCGCTCGACGAGTTCCTCGAGCGTCTTGATGATGCTGACGTTGCGGTTCTTGAACGACTTGAGCTGTTCGAGATACTTCGCGCCGTGGATGTTCTCGATCGACACGAGGCGGACGAAGTCACGATGCTTGTCGTGATAGTCGAACGTGAATTCGACGAGGCGGCGCATGCCTTCGCGCGGCTCCATGTCGCCGACGTGCAGTTCCTGCTCGAGCGCGCGGATGTCGCCGTACACCTTCTCCAGCACGGCCTCGTACAGGCCTTCCTTGCTTTCGAAGTAGTAGTAGAGCATCCGCTTCGTCGTGTTCGTGCGCTCGGCGATCGCGTCGACGCGCGCACCGGCGAGGCCCATCGCGGAGAACTCCTGCGTGGCGACATCGAGGATGTTGCGCTTGGTTTGCTCGGGATCGTATTTGCGCCGCGCTTCGGACGCAAGCGCGCGGGTATCGGACGTGGCGGCCTTGCTTCCTGCTTTCATGTGACTTTGTTGTGGGTTCGCGGCGGCTTGGAAAAGGCATTCTAGCATGCGGGAAATCCCCGCCAGGCCGACCTCCCGCTCTAATCGGCAGGGTCGTTTCGGCCGCCGCGGCCGCTCAGCGGCGGCAGGACGCGAGCGCGTCGCGGGCCTGGTACGCCGTGTACGTGAGCTGCGCGGCGGCGAGGCCCGCCAGCCCGAACGTGCGCGTGAGCCCGAACGCGGCGAAGCCGTCCGGCACCGGCCGGCCTTCGGCCAGCGCGGCCGCGAGCGCTTCGCCGGCGACCGTGGTCGGCGCCATCCCGTGGCCGCCGAACGCGATGGCGTGCCACACGCCGTCCGCGTCGCGGCCAATCTGCGGCATCTTGTGCCGCGCGTAGCTCATCAGCCCGCCCCACGCGTAGTCGACCTTCACGTCTTCGAGCTGCGGATACACGCGCAGCAGGTCGCGCCGCAGCAGGCGCGCGATCGCGTCGGGGCCGCGGTCGAGCACGGAGATCCGGCCGCCCCACAGGATGCGCGTGTCCTTCAGCGGGCGGTAGTAGTCGAACGCGAAACGCGTGTCGTAGATCGCGTACGGCGCGTCGATCGCGTCCGGCAGGCGGGCGCCGAGCGGTTCGGTCGCGATCACGTAGGTCGCGATCGGCAGCACCGCGCGTTCGATGCGCGGCGACACGCCGCGCGCGTAGCCGCCGCCGGCGAACACGACGTCCTTCGCGCGCACCGCACCCTGCGCCGTGCGCACGACGTACCCGGCGCCTTCGCGCGCGATGCCGAGCGCGGCCGAGCGCTCGTACACGCGCGCGCCGCCGCACGACGCGGCCGCCGCGACGCCGAGCACGTACTTGAGCGGATGGAAGTGGAAGGCGTTCGGCTCGAACAGGCCGCCGTAATAGCGCTGCGTCTTCAACCGCGCGCGCAGCGCGTCCGTCGCGACGGGTTCCCAGTCGACGTCGAATTCGCTTTTCATCAGCGTGCGCACGCTGTCGAGCCTGGAGGGATCGTCGAACCAGTTCGCGAGCATCACGCCCTGGTCGACGATGTCGCAGTCGATTCCGTAGCGCGCGATCCGCGTGCGGATCAGGTCGACCGCATCGACGGTGAGCCGGTACAGCCGGCGCCCTTCGTCGCGGCCGAGCGTGCGCAGCAGGTCGGCGTTGTCGAGGCTGTAGCCGCCGAACACGAAGCCGCCGTTGCGGCCCGAGGCGCCGAAGCCGACCCGTTCGCTGTCGAGCACGACGACGTCGTGCACGCCGCGCTCGACGAGGCCGAGCGCCGTGCACAGGCCGGCGAGGCCGCCGCCGACGATGCAGACCTGCGTGTCGATCGTGCCGGTGAGTTGCGGGTAGGGCTGGCGGGTAACGGTGGCTTCGTAGAAGTTCTGCATGCGATTTCGTTGACTCGTAACGGCGGAAAAACGGACGGCGCGCGTCGATCTTGCCTGAACGCGCGCGTTGCGTCGAATGGAGGTGATCGGGAGGTGCCGGCGGCGGCGTTCAGGCGGCCGCCGGCACGCGGTGCGACGTCACGCGCCCGGCGTCGGATTCGCGGGGCGGGCGAGGTAGCCCGGGCGGGCGGCGTGGGCCGGGGTGTCGGACGTCGGCCCGGGCATGGCGTTGCGCTCGATCCACGGCGCGATCTCCATGTCCTCGTAGCGGACCAGGCGGCATTTGCGCACGAGCGCGTAGCCGAGCCAGATCACGAGGAAGAACGGGACGCCGATATAGGTCGCGGCGACGCCCACCCAGTCGATCTTGTCGCCGAGGAACGCCTGGTAGTCCTGGCCCAGCGCGATGACCGCGCACAGCACGAACGCGAAGATCGGCCCGAACGGGAACCACTTCGAGCGGTACGGCAACTGGTCGAGGCGGTAGCCCTGCTTCAGCAGGCCCTTGCGGAACCGGTAATGGCTGATCGCGATGCCGAGCCAGGTGATGAAGCCGGCCATGCCCGACGTGTTCAGCAGCCAGAGGTAAACCGTCTTGTCGCCGTACAGCGACGTGAGGAAGCAGAGCGCGCCGATGGCCGTCGTCGCATACAGCGCGTTGCGCGGCACGCCGCCCGGCGACAGCTTCGCGAACAGCTTCGGCGCGCGGCCTTCGACCGCGAGGTTGTAGAGCATCCGCGTCGACGCGTACATGCCCGAGTTGCCGGCCGACAGCACGGCCGTCAGGATCACCGCGTTCATCACGCCGGCCGCGACCGCGAGGCCCGCGTGGCGGAACACCAGCGTGAACGGGCTCACGCCGATGTCGGTCACGTCGCTTTTCAGCAGGCTCGGGTCGGTGTACGGAATCAGCACGCCGATCACGACGATCGCGAACACGTAGAACAGCAGGATGCGCCAGAAGATCTGGCTCACCGCGCGCGGGATCGTCGTGCGCGGGTTCTCCGATTCGCCGGCGGCGACGCCGATCATTTCGGTGCCCTGGAACGAGAAGCCCGCGATCATCGCGACGCCCATCAACGCCGGCAGGCCGCCCGCGAACGGTGCGTCGCCGATCGTGAAGTTGGTCCAGCCCGCGTTCGGGCCGCCCTTCAGAATGCCGAAGATCATCAGCAGGCCGACGCCGATGAACGCGACCACGGTGACGACCTTGATCAGCGCGAACCAGTATTCGGCCTCGCCGAAGCCGCGCACCGACAGCGCGTTGAGCGCGAAGATCAGCACGAGAAAGAGCGCGCTCCACCAGACGCCCGGCACGTGCGGGAACCAGTAATTCATCACGAGTTGCGCGGCGACCAGCTCGACCGCGAGCGTGACGGCCCAGCTGTACCAGTAGTTCCAGCCGATCGCGAAGCCGAAGCCTTCGTCGACGAACTTCGAGCCGTAGGTCGCGAACGAGCCCGACACGGGCATGAACGCGGCCATTTCGCCCAGGCTCGTCATCAGGAAGTAGACCATCAGGCCGATCAGCATGTATGCGGCGATCGCGCCGCCGGGGCCGGCCTGCGAGATCGATGCGCCGGATGCGACGAACAGGCCCGTGCCGATCGAGCCGCCGATTGCGATCATCCGCAGATGGCGCGCCTGCAGGCTGCGGTGGAGGGACGGCTTCGCGGGGCGCGAGCCGGACGAGTCGGGGGAATCGGGGCGGGCATCTGAATGCATGGCGGGTGCTGGGCGCTGTCTCCGGGATTGTTTTTGGCTGCGAAGCGCAACTCGCCGCCGGCCGCCGGCCTGCCGGCAGCGGTGCCGCGCGGCACCGCTCGGGCGAACCGGGCCGCGACGCGCGTCGCGCTCGCCTGTCGTCCGGCTCCATGGCGGACGGACGTCGGCGCGCCGGGTGCGGTGCACCTCGACGCGCCCCGATTGTGTGGGGCCCGGGGGGCGCGGGGCAAACGATATTTGGGAACAGAGTGATGCAACTTTGTCATCAACTCATGGGCCGGCGGGCGAGGCCGGCCGACCCCCGCCGGCGGGCTGCGGCACGTGTCTGGGACACGTCCTGATGCGGTCCTGGAAGGGCGGGATTCGTCCAGCCGGGGTGTTGCGTTTTCGGAATGAAGTCGTGAGTTAATATCAATAGCGGCCCGACTTGTGGCCGCCGACAATGTGATTCATGGATCGTGCCTCGCGAGGCGAGGGCGCGCCGGCCGGCCGGGGTTTCCGGCGGCGGCGCACGACGATGCGCCGTGCGGCGCACCGGGCTGGCCGAGGCGCGCATCCGCTTGCACAAGGCGCGCGAACGCGCTCCAATCGAATCACGCGGGCGGCGCTGCCGCCGCACCGATCAATCTGTCCCTGAAGAGGAAGTGATGCAATTCAACGACATTCTTGCCGCGCTCGATATCGATCTCGCCCAGTGGAAAGGCAATGCGCTGGCCGCGCGTTCGCCGCTCGACGGCGCGACGCTCGCGACGCTGGCCGTCGACACGCCCGCCGACGCCGAGCGCAAGATCGACGCCGCGCACGACGCATTCCTCCAGTGGCGCACCGTGCCGGCGCCGGTGCGCGGCGAGCTCGTGCGCGTGTTCGGCAACGTGCTGCGCGAGCACAAGGCCGAGCTCGGCCGCCTCGTCACGCTCGAGGCCGGCAAGATCACGTCGGAAGGCCTCGGCGAAGTGCAGGAAATGATCGACATCTGCGATTTCGCGGTCGGTCTGTCGCGCCAGCTTTACGGCCTCACGATCGCGTCCGAGCGCCCGGGCCACCGGATGATGGAAACGTGGCACCCGATCGGCGTGTGCGGCGTGATTTCGGCGTTCAACTTCCCGGTCGCCGTGTGGGCGTGGAATGCGGCGCTTGCGTTCGTGTGCGGCGATTCGGTCGTGTGGAAGCCGTCCGAGAAGACCCCGCTCACCGCGATCGCCTGCCACGTGCTGCTCGAGAAGGCGATCCGCGAGTTCGAGAAGACGCATCCGGGCGTCGCGCCGAAGGGCCTGAGCCAGCTGGTGCTCGGCATGCGTGATGTCGGCGAGGTGCTGACGGCGTCGAAGAAGGTGCCGGTCGTCAGCGCGACGGGCAGCGTGCGGATGGGCCAGGAAGTCGCGAAGGTGCTGAGCCAGCGTCTCGCGCGCGGCATCCTCGAGCTCGGCGGCAACAACGGGATGATCGTCGCGCCGAGCGCGGATCTCGACCTCGTCGTGCGCGCGGTCACGTTCGCGGCGGTCGGCACGGCCGGCCAGCGCTGCACGACGCTGCGCCGCCTGATCGTGCATCGCAGCCTGGTCGAGCAACTGCTGCCGCGCATCGAGAAGGCCTACACGTCGGTGAAGGTCGGCAACCCGCTTGAAGAAGGCACGCTCGTCGGCCCGCTGGTCGACCGCGCGTCGTTCGACGCGATGCAGAAGGCGCTGGCCGATGCACGCGAGCAGGGCGGCGAGGTGAAGGGCGGCGAGCGCATCGACATCGGCCATGCTGATGCGTACTACGTGCGCCCGGCAATCGTGCGGATGCCGAAGCAATCGTCGGTGGTCGAGCGCGAGACGTTCGCGCCGATCCTGTACGTGATGGTGTACGACAACTTCGAAGACGCGATCGACGTGCACAACGCGGTGCCGCAAGGCCTGTCGTCGGCGATCTTCACGAACGACATGCGCGAGGCCGAGCAGTTCATGTCGGCAGCGGGCAGCGACTGCGGGATCGTCAACGTGAACATCGGCACGAGCGGCGCGGAGATCGGCGGCGCGTTCGGCGGCGAGAAGGAAACGGGCGGCGGCCGCGAGTCGGGTTCGGATGCGTGGAAGGCTTATATGCGTCGCGCGACGAATACGATCAACTACAGCCGTCAACTGCCGCTGGCGCAGGGCGTGAAGTTCGACGTGTGATGCAGGGCGCCCGAGCGGGCGCCGCGCATGAGTGGAAAGGGCCGGTTGCCGCGATGCGGCGCCGGCCCTTCGTTCGTCTGCGCGACGGCCACGCGTGCGAGCCGCGTCAAGCGTCTCCCGCTGCCGGCAGGTTCTGCACGACCAGCATCTGCGGGCTCGACAGCGTGATCCCCGCCGCGCGCAACTGCTTCAGGATCTCGAACAGCAGATCGCTCTTCGTCGAACCGGCGATCCGCGGGCTCGACACGTAGCCCGTCACGCTCAGCGTGATCCCCTCCGGCGTGAGCTGGCTGAACGTCACCGACGGCGCCGGCTTGTCGAGAATCGCCTCATGCGCGCCATACGCGTCGAGCAGCAGGTCGCGCACCTGCTCGGGATCGGTATTCAGCGGGAAGGTCAGCACCAGCGTCGCGACACCCTGTGTGCTGTTGCCCATCGTCACGTTGCGCAGGTTCTGCGAGATCAGTTGCGAGTTCGGCACGATCACGGTCGAGCGGTCGCTGAGCTGGATCTCGGTCGCGCGCACGTTGATGCGGCGGATGTCGCCTTCGACGCCCGCGATGCTGATCATGTCGCCCACCTTCACCGGGCGCTCGGTCAGCAGGATCAGCCCCGACACGAAGTTCTTCACGATCTCCTGCAGGCCGAAGCCGATACCCACCGACAACGCGCTGACGATCCACGCGAGGTTGTTCCACCTGACGCCGAGCAGCCCGAGCGTCATCAGCACGAGCAGCACGTAACCGACGTTGGTGAACAGCGTGATCAGCGACACGCGCATCCCCGTATCCATGCCGAGCGCGGGCATGAATTCGCCGTCGAGCCAGCGGCGCAGCGAGCGCAGCAGGTAGAAGCCGATCGCGAACCCGATCACGGCGTTCAGGATCCGGTCGGGCATGATGTTCAGGCTCTGCAGCCGCTGGCTGCCGATCATCGCGACCGCACTGTCGAGCAGGTCGCTCGGCGTCGTGCCGAAGCCGCCCGTCAGCAGCGCGATGGCCGCGATCAGCATCAGCAGGCTCGTGCCGAAACCGGACAGGACCGTGCGGGCCTGGTCGAGGTGCCGGTCTTCGAGCGCGAACAGGTGCTTGATCTGCTGGCCCGTCGACAGGTTCGGCGAGAACAGGCTTTCGCTCGCGTCGCGCGTCAACTGGATCAGGATGTAGGTGGCGCACAGCACGATCTCGAACCACACGAGCTCGTAGGTGATGAAGCGCGCGACCGTGATATAGCCGATCAGGAGCGCGATCAGCGACGTGACGATCGCCAGCGTGACGCCGGCATGGATCAGCCCGGCGAGCGTCGAGCGCTGCTCGGGCGCCTCGCCGGCCGCCGCGAGCACGCTGCGCGCGCGGTTCGAGCGCAGCAGCGACGCGCCGACCGTCAACGCGACGACGAGCGACACGATGCCGCGACCGAACAGCGTGACCGACAGGCTGGTGTCGACGATCCGGTTGATCGATTCGAGCGTGCCGGAGATCAGCAGCAGCGCGGCCAGGATGCTGGGGAACGGCTTCATCGCGAGCGCGACGGGATCGGCGAGTGCGGGCAGGCGCCACGACGGATGCTTGGTGCAGAGCAGCGCGCGGCCGAGCCCGGCGATCAGTGCGCAGGTCGCGGCGAGCTTCGCAAACTGGTCCCACAGATCGGTCAGCGAAGTGGTGAGCTCGTAATGTCGCGCGACGGCGAGGTAGAGGATCTGAATGGCAATGGCCGTTGCCAGGAATGTCGACAGCACGGTCGACAGCGCCAGCGCGCTGCGGCGCAAGCGGGTGTGCGGCAGGCGGTTCAGGGCGATCCATGCGAGCCCGCGCTCGATGAGCCGGCGGCCGCCGAGCCACGCCGCGAACGCGGCGATCAGCAGCAGCGTGGTGATCGCTCGTTGCCCGGGCACCCAGGACGAGCGCAGCATGTCGAGCATTTCGTTGTCGAAATCATCGAGCCGCTGGCGGTCGTCCGGCGAAACGTGGAACAGCGGCAGCCAGAACTGCGCGCTGAAGATGCCGCCCGAACGAAATGCGAGCTGGTTCTTCAGCAGGCCGCGATGCAGCTTTGCGAACTGATCGGTCAGGTTCGCGAGGTTGGTCTTCTGGTCGGTGGCCTGTTTCAGCGCCGCATCGAGCTGCGTCTTGCGCGCGTTCAGCGTCGCCCGCTGTTTCGCGACGGCCGGCGCTTCAGGGGCGGCGCCCTCGGCGGGCGGCGGGCCGAGCACGTCGAGTTGGGCCTGGATCTGCGCGCGTTGCGGAGCGAGATCGCTCTGCAGCTTCGCGACATCGGTGCTCAGCTCCTGCGTCGCATCGCCGAGCGCATCCAGCTCCTTGCTGTTGGACGCGGTCGAGGTCTGCTGCTTGATGCGATCCAGTTCGGCCTGCATCTGCTTGAGCTGCGCGACGGCATCGCTCGGCGAGATGGCCGGGACGGTCGCGCCGACGCCGCTCGCGATCGAGTCGGATGCGGCTGCCGGAAACGCGGACGCGGACGCGATCGCCGCGAACTGCAGCAGCGCGATCAGCGCGATCCGGCGGGCGTACGGGGATAGTCGTTGTATGAACATGGAATGCTTACGATTTGCCGACAGTGCCGGTTGCCGAAAGGCGTCCGGAAGCCGGTAGTTGGCCCGGTAGCATGTTACCGGGGCGCGGAACGCGTGGTTGTACCGATTGCGCCCGTCGTTCGCGGCGGTTCCTGCGGCGCGC
This sequence comes from Burkholderia catarinensis, assembly GCF_001883705.2. GTDB lineage: Bacteria > Pseudomonadota > Gammaproteobacteria > Burkholderiales > Burkholderiaceae > Burkholderia > Burkholderia catarinensis. Next base: position 34,515 of record NZ_MDEQ02000025.1, read on the forward strand.
GGCCCGGCGAAACGGCGCGCCGGGCCCGTACCGTCGGGCCGGTGCCGCCGGGCGCGGAGGGGCGGACGGTACCGGGTTGCCGCTTTGAGTGTTTCCCGTACCCGACAGACGGTTACGCAAGTTACACAATATCCGGCGCGAAAACGGGCGCCGAATCGGTTCGGTGCCCGGAATGTGGCGGGCCTGTTGTCGCGTTGCCGATATCGGGGTCGGTGCGCACATGCGCCGGACGGGCGTGTCGGTACAATGCAGCGATTCGCCCGACGGCGGCTCGACGGTCGCCGGACAACAACACACAACACGACACGATCAGGAGACGCGCCCAAGATGGCCTCAACGGACAGCCTTTCGCAGGCACCTGCCCAATCCCAAACCATCGACCCCGGCTCCATCTCGGCCCGCCTCGACCGCCTGCCGCCCACGCGCACCGTGTGGAAGCTTGTCGTGCTGCTGAGCCTCGGCTTCTTCTTCGAACTCTACGACCTGCTCTACAGCGGCTACGTCGCGCCCGGCCTCGTGAAAAGCGGCATCCTGTCGGCGACGACGCACGGCCTGTTCGGCACCACGGGTGTCGCGAGCTTCATCGCCGCGCTGTTCTCCGGGCTCTTCATCGGCACGATCGCGTGCGGCTTTCTCGCCGACCGATTCGGCCGCCGCGCGATCTTCACGTGGTCGCTGCTGTGGTACACCGCTGCCAACGTCGTGATGGCGTTCCAGGACACCGCGGCCGGGCTGAACTTCTGGCGCTTCGTCGTCGGTCTCGGCCTCGGCGTCGAGATGGTGACGATCGGCACGTACATCTCCGAACTCGTGCCGAAGCAGATCCGCGGCCGCGCATTCGCATGCGAGCAGGCGGTCGGGTTCGTCGCGGTGCCGGTGGTCGCGTTCCTCGCTTACCTGCTCGTGCCGCACGCACCGTTCGGCCTCGACGGCTGGCGCTGGGTCGTGCTGATCGGCGCGCACGGCGCGCTGTTCGTATGGTGGATTCGCCGCGAACTGCCGGAAAGCCCGCGCTGGCTCGCGCAGCAGGGCCGGGTCGAAGAAGCCGACCGCATCATGCGCGTGCTCGAGGCGAAGGTCGAAGCCGAATACGGACGGCCGCTGCCGCCGCCCGCGCCGGCCGAGCCCGTGCCGCCGCGCGGCAGCTTCCGCGACATGTGGGTGCCGCCGTATCGCCGCCGCACGATCATGATGACGATCTTCAACGTGTTCCAGACGGTCGGCTTCTACGGTTTCGCGAACTGGGTGCCGACGCTGCTGATCAAGCAGGGCATCACGATCACGTCGAGCCTGATGTATTCGAGCGTGATCGCGCTCGCGGCACCGATCGGCCCGCTGATCGGCCTCGTGATCGCCGACCGCTTCGAGCGCAAGTCGGTGATCGTCGCGATGGCGGCGGCGATCGTCGTCTGCGGGCTGCTGTTCAGCCAGACGACGGTGGGCGCATTCCTGATCGTGCTCGGCATCGGCCTCACGCTCGCGAGCAACATCATGTCGTACAGCTTCCATGCGTACCAGGCCGAACTGTTCCCGACGTCGATCCGCGCGCGGGCCGTCGGCTTCGTCTATTCGTGGAGCCGCTTCTCGGCGATCTTCTCGTCGTTCGTGATCGCGGCCGTGCTGAAGGGCTTCGGTACCTTCGGCGTGTTCGCGTTCATCGCGGGCGCGATGGTGATCGTGATGGCCGCGATCGGGTTCATGGGGCCGCGCACGAAGGGCATCGCGCTCGAAACCATCTCGAAGTAGCGAGTGGTTGCGCACGCATGCCGCACGGTTCGTGCGGCATGCGTGCGATGCGGTTCCGGATGGAAAGCCGCATCGTCGAGATGATTGGGTATGCGAATCGATGGAATCGCGCCATCGTTCCGGATGGAAAGAACGAGCCTCCGGACGCATGCCAGAAAACGCTCAATCGACAAGCGTGCCACGCAACGCCAAAGCGAGCGGCAACGAGTTGCAACAAAGCGTGACGAAGCGCAATCCGCTGAAAATCCGCGACTTTCGTCGCTGACGATTCTTGCGCAGACGCGTAAAATGAAGGGCCTGACGACTCATTAGCCGCCATCGGACCGCACGCGTTGCATCAGCGAACGGCTCCGCCGCGAAGAGGCGTCGGCGCCGGGCGCATACGATGCGCCGGACGTGTCGATGGCCCGCGCGGAAGACGCGCCGCTCGCAGCAGCACCATGCGGCGGCCGGATCGGCCGATGGCTTCGAACCTATGATGCTTTCCCGCTTGACGCGGCGGTTTGCGAAGCCGCGTTGCCTTGCCCGCGCAGTCGCCGTGTCCGTATGGCTCGCTGCCGCCTTGCCGATTTCCGTTCTGGTCGAGCGGCCCGCCTTTGGCGCGTCCGACGCACCGTCGTCCGCTGCTACGTCATCCTCATCAGTTGCGTCGCCTGCATCGGCGGCTTCCCGCGCGCATCCGGCTTCGTCCGCGCGTGCGTCGTCGGGCGCGTCGGGCGCGTCGGCCGCACCCGCTGCGTCGCAGGCGCATCATGCGGAGCCGGCCAGCTCGGCATCGGGCGCATCGGCGGCTTCAGCCGCATCCGCAGCATCCGCGGCAGCGCCTGCGTCGGCCGCTTCCGCCGCTCCCGCCAGCGAGGCCGAGCCGCCCGCGCCAACACCGCCGCGCCGGCATCCTCCTTTGTCGGCCGAAGAGGCGAAAAACGCGACGGCGCGAGCGGTCGACATGCGCAAGCGCTTCACTCAGGAAGTCACGCGGCGCCTGAACGTGCCCGCGAGCGAGCAGCGCGCATACGGCGAGCGGCTCCAGAAGGCGCTCGCCGATGCGGACCTCGGCGATCTCGCAGGCGAATACGTCGCGATGGTCGACCGCACGCCGAATGTGCAGGCGCTGTTCATCTACTTCCGCGCGACGCCGGCCAATGCCTGGCTGATGGTCGGCGCGTCGCCGGTCGCGACCGGGCTGCCGGGCAAGTACGACCACTTCCTGACGCCGCTCGGCGTGTTCCATCACTCGCCCGACAACATGGATTTCCGCGCGGAAGGCACGACGAACGAGAACGGCATTCGCGGCTACGGCCACCGTGACATGCGCATCTACGACTTCGGCTGGGTGGACGGCGAGCGCGGCTGGGGCAAGGGCGGCGTATCGCCGATGCGCTTCCAGATGCATGCGACCGACCCCGACCGCCTCGAAGCGCTGCTCGGCATCCGGCACTCGAAGGGGTGCGTGCGGATTCCCGCATCGCTGAACACGTTCTTCGACCAGCACGGCCTGCTCGACGACGATTACCAGGCGCGTATCGAGGCCGGCAAGTCGCTGTGGGTGCTGCGTCACGATCGCGACATCATGCCGATCGCAGGCCGCTACCTGGTCGTGATCGACAGCGCGCGCAAGGCCCGCCCGGCCTGGGCGCCGATGCCGGGGCGCAAGGCATGGTCGAAGGTGCCGAAGGGCGGCGATACGGCGGACTGACGGCCGGTGCGGCGGGAGCGGGAGGGATCAGGGTGAGAATAAATCCGTTTTATTGACACATAAGAAAAGCAAACTTTTATTATCCGATCCGGGTTCGTATAGTCGAGTCCAGTTCGCGGAACCCTGCCGCGCCTGGACCACCACCGATCACACGACCCGCATGAAAACTCTCTACAAGTTCGCGTCGCTCGCGATGCTCGGCGCCTTCGCGACCCATGCCGGTGCGCAAAGCAGCATCACGCTGTACGGTCTCATCTCGGCCGGCGTCGGGTTCGCGACCAACCAGGGCGGCAAGAATGCCTGGCAGGCGCTGTCCGGCACGAACCAGAACCCGCGCTGGGGGCTGAAGGGCAAGGAGGATCTCGGGCAGGGGCTGTCCGCGATCTTCCAGCTCGAGAACGGCTTCAACGTGATGACGGGCACGGCCGCGCAGAACGGCCGCGAGTTCGGGCGCATGGCCTACGTCGGCCTGGCCGACCGCACCTTGGGCTCGCTGACGTTCGGCCGCCAGTACGACGCGATCCACGACTACATCGGGCCCGTGATCATCGCGAGCAACGGCGTGAACATCGGCGACAACGACAACGGCTACAACGACATCCGCGTGCAGAATTCGGTGAAGTACGTGAGCCCCGTCTACTACGGCCTGAAATTCACCGCGCTGTACGGCTTCAGCAACGCGACGGGCTTCGCGAACAACAGCGCATACAGCTTCGGGCTCGGCTACGAGCAGGGCCCGCTGCGCTGGAGCGCCGTCTACGCGCAGTACAACCATCCGTACAGCGCGACGAACCAGGACGGCGCGATCGCGAACGACTATGCGTCGCCGCTGCTGATCTTCAGCAAGAGTGCGATGTCGCCGGCCGCGTACGCGAGCCGGCAGCGGATCGCGGGCACCGGCGGCTTCTACACGATCGGCCGCGCGCAGTTCGCGGCGATGTTTACCGACGTGCGCTACGATTACCTCGACAATTCGCACCTGCACCTGCAGAACCTCGGCGTGAACGTCGTCTACACGATGACGCCGCAGCTCTTTCTCGGCGCCGCGTATGCGTTCACGAACGGCAAGTACGACGTGATCGACAAGCGTCCGAAATGGCACCAGGTGAACCTGCAGGCCGACTACTTCCTGTCGAAACGCACCGACGTCGCGCTGACGGTGATCGCGCAACAGGCGGCCGGCGACGCGGACCATGCGCAGATCTTCGCGTACGCGCGCTCGACCGGCACGCGCCAGATGATGGCGACGCTCGGCGTCCGGCACGTCTTTTGAGCCCGACCATGACCCATCCGATCGCATCCCGCCGCACGTTCCTGAAACTGTCCGCCGCGTTGGCCGGCACCGCGCTGCTGCCCGAAACGGGCGCGTTCGCGGCCGGCGGAGACGCCGCGCGCCGCACGGTGATCATCGATACCGATCCGGGGCAGGACGACGCCATCGCGATCCTGTTCGCGCTCGGCGCGCAGGACCGGCTCGACGTTCGCGCGCTGACCGCCGTCGCGGGCAACGTGCCGCTCGACCTGACCGAACGCAATGCGCGGATCATCCGCGACTGGGCCGGCCGTACGAAGACGCTGCCGGTCTACGCGGGCTGCCCGCGCCCGCTGGTGCGCGACCTTGTGACGGCCGCGAACGTGCACGGCAAGACGGGGCTCGAAGGCGTCGAGCTGCACGAGCCGCGCGCGCCGCTGGCTACCGGTCACGCGGTGTCGTACCTCGTCGATACGCTGAGCCGCGCGGCGCCGGGCAGCGTGACGCTGTGCGCGCTCGGCCCGCTGACGAACATCGCGACCGCGCTGGTCGAAGCGCCGCAGATTCGCGGCGCGCTGCGCGAAATCGTGCTGATGGGCGGCGCGTTCTTCGAGCGCGGCAACATCACGCCGGCCGCCGAGTTCAACATCTACGTCGATCCGCAAGCGGCCGACGTGGTGTTCGGCAGCGGCGTGCCGATCGTCGTGCTGCCGCGCGACGTCGCGGTGAAGGCGCCGATCACGCCGGCGCGCGTCGCGCCGTTCCGCGCGCTCGGCAATCGCTGCGGCGCGATCGTCGCGGACATCATGACGGCCGAGCTGGCGTACAACAGGAAGCGTCGCGGCGTCGACGACGGGCCGATGTACGACCCGACCGCGGTCGGCTATCTCGTCGATCCGACGCTGTTCGGCGGACGCAAGGTGAACGTGGTGGTCGAGACGACCGGGCAGTGGACCCTCGGAGAGACGATCGTCGACTGGAACGGGCGCAGCGGCCGCGCGGCGAACGCGACGTGGATCAACGAGGTCGACGCGGACCGCTTCTACGCGACGCTCGTCGAGCGCATCGCGAAGCTGCCCTGAGTGCGGGGCGTTGCGCGGCGAACGAAATCATCAGATGTGCTTCGCAATCCACTCGCGGCACGCGCGCACGTGCGGTCCGCGATCGTCGGCGTCGAGCGAGATCAGCGAGATCGCGCGCGTGACGCGCGGTTTGTCGACGCGCAGCGCGACGAGTTCGGGATCGTGCAGATGCATCGTATAGAGGCTCGGCAGCACGGCGGTCGCGAGGCCGTTGCGCGCGAGCGCGTAGAGCGGCTCGGTGTATTCCATCCGGTACGTGACGTTCAGGCGCAGCTTCCCGGCGCCGCCGGTGCGATGCAGCGATTCGCTGACGCTGCCGCGCACGAACACGGCAAGCTCGCGATCGACGAGCTTTGCCCACGTGACGCCTTTTGCGCGGGCGAGCGGATCGTCGTGCCGCACGACGATCACGATCTCGTCCTCGAACAGTTGCTGGTAGCGCAGCGTGCCGTCGTCGCCGTCCGGTTCGCGCACGCCGATGCCGAGATCCGCGACGCTGTCGCGTACGGCTTCGACGAGTGCGCTGTTCGGCAGGTCGGTGAGCGTGAAGCGCAGCGTCGGATGCGCGCCGCGCAGTGCGTTGAGCGCGGGCAGCAGGCGGCCCGCGACCGACGGGATGAACGCGATGCGCACGGTCTGGATGCGTTCGCCGATGAGCCGCGTCATGTCGTCGAAGGTGCCGCGTGCCTGGTTGAGCAGGCGTTCAGCGAGCGGCAGTACGGCTTCGCCCGCGGATGTCAGCGTGAGCCGGTGCGCGGAACGCGCGAACAGGCGCCCGCCGAGCAGGAACTCGATCTGGCGGATCGACGCGGTGAGCGCGGGCTGCGTGAGCGACAGCGCCTGCGCGGCCTGCGTGAAGCTGCGTGCATGGGCGAGCACGACGAAGTGCTGGACCTGCCGCAGCGTGAGCGCGGGCAGCAGCGACGAGCGGTCGGACGACATCGGGCAATAACGGTCGGGATGCGGTACGCGGCAGTATAAGACCGCGCTGCGGGAACCGACACAGGACAATATTCGGAATCACAGGAGAACCACCATGTCAGCGACTGACACGATGCCGGCGCGAGCGCCGGCCAACTGGCTCGAACGCCGCTTCGCGCTCGCCGCGCGCGGCACGAGCGTGCGCACCGAGACGATCGCGGGTGTCACGTCGTTTCTCGCGGCCGCGTACCTGCTCGTCGTGATCCCGTCGCTGCTCGCGACGGGCGGCATGGAGCGCGGCGCGGCGACGACCGCGACGATCGTCGTGTTCGTGCTGTTCACCACGCTGATGGGGCTCTACGCGAACCTGCCGTTCCTCGTCGGCCCCGGCATCGGCGGCTCGGTGATCATCGGCGTGACGCTCGCGACGACGGAGCACGTCGGCTGGCAGACGGGCCTCGGCATCGCGTGCGTATCGGGCGTGCTGTTCTTCCTGCTGACGATCCTCGGCGCGCGCGGCGTCGTGGTACGGCTGATTCCGGTACAGATCAAGCTCGGGCTCGGCGCGTCGATCGGGCTGTTCGTCACGATGCTCGGGCTGCGCAACGCGGGGATGGTCGTCGCGAACGCGAAGACCAACGCGTTCGCGCTCGGCGATTTCTCGCGGCCGGGCGCGCTCGTCGCGCTGATCGGCCTGGCGGTTGCAGTCGTGCTGCAGGCGCGCAAGGTGCCCGGCGCGATCCTGATCGCGATTCTCGTCGCCGCCGCGGCCGGCGTGCCGCTCGGCGTCACGCACTTGCCCGCGTCGCTCGTGTCGCTGCCGCACAGCATCGCGCCGATCGCGTTCAAGCTCGACATCCGCAGTGCGTTGAGCCTGGCCGCCGCGCCGTACCTGTTCGCATTCTTCGCGGCGGAGTTCTTCTCGACGCTCGGCACCGCGCTCGCGGTCGGCGCGAAGGCGAACCTGCTCGACGAACAGGGGAACCTGCCGAACATCAACCGGCCGTTCCTCGTCGATTCGCTCGCCGCGACGCTCGGGCCCGTGTTCGGCATTCCCGCGCTGACCGCGCTGATCGAATCGGCGGCAGGCGTCGAGGCCGGCGGCCGCAGCGGGCTGTCGTCGCTGGCCGCGGCCGTGCTGTTCGCCGCGATGCTGCTGTTCGTGCCGGTCGCGCTCGCGATCCCGAAGGAGGCCACCGCGCCGGCGCTGATCCTGATCGGACTGTCGATGTTCGCGACGATCCGCCACACGCATTTCGACGACTTCACCGATGCGCTGCCCGTGATGTCGATGGTGCTGCTCACGCTGATGTCGAACAGCTTCGGCACCGGCATTGCGGGCGGGCTGCTGTGCTACGTGCTCGTCAAGCTGCTGGCCGGCCGCTGGCGCGACGTGTCGTGGGGGCTCGTCGTGCTCGCGATTCCGCTCGGTTATTACTTCTGGACCGTCGTGAAGCCGCACTGAGAGACGGCTTTACGACGCATCGGCACTACCCAACACGAGACAGAAATGAAGGGAACACCAGGCAACGTCCCGGCCGCGCGCACGGGCATCGAGATCACGCCGGCCCATCGGGCCTTCTTCCACGCGCTGCCGAAGGTCGAGCTGCATTGCCATCTGCTCGGCGCGGTGCGGCACGACACGTTCGTCGCGCTCGCGCAGCGCAGCGGTGCGCCGATCGAGCGCGCGGAAATCGATGCGTTCTATGCGCGCGGCGAGAAGCCGGTCGGCGTGCTGCACGTGCTGCGCGCGCTCGACAAGTATCTGCTCACGCAGCCCGACGACCTGCGGCGGATCGCGTACGAGTATCTGGAGGATGCGGCCGCGCACAACGTTCGGCATGCGGAATTCTTCTGGAATCCGACGGGAACGGTGCGGGTATCGGGCATCGCGTATGCGGACGCGCAGGCCGCGATCGTGACGGCGATCCGCGACGCCGCACGCGACTTCGGGATCGGCGCGCGCCTGATCCCGAGCATCGACCGCGAGCAGGATCCCGACGAAGCGGTTGCGATCGTCGAGTGGATGAAGGCGAATCGCGCGGACGAAGTCGCGGGGCTCGGCATCGACTATCGCGAGAACGATCGGCCGCCGGAACTGTTCTGGAAGGCTTACCGCAATGCACGCGCGGCCGGCTTCCGCACGACCGCGCATGCGGGCGAGTTCGGGATGCCGTGGCGCAACGTCGAGACGGCCGTCGACCTGCTGCAGGTCGATCGCGTCGATCACGGCTATACGATCGTCGACAACCCCGAGCTGTGTGCGCGCTATGCGGAACGCGGGATCGTCTTCACCGTCGTGCCGACGAATTCGTACTACCTGCGCACGCTGCCGCCGGAGCAATGGGCGGCGCGGCATCCGATGCGCAAGATGCCGGGCCTCGGGCTGAAGATCCATCCGAATACCGACGATCCGACGCTGCACAAGGTGAATCCGGATGAGGCGTGGGAGCTGATGTTCAGCCATTTCGGCTTCACCGTTGCCGAGCTGAAACAGTTCATGCTGAACGGGATCGACGGCGCGTGGGTGGACGACGCGACGAAGGCCGCATGGCGTGCGGCGTGGTCGCCGGAGTTCGATGCGCTGGCTGCCACGGTCGCGGCGGGCTGAGTACGTCTGCGCATTTTTGCCGGCCGGCACCTCAGCCGGCCGGCGGCTCGTTCAGGTTCAGGTGGTAGCGCAGGTCGCCCGCGAAATCGAACAGCGCGTAGTCGCGGAACGAAAAGCGCCATACACCGTCGACGCGGTCGAACGCGTCGTGATAGCGGCGATGCTGCCGGCGGACGGGCACGCGACGACGACGCTTCGGTAGACCGGACCGCCGGCGTGGCCCGCCAGCGGCCCGCTCAGCGGAACAGCTTCAGCCAGTCGAACAGGCCCGGATGCTGCGGGCGCCGCTTCGGCGCCGGTGCGCTGCGCGGCCGGAAGTCGGGCGAGAACTGCGCGTGCGGATCGATCGCACGCGCGCGCAGCGCCGCATCGTAGAACGTGCCGACGATCGGCAGCGCGCTGTGCGCGCCCGCGCCCCAGTAGTCGCTGCGCAGCGTCACGCTGCCGTCGTCGAAGCCGACCCACGCGCCGGCCACGAGTTGCGGATGCATCAGGATGAACCAGCCGTCCGCGTTGTCCTGCGTCGTGCCGGTCTTGCCGGCGACATCGATGCGGATCCCGTAGCGCGAGCGGATGTCGGCGCCGGTGCCGCGATCGACGACATCGCGCATCACGTCGACGAGCGTCTGCGCGGCGGCGGCCGGCAGCGCGCGTTCGGGCGGCGCGCTGCCGAAGGCGGCGAGCACCTTGCCGTCGCGATCCTCGATCCGCGTAATCATCTGCGGCGCGACGTACACGCCGCGGTTCGCGATCGTGCCGTACGCGGACACCATCTCCTTCAGCGTGACGGGGCTCGTGCCGAGCGCGAGCGACGGCACCGCGTCGAGCGGGCTCTCACGCACGCCCATCGCGCGAGCGAGTTGCGCGACTTTCGCGGCGCCTTCGTGCTGCATCACCTGCGCGGTGATGCGGTTGCGCGACAGCGCGAGCGCGTCGCGCAGCGTCATCGGTTCGCCCGTGGGCGGCTCCTCGTCGGTGGGGCGCCAGACCGCGCGGCCGTCGATCGGGATCGCAACGGGGCGATCGACGAACGTATCGCCCGGCCGCATGCCGTCGGCGAACGCGGCGCCATAGACGAACGGCTTGAACGTCGAGCCCGGCTGGCGCCGCGCCTGCGCGACGTGATCGAACGGCTCGCTGCCGAAATCGGGACTGCCGACCCACGCCCGGATCGCGCCGTTGCGCGGATCGATCGCGACGAAGCCGGCCTGCACCTGCGTCTTGCGCTCGCACAGCGCGCGCATGAACTCCCGATTGGTGCCGAGCTGCTTCAGCACCGCGACATCGGTGAGCCCCGTGTCGCGGGCCTGCCGATAGTCGGGCGTCTGGCGGATGAAGCCGCGGAACAGGTCGTTGCGCAGCCCGCAGCCGGACGGGCCGCGCCATGCGCCGTCGGCGATCGCCTGCAGCCGTTCCGTCTGTTGCGTCAGCGCCTGCGTTGCCATGTCCTGCAACTGTGCGTCGAGCGTCGTGCGCACGACGAGGCCGTCCGAGTACAGATCGTAGTTGTTGCGATCGGCCCACGCGATCAGCCATTTGCGCAGCTGCACCGCGAAGTGCGGGGCCAGGCCCGGCTGCCCCGACTGCGGCTCGAAGTCGACGCGCAGCGGCCGGCGCTGCAGTTTCGCGAGCTGCTGCGGGCTCAGCATGTGCATCTGCGCCATCCGGCCGAGAACGATGTTGCGCCGCTGCACCGCGCGCTCCGGGTTCAGCACCGGGTTGTAGTAGCTGTTGCCCTTCAGCATCCCGACGAGCGTCGCGCTTTCGACGATGTCGAGCTGGTCGGCCGACTTGCCGAAGTAGGTGCGCGCGGCCATTTCGACGCCGTACGCGTTGTACAGGAACGGCACGGTATTCAGGTAGGTCTCGAGAATCTCGTCCTTGCTGTACACCGACTCGATCTTGAACGCGGTGATCAGCTCCTTCACCTTGCGCGTGAGCGTCGGCGCGCGGCCGACTTCGTCCGGATACAGGTTGCGCGCGAGCTGCTGCGTAATCGTCGAGCCGCCCTGGCGGGCGCCCGAGAACGTGTGCAGCCCGGCCGCGATCGTGCGGCGCCAGTCGATGCCGTGATGCGCGTAGAAGCGGTGGTCCTCGGTCGCGATCAGCGCGTCGACCATGTGCGGCGAGATCTGCTTGAGCGGCACCCATTCGCGGTTGACGGGCCGGAACTCGGCGATCAGCTGGCCGTCGGCGGACAGCACGCGTGCGGGGCGGTCGATGCGCGCCTTGCGGATGTCTCCGATGCTCGGCGTGAACGGGACGAACGCGAGCAGCACCAGCAGGCCCAGCACCGGTATCGCGGCGAGCGTCAGCGCGACGCCGCGGCGCGTCGGGTGACGCAGGCGATGCAGCACGCCGGCGCACAGCGCGCGGATGCGCGCGCCGCAGGCGGCGGCGAACGGTGCGACGCGGGCGCGGCAATGGCGCCACGCATCTCGGAGAAGCGGCACGAAGCGATTCAAGGCGGCAGGAGCGCGGATGGAAGAGGCGCGATCCTAGCAAACGACACACGTTCGCCGGCGGCTGAAACGGCCGTTTGCTTGCAGGATTTACAGACGATTACGTTTGTTGCCCGCCGACAACCTTTTACGGCGCGTGCGGCCGCGATTCCGCTGACGAAACCACGTCCGCGAGCCGCTGCGCGGCCGCCTCCATCTGCGCCCGCCCGAACCCGCCGAAGCCGAGCACGAGCCCCGGGCGGGCCGTGCCCGGCGCGAACATCGGCGACACCGCGCGCACCGCGACGCCGGCCTGCGCCGCGCGCGCGACCACGTCGAGATCGTCGATTCCTTCCGCAAGCCACAGCACGACGTGCATCCCCTGGTCGCCCGGCTGCACCCACGCGCGTTCGCGCGGCAGCCGCGCGCCGAGCGTGTCGATCAGCAGTGCGCGCTGTTCCGCATACACGCCGCGGACGCGGCGGATGTGGCGGTCGAGATGGCCTTCCGCGATGAACGCGGCCAGCACGTGCTGGTCGGCGGTCGGCGCATGGCGATCCATCAGCACGCGCGCGCCGCAGAACGCGGGCACGAGATCGTCGGGCGCGATCACGTAGCCGAGCCGCAGCGACGGAAACAGGATCTTGCTGAACGTGCCGAGATAGATCACGCGGTCGGGGTCGAGACCCTGCAACGACGGGAACGGATAGCCCTCGTAGCGCAGCTCGCTGTCGTAATCGTCCTCGACCACCCACGCGCGATGCGCGCGCGCCCACGCGAGCAGCGCGTTGCGCCGCGCCATGCTCAGCGGCATGCCGAGCGGGTACTGGTGCGACGGCGTGACGAACGCGGCACGCGCATGCGGCGCGATGCGGATGCCCGCGTCGACGTCGAGGCCGTCGGCGTCGACGGGCACCCGCACCATCGCGCCGCGCCGCCCGGTGCTTTCGAGCAGCGCGGTGATGCCGCGATAGGCCGGATTCTCGACCCACGCCTGGTCGTCCGCGCCGAGCAGCACCTGGCTCGCGAGATGCAGCCCCTGCTGCGTGCCGCTCGTGATCACGACCTGGTCGGCATGGCAGCGCACCGAGCGCGACCGGCGCACGTAGTCGGCGATCGCCTCGCGCAGCGGCAGCGCGCCTTGCGGATCGGCATAGCCGGACGGCGCGCCGGCGCCGCGCGCGCGCAGCCGGTTGCCGAGCCGGCGCCAGATGTCGTCGGGCGCGGTGAGGCCGACCGGCACCGAGATTGCGAACGGCGTGGCCGGCAGCGGCCGGAATTCGGTGGCGATTCGCGCGAAGGTGGCGGCCGGTTCGGGCAGCCCGGCGCGCGGCGAGCGCCGGCGTCGGGCGGGCGGTTCCGGGGCGTCGACGGGCGGTGGCTCCGCGAGCGCGTTCGCGACCCGCGTGCCCGCGCCGCCGCGCGATTCGAGGAAGCCTTCGGCGATGAGCTGCGCATACGCATCGACGACGGTGCCGCGCGCAACCTGCAGCGCCGCCGCCAGCAACCTTGTGGACGGCAGCGTGTCGCCCGGACGGACGTCGCCGCGGCGCACGGCTTCGCGCAGCGCCTGCGCGAGCTGGCGGCTCAGGTCGCCGGCCGCGCGGTCGAGCGCGCCGAGCGACGGGATTTCGACGATCCGGGCCGTTCTTGCCATGATTCTGGTCTGCTGAAATTGTTCCAATCCGGCTCTACAGAATAAACCAGTTTGGGATCACAATCGGCGGACGACGGGCCCGCGCCCGCGCCATTTCAACCCCTGCACGACCGTGGAGCCGACATGTACGTCCCCGCCGATTTCAACGAGCCCGACCCCGACGCGCTGCGCGAGCTGATCGTGCAGCATCCGTTCGGCAGCCTGATCACGCATGGCAAGAGCGGGCTCGACGCGAATCACATCCCGTTCGAACTGCTGCCCGACGATGGCGGGCTCGGCGAGCTGCACGCGCACGTCGCGCGCGCGAATCCGGTCTGGCAGGACATCGCGGACGGCGACGAGGTGCTCGTGATCTTCCGTGCCGGCGACGCATACATCTCGCCGAACTGGTATCCGAGCAAGCATGCGGCGCACCGGCAGGTGCCGACGTGGAACTACGTGGTCGTGCATGCGCATGGCCGCATCACGGTGCGCGACGACGAGAAATTCGTGCGCGGCTTGGTCGCCCGGCTGACGCGCACGCACGAGGCGTCGCAGCCGGTGCCGTGGAAGATGGGCGATGCGCCGAAGGATTATCTCGACACGATGCTGCAGTCGATCGTCGGGCTGCAGATCGAGATCACGCGGCTGGTCGGCAAGCGCAAGCTCGGGCAGAACAAGGCCGAAGCCGATATCCGCGGTGCGGGCGACGCGCTGGTCGCGGGCGGGAATCTTGCGATCGGCGAAGCGATGCTGGCGGCAGCCGACGCGAAGCGCGAGTGAGCGCACGAGACATGCAGACACGCGCGGGCGAGGGCGGGGGCCATGCCCGCGCGCAGGCAGCTTACTGCGTGCGTGTCGTTCCCTTCATTCCTTCTCCCGCCTGCGCGAGCGCACCGCGGATCGCCGCCTCGGTCTTGTCGTACCCGCCTTCGCCATAGCGCGTATAGATAACCTTCCCGTTCGCATCGATCAGGTACAGCGCGGGCCAGTACTGGTTGCCGTACGCGCGCCACGTGTCGTAGCGGTTGTCCTGCGCGACCGGATACTGGATGCCGAAGCGCTTGATCGCATCGGCGACGTTGCCCGCGTCGCGTTCGAACGGATATTCGGGCGTATGCACGCCGACCACGACGAGCCCCTGGTCGCGATACTTCCGGTACCAGTCGTTCACGTAGGGAATCGTATGAATGCAGTTGATGCACGAGTACGTCCAGAAATCGACGAGCACGACCTTGCCGTGCAACTGGCCCAGCGTCAGCGGCGCGCTGTTGTGCCAGCGGTCGATGCCGGTGAAATCGGGCGCAAGCATGCCGGCCACCGAGGCCTGCATGCTTGCGTCGTCGCGGGTGCCGGCGAAGGCGGCGAGCCCGGCCGTGGCGGCGAGGGCGATGACGAGGGCAGCGGTCTTGAGTCGGGGCAGCATGGCGTTCTCCTGAGCGGGAGGCCGCCGCTCGGGGGCGGCGGCCGGACGGGTTTCGACAGGCCCCATTAGGCTGCGCCGACGTATCCGCGATGTGTCCGGCAAGCCGCGCGTATGCAATGTTGTGTGTCGCCACGGCGGCGCGATACATTGGGATACAAACGCGAGCCCGCCGTGCGGTATAACAGCGGACATCCAGCCCGAACCACGACACCGACAACGACTCATGGACAAGATCGATCACGTGCTGATCGTCGACGACGATCGCGCGATCCGCGAACTGATCGCGGACTACCTGGAGAAGAACGGCATGCGCGTGTCGCTGGCCGCGAACGGCCGCGAGATGCGCAACGTGCTGGACGACGGCGCGCCCGACCTGATCGTGCTCGACCTGATGATGCCCGGCGAGGACGGCCTCTCGCTGTGCCGCGACCTGCGCGCCGGCAGGTTCCGCACGGTGCCCGTGCTGATGCTGACTGCACGCGGCGAGGAAACCGACCGCATCATCGGCCTCGAGATGGGCGCCGACGACTATCTGGCCAAGCCGTTCGCGGTACGCGAGCTGCTCGCGCGGATCCGCTCGGTGCTGCGCCGCGCGCGCATGCTGCCACCCGGCATGCAGGTGACGGAAACGGCCGAGCTGCTCGCGTTCGGCGAATGGCGGCTCGACACGACCGGGCGCCACCTGCTCGACGCCGAGGGCACGCTGGTCGCGCTGAGCGGCGCCGAATACCGGCTGCTGCGGGTCTTCCTCGACAACCCGCAGCGCGTGCTGACGCGCGACCAGTTGCTCAATCTCACGCAGGGGCGGCAGTCGGACCCGTTCGACCGGTCGATCGACCTGCTCGTGAGCCGGCTGCGCCAGCGGCTGCGCGACGGCGCGCGCGAACCGCGCTACATCAAGACGCTGCGCAACGAGGGCTATGTGTTCTCGTCGGCCGTGACCGCCGTCGACGGTACGCCATGAGCGCGCGCATGCCGTGGCACTGGCCGCGCTCGCTGTTCGCGCGGCTCGCGCTGATCCTGTGCGTGGGCCTCGCGCTCGCGCAGACGCTGTCGTTCTGGCTTACCGTGACCGAGCGTGACCAGGCGACCACCAACCTGATGATGGGCTACATCGAGCGCGAGGTCGCGAGTACGGTCGCGCTGCTCGACCACCTGCCGCCCGCCGAGCGGGCCGCTTGGCTGCCGCGCCTCGCGCGGCGCAGCTATACGTTCATCCTCGGGCCCGGCGAGACCGGCACGCCGCCGGAAGCGCGGCTGTCGGCGCGCGTCGAGCGGTCGATTTCCGACGGCATCGGCGGCGACTACCCGCTCACCGCGAACGCGATCCCCGGCGACCGCGAACATCTGCAGGTGCATCTGCGGCTGACCGACGGGTCGCCGCTGACGATCGACATCCATCCGATGTCGACGGTGCCGCTGTCGGGCTGGCTGCCGGTCGTGCTCGTGCTGCAGCTCGCGGTGCTGGCCGCGTGCTGCTGGCTCGCGGTGCGGCTCGCGACACGGCCGCTCAAGCAGCTCGCGCAGGCCGCCGACGCGCTCGGCCCCGACCTGAAGGGCGAGCGCCTGAACGAGGGCGGGCCGTCGGAAGTCGCGCGCGCCGCGCGGGCATTCAACGCGATGCAGGACCGCATCGCGCAGTACATGGCCGAGCGCATGCAGATCCTCGCATCGATCTCGCACGACCTGCAGACGCCGATCACGCGGATGCGGTTGCGCGTCGACGTGATGGACGACGACGTGCAGGGCGCGAAGCTGCGCCAGGACCTGCTCGAGATGGAGCATCTGGTGAAGGAGGGCGTCGCGTATGCGCGGACGCTGCACGGCACCGAGGAGGCCGCGCGCCGCATCGATCTCGATGCGCTGCTCGACAGCATCGTGTGCGACTACACGGATGCGGGGCAGGACGTCGCGCTGCACAGCCGCACGCCGCTCGCGCTCGTCACGCGGCCGAAGGCGCTGCGCCGCATCGTCGGCAATCTCGTCGACAACGCGCTGAAGTTCTCGGGCGCGGCCGAGATCGACGTGCAGGCCGCGCCGGACGGCGGCGCGGTGATTGCGGTGCTCGACCGCGGGCCCGGCATTCCGGACGATCAGCTCGACGCGGTGTTCGAGCCGTTCCGGCGCGTGGAGACGTCGCGCAACCGCGAGACGGGCGGCACGGGGCTCGGCCTGGCAATCGCGCGGCAACTCGCGCTCGCGATGGGCGGCACGCTCATGCTGAACAACCGGCCGGACGGCGGCGGGCTGGAGGCGAGGCTCACGCTCAGGAATGCGGCGTGACGCGACGCGGCGCGTGAGCGTCGCGGTTTCGGGTTTGTGCCGAAGCCGAAGCTGAAGCTGAAGCTGAAGCGTGCGAGATCAGATGCGCTGCAGGTGCACATCGACGAGCGGTGCGAGCGTGGGTGCATGCACGGCCGCGAGATCGTGCCGGCCGCCCGGCACGACATGCAATTGCGCATCGGGCAACCGTTCGAGCAGGCGCCGGCCGGCCGCGACGGGGCTGACCGGATCGTCGTCGCCCCACAGCAGCAGCGTCGGCTGCGCGATGCGGCCGATGTCCTGCGACAGGTCGGCGCGGAACGTCATGAACCAGTCGGGAAGCCGCGGGTTGGCTGCCGCGAAACCGGTGCGCCAGTCCTGCGCGCCGAGCCCTTCCATGTCGAGGCCGCCGGACGTGACCGTCAGCACCAGATGCGTGACGAGGCCCGGCTTGTCGAGCGCCGCGCGCATCGCGATCACGCCGCCCATCGATTGCGCGATCACGGCGGTCGGCCGGTCGATCGTTTCAAGCACATGACTGACGAGGCTGTCGAAATCGTCGACGGCCGGATCGCGCGGCGTGTCGCCGAAGCCCGGATAGGCGACGATCCGTCGCTCGGCCGGATGCGTCAGCAGGCCGGCCAGCGGTTGCCAGAAGGCGGTGCTGCCCGATGCGCCGGGCAGGAAGAGCAGTTGCGACGGAACGGGCATGGCGGTGTGGTTTTCCTGTCAACGAAGCGGGGGCGGGCGTGTCAGCACCGGCCGGTGCGCAGCGCGACGGTCCAGTCGTCGCGCCCGCGCGATGCCGCGGTGGCGGCGGCCGTGTGCCAGTCGTATTCGACCGCATGGAATTCGACGTTCCAGCCGGCTGCCGTGCGCGACACCATCGCGTAGCGCGCATGCGGCGAGCCCGTTTCGATCCGGTGCGGATGCGGCAGGTCGTCCTCGTAGGCCTGCAGCCCGACGCTGCCCGGATTGACGATCAGCCGGCCGTCGGCGAGCTTCGCGGTGCGCGGCACGTGCGTGTGGCCGCACAGGATCAGCGACGCCGCCGTGCCGCCCGCGCGCTGCGCGATTTCATCGGACGTGGCCGCGCGGCAGCCGTCGGGCGTGACCGTCTCGAGGAAATAGATGAGGTCGCTGGCCGGCGTGCCGTGCACCATCAGCACGTCGTCGCCGAGCGTCATGCGTTCGGGCAGCGCGGCGATCCAGTCGAGATGATCGGCGCGCAGCGTGTCGTGCGCCCAGCGATCCGACAGCCGCATCGACTCCCGATCGCCGGTGAGCAGTTGCCGTTCGTGATTGCCCCTGACGGTCGGCAGGTCGAGCGCGATCAGGCGGTCGGCCGTCTCGGCCGGATGGAGCGCGCCCGACACGATGTCGCCGAGATTGACGATCACGTCGGCGCCGCGGCGGCGGACGTCGTCGAGCACCGCGTCGAGCGCGGCGAGGTTGCCGTGGATGTCGGAGAGCGCGGCGATTTTCATGGTGGAGCGTCGATGAGGGGAACGGCGATTGTCGCCAATTCGGCGCGGGCCGTCCAATCGGGCGCATGCGAAGCCGTGAGCGGCTTCACGTGACGCCGCGGGTTGCGCGTCAGTCGGTCGCGAGGCGCGCGTACAGCGCGAA
Source organism: Burkholderia catarinensis (assembly GCF_001883705.2). Taxonomy (GTDB): domain Bacteria; phylum Pseudomonadota; class Gammaproteobacteria; order Burkholderiales; family Burkholderiaceae; genus Burkholderia; species Burkholderia catarinensis. The sequence goes on from NZ_MDEQ02000025.1 coordinate 53,217, forward strand.
ATCGCCCGGCGTGCCGCGTACCATCCGGTACGCGCGCAACAGCCCTTCGTAGCGGTAGCCGCACTTCTGCAGCACGCGCGCGGAGCCCGCGTTGCTGATCAGCACGACGCCCTGGATGCGCATGAAGCCGCCGTCCGCGAACGCCCACGCGGTGACGGCCGCGCACAGCGCGCTCGCGATGCCGCGCCCCCAGTGCGCCGGCGCGAGATCGTATGCAATCTCCGCCGAGCGGTTCGCGGTGGACACCGTATGCAGCCCGATCGTCCCGGCGAGCGCGCCCGATGCGGTGTCGACGATCGCAAGACGCCGGACCGAATCCGGATCGGCCGATTCGATGGCGTCGAACAGCGGCCGCAGATCGTCGGGCGAGCGCAGGTTCCAGCTCGTGTGGCGGACGACGTCGGGGTTCGACAGGTACGCGTACCACGCGTCGAGATCCGCGCGTTCGAGTTGCCTGAGCGACAGGCCCGGGAAACCGGAGCGGGGCGGCGAGTCGATTCTCATCGGAACCGGAACCCGCGCCTACGTCGCATGACGCCGGTACAGCGCCAGCGAACCGGCGAGCGCGAGCAGCATCGCGCCGCACGTGCGTTCGAGCCACAGCGCGCCCGAGCGCTTCAGCAGCCGCACCGCGCGTGCGCCGAGCAGCGCGTAGCCGAGCATCACGACGCCGTCGAGCAGCGCGAACGTGACCGCGAGCGCGACGTATTGCGGCGCGAGCGGCGCGGACGGATCGAGGAACTGCGGCAGGAACGCGGAGAAGAACAGATAGCCCTTCGGGTTCGTCACCGCGGTCAGGAAGCTCTTCGCGAAGATCGATGCGTTGCGCTCGGGCGCCGCGCCGCCGTGCGCGGCGGCGACGTCGAGCGAACCCTTCGACGTCAGCAGCCGGATCCCGACATAGGCGAGATACGCGGCGCCGAGCCACTTCACCACCGAGAACCAGAACGCCGACGCCATCAGTAGCGCGCCAAGGCCGAGCGCGACCGCGACGATCAGCACGAAGTCGGACAGCATCGCGCCCGCGAAGCCGTAGGACGCGCGGCGCACGCCGTAGCGCGAGCCGTTGGTCAGCGCGAGCAGCACGGTCGGGCCGGGTGTCGCGATGCCGACGAACGCGACGGCGGCGAAGATCAGCAGGGTCGTTTCACGCATGACGGAACTCCCGAGGGAAGGCGCGGGTTCGATTATCGGGTGCGCCAGCCCGCGCTGTACAGGCGCGACAGCCGCGACGACGGCCGCGTTTTCGACTATCTCAATTTTGGCAAGAAACTGTTTTCATTATTCCGCTTTCGATCGGAACCGGTTCCAATTACGATGGCGGCCGCAGCGGGCATACCCGCCGCGACGTCGCGCGGACGCCGCCGGCCTCGCACCGCCGGCGGATCTCGCCGCCCGCGCGCGCTACTCGCAACAGCCAGCCAGAACAACGGGTTCACCGCCCGGAGACACGACAATCATGAACAAGCAACTGATCGCAGCCCCGCTGCTGCTCTCGCTCGCGGGCATCGCGTCCGCGCAAAGCTCCGTCACGCTGTACGGCATCGTCGACGCGGGCGTGACCTATCGCAGCAACGAACGGGTGGGCTCGGCGGGCGCGTACACGGGCCATTCGAGCGTCGGGCTGACGACCGGCAACCTGTCCGGCAGCCGCTGGGGCATCAAGGGTTCCGAGGATCTCGGCGGCGGGATGCGCGCGCTGTTCGTCCTGGAGAACGGCTTCGACATCACGAACGGCACGTCGGGCCAGGGCGGCCGCCAGTTCGGCCGCCAGGCGTTCGTCGGCATCGGCAGCGACCGCTACGGCTCGGTCACGCTCGGCCGCCAGTACACGTCGCTCGACGACTTCGTGAGCCCGGTCGGCCCGTCGTCGTTCATCGGCGGCTTCGGCGCGCATCCGGGCGACATCGACGATCTCGACCAGACCGCGCGCGTCGACAGCTCGATCAAGTACACGAGCGCCAATTACTCGGGCTTCACGTTCGGCGCGCTGTACGGCTTCGGCGGCCAGCCGGGCAGCATGAAGCAGCGCAACACGTGGAGCGTCGGCGCGGCGTACGCGGCGGGCCCGCTGCGCGTCGGCGTCGGCTACGAGCGCTCGGACAACAGCAAGACGGGCGCGACCGACCCGACGGCCGGAAAATGGCAGAGTACCGACGATGGCCTGTTCAACTCGTCGATCAACGAAGGCTATGCGAGCGCGCAATCGCAGCAGGTCATCGCGACGGGCGCGACGTACGACTTCGGCCCGGCCGTCGTCGGCGTGAACTACAGCAACGTGCAGTACCGCAGCGGCGGCCAGTCGCTGTTCACCGGCCACGCGACGTTCAACGTCGCGGGCGTGTTCACGCGCTGGAACGTGCGGCCGCAGACGCAACTGTTCGCGGGCTACAGCTACACGCGCGGCAGCGACGTCGACGGCGTGGACGACCGCGCGCAGTATCACAACGTCACGCTCGGCGCCGTCTACGACCTGTCGAAGCGCACCAGCGTGTACCTGCTCGGCGCGTACCAGCATGCATCGGGCATGACGCTCGACGCGCTCGGCCGGCCGGTGGCCGCGACCGCGTCGGTGTCCGACAAGGCGAACGGCCACTCGTCCGATTCGCGCTCGCAGGCGATCGTGAGCCTCGGGCTGCGCCAGAAGTTCTGACGCCACGGTCGTTGCGGTCGCAACGGGGCCCGCAGCCGATGCGGGCCTCCCATACTATCGCCCCTGTTCCTCGAGGAGACGACATGACCCGAACGCATTCCGCGCGCTGCCTGTGCGGTGCCGTCACCGTCACGCTGCGCGGCGAGCCGGCGGCGCGCGCAAACTGCCATTGCGCGACCTGCCGCGATTTCTACGGCACGCCAATGCTGTCCGCGACCGCGTGGCCGCCGGAGCAGGTGGCGATCGGCGGCGGCAACGCGACGTTCCCGCATCCGTCGAAGTCGATGTCGCGCACGTGGTGCGCGTCGTGCGGCGAGATCGTGTTCGGGACGAACCGGCTCGGCATGCGCGTCGTGCCGAACAGCCTGGCCGCGCGTGCGCACGGCGGGCAACTGCCCGGCGACCTGCAGCCGACGATGCACCTGTTCTACCGGCAACGCGTGATCGACGTCGTCGATGCGTTGCCGAAATACGTCGACGGCTGGGACGGCCCGACGCTCGACCAGGCCAACTGAACGATCGCGTTCGCGTGCCGGTCCCGCCGGCGCGCGGCTTTCCCCGCCGCACTCCTTTTTCCCCTCCCGCTTCGATACGCCCAATCGCCAAAAAACGATTGCGCCGGATAATATTTTTTCTCTTTCATTTGAATTTCAATTTGTAATAATTGAAGTGATTTCCGGGTAATGAAAGGCAATGCGGGCATATCAGAAAAAATGACGCGTTCGCATTGGGTAATTCGGAAGAAAATGCCGGGAGAAGGCGCTGAAATCGCAGGCCGGCAGGCCTTTGCAGCGTGGTTGGGCGAGTTTGACCATCGTTGACGAAAAAGCGCCGGACGGCAAAAAGCACGGAGTGAATAATTCGGTGAAACGGCGAATGCGATTTTTCCGGAATCACCAATATTTCATGCGCCGCGATTTACAGTGTCGACCATTGATCGTCTGGGAGCATTATTCATGTCAATGAAACAAATTCGCGCGGCGTTGCTGGGAATGTGCATGGCGATGCTGGCGCCGGCGAGTCACGCGCAGGTGCAATACTCGACCGACTGGCTCGCGAACACGTACGGCACGCTGGCCCAACACGTCGGCAACGGCGCGCGCTCGATGTGGGTCGCGCCGGAGGGCGTGATCTACACGGCGTCGCGCTGGGACGAGAACGCGGGCGGCGTCGCGATCTACCAGAACGGCCAGCCGCTCGGCACGATCGGCATCCACGACGAATTCCAGGGCGGGGCGATCACCGGCAATTCGACGTCGCTGTTCGTCGCGCTCGGCTACAACCGCACGTTCGGCAGCGGCTCGGTGGGCCGCTACAACCGAAGCACGAACCAGCGCGACCTGCGCATCCCGGTCAGCACGTGGACGGGCATCCAGTACGCGGACGTGATCACGGGCCTCGCGACGGGCGGCAACCTGCTGTACGTGAGCGACTTCTACGGCAACCGCGTGCGCGTCTATACGACCGACGGCGTGTGGCAGCGCGACATCGGCGTAACGGGCCCCGGCGCGCTGGCGCTCGATGCGGCCGGCAACCTGTGGGTCGCGCGCAAGAGTGCGGGCGTCGTCGCGCAGTTCAGCGCGACCGGTACGGCGATGAACACGCTCCAGATGGCGGCCGGCGCACAGCCGGCGTCGCTGTACTTCGATGCGTCGATGGGCCGGTTGATGGTCGGCGACGCAGGGCCCGACATGAACATCAAGGTCTACAGCGGGCTTCCCGGCCTGCCGGTGCAGGTCGGCTCGTTCGGCGTGCAGGGCGGCTATCTCGACACGACGACGGGCATCAAGGGGCAGGTGGGCGACAAGCGCTTCACGCGCGTCGCCGCGCTCGGCAAGGATTCGGCCGGCAACCTGTACGTGCTGAACAACGCGTGGGGCGGCGGCTGGGATCTCGGCCGCAACGGCAGCACGGACCTTCATTCGTACGGCCCGACGGGCGCGCTGCAATGGAAGCTGCAGGCGCTGAACTTCGAGGGGATCGCCGCGCCCGATCCCGTGACGGACGGCACGTTGTTCTACAGCGGCAACAACGTGTATACGGGGTCGGCGGGCGGCACGTTCGTCGCGAACACGGTCGACCCGTTCACCTATCCGAAGGACCCGCGCCTCGACATGAACGACTACCAGCGCGGCCAGCACTTCGGCCAGCTCGTGACGGTCGGCGGCAACCGGATTCTCGTCGCGTCGGGCCAGAACCCGGGCAACTTCAACTTCTATTACTTCAACGCCGCGAGCGGCTATATCGCGATTCCGGCCGGCTCGCTCCCGGGCAAGCCGTTCAACACGACACTGCAGGTGACGGCCGGTTTCGACATCGACGGCAACGGCGACGTGTGGGCCGGGCTGAACGGATCGAACGTGATTTCCCGCTACCCGATGACGGGCTTCGACGCGACCGGCAAACCGTCATGGGGCAAGCCGACGACGACGGCCGTGCCGAGCACCGTGGCGCCGGTCACGCGCATCATCTACCAGGCCGACAGCGACACGATGATCCTCGCGCAGGGCCTCGCGGGCAATTGGGACTGGACCGCGATGAACGGGCACATCGAGGTCTATCACGGCTGGAAGAACGGCAACACGAGCGCACCGAACCCGGTGATCAACCTGACGAGCGCGAACCCGAAATCGATCGCGGCGGCCGGCCACTACCTGTTCGTCGGCTACGTGCATACGGTGCCGAACATCGACGTGTTCGACCTGAACACCGGAGCGCTCGTCACGACGCTGACGAATTCGAACACGTCGGCGATGGACGTCGGCAACGACGTCGACTCGATGTACGGCGTGCGTGCGTACCTGCGCTCGACCGGCGAGTACGTGATTACCAAGGACAACTACAACGGATCGAGCATCGTCGTGTATCGCTGGCATCCGTGAACGCGCGGGCCGTGCGGGCCGGATGGCCTGCACGGCGCTCGCATCACGGCGCGCCGAGCACGCGCCCGTTCACGCTCAGCCCGTACATCGAATCGGGCGAATCGTGGAACTTCGCGCGCGTGTCCTGCACCGAGCCCGTGAAGCGCGGGTCTTGCGGACGTTCGTGGCTGTCCATGAAGGTCGCGACGTCCCACGCTTCCTGATCGGTCAGCGTGCCGCCGAGCCCGAGCGGCATGTTGGCCTTGATGAAGCCGGCCGCGTTGCGGATGTCGCCCATCCCCGCGCCCCAGTTGAACGAACGCGCGCCCCACAGCGCCGGGAAGACCGCGTTGCCGCCGCTCGACTGCCCCTGGCCGTCCGTACCATGGCACAGCGCGCAGTGCTGCGTGTAGACGGCGGCGCCGCGCGCATAGTCGGCCTTCTGCGCGGGCGGCGGCAGTTTCAGGAAACCCTGCCCCGGCAGCTTCGTGCCGACCGGCGCGCCCTTCGCCAGCCAGTACGAATAGGTTTCGAGCGCGACGAGGACCGGGTCGCCGGCCGGCGGCGCCTTGCCGTTCATGCTGTAGCGGAAGCAGCCCTGCAGGCGCTCGGCGAACGTGTTCACGTGGCCGTTCTTGCTGCGGTACGCCGGATACAGCAGGTACGCGGCCCACATCGGGCTCGAATCGGGCCGCCGGCCCGCGTCGAGGTGGCAGCTCGCGCAGGTCAGCTTGTTGCCGACGTACTTGCCCGCGAACTCGGGCGTGTGCAGGAAGATCTGCTCGCCGAGCTTCACGGTCTTGCCGAACTCGTCGGCGGGTATCGCGGACTCGGCGGGCGGCGCGAACGGCCTGGCTGCCGTCACCGCTGTGGCAGGCGTGGGTGCGGAGGCGGCGGCCGGTGCGTCCTGCGGGGCGGCCGCGAACGCGAGCGCGGGCATCCAGGCCGCGCCGAGCAGGGCTGCGCGCGTGCGGCGGATCAGCGTCGTGCGGTCGATCATCGCTTGTCTCCTTGAGCGGCGCCGCCGCGCGCGTAGTAGGCGGCCACCGCGTCGATGTCGGCGTCGGACAGCTTGCCGGCGATCGCCGGCATCAGCGCCATCGGTCCGGGCGGGCGCGTGCCGTGTTTCCAGCCGTTCAACTGGCCGGCGATGTACGCGGCGGGCTGGCCCGCGAGCGGCGGAAACGCGGTGCCCACGCCGAGCCCCCCGGGGCCGTGGCATTGGGCGCACGCGGGCAGGCCCTGCGACCAGCGTCCGCGCGTCGCGAGCCACGCGCCGGTGTTCGCCGGGTCGATCGACGTGTCGTCGGCGGCGACGATGCCGGCCGGCGCGGGCAGGCTCGCGAAGTACGCGGATACCGCATCGCGCTCGTGCGCCGTCAGCAGTTTCGAGAGCGGCTGCATGACCGGATTCTGGCGGCTGCCGTCCGCGAAAGCGGCAAGCTGCGCGGACAGATACGCGGCGTGGGTACCCGCGAGGCGCGGGAAGCCGGCCGCCGCGTTGCCTTCGCCCTGGCTGCCGTGGCAGCCGATGCAGGCGGCGACGCCCGTCGCCGTGCCCTGTGTGGCGATCGTCTTGCCGAGCGTCGCGTCGTCCGCGCGCGCGTGGCCGGCCAGCAGTGCGGCCGCAGCGAGCAGCAGCGGCGCGAACCGGCGTCGTGGTGTGTCCACCGTATCGTTCACGTGTCCCCTCCTTGTTGTCGGTCGCATGTGCGCCGCCGGACTGCCGGCGCGGCCGCGCAATCAGCCCGCGTCGGGCTGCTTCTGCTCCGGCGCGAGGTGCTGCGCCGGTGTCGCCGCATCGTATCGGCCGAAGCCGTAGCGCTGGAAAATCCGGAACGCTTCCGGCGACCGGATGAACGCGAGCCACGTGCGCGCGGCCTCCGGATGCGGCGCGTCCTTCACCATCGCCCCCGCATAGATCGCCGTCGTATTCTGCTCGGCCGGAATGTCGATGTGCATCAGCGGATGCCCGACCTGTTCCTGGAACGCCGCTTCGGATTGCCACAGCACGCCCGCGTCCGCGCGACCCTGCATCAGGAACAGCGCGGTTTCCCGATGGTGGATGTGCGTGAGCTCGGTCGTGCCGGTGCGCACCTTTTCGTCGTAGACGGTATGCGCGAGCGTGTCGCCGCCGGCCTTCACGAGCGACGCGCGGATCTGCCGCGCGACGCCTTCGAATTCCGGATTGGGCATTGCAAGCTGCACGTCGGGCCGCGCGAGGTCGTTCAGCGACGCGATGCGCTTCGGATTGCCTGCGCGCACCATGATCGTCAGCTGGTTCGTCACGTAGGGCACGGCCGGGCCGGCGAGCGTGCCGTCCGCGATCAGCCCGTTGATCTTGCCGAGCCCCGCGAAATACGCGTCGGGCTTGACCGTCCATGTCATGTTGCCGACGGTGATCGTGCCGCCCGCGTGGATCTGCTTCACGAGGAGGCCGGGCGGGATCGTCTCCCAGTAGATGCGGCCGCGGTACTCGGGATGGTCTTCCTCGAACTTCGCGACGAGCGGCGCCATCGCGAAGAAGTAGTTGCCGCCGACGAACAGCACGAGCTTCGGCGCGGTGAGGTCGCCGTGGAAATCGGCGAGCACGTCGACCTGCGGCACCGTGAATTCGAGGCCACGGTGCGTCGCGTCGTTGTTGCGGCCGTCCTGCCACGGCGGAAAGATGTTCGTGGCGGTGTCGGCGGGCGCGGCGAGCGAGAGTGCCGACGCGCAGCAGAGCCACGCGGCCAGCACGGCGCGCAGCGTGCGCCGACGGCGGTGCGATGGTGGTTGCATGGGGATCGATGTCATCGCGGGGCTCATTTTGCGTACGTGAAGCCGGCCTGCTGCAGTTCGGGCAGCGTGCCGACCGCGCCCGGCGTGACGATCGCCGACGGGATCACGTGGTTGGTGAGGTCGGCCGCGAGCGCGTCGAGCGGCAGCTTGTCGGGATTTGCGTTCGCGCCGTCGAGACGTTCCGCGAGTTCCCAGATCGCGTTGTGGCACGACAGGAACACGACGCCGCGCTGCTGCAGCGCGGCGAGGCTGTTGTCGTGCGACGAGAACGCGCCGTCGGGCATCTCGTGGTCTTGCGCGCCCTTCGATTGCGCGGGCTTCGCGTCGAGCAGCGTGTTGGTCGGGAACGCGGCGCCGGCGAATTTCGCGAGGCCGTATTTGTCCCACGCGGCCTGGTCGAACAGCGCGAGATGCGCGCTGCCGTGCGTGGCCGATACGACGAGGAAATCCGGATGACGGTACGACCAGATCTGCGCGTTCAGCGAATTGCGCATCAGGTTCAGCCACGGGCCGCCGAGCTCGGTGTTGTCCCATACCTGCTTCGGGCCGCCGCGGTAGCCGGTCACTTCGGCGAGTGCCGCGTGATCCCACTGGTCGGAGCGTTCGAGGATCATCGGCACTGTCTTGAAGTCGCGTCGTCTCGGTGCGGCCGCGAGGCGGCGCGTGAGGTCGGCGAGGTGCATGGCGCCGCCGGGCAGCAGTGCGCCGGTTTCAGGCGTGGCGGCGTGAGCGGGACGCGCGGCGGCGAGCAGCGCGGTGCCGGCCGCGAGGCCGAGTGTCTTGAGCGCGCCTCGGCGCGCCTGCCGGTCGGACATGGCTTATCTCCCGGAATCGTTTTTGTGGGGGGGCGTGTCGCGTTGCCGTGCGGCGATTCGGCGTCGCGAATGCGTAGCCAGTCTAGCGGCGCGCGCCAGATCCCGGAAATCGCGATATTGGATGGGAGATATTCGAGGGTCTGATGATTGGACGGGAGGACGGGGGCGGTGCGATCGGTGCAACGACCGTCGGTTCGAATATTTCACCGGCCATTTTCGGATCGCCGGGGCGTTGCGGGCCTTCCAGCGGACGGTTCCGGTTTCGACCGGTGAGTTGACCTGAATATTGATACGGATGACTGATTATGTGGTGTGGGGAGCAGGAGGCCGACTTGTATAATTGCCCCTCCAGGCATGCACACATGCTTTACCGAGAGAGAACGTTATCCATGAACTGGGACGATGCCCGCGTTTTTCTGGCAGTTCATCGCGCCGGGACGCTGCGCGACGCCGCGGCCATTCTCGATGTCGATCAGGCCACCGTGGGGCGACGACTGACGGCGCTGGAGAAGGCGCTGGGCGCGAAGCTGTTTCTCAAGACGTCGTCCGGCTATGTCGTGACGCAGATCGGCGAGCATTCGCTGCAGGCCGCGGAAGCGATGGAGCAAGCGGCGAGCGACTTCGAGCGTCGCGTCCACGGCTCGGACGATCGGCTGGAAGGCGAGGTCCGGGTGACGACGACCGATTCCCTCGCGATGGATTTCGTCCTGCCCGCGATACGGTCGTTGCGACGGACATGCCCGGCAATCAACGTGATCCTGACGACGTCCGTGCAGGTGCTGAACCTGACCCGGCGCGATGCGGATCTCGCGATTCGAACCGTGATGCCGGAAAACCCCGATCTCGTCCGCCGGAAGCTGGCCGAGTGGGAGGTCGGGCTGTTCGCGAGCCGCGAGTATCTGGATGCACATGGCGCGCCCGCGATCGGGTCCGCTTTCGAAGGGCATGACCTGGTCGTCTATCAGCCCGCCATCACGTCCAATCAGGGCGATACGCTGTGCGGCGAGTCGATGGAGCGTGGGCGCATCGTTGCGCAAGTGAGTTCGAGCCTGATGCTTGCAACGTCGATCCGGTCGGGCATCGGCATAGGCGAACTCCCCGTGTATATGGCGCAGGAAGACGATTCGCTCGTGCGAATCTGGCCCGACCGGGCGCGAGCCGTGCCGTATCAGGTCTGGCTCGTGTCGCATACGGATCTGAACCGGACGGCGCGCGTCCGGGCCGTCACCGCCGGGATTGCTGCGTCGTTCGACCGCTATCGATAGCGGCCGGGATGTCGCCGGTGCGGGGCCGGGTGCTCAACGGGGCTGGGTCTCGCGCATCGAGAGCGTGCGTCGCGCGGCATACTAGCGGGGCACGATCGCGACCGCCGCGACGATTGCGAAGAACGGCATGGCCATCGCCAGCACGTGGCTGCCGGTACCGAGCAGGCCGCTGGACACGGTGGCCGCGAGCGATGCGCTGCCGATCTGGAAGAAGCCGACGAGCCCGGACGCCGTGGCCGTGCGCCCGGGTTCGCTCGCGATGGCGCCCGACACGGCGAGCGACAGCGACGATCCGTTCGACAGGCTGACGACGAACATCGGCATCACGATCGCGATGATGCCCTTGACGTGCCACGAGTCGCACAACGCGAACGCGATGCCGCCGGCCACGAAGCAGCCCACGCCGGCCGCGACGATCGCGTCGTAGGACATCCGGTCGAGCAGGCGGCGCGAGATCATGTTGGCGGAAATGATGCCGGCGGTCAGCGGCAGATAGAGCCAGCCGCTTTGCTGTTCCGACAGGCCCAGGCCGGAGAAGATGAACGGCGACTGCGTCAGGTAGACGAACCACGCGCAATAGATGGCGCAGACGACGAGCGTGTATCGGATGAATGCGTGGTCCCCGAGCACGTCGGCGAAGCCGGCCAGCGGCGCGGCGCGATGGTGCCCCGGCATGACGGGCGGCCGCGTTTCCTTCAGAAGAAGCTGAACGAGCAGAAGCGCGACCCCGCCAAACGCGGCGACGAACATGAAATCGCTCCGCCACCCGAACCACGCCGCCAGATATCCGCCGAGCGCGGGGGCGATCGCCGGAGACAGTGACACGAGCGGATACACGATGCTGTAGACCTTCGCGGATGCGCGCTTGTCGCAGGTGTCGGCGATGATCGCGCGGCCGATGACGAGGCCGGACGCCGCGCCGAGCGCTTCGAGGACGCGCCAGCCGAGAAAGCTCGCGAAGCCGCCTGCGCTTGCGCAGCCGAGCGAGCCCAGGATGTACAGGAGGATGCCGGCCGTCAGCACGGGTTTGCGTCCCCATCGATCGGAGAGGGGGCCGTAGATCAGTTGCGCACAGGCGAGCGCGATCAGATAAGCCGATACCGTCTGCGGCATCTGCCATGTGTCGATCGAAAACGCGTGGGCCATCGACGGCATCGCGGGCAGGTAGACGTCGGACGCGATCAGGCCAAAGGCGCTCAACAGGGAGACGACGAGGATGAGTGAGAAGTTGGACATGTTCGCTGGGTGGTTGGGGCGGGGCGCGTGAACAGCGGAAGATGACGACGCGCTTTGGACAGCCTTGGGAAATGGCCGGGGCGATCATACGGCGTGCGATGCGGTTCGGGAGCAGGCGGAATTGCATCGTTCGGATGCATTTTTGCGGGCGGCGCAGCGGGTGCCGGGAACGCGTGTGGAGGGGGGGGCGTCAGGTGTCGAGCGGGACGCTGGTCAAGAGGATATCGGCGTTGCCGTGGGCGGCGAGCAACGAGCAACGAGGCGGTTCGCCGTCGTTCCTGTTTCGTCGCTGCGTTGTCGTCCGGCATCACGCGCGCGGATTCGCCGCGAGCGATCGCGAAGCGGCCGGGATGTTGCGCTGAGGAGAGGGGGCGATCCGCTGCACTGGACGAGCGGCCGCTAACGCGTGTTATGCGCGTGGGCCGCCACTTGCCAGCCGGCCCACGCACGCATCAGGACATCAGAACGACACCGTCGTCGTCAGCGTGACGAGCCGCGGCTCGCCGACCGCGACGATCAGGTTGTTGTTGCTCGACGGGTAGTAGGTCTTGTCGAGCAGGTTCTTCACGTTGAGCTGGACGCGCGTCGGGAACTTGCCGATCGTCGTTTCGTAAGCCGCGAACGCGTCGACGCTCACGTAGCCGGGCAGCGTGAAGCTGTTCGCGGTATCGCCGGAGCGTGCGCCGACGAGGCGTGCGCCGCCGCCGAAGCGCCAGCGGCCGGGCAGGTTCGCGATCGCCGTGTCGTACACCGCGAACAGGCTGCCCGTGTGGCGCGCGACGTTGACGAGCGGCGTGTTGCTGTCGCGATCGGTCGCGTTCGTATACGCATAGCTGCCGATCACGCTCAGGTGGCGCGTGATCTGCCCGGCGACGTCGAGCTCGATCCCGCGCGAGCGCGCGGTGCCGATCGTCGACGTGAGGTCGCCGACCGTGACCGCGACGTTGCGCTTGTCGATCTGATAGACCGCGAGCGTGCCCGTGATCGCCGGCTTCAGGCTGAACTTCAGCCCGGCCTCGAGCACGCGGCCGTATTCCGGCGCGAGCGGCGCGGCGACGTTCGACGCGACGTTCGGCTTGAACGAGCGGCTCACGTTCGCATACGCGGTCAGCGCCGGCGTGAGCGCATACGCGAGCCCGAACTGCGGCAGCCAGACGCTGCCGCGCGAGCGGTCGGCGAACACGAACGGCCGCCCCATCCCCGATTCCTGCTGCCAGTTTTCCCAGCGCAGCCCGCCCACCGCGGTGAGGCGGTCGGTGAGCTTCACCGAGTCCTGCACGATCGTCGAATACGCATGCACCACCGAGCGCGAATCGCTTTGCTTCGCGTTGGCGGTGCCGCCCGGCGCGAGCAGGCCGTACACCGGATCGTAGAGATTGAAGCCCGTCGTCGCCTTGCCGCGGATCGTGTCGCCGCGGAAGCTGCGCTGCCGCTCGTATTCGCCGCCGATGTAGATCGCATGGTTCATCCCCGCGAGCGTCACGTTGCCGAGCAGGCCGAGCGTCGCGATCTGGTCGGAGTCGTTGCGCCCGAGGTTCGCATCGGACGAGCGCGTCAGCGCGCCGGTCTTGCTGTTGAACGCGGTGGCGCGCGTGATGGTTTGATCGTAGCGATCGCGGCCCCAGCCGTAGGTCGCACGCACGCGCCATGCGTCGGAGAAGCGATGCTCGATGCGCGTGCGCAGCGTTTCCTGGATGCCGCTGCTTTGCGACCACGCCTCTTCGTAGCGGCGATAGCGCAGCGCATCGTCGAGCTGGCCGTTCACGAGCACGGTGCCGCGATCGAACGGCGTCGTGTAGTCGACGTACTGGTAGCTGACGTCGATCGACGTGCTCGCGTCGTGCCACGACAGCGCGGGCGCGATCAGCGCGTTGCGTTCGCGGCCGAAGCTGCGCCAGTAGCGGCTCGTGTCGTATTCGCCGGTCAGCCGGAACGCGAGCGTGCCGCCCGCGACCTGGCCCGGCTTGCCGAGCGGGCCCGTGAGATCGAACAGCGCGCTGCCGCCGCCGTGGCTCGTGCGCGATGCGGAGATCGAGCCGCCGAACGCGTCTTCCGGCTTGCGCGTGACGAGGTTGATCACGCCGCCGGGGTCCTGCATCCCGTAGAGCAGCGACGCGGGGCCCTTCAGCACCTCGACGCGGTCGATCGTCGCGAGATAGCTGTGCAGCACCGGCGTGCGCACGCCGTCGACGAGCACGGAGCCGTCGTTGTTCGATCCGAAGCCGCGCTTGATGAACGCGTCGCGCGTGCCGCCGAGCGTGTTGGTCTGCGTGACGCCGCTGATGTTGCCGAGCACGTCGTCGAGCGAGCGCGCCTGCTGGTCCTGCATCACGCTGCTGCTGACCACCGCGACCGATTGCGGAATCTCCTTGAGCGAACGGTCGTCGCCGCCCGCGATGCCGGTGGTGCGCGGCTGATAGCCGATCGTCGGATCGACGGCCGCCGATGCGTTGACGCTGATGGCCGGGAGTTCGTGTTCGGCCGGCGTCGCGGGTGTCGATGCAGGTGTCGATGCAGGCGCAACGGGTTCGGCGCCGGTGCGTTCGGTGGCATCGGCATGCGCACCGCTCGCGACGCAAAGGGTGATCAGGGCAGGCAGGCTCGTGCGCCACGGACGCAGGGTCCGGGCGCGGCAGGGCGTTCGACGGGATGGCATGAATCGATGCAGGACGGAGTACTAAGGATCGTGTCGCGGGCCGCAGCGTTTTGCTGCGATCAGGAAGCACATGATATATGTAATGAGAATCATTTGCAATTGCAATGATGCGGCCGGCAACGCGTGGGCCCGGGTTGTCGCACCGTCGGCTGTCTGCTACCGTAGCGGCCAAAATCAGAAGCAGTGAAATTCAATGAGAGAGCCGGGGGCCGCACCATGTCATCTTTCCGTCACGTCGCGTTCAGCGCGACGCTGCGCACCGCACTCGACCATGCGGGTGGTGAAGTGATCGCAGCCGTGTTCCGCCATTCGAACGAATAAAGCAACGGAAGCGAATTCATCCGGCGTTGTGCCGGGCTTCAATCACTTCAACCACCACGCTTGACGGGGAGACCACCCTTGAAAAAGATTTCCGCACCATTCGCGGCGGCCGCGCTTGCGGCATGCGCCACGCTGGCTGGCGTTCACCAGGCCGCCTGCGCCGCGCCGGCCGCCGAGCCCGCGATCGACGCGCACTACGGCGCCGTGATCGAGGCCTATACGCAGGACATGGCCGCCGCGAAGACGAAGTACGACGGCAAGCGCCTCGTGTTCGTCGGCGCCGTGATCCGGATGGGCAGCGACCCGGGCGGCACGTACTTCGGCGCGCTGACGGCCGACGGCGAGCAGTTCGATACGCATTTCGACGTGGCCGACCAGGATGCGCTGAAACCGAAATTCCCCGGCGGGGAGATCAAGCCGTTCGTCACGTCGGCGGCTTTCCGGTTCAGTTGCGTGAACGAAGGCTATATCGACGCACCCGTGTTGCCGGGGCTGAAGCTGGCGCATTGCCGGCTCGAGGGCTGACGTCCGGCATGCGCGGTTCGCGGGCGGCGGCGAGCCGCCCGGAACGGCGGTGCCCGGGGCGTCAGAATTTCTGCTGAATCCCGGCCATGACGCCAAGCTGGTTGCTGCCTGTCGCGACCGTTCCACCCGCGGCCACCGCATTGGCGGCGGTGGCACTGTTGAACATGTAGCCCACCGACGTATAGACGGTCGTCCGCTTGGACAGGAAATAGTTCGCGCGGCCGACGAGCAGCGTGGCATTCGTGCCGCCTTCGCTGTTTTCGCGGCGTTGCAGGTAGCGCACGCCCTGAAGGTCGAGCGCGAGGTAGGGTGTCGCGTAGTACGTGCCGCCGGCGAACATGATGTCGGCCTGCAGGTGTGCGGCCGCCGCGAGGTTGCGGCGGATCCACCCGGCGCCCAGTTTCGCGGGGCCGATCCTGACGTAGCCGGCGACGATGTCGCGCGTGTCGGTGTAGGCCGGATTGTTCAGCGGCGCGAGCGCGCCGCCGCCGCCGCGCATCACGTCGTGCGAGGCGGCCAGCCCGAAATTGCTCGCATCGTAGGCGATCATCGCCGTGTACTGGCGGCACGCGACGATGTCGCCGGGCACCTGTCCGGCGCAGCCGGTTGCCGACGGCCCGGCCGGCCCGGCCGCATCGCGGCCGAAGCTGTACGTGGCGCCGAGCGTCACGCCGCGGAACGTGCCCTTGTAACCGATCGCGTTGTCGCTGCGCGCGTTCGGCAGGTAGGAGTCGAAATCCGCCATCGAATGAATCGACGGGCCGATTATGTCGGCATTGGTCAGCACGATCATCGTCATGTTCATCTGGCGGCCGAGCGTCAGGGCGCCGAAGGGGCCGCTCACGCCCACGTTCGCCTGCCGTCCGAACAGGCGGCCGCCGTAGTTCAGCGCGCCGGTGCCGGGCTGGAAGCCGTTCTCGAGGACGAAGAAGGCCTGGTAGCCGGCGCCCAGATCCTCCGAGCCCTTCAGGCCCCAGCGTGACGGCACCTCGCCGGTCAGTGTCGGCATCCCCGTGAACGACCCGCCGTGCGCGGCATGGTTGTAGTAGGACACGCCGGTATCCACGATGCCGTACAGCGTGACGCTGCTTTGCGCGCAAGCCGGTCCGGCCAATGCCATCGCCAGTGCGGCGACCCGTTTCGTTTTCATCCTTGTCTCCAGAACCTATGTAGATATGCTTATCGATTTTTATTGGCCGATTCCCGGGAACGGCAATCGGGTATCGGTAATGCCGCGGTTCCCGCGCGTTACGACAGGGCCGGACCGCGTTGCCGGCGCGGTGTCCGGGCGGGCGCGCACACCGCGGCGACGGCGACGGCCGCTCCGGCCATCGGCAGAAGGAACGCGAAATAGAGATGGGACACGGACCAGCCGCTGTCCAGCAGCGCGCCGACCGTCATCGGCGACAGGATCGCGCCGAGACGGCCGATGCCGACCGCGAGGCCGATGCCGGTCGTGCGGATCTCGGCCGGATAAGGCGTCGGCGACAGCGCATACATGCCGGCTACGCATGCATTGATGACGGCGCCGAGGAACACCGCGACCGTCATCCCGATGCCCAGCGCGCCCGTATTCATGCCGAAGATGACCATCAGGACGCCGCCGAGCAGCAGGGTTGCGCCGAGCAGGTTGCGCAGGCCGAACCGGGCCGACAGCAGGCTGAAGAGCGATGCGCCCGCGATGCCGCCGAGATTGAGCAGTACGCCGCCGGTTACCCCCTGCGCGGCCGACAGCCCGGCCTGCACCAGCAGCTTCGGGGTCCAGCTCACGACGAAGTAAAAGCTGCCCATCACGAGAAAGAACGCGATCCACAGCGCGATCGTGCGGCGCGTGAGCGGCGCCCGCAGCACGGCGGTCCAGCCCGAGGCGGGGCCTGTCGAGTCCGCGGAGGTGGCCGCGGCCGGCAGCGTGTCGATCGGCGCGCGCTTCATTCTCGCGAGGATGCGGTTGATGTTCCGAAGCGCGTTCTCCGGGCGCTTCGCCAGCAGGAAGTCGAGCGATTCCGGCAGCAGCGCGAGCACCATCGGGATCGCCATCAATGTCACCACGCCGCCAAAGGCGAACACGCTGCGCCATCCCCACGTCGACAGCAGGTAGCCGGCCATGATGCCGCCGGCGGTGGCCCCGATCGCATAGCCCGCCGACTGCATGCCGATGGCGGCGCTGCGCCATTTGTTCGACGCGTATTCGCCGCTGATGACGGTCAGGCTGGCCAGCATGCCGCCGATGCCGAGCCCCGTGTAGGCGCGGGCGGCGGCGAGCTGCAGCGTGCTGTGCGTGGCGGCGCAGGCCAGCATCCCGGTCGAGATCACGACGAGGCAGAGGAGGATGATCCGGCGGCGGCCGACCCGGTCGGCCAGCGGCGCGATCAGCACCGAGCCGATGCCCATGCCGGCGAGCCCGGCACTCAGCAGCAAGCCGATTTCCTTGCCGCTCAGTTTCCATTCGGCCGCGAGATGCGGCGCAGCGAACGCCATGGCCAGCACGTCGAAGCCGTCGAGCATGTTCAGCACGACGCAGGCCGTGACCGCCATCGTCTGGAATGGGCTCATCGGGGATTCGTCGATCGTATTGCGGAGATTTGCGCTCACGTCAGGGACCCTTCATATAAATAGTATGACTAATTGAATAGGATGAAATCGAAGCCGGCAGTTGCGAATGGGACAAAAGCGATTGCGTGTGCTGACGGGCAACCCGGGGCGCCCGCCGCGACCGGCAGGCATCGTTCGCGCGCCGGCGCGATGCCTACGCGGGTTCGGGTTGCAGCCGAAGGCGCTCGATCACGCGCCGTGCGCGATTCGGGCCTGCGTCGACATGAATGTCGATCTGCCGGCCATCCGGAAACCGCAGCTGGTTCCGGTATTGCGCCTCGATCACGGTCTTGTCCTCGTCGAACGTCGCCGCGGATTGCTCGATGACGGTCCGCGCGACGCGTTCGATGTCGGATTTCGGATTCGTCGCAACGGTCCAGAAGTAATGCGTCGTGGTTTCCGTCTCGGGCGTGATGCCGTGGAAGCCGCGCATGTGGAAACCGCCGCGGGACGGGTCGCGCAGGTCGCCGGTGCCGGCGTCCATCGCGCCGGTCCAGATCCGGATATGCGATACGTGAAACTCGATTTCCTGCCATCGATCGACGCGGCCCGCGAATGGCCACGCAGCCGTATAGGTAGGCGGCGGATTCGAGTCCGGCATCCAGCGGACCAGCGTCACCGTATCGCCCTCGCTGCTGACCCGGGTTTCCGCACCCATGTGCAGCGATGCGTTGCCGCCGATGGTGTTCAGATGGACATAGCCGAGATGGCTCAGGTCCATCAGGTTGTCGTGAATGAGCTGATACGGCGCGTCGTAGTGGTAACAGCCGCCGCCGAACCGGTATTGCGGATCCGAGTGGAACGAATAGGGCGGCGGCGCGCAGGTCGGCTGACGGGTCGCATCGTCGCCGATCCAGATCCAGACGATGTCGTCCTGCTCCCGCACCGGATACGACGATACGCAGGCCTTGGCCGGGATCCGGTCCTGGCCGGGTATCTCCACGCAAGTCCCGTCGCGGTCGTACAGCAAGCCGTGATAGCCGCAGCGAAGGCCGCGCGATTCGAGCGAACCGCACGACAGCGGCAGCGACTTGTGGCAACAACGATCCTCCAGCGCGCCGATCTCGCCCGACGGCAACCGGAACAGGACGACCGGGCGGCCGAGGAGGGTTCGGGCAACCGGCTTGTCCGTCAATTCGGACGCAAGCGCGGCGACCCACCATCGGTCGGCCGGGAATTCAGTAGTCTTGATGGGTGGTCGGGCGGGTTGCTCCATTGATCGTCTCCAATATCGTATGGCTGCCGCGCGCCGCGCGGTCCGTCTACAGGTCGAGTACCAGGACGGCGGTTCTGGATCGGGAACAGCACGGCATGAACTGATCGCCGGCCGCTTTTTCCGCGTCCGTCAGGTAGGAATCGCGATGCTCGGGCTCGCCTTCCAGCACACGCGTGAGGCAGGTGCCGCATACGCCTTGCTCGCAGGAAGTCAGCACGTCGACGCCGTTTGCCGTCAGCGCCGCGACGACGGTGCATTCGGGCGGAACGTCGATCACCTTGCCGCTGCTTGCGATCCGGACCTGGAACGCACGATCGGCGGCGGACGCTTCGACCGAAGCGCCGAAGAACTCGTAGTGCAGCCGCTCGTCGGGCCAGTTGCGCGCGCGTGCTTCGCCCAGCACCGCATCCATGAAACCGCGCGGGCCGCAGACGTACAGATGCGTGCCGTCGGGGGCCGACGCGAGCACCGAGGCCAGGTCGAATCGTTGCGCGGGGTCGCCGTCGTCGACATGAAAGCGCGCCCGGTCATGAAACCCGGCTGCGTTGATCCGCTCGACGAAGGCCATCCGGTCGGCCGAACGCGCGCAGTAATGCATGTCGAACGCCGCGCCGGCCGAGAACAGCCGTTCCGCCATGCAGAGAATCGGCGTCACGCCGATTCCGCCCGCCAGCAACAGGTGGTGCGCGGCGTCGTGCGCGAGCGGAAAATGGTTGCGCGGCGTACTGATCCGCACGGTGTCGCCCTGCCGGACCGCGTCGTGGATGGCGCGGGATCCGCCCCGGCCGCCGGCATCCCGCAGCACGGCGATCTGGTAGCGGTCGCCCTGCCCGGGGTGGTTGCACAGCGAGTACTGGCGCACCAGCCCGCCCGGCAGATGGACGTCGATATGGGAGCCCGCGTCGAAGCGGGGCAGCGGCGCGCCATCGTCGCTGACGAATTCGAATCCGCAGATGTCGCGCGCCTCCTGCCACTTGCGGGCGACCTTGACGGTCAGGGTCGCGGTGCTCATGACGCCGCCGTCACGTGCGCGACCGGGATGACGGGCCGCTGAGGGTTCGAT
Source organism: Burkholderia catarinensis (assembly GCF_001883705.2). Taxonomy (GTDB): domain Bacteria; phylum Pseudomonadota; class Gammaproteobacteria; order Burkholderiales; family Burkholderiaceae; genus Burkholderia; species Burkholderia catarinensis. Next base: position 73,201 of record NZ_MDEQ02000025.1, read on the forward strand.
GCCTGCTCGTCGGCGAGCAGCCGGTCGATCACCTTGCGCGACAGCACGCCGCCGGCATCGATATTGAGCTTGAGCAGTTTGCGCTCCGGCCACTTCTCGAGGTTGAGCTGCTGGCGCTCGAGCATCTCGAGATCCTCCGCGAAGATCTTGCCCTGGCCTTCCCGGATCTTCGCGGTCAGCGCGTGATCGTCGGGCTGGAAGTTGCGCGCCATGCCCCAGAAGTACCAGATCGAGGTTTCCGTCTCCGGCGTGATGAAGTCGACGACGATCGACGATGCCTTCATGGCGGCCGGCGCGTCGTAGCCGCCGTGGCCCGCATGCGCGACGCCGACTTCGATCATCACGTGGCTGGGCGGCGTGAAGCGGCAGATCTGCCAGCGGTCGACCGGCACGTCGTCGGCCAGCCCGTTGCCGCGCAGCGCCATTTGCCAGAACGGCGGGGGCAGCACGTTCTCCATGAAGCGGCTCGTGACGACCTCGTCGCCGTTGCTGACTGTCTTCGGCGGAGCTTCGTCGATTTCCTTCTGGCCGATGCTGCTGGCATGCACGTAAGTCTCGTGCGTCAGGTCCATCAGGTTGTCGATCATCAGCCGGTAGTCGCAACGGATGTGATAGAGGCCGCCGCCGTGCGCCCATGCCGGATCTTCCGCCCACGGCAGCGGGTGCAGCGCGCCGGGATCTGCTTTGGACGCGTCGCCCGGCCATACCCAGATGAACCCGTATCGCTCGATCGCGGGAAAGCTGCGAACCGGCGGGAATCCGCCGACGCGCTGGCCCGGCATGCCGACGGCCTTGCCGTTGCATCCCATCTCCAGCCCGTGATAACCGCACACGAGCACGCCGTCGCGAACGAACCCCAGCGACAGCGGGGCGCCGCGATGCGGGCAGAAATCCTCGAGGGCGGCGACCTGGCCGTCCGCCGCGCGGTAGAACACCATCGATTCGCCGCAAATCCTGCGGCCCAGCGGCTTGCCGTCGATTTCATCGGGCGTGCACGCCACATACCAAACGTTCTTGAGAAACACGTTCGTCGTCTCCTTCAGGTCGATGCCGGCGGTACGCGGCATCTCTTCATTCCGTGTACTGAATGAGATTCAGTGTACTCATTGATGTGGGCTCGGGCAAGGCGGGCGGTATACTGGTTTTCCCGGGAAATGGCGCGAGGCAGCGCCATGCCGTCGGCGCACGCAACGGCGTGCGCCACCTCTGTCATTCACGCATTCATGGAAAAAACGAATCCCGCCGGCGCACCGACTTTCCCGCTCGATCTGTATGACGAACCCGGGCACCTGATCCGGCGCGCACACCAGATCGCCGTCGCGATGTTCTACGAGAAGCTGGGCCGGGACGTGACGCCGGTGCAGTACGCGGTGCTGCGCATGCTGTACGAGTGCCCGGGGCTGGACCAGGTGACGCTGGCGCAGCGGGTGGCGCTCGACACGTCGACGACGGCGGACCTGGCGGTCCGGCTCGAGGCGAAAGGGCTGATCGTCCGCGAAGTGCTGCCGCGGCGCCAGCGGCGGCTGCTGCTGACGCCGGCTGGCGTGACCCTGCTCACGCACCTGATTCCGTCCGTGCAGGAGTTGCGTGCCGGCCTGTTCGACGGCATGGGAGAGGACGATTCGCAGGAGCTGATGCGCCTGCTGCGCAAGTTCGTCCATCTGAACAACGAGCAGAGCCGCGCGCCGCTGCGCGTCGGCGAGGAATCGTAGCGGCCGTTGTCCGCCCCGGCGGACGAGGCGGGGCCGCCGCGCGTCACGTGCGCGTGCTTTGGCCTTCGAGTCGCCGCACGGCTTCCGTCACCTCGTTCCTGAAGCGGACGAGCGCCGCCTGCTCCGGCGCGGGCGGTTGCACGGCGGCCCACAGCATGTCGACCAGCTGGGTGGCCGTCGTTTCCGTATCGAGCCTGCGGTGCCCGAGGATCGCATCCCACAGCACGTGCTCGATCGGCCCGAACACCATCGAGCGCAGCAGGCTCAGCGGCAGGTCGTTGCGCACCTGCCCGGCCGCCTGGCCGCGCGCGAGCACGTCCATCAGCGGCGCCGTGTAGCGGCGCTGCAGCGCGGTGAGCTCGTCGCTCAGCGCATGCTGCTTCGCGCGGCCTTCCGACAGCACCAGCGCGCACAGCCCCGTGCCGTTCACGAGCATCAGCCGCAGGTGGGTGCGCACGATGAACGCGAACTGCTGCTGCACCGACGCATCCTGCGGCATCCCGTGTTCGAATGCGGCGATGATTTCGTCGTACCAATCCGCGATGACGCGCGCGCACAGCTCGCGCTTGCCGCGGAAGTAGCTGAACACCGTCGCCTCCGACACGCCCACGCGCTGCGCGATCTCGGCGGCCGTCGCATGCTCGTAACCTTTTTCGGCGAACACTTCACGGCCGGCGCGCAGAATGTCCTGCACGCGCTGCTGGGATTTGCGCCCGGCGGGGGCGCGCGGCGCGTCGGCGCGGTCGGCTTTGACGGTGGCGGTCATGGTGTCGGCGGGAGCGGCTGTCATGTCGGCATGATATCTGAGTGTCACTCAAAAAACTATTGACGCCAAACCCGACGAAGCGCGAAACTGTGCAAAATTTCCGCTGTATTGGTCAATGAATCAGCGTATTCATTCGATTTGAGCGAAACTCAGAAATCGGTGAGTGCGACACACTTTCTGGAGACGGAGGAGACATGATCAACCTGCCCGGCGTGCAATTCATGCTCGGTGAAGACATCGAGATGCTGCGCGATGCCGTCGCGACGTTCGCGGCGAAGGAAATCACGCCGCGCGCGGCGGAGGTCGACCGCACCGACCAGTTTCCGATGGATCTGTGGAAGAAGTTCGGCGATCTCGGCGTGCTCGGCATGACGGTGGCCGAGGAATACGGCGGCGCGAACATGGGCTACACCGCGCACATGGTCGCGATGGAAGAGATCTCGCGCGCGTCGGCGTCGATCGGCCTGTCGTACGGCGCGCACTCGAACCTGTGCGTGAACCAGATCCACCGCAACGGCACCGAGGCGCAGAAGCAGAAATACCTGCCGAAGCTCGTGTCGGGCGAACACATCGGCGCGCTCGCGATGAGCGAGCCGAACGCCGGCTCCGACGTCGTCAGCATGAAGCTGCGCGCCGACAAGCGCGGCGATCGCTACGTGCTGAACGGCACGAAGATGTGGATCACCAACGGCCCCGATTGCGACACGCTCGTCGTCTACGCGAAGACGGACGTCGAAGCCAATTCGCGCGGCATCACCGCGTTCATCGTCGAGAAGGGGATGAAGGGCTTCTCGGTCGCGCAGAAGCTCGACAAGCTCGGCATGCGCGGCTCGCACACGGGCGAGCTGGTGTTCCAGGACGTCGAGGTGCCGGAAGAGAACATCCTCGGCCAGCTCAACGGCGGCGTGAAGGTGCTGATGAGCGGCCTCGACTACGAGCGCGCGGTGCTGTCGGGCGGCCCGACGGGCATCATGGCCGCGTGCCTCGACGCGGTGGTGCCGTATATCCACGACCGCAAGCAGTTCGGCCAGTCGATCGGCGAATTCCAGCTGATCCAGGGCAAGGTCGCCGACATGTACACCACGTTCCAGGCGTGCCGCGCGTACCTGTACGCGGTCGGCCGCCATCTCGACTCGGCCGGCAGCGACCACATCCGCCAGGTGCGCAAGGACTGCGCGGGCGTGATTCTCTATACGGCCGAGAAGGCGACGTGGATGGCCGGCGAGGCGATCCAGATCCTCGGCGGCAACGGCTACATCAACGAATATCCGGTTGGCCGCCTGTGGCGCGATGCGAAGCTGTACGAGATCGGCGCCGGCACGAGCGAGATTCGCCGGATGCTGATCGGCCGCGAGCTGTTCGCGGAAACGATGTAACGCCCCACGTCACGCGAACGGAGCCCCGTCGATGCCGATCATCGAATCGAAACTGAACCCGCGTTCGGAAGACTTCCGCGCGAATGCCGCGGCGCTCGAGGCGGTCGTCGCCGACCTGCGCGCGAAGATCGAACAGCTCGCGCAGGGCGGCGGCCAGGCCGCGCGCGACAAGCACCTGTCGCGCGGCAAGCTGCTGCCGCGCGATCGCATCGCGCAACTGCTCGATCCGGGCGCGCCGTTCCTCGAGCTGTCGCAGCTCGCGGCGAACGGCATGTACAACGACGACGCGCCGGGCGCGGGCGTCATCACCGGGATCGGCCGCATCGCCGGCCGCGAGTGCGTGATCGTGTGCAACGACGCGACGGTCAAGGGCGGCACCTACTACCCGGTCACCGTGAAGAAGCACGTGCGCGCGCAGGAGATCGCCGCGGAAAACCGGCTGCCGTGCGTGTACCTCGTCGATTCGGGCGGTGCGAACCTGCCGAACCAGGACGACGTGTTTCCCGATCGCGACCACTTCGGCCGCATCTTCTTCAACCAGGCGACGATGTCGGCGGCGGGAATCGCGCAGATCGCCGTCGTGATGGGCTCGTGCACGGCGGGCGGCGCGTATGTGCCCGCGATGAGCGACGAGTCGATCATCGTGAAGGAGCAGGGCACGATTTTCCTCGGCGGGCCGCCGCTCGTGAAGGCCGCGACCGGCGAGGAAGTGAGCGCCGAGGATCTCGGCGGCGGCGACGTGCATACGCGCCTGTCGGGCGTGGCCGATCATCTCGCGCAGAACGACGCGCATGCGCTGTCGATCGCGCGCAACATCGTCGATCATCTCGCGCCGAAGATCGCCGCGCCGGTCGCGCTGCGCGAGCCGAAGCCGCCGCGCTACGACGCGAAGAGCCTGTACGGCGTGATTCCCGTCGATACGCGCAAGCCGTTCGACGTGCGCGAGGTGATCGCGCGCATCGTCGACGATTCCGAGTTCGACGAATTCAAGGCGCGCTTCGGCACGACGCTCGTCACGGGCTTCGCGCACATCTGGGGCCACCCGGTCGGGATCGTCGCGAACAACGGCATCCTGTTCTCCGAATCGGCCGTGAAGGGCGCGCATTTCATCGAGCTGTGCTGCCAGCGCAAGATCCCGCTCGTGTTCCTGCAGAACATCACGGGCTTCATGGTCGGGCGCAAGTACGAGAACGAAGGCATCGCGCGGCACGGCGCGAAGATGGTGACGGCCGTGTCGAACGCGAAGGTGCCGAAGTTCACGGTGATCATCGGCGGCTCGTTCGGCGCCGGCAACTACGGGATGTGCGGCCGCGCATTCGGGCCGCGTTTCCTGTGGATGTGGCCGAACGCGCGGATCTCGGTGATGGGCGGCGAGCAGGCCGCGTCGGTGCTCGCGACGGTGCGCCGCGACGGCATCGAGGCGAAGGGCGGCGCGTGGTCGCCGGAAGAAGAGGAAGCGTTCAAGCAGCCGATCCGCGACCAGTACGAGCGCCAGGGCCATCCGTATTACGCGAGCGCGCGGCTGTGGGACGACGGCGTGATCGATCCCGCGCAGACGCGCGACGTGCTCGGGCTCGGCCTCGCCGCGTCGATGAACGCGCCGATCGACGATACACGCTTCGGCGTGTTCCGCATGTAACGGCCAGGAGGGCTGAACGATGCGATACGAAACGATCAAGGTAAGCGAAGCCGGCCGCGTGGCGACCGTCACGCTCGCACGTCCCGACGTGCGCAACGCGTTCAACGAGACGACGATCGCCGAGCTGACCACCGCGTTCGAATGGCTCGACGCGCACGAAGGCGTGCGCGCGATCGTGCTCGCGGCGGAAGGCACCGCGTTCTGCGCGGGCGCGGACCTGAACTGGATGAAGAAGATGGCCGGTTACTCGGACGACGAGAACCGTGCCGACGCGCGCAAGCTCGCGCGGATGCTCGAGGCGATCCATCGCTGCGGCAAGCCGGTGATCGCACGCGTGCATGGCGACGCATACGCGGGCGGCGTGGGCCTCGTCGCGGCGGCCGACATCGCGATCGCCGCCGACGGCGTGAAGTTCTGCCTGTCCGAAGCGCGGCTCGGGCTGATTCCCGCGACGATCGCGCCGTATGTCGTGCGTGCGATGGGCGAGCGGGCGGCGCGCCGCTACTTCACGACGGCCGAGGTGTTCGACAGCGCGCGCGCGGCGTCGCTCGGGTTCATTCACGATGCGGTGCCGGCCGATGCGCTCGACGACACGGTCGCGAAGCTGGCCGCGACGCTCGTCGCGAACGGGCCCGACGCGGTGCGCGCGTGCAAGCGGCTCGTCGCCGATGTGGCCGGCCGCCCGCTCGACGCGACGCTGATCGAGCAGACCGCCGACTGGATCGCGCGGACCCGCGCAGGCGCGGAAGCGCGCGAAGGAATCGCGTCCTTCCTCGAAAAGCGCACGCCGTCGTGGCGTGAATGACGCCGTCGTGACCCACTCTTTCCGGACGACACCGAAGCCATGTTCGACAAGATTCTGATCGCCAACCGCGGCGAAATCGCGTGCCGCGTCGCCGCGACGTGCAAACGTCTCGGGATCGCGAGCGTCGCCGTCTATTCCGACGCGGACGCGAACGCGAAGCACGTGGCCGCGTGCGACGAAGCCGTGCACATCGGCGGCTCGGCCGCCGCGGACAGCTACCTGCGCATCGAGCGCATCATCGAGGCCGCGCGCGCAACCGGCGCGCAGGCGATCCATCCCGGCTACGGCTTTCTGTCGGAGAACGAAGATTTCGCGCATGCGTGCGAAGCGGCCGGCATTGCGTTCATCGGGCCGCCGGTCGACGCGATCGCGGCGATGGGGTCGAAGGCCGCCGCGAAGGCGCTGATGCACGCGGCCGCCGTGCCGCTCGTGCCCGGCTATCACGGCGGCGACCAGGACGCGGGCAACCTGCATCGCGAGGCCGACGAGATCGGCTATCCGGTGTTGCTGAAGGCGAGCGCGGGCGGCGGCGGCAAGGGGATGCGCGTGGTCGAGCGCTCCGGCGATTTCCCGGCGGCGCTCGCGTCGTGCCAGCGCGAAGCCGCGAGCAGTTTCGGCAACGACCGCGTGCTGATCGAGAAATACCTGCTGCGCCCGCGCCACGTCGAAGTGCAGGTGTTCGGCGACACGCACGGCAATACCGTGTACCTGTTCGATCGCGACTGCTCGGTGCAGCGCCGTCACCAGAAGGTGCTCGAGGAAGCGCCGGCGCCGGGCCTGCCCGACGACGTGCGCCGCGCGATGGGCGAGGCGGCCGTCGCGGCCGCGCGTGCGGTCGGTTATGTCGGCGCGGGCACCGTCGAATTCATCATGACGGGCGACGCGTTCTACTTCATGGAAATGAACACGCGGCTGCAGGTCGAGCATCCGGTGACCGAGATGGTCACGGGGCTCGATCTCGTCGAATGGCAACTGCGCGTCGCGTCCGGCGAGCCGCTGCCGCTGAAGCAGGACGAACTGCGCGTGCAGGGCCACGCGCTCGAAGCGCGCCTCTACGCGGAGAACCCCGCGCGCGGCTTCCTGCCGTCGACGGGCACGTTGAAGCACCTGCGGCTGCCGGCCGGCGTCGAGTTCGACATCGGCGCAGCGGTGCGTGTCGACAGCGGCGTGCGCGAAGGCGACGCGATCACGCCGTTCTACGATCCGATGATCGCGAAGCTGATCGTCCACGGCGCGGACCGCGCGGAAGCGCTGGGCCTGATGCTGCGCGCGCTGCGCGCGTGCGAAGTGGTCGGGCTGCACACGAATGCCGCATTCCTGCAGCGGATCGTCGCGTGCGAGCCGTTCGCGACGGCCGACCTCGACACGGGCCTGATCGAGCGCAACCACGACGCGCTGTTCGCGCCGCAACAGCCGCCGCGAGCAACGCTTGCGCTCGCGTGCGCGGCGCTGCTCGCGCGTGAGCGCGGCGCGGCGGCACGGGGCTCATCGCCGTGGGGGGCGCTGCCGGACTGGCGGCTGAACGGCGGCTATCGCCGCACGTTCGAATGGCATGCGGTCGAGCGCGAAGCGGACGTGACGGTCACGTACGAGGACGACGGCGCCGTTGCGCGCATCGCGACCGGCGACGCGGCCGCGCAGCCGTTCGCGTGGACGCGCGGCGCCACGCCGCTCGATTTCGGCGTGACGCTGGGCGGCGCGCGCAGCAGCGGTCGCGTCTATGCGGACGGCGACACCTTCCATGTGTTCACGCAGGGCGTGGCCGAGACATTCGAATGGCGCAACCTGATCGCGCATGCGGGCGACGCGGAGCAGGGCGGCGGCCGCCTGACCGCGCCGATGCCCGGCAAGGTGATCGCGGTGCTGGTCGAACCCGGCCAGAAGGTCGAAGCCGGCACGCCGCTGATCGTGATGGAAGCGATGAAGATGGAGCACACGATCGGCGCGCCGAGCGCGGGCGTCGTCGCGGAAGTGCTGTACGGCGTCGGCGACCAGGTCGCGGATGGCGCGCAGTTGCTGATGATGGCGGAAGGCTGAGCGGGATTTCGCTATACACGGGCCGGCGGCTGCCGGCCCGCGCAAACCGCTTTGCGATTCACCGGATGCCCGCTGTCGCGACCGAGCCGCTTCGATCGCATCGACAAGCCGCAGTAGTGCGAATCTTTCGATCGCATTACATATCCGGCCGTCTCCGCTCCCCCCGCCGTACCAACGCGTGCCTTTGCCCGCGTGAACACCCATTTCCACCGCCACGCGACACCGTCGTGTAACACGTCGAAATTAGCATCTCGCCGTCGATATGACCAACGCGCACCCGCGTTCGTGTCGCATCTTCACATCCACGGAGAAATGTTATGCGAAAGTCGGCCCTGCGGCCTTTCGCGGTTGTCGGCCTGCTCACGCTGATCGCACTCCTCAGCGCCTGCGGCGACGACCTGACTGCTGACCCCGCGCCCGTCGCGCAGCAAAAGGCCGCATGCGGCGGCGGCACTGTCGCCACCGCGCAGATGCGCTGCCCGCCGGGTTTCACCGCGCCCGCATCCTCGCCCGCTTCCTGATACCGGCTGTTTCCACCAGAAATCCAATCAAGGGCAACCAGCATGGCCACCCATTCGCGACGCGACTTTCTGAAGTTCTCCGCCGGCCTCGCCGGCGCGACCGCCGCCACCGCACTGCTTCCCGAGTCGATCCGCAAGGCGCTGGCGATCGAGCCGAACACCGTGACGGGCACGATCCAGGATGTGCAGCACATCGTCGTGTTCATGCAGGAGAACCGTTCGTTCGACCACTACCTCGGTCACCTGAGCGGCGTGCGCGGCTACAACGACCGCTTCCCGGTCACGCTGCCGAACGGCAAGCCGGTGTGGTTTCAGCCGCGGCAGGAGGACAAGACGAGCGTGATCGCGCCGTTCCGCTACGACACGACCAACCCGAGCGTCAACGCGCAGTGCATCGGCGGCCTGCCGCATACGTGGGCGACTACGCACGGCGCGATCGACAACGGCCGCGCGGACCAGTGGGCGGTGCAGAAGACCAACATGACGATGGGCTACCACGTCCGCGACGACATCCCGTTCCAGTACGCGCTCGCGGATGCGTTCACCGTGTGCGACAACTACTTCTGCTCGATTCCGGGCAACACGCACCCGAACCGCATGTATCTGATGACGGGCATGGTCGACCCGCTCGGCACGGGCGGCGGCCCGCTGCTCGACAATACCGACTACATCGACAACCAGTTCGACAAGATCAAGTTGCCGCCCTTCAGCTGGAAGACCTACCCGGAGCGGCTCGAGCAGGCCGGCATTTCGTGGCAGGTCTACCAGCAGGGCACCGGGTTCGACAACTTCACCGGCAACTACGGCACGAACATGCTGGCGTGCTTCGACAACTTCGTGAATGCGCCGGCCGGTTCGTCGCTGCAGACGCGCGGGATGAGCACGCGCCCGATCACGCAACTGAAGGCCGACGTGCAGGCGAACGCGCTGCCGCAGGTATCGTGGCTGCTGCCGCCCGCCGCGTATTCGGAACATCCGAAGTTCACGCCGCTCTACGGCGCGTACTACCTGTCGACCATCCTCGATGCGCTGACGTCCAATCCCGAGGTGTGGAGCAAGACCGTCCTGCTCATCATGTACGACGAGAACGACGGCTTCTTCGATCACGTCGTGCCGCCGCAGGCGCCGACGCTGCCGGGCTCCGGCATGAGCACCGTGGACGTGTCGCTCGAGCGGCACAACGTCGTGACCGCGACGCAGACCGGCACGTATACCGCGGACAACCTGCCGTATGGTCTCGGCCCGCGCGTGCCGATGTTCGTCGTCTCGCCGTGGTCGAAGGGCGGCTTCGTCTGCTCGCAGGTCTTCGATCACACGTCGGTGCTGCAATTCATCGAGAAGCGTTTCGGCGTGATGGAAACCAACATCTCGCCGTGGCGCCGCGCGATCTGCGGCGACCTGACGTCGGCGCTCGACTTCTCGAAATCGGATGCCACATTGCCGACCCTGCCGAGCACGCAGGCGTATGTCGCGCAGGCGGACCTGCAATGCTCGCGCGCGTCGTCGCAGACCGCGCCGGCCAGCACTGCGCAGCAGGTCGTGACGGCGCAGGAACCGGGCACGCGGCCGGCTCGCGCGCTGCCGTACGAATTGCACGTCACCGGCCAGATCCAGGCGCAAGGCTATGCGCTGACATTTGCGAATACCGGCACGCAAGGCGCGCACTTCTGGGTCTATACGGGCGACCCCACCGCGATGCCGCGCCGCTACACGGTCGAAGCGGGCAAGCAGCTGACCGATACGTGGGCGCTCGACGCGAACGGCAACTACCTGGTGAGCGTGTGGGGCCCGAACGGTTATTTCCGGCGCTTCGCGGGATCTGCCGCCGCGGACGCCGGCGCGAAGCCGGAAATCACGCCGTGCTATGACGTCGCCAACGGCGACGTCTACGTGACGATCGCCAATGCGGGCACCAGCGCGCTCACGGTCACGGCGACCGATGTCGCGTACGGCGGCGCGCCGCGCACGCTGACGGTTCCGGCGGGACAGCGCGTCGAGGCGCGCTGGGATCTGTCGTGCAGCAGCCACTGGTACGACCTGCAGTTCGCGGTGGCGGGGAATGCGGGCTGGGCGCGCCGCATCGCGGGGCACGTCGAGACCGGCAAGGCCAGCATGACCGACCCGGCCGCCGTGGCGCCGACGATCACGGCGATCTGACCGTAACCGGTACGATGCGCCGGCCGGTCGAATCCGGCCGGCGCATCGTGCTGGCGATATCGATGCTGCTGCGGCGGCGTCAGGGCAGCAGCCCGTCGTCGTGCGCCATCATCAGCGCGCGCATGGCGGACCACATCCCGTAGTAATGCACGATGTAGCTGTCCGCGCGGCGAAACAGCCAGGGCGTGTTGAAGCTGACGAGATCGGCCACGCCTTCGCCGTGCAATTGCCCGTCGCGCTCCATCGCGCGAATGAAATGCAGCTGATCGCCATCGCTCGCATAGACGTTCGACCTGTCGTGCAGCGCGGCGATCGTCGCCATCATGTCGCGCAGCATCGCGTCGTTGCGTTCGGTGCGCCGGAACGCCATCACGCCCGAGTTGAACGCCCACTGGCCGATGTCTTGCGCGAGCAGCCAGTCGCGCCCTTCGAGCAGCGGCTCCAGCGCTTTCCGCTGGTCCGCGATCAGCACGTCGGCGTCGAGCCACACCACCCATTCATGGTGCTGCAGGTATGCATGCAGCAGCCAGGGCTTGAACCAGTTGCCGGTCGCGTTCATGCCGATCTCGGCGGGAATGTCGCGATGCACGTAGAGCGTATAGCCGTGCGCATCGCAGTAGCGCCGGAAATTCCGTTCGGCGATGCGCGCGTAGCTGCCGATATTCGGCGTGTAAAGCGTCATCAACGCAATCGAGCGGCCGGGATTGTAGGTGCTGCGCTCGGCGGCTTCGTCCGGCGCGCTGGCGGCGTCGTGACGAAACGAGAACATCGGCCGGCCGGTGGCGCGGCACCGATTGACGTACGCAACGAGCGTGTCGCGGAAACGGGGCGACGTGCCTTTCCGTTCGGGATCGTGCGGCGCGTCGTCGATGCTGATCGCGAACGTCGGTTCGCGGCCCCACATCGGATCGAGGTTGGGGCTGGTCGGCATGACGGCGTACAGCCCGTCGATTGGCGTCATGTAGTGATGCGTGTCGAGCTCCGCGAACAGCGCGGCCTCCGACGTCAGCCGCGGCTCGCTGCCGAGCTTGCATCGCTGCACGAGCCGCATCACGATCGCCCGCACGGCCGCCGTGTTGCGCCAGACCTGTACGTCGACTTGCGGCAGCGGGTGGGCGAGCGCGTCGACGAGCAGCATGTCGCGCCCGGCCATCAGGCGATCGAGTGCGACGGGTTCGACGATCGCCGCGTCTTCGCTGAGCAACAGCACGAGTTCGTCGGGCCGCGCGCCGCGCAGCACGTGGAGCAGCGATTCGTAGCGATACAGCGGCCGCAACGGCAGCGCCTGCGGCATTGCCGATGCGTCGACGAGCTCGTGACGATACCCGTGCGCCTGCGCGTACCGCCGGTGATTTTCGAGGCTGGCGGGCGCGTCGTGGCTGAAATGGCTGAGGACGATCATCGCGCGCTCCGCAGGCCGGGCAGCGGACGATGGCGGATGATCGGTGCGGTGTATTTCAGCGCGGCATCGCGGCCGGGCACGCTTTCGTGCGCGTGCCGTTCCTGTTCGTGATGGATTGCCCGGAGGGCTTGCGCGGCGTCGCGTTCCATTCTGTCGGCCTTTTTTCGAGTAGCGTTGCTGCGAGGTCGTTTCTTGCCCGTCTTGAATGCCGATACCACCCGGCAACCCGGTGGCGCGGCCTGTCGCCGGAGTATCGCACAACGGTCTCGCGGATTTGCGCGCGCCAGCCCGGTGCTGACCATCCCTGACAGTATGCGGCCGGCGGTCCGCTAGAATGCCGGGTTGCCGCCGGCGTGCGCCGCTGCTTGACGCGGGCGGCGCGTCGCACGCTACACTGCGTTCATTCCACCCCCATCCAACCTTCCATCCCGCCGACGATGACGTCTCCTGCCCTGAACGGCCTGCGCATCGGTATCACGATCGGATTGCGTGCCCCCGACGAAAGCCTGTGGATCAACGGCATCAAGCAGAACGCACTGTTCCTCGCGAAGCTGCTGATGGCGTCGCCGCACGGCTACCGCGTGACGCTGGTCAACACGACCGACGTGCCGCTTACCGATGCGCTGCCGTGGGATCGCGGCGTGTACGACACGCGCGCGTTCGCCGACATGAAGGATTCGCTCGACGTGGTGATCGAGCTCGGCGGCCAGGTCGACGGCGAGCAGACGGCCTACCTGAAAGCGCGCGGCGCGAAGCTCGTCAGCTACTGTTGCGGCGTCGAGTACATCAACGCGATGGAGTCGATGCTGTTCGGCCGCCGGCTGTGGGAAACGCTCTTCATCAACCGCGGCTACGACGAGGTGTGGGCGATTCCGCAGATCGCGCCGTCGTCGCTGCCGTTCCTGCAGTCGCTGCGCCGCTGCCCGGGGCGCGTCGTGCCGTTCGTGTGGGATCCGATGTTCCTGAGCGCGCGCGCGCAATCGCTGCCCGGGCATGGCGAATACCGGCCGCGCAGCGAGCCCGGCAAACGGCTGACGGTGATGGAGCCGAATCACAACGTCGTGAAGTTCTGCGTGTATCCGATGCTGATCATCGACGAAGCGTATCGCCGCGACCCCGATGCGATCTGCTTCACGCACGTGACGAACGCCGATCGCCTCGCGCACGACAGCCCCGAGTTCGTGATGCTGATGAACTACCTGGACATCGTGCGCGCGGGCAAGGCGAGCTTCGTCGGACGCTTCGATACGCCGCTGTTCCTGGCCGACCTGACCGACATCGTCGTGTCGCATCAATGGTCGAACCCGCTCAACTACTTCTATTTCGACGTGTGCTGGCAGGGCTATCCGCTCGTGCACAACGCGAGCCTCGCGCCCGATCTCGGCTACTACTATCCGGACAACGACGTGCAGCAGGGCGCCGATGCGCTGTTGCGCGCGCTGCATACGCACGATGACGACTGGGAAGCGTACACGCGGCGCCAGCGCGAGATCCTCGGCCGCTATACGTCGGCGAATCCCGCGCTCGTCGCCGAATACGACGCGCTGCTCGCGAACCTGGTCGGCGCGACGGCCGCATAAGGCCCGTTCTTCCGCGGCGCACACCCGTTGCGCCGCCGGCCTCCATCCGGGTTGTCCCGCCCTACTGTCTGACGAAATAATGCCGTTAAAAAAAAGAAACCGTCGAACCCGATCGGCTCGACGGTTTTGAAGGCACGAAATTGACGGCTCCGAGGGAAGTCCGTCGAAAACAAGTTTATAGGTTAACAAGTTGGAAAGATTGTTAAACATGTATCAATCTATAATCATCATATGATTTAACTTGATATTATCGATTGCATGTGAGTTGATTCTGTTTCGAATTTTAATAATATCGTTTGAAACATGAAAATTGAATGCTGTGCCGATCGAATGGCTCAGCCGGTCGTTGCCGCGAGTTCGCGCGTCGAATGCGGGCAGCGCTCCACGGGCAGGAATTTATCTGATCAATTGACGGCTTCCTGGTTTACGAGGCCGGTGATATCGCGAAAAAAACAGATTCGGACAGAATTGTCTGTACGAAATAATAAACGGCGTTGATGGAGATTCAACCGGTTGCGTTGTGTAACCTGTCGCACTGTCGATGTGGTGCGTACATGGTGTATTTCGAATGGCTGAATATCGTTGAAAATATCGAATTTGACGGCGCGCCGAAGCGAAAAGTACGCTCCCGGAAAAGATCGACATAACAGGATGGGCCGGGTAGGCGGCGGAGCGCGTCAAGGTCGGCTCGCTCCGCATGTTTCTTGAGGTCGAGCCGTTATCGGCGGCTCGCCATTTGCCGGAGCGCCGGATGAATGCGGTCGAAGCTCGCCTGGAGGCGAATCGGGAAGCGAATCGTGACGAAATCGATCTCGTGTTCGGCGCGCCCGACGATCATCCCGACCTCGCGTCGGTACGCAGTTTCGTGGAAAGCCGGCTCGGGTTCGCGCGCGAGCCCGTGTGCCGGGCCGACCTGTCGGGCGGTGTGCTGTACCAGGAATGCCTGGCGCGGTTGCGGTGGGGCGAGCGCGATGCGCTGCCGCCGGCCGCGTTCCTGCCGCGCCTCGAGTCGCTCGGGTTGATGCGCTGGTTCGACCGGCTCGTGGTCGGCCGGATGATCGACGGGCTGCGCGCCGATCCGGGCGCCGTCTACGGTTGCAACGTCGCGGCGGCGAGCGCGGTTGTCGACGACGCGTGGCTGGCCATTTTCAGGCGGCTCGAGCGCGAGCCGTCGGTCGCGGCGCGGCTGGTGGTCGAGATCACGGAGACGGGGCCGCTGAATCCCGTCGCGGGCCGGTCGTTCGTGAACCGCTTCCGGCAGGCCGGATGCCGCATCGCGATCGACGATTTCGGCGTCGGCTTCAGTGCATTGAACAATCTGGTGGTCGGCAATCCCGACATCGTGAAGCTCGACCGGTCGGTCCTGTCGATGATCAAGCGCAACGCGGTCGGGCACTACCAGTTCCGCCGGCTGATCGCGTTCGCGCATGAAAGCGCGCGGCACGTCGTCGTCGAAGGCGTGGAGAGCGAGGTCGACCGGCAGATCATCGTGGATGCCGGCGTCGCGTGGGCGCAGGGCATCCGCTTTTCATGGCGGTCGCCAGCCGTCGCGTGACGGCGCGGGAACGGGCGGGGCGGCGTGCGCGATGCACGCCGGTGTCGGGCGGGGCCGGCGCGTGGCCGGGACGAATCACAAAAGGGGCATGGGCATGGCGGAGACGAAGGCCGGAGGCGGAGCGGGCATGCAGGCGACAGATGCGCACGACCTGGTCGCGCTCGCCGAGCTGGCCGACATGCTGTGGCAACTGGGCGCCGAATCGACCGATGTACCGGTCGACGTCGCGCCGTGTCTCGACCGCCTGAAAGCCGTCGCGCACCGCATTCAGCGGATGGCGCCGCTCGACGCCGGCGGCCGCGAGCTTGCGGCGCGGCACTATTACGCGGGGGTCATCGCGGGCGCGTGCGGCGACGATTCGGCGATCGCGCGCGGCGTATCCGACAGCCTCGTCAAGCAATCCGGCCGCGCAAGCCGGCCGGCGGCCCGTTGCTTCGCCGTGCTCGCGCGCATGGGGCGGCGGCATGGCCGTGCGTTCGCCGCGCAACGCGGCGATCGGGTGCTGGTGTAGCGCAGCCGATGCGCATGCGGGCGGCTGCGACATCGTCCGGGCGCAACGGCCCCGCCACGCGGCAAATCGATCAATTCTTCCCGAATCCGCCGAGCACCAGCGCCATCGCCCGGTCGATCGCGTGCTGGATCGTGTCGAACTCACCCTGGATACACGGCCGGCCGGTCTTGATCAGCGCCTCGGCCTGGAACGCGGGCGAAGGCGGTCAGCCGAGCGCGCGGCCGGCGAACAGGTGCTGGATCTGCGTGGAATACGCGCGGACGTTGTGCTCGGCGAGCGTGTCGACCTGGTGCAGGCAGCGGCGGGCGGCCGCCGCGTAGTCGTCGAGCCGCGCGTCGTGCGTCTGCGCGGCGGTCGCGATCGCGCGTGCCGCATCGAAGATCTCGAAGTCCGGATAGTAGTAGCCGACGTCGCGCAGGAACGGCGAGTTGTGCACGAGCGGGTAGTTGCCGTACAGCGCGTCGTACAGCAGGTAGTTGAGACCGTTTTCCCAGTGGTGCGACACGACGATGTCGGTGTGATGCGCGGCCCACGCGACGAACGGCGCGCGCACGTCGGCGGTTGCCTTGCCGTCGCGCACCATCTCGAGCCCGAGCGCGAGATGCTTGAAGGCGACGTTTTCCTTCTTGTCGAACGTGTTGGTCATGTACACGTGCTCGACGAGCTCCGGGTGTTCGACGTAGCACGCGTTCACGGCGAGCATCGGCACGATCGAGCTTTTCACGACGTTCAGGTTCGGCTCGAAGAACGCGATGCGCTTCGCGGGGCCGTGGTTGCGATAGCCGAAGCGCGCCTTCAGTTCAGGGTCGGCCTCCAGGCTGCGCTCGATGAAATACGGCGACCAGATATGCGGCAGCTCGATCACCGGCGCGCGATACACGGCCTGGAAATAGGCCGCGCACGTGTGCATATGCTGCGGGTTGGTCCAGATCTCGTCGAACTGCACGCGGTGCGGGTTCGGCCGCCAGTCGTTCTTCTCGAAGTTGATCGTCTCTACCGCGATCACGTAGTCGTTGCCGAAGCGGTACGACACGCACTTGCCGCCGCGCTGGCGCACGACGTCCGTGTGCGACGGGTCGATGAACGCGTTCATCTCGATCAGCAGGTCGGTCTGGTGGACGACGGTCGACAGCGGCCGCAGCGCGTCGCCGAACGCGCCCATCATCAGCGCCTGCGGATAGTCGGTGATGCCGTCGTCGTGCGCGAGCCACACCTCGCCGACCAGCGGCGAGCGCTTCAGCAGCATGTACAGGAACACGCAGTGCTGGTTCGCGCCGTTGTACCAGATCGACTGCGTCGCGTCGCGCTGCACGTTCATCGTTATCGCGACATTGAGTTTCATCGGATCGGCTCCGTGGTACGGGCGGCGCGCGGCTTACTGCGCGAAGTTCTGCGACTGGCGCGGCACGTAGCCCGTCAGGTGCCAGCGACCGTCGTCGTCGAGGCGAAAGCTCAGCTTCTCGTAGACGGTCGCGCCGCTCGTCAGCGTCGTCGTGTAGTCGACGTTCGCGTAGAGCCCGTCGGGCATCGTCGACGCATTCGTGTAGCGGATCCGCGTGATTTGCGCCCAGCCGCGATGGCTGACCGTACCGACGGACCGGCGTGCCTGCTGCATGTCGGCCGCGAACTGGTCCTGCTTGATGCGCGTCTTCACGAACGCGGCGGCGTTGGTCCATACCGCACCGTACTGCCCGGCATCGAGCTGCTTGAACACGGTGTCCGAGTCGCGGAGCAGCGTGTCGGCCGATTCGCCGGCGGATTGCGCGTGCGCGCCGATCACGATCGACGCGACGGCGCAGCCGAGCAGCCATTTTGCGCGGGTGAGGGGCGAGCGTGCGTTCATGTCGGAGTCCGGAAAGGGCGGCGCGTCACGCGTCGCGGTAGAGGGTGGCGATCGCGTCCGTATAGGCGGCGACGTTCTCGGGGTTGTAGATGCTGACCGAGTCGAGCACGTGCTTCGACTGCTCGCGGTACGCATCGAGATTCGCGTCGTGCCCGGCGAACGCCTGCAGCAGCGCGCGGCCGCCGGCCTGGCAGTCGAAGTCCGGATAGAAATACCCGGCCTTGCCGAGGAACGGTGAGTTGTGGATCAGCGGATAGTCGCCGTACAGCAGCTCGTAGTACAGGTAGTTCTGCGCGTTTTCCCACGTGTGCGATACCACCGCATCGCCGTACGCGGCCATGAACTCGTACACCGCATAGCGGCTTTCGAACGTCGTGATGCCGTGCTCGACGATGTCGAGGCTCTTCGCGAAGTGGACGAACGTCGTGTGATCCTTCAGGTGAATCGTGTTGCACACGCGCACGAACTCGAGGAATTCCGGTTTGGCGCGGTATGCCTCCTCCGTGACCAGCATCGGGATGATGCTCGTCTTCACCATGCAGATGTTCGGCTCGAACATCGTCACGCGCCAGCGCGGCTTGCCGGGCTGATAGCCGAACGACAAGCCGGCGCCGAGCGTCGCGCGCGCCTTGTCGAACAGCATCGGATGCCAGATGTGCGGGACGATCGTGACGGGCGCGCGCAGGCCGGTCTGGTAATAGTTCAGGCACGAGCGCTCGAACTCGGGAATCGTCCACACCGCGTCGTACGGCGCGCCCGAGAACAGGAAGCCCGACGGCTTGTCGAACATCGCGCGTTCGATGTCGATCACGTAATCGTTGCCGACCCGCATCGTGACGACCTTGCCGCCGCGGTCGCGGAACGTGCGCAGGTAGTCCGCGCCGAACTGCGCGCTCATTTCGATCAGCACGTCGCAGCGCTGCAGCGCTTCGTCCATCGTCAGGAGCGGCACGTCCCATTCGCCGAGCATCATCTGCGGATCGGCGAGCTGTTCGCCGCCGTTCACCATCACGGCCTCCGCAACGAGCGGCGACTGGCGCAGCAGCAGGATCAGCAGCAGGCAGTTCTGGAAGATGCCGTTTTCCCACAGCGACTGGCCGGCGCCGCGCACGAACAGCGACACGCCGACGACGAGACGCTTGCCCTCGCCGGGCGCTTGACGGGCATTGGAGTCCGACATGCGTATTCTCCGGTTCAGGCGACCAGACGCGAGACGAACGCGTCGAGGTTCGCGGGGTTGTCGATCGAGACCGACTGCAGCAGCCGGGCGGCCTTCGCACGGTAGTCGTCGAGGCGTTCGTCATGATGCAGCCACGCTTCGAGCAGCGCGCGGCCGCCCGCGGCGGAATCGAAGTCCGGGTAGTAATAGCCGGCGTCGCCGAGCAGCGTCGAGTTGTGGATCAGCGGATAGCCGCCGTGCAGCACGTCGTAATACAGGTAGTTCTGACCGTTTTCCCAGTGATGCGACACGACCGCGTCCGCATGACGCGCCATGAAGCCCGGCAGGTCGATGCGCGGTTCGAAGGTTGCCTTGTGCTGGCGCACGAGATCGAGGCTGTTCGCGAAGTGCACGAAGGTCGGATGCTCCTTCATGTGCATCGAGTTGACGACGAACATGTGTTGAACCGCGTCCGGACGCGCACGGTAGAACTCGTCGCACGCGAGCATCGGGTAGTGGCAGGACTTGACGACCGAGATGTTCGGTTCGAGCATCGCCAGCGCCCACGGGCGGCGGCCGGGCCGATAGCCGAACATCGCGCCTTCGTTGGCCAGTGCCGCGATACGGCGATCGACGAAGTACGGCGACCAGATGTGCGGCATCAGGTGTACCGGCGCGCGCAGGATGGTCTGCAGCATCGGCGCCGCGGTCTTGTCGTATTGCGGCAGCAGCCATACTTCGTCGAACGGCGCGCCGTTGAAGACGTGCCCCGACGGTTTTCCGAAGATCGGCGTTTCGCACAGGCCGGCATACACGTGCCCGCAGAAGAACGCGGCGATTTTCTTGCCGAGCGCCTTCATGTGCCTGAGCCATTCGACCGGCAACTGCGCGCCCATCTCGATCACGACGTCGAGTTCGTGCGTGACGTCGGCGGGCTTCACGAGCGGGATGTCGAGGCCGTCGAGTTCGAGGCCGGCCGGCAGTGCGTTGGCGTCGCCGCCGTTCAGGAAATAGACGGGGCCGACGCGATCCGAGCGCTTGAGCATCATCGCGAGGAACGCGATGTTCTGGTGAATGCCGTTTTCCCAGATCGCCTGGCCGTCCCGCGCAAACAGCGAGATGCCGACGGCCGGCCGATGCTTGCGGGTGCCGCCCACGGCGGCTTCATTGATGTCCGTCACCGGTTGGTTTCCTCTGCGGCGTCGTGCGTCCGGGCGTGGCGTCGAGCGCCTGGTTCGGAAGCGGGGCACCGTGGATTGTCATGGTTGCATTCGCGCCGGTGCTCCGCGGCAAGCGAATCGGGCGACGTGGATCGCGGGGGCGGCAGCCGGATTCCGGCGTGTCGTCGGGCGCGCCTGGCACGGCGCGCGATTCGGGCGGGCTGCCCCGGCGACTGTCTGCGGCGATTGTGGCATGGAAATCGCCGATTTGTGGAGGGGCATGACGAACTTTGACATAGCCGCCGGCCAACGGGCGCGGAGCGCCGGCGAAGCGGCGCCCGGGTTGTCCGGCGGAACTCCGGCGCGGCGCCGGCGGCCTGCCGGAGCGGGGCCGTCGCGTGCGCGACGGCCGCCCGCTCAGTGCTGCAGCGTGATTTCGACGCGGCGGTTGCTGGCGCGGCCTTCCGGCGTCGCGTTGGACGCGACCGGATCGGCCTTGCCGCGGCCCGTGACCGTCATCGAGCCGGCCTTCAGCCCGTGCGTCTTCAGATAGTCGGCGACCGATTCGGCGCGGCGCTTCGACAGCGCGAGGTTGTAGTCGTCGCTGCCGACCGAATCCGTAAAGCCGATGATCGTGACCTGCGAGTACGTATGGTCCGCGCGCTCGCTCAGTAGCCGGTCGAGCGATTCGCGCGCGGTCGGCGCGAGCGTCGCGTGGTCGGTCGCGAACAGCGCGTCGCCCGAGAGGTTCACATGTTCGACGGTGGCAGACGCCGGCGCGGCGGCCGATGCCGGTTCCGCCGGCGCCGCGCCGCACTGGAACACGAGCGTCGCGGGATCGGATTTGTCGCGCAGCGCGCGGGCCGAGTCGACGGTGCGCACGGGCTCGTCGCCGCAGATCTTGCGGGCGGCCTTCATGCAGGTCTGCGGGCCCGACAGCAGGCCGTGGCAGTCCACCTGGAACGTGCGCACGCCGTCGCGCGGCTGCAGTTCGGAGGCACTGTAGGTCGGGCCGGATGCGGTCGAGCACGCGGCGAGGGCCATTGCGGAAAGCGCGAGCGCAAGAGCGAGTTTGTTCACGGTGACGTCCTCAAAGCTTGGGTTGACCGAGGCCCGCCGCGGGTTGCGCGGCGGGCTCGTCCTGCCGTCGGGGCCGGTGCGGGCCGTCCGGCTGGCGAGCCGGGCGGCCTGGCGGCGCGACGCGTTACTTCCACTGGTACAGCATGCCGGCGCCGATCACCTTCTGACCGCCGCTGAAGCCGCCGTTGATCGACGCCTTCAGGTTCTCGGTGATCCGGGCCTGCATGTTGACCGCCATCGCCTTCTGGCCGAGGAAGGTCGACGTGCCCACACCCATCCCGAAGTTGGCGTCGCGATCGAGCTGCGGGATCGACGCCATCGCGCCGACGGCCGCGATACCCTGCTTCGCCATCTGGTCGGTCTGCTGCAGTTGCGAACCCAGCGAGTTGATCTGCGCCTGCTGGCCCGACAGTGCCGTCGACAGCGTCGTCTGCACCTGCGTCAGCTGGTTCACGTTCACCGCGTCGGTGCCTTGCGTACCCGGCGCGACGTTCACGATCTGGCGCTGCTGCGTGTCGCTGCCGACCGACACCACGTTCGAACGGCCGCCGTCCGTCGAATTCGAGCCGATCGCCACCGAGTTCGAGCCGGCGGTGACGGTCGGGTGATCGTTGCCCGTGCCGTTCATGTCGGCGGCGATGCCGTTGTTGTTCACCGCACGCGCCTGGTTGTTGTTGATCGTCGTCGACAGCTGGTTCAGCGTGTTGCTGATGTTGTTCACGCCGGTCGACAGCGAGGCCACGTTGCTGTTCGTCGTGCTCAGGCCGGTGGACAGCGAACCGATGCCGGTCGAGGTCGACGTCGACAGCGAGTTGACGTTGCTGTTCGTCGTGCTCAGGCCCGTCGACAGCGAGTTGACCGCGGTCGAGGTCGACGTGGACAGCGAGGCCACGTTGCTGTTCGTGCTGCTCAGGCCGGTCGACAGCGAGTTGATGCCGGTCGACAGCGACGCGACGTTCGACGCGGTGGACGTCGACAGCGCGTTGACCGCGTTGTTCGTCGCGTTGAGCTGGCTGCCGTTGATCGCGTCCGTGCTCGAGGCCGAGATCCGGCCGGCGGCGACGTTCGTGATCTGGCGTTCCTGGCCCGGTGCGCCGACGCTCACCACGCCGACCGGCGAGCTGCCCGCGAAGAGGTACGTAGCGCCGCCGATCGTGGCGCTCGACGTCGGGTTCGCGGCACTCGTGACCGAGTTCGCACCGAGCGCGATCGAGTTGGCGACGTTGGCCTGAGCGTTCGTGCCGAAGGCGAGTGCGTCGGCTGCCGTGGCCTTGGCCGCCGAGCCGTAGGCCTGTGCGCCGGTGGCGCTTGCCGTGGCCTGGTTGCCCAGCGCGATCGTGTTGTCCGCGGTGGCCTGGTTCGAGCTGCCGAGGGCGAGCGCGCTCGCGCCGTTTGCCGTGTTCGCGTTGCCGAGTGCCACTGCGCCGTTGCCGGTCGCCGTGTCGTTCGCACCCATCGCCACCGCGCCGGTGCCCGTCGCGATGCTCGGGTCGCCGATCGCGACCGCGCCGTCGCCGGACGCGGTGTTGCCGGAGCCGATCGACACGGCCTTGCCGCCCGTTGCCGACGCGTTCTGGCCGATCGCGACTGCACCCGCCGACTGCGCGTTCGAGCCGTCGCCGACCGCGACGCTGCTGGCGCCTGCCGCGCTGGCGTTCACGCCGGACGCGAGGGCGTTGGTGCCCGTTGCGCCGTCGTTGGCGTAGTTGCTTTGCTGCACGCCGTTGTCGTTGACGCTGTAGTAGTGCGTCTTCGCGGCCTGGATCGCGGTCGAGGTCGACGTGGACAGCGACGTCACCGAGCTGTTCGTGCTGCTCAGGCCGGTGGACAGCGAGCCGATGCCGGTCGAGGTCGACGTGGAGAGCGACACGATCGTGCTGTTCGTGCTGCTCAGGCCGGTGGACAGTGAGCCGATGCCGGTCGAAGTCGACGTGGACAACGACGTGATCGAGCTGTTGGCCGAGGACAGGCCGGTCGAGGTCGAGGTCGACAGCGACGTGATCGAGCTATTAGCCGACGAGAGACCAGTCGACGTGGAGGTCGACAGCGAAGTCACCGTGCTGTTGGTCGAGCTGAGGCCCGTGGACAGCGAGTTGATACCTGTCGAAGTCGAAGTGGACAGCGAGGTGATCGAGCTGTTGGCCGACGACAGGCCGGTCGACGTGGAAGTCGACAGCGAAGTGACCGTGCTATCGGTCGAGCTGAGGCCGGTGGACAGCGAGTTGATGCCGGTCGAGGTCGAGGTGGACAACGACGTGATCGAGCTATTCGCCGACGACAGGCCGGTCGACGTGGAGGTCGACAGCGAAGTCACCGAGCTATTGGTCGAGCTCAGGCCAGTGGACAGCGAGTTGATGCCGGTCGAAGTCGAGGTGGACAGCGACGTGATCGAGCTGTTGGCCGACGAGAGGCCCGTCGACGTGGAGGTCGACAGCGAAGTCACCGAGCTGTTGGTCGAGCTGAGGCCCGTGGACAGCGAGTTGATACCCGTCGAAGTCGAAGTGGACAGCGACGTGATCGAGCTGTTAGCCGACGAGAGACCAGTCGACGTGGAGGTCGACAGCGAAGTCACCGTGCTATCGGTCGAGCTGAGGCCGGTGGACAACGAGTTGATACCCGTCGAAGTCGACGTAGACAACGACGTGATCGAGCTGTTGGCCGACGACAGGCCGGTCGACGTGGAAGTCGACAGCGAAGTCACCGAGCTGTTGGTCGAGCTGAGGCCCGTGGACAGCGAGTTGATACCCGTCGAAGTCGAAGTGGACAGCGACGTGATCGAGCTATTCGCCGACGAGAGGCCGGTCGACGTGGAGGTCGACAGCGAAGTCACCGAGCTATCGGTCGAGCTGAGGCCGGTGGACAACGAGTTGATGCCGGTCGAGGTCGAAGTGGACAGCGAGGTGATCGAGCTGTTGGCCGACGACAGGCCGGTCGACGTGGAAGTCGAGAGCGAAGTCACCGAGCTATTCGTGCTGCTCAGGCCCGTGGACAACGAGTTGATACCCGTCGAAGTCGAAGTGGACAGCGAGGTGATCGAGCTATTCGCCGACGACAGGCCGGTCGACGTGGAAGTCGACAGCGAAGTGACCGTGCTATCGGTCGAGCTGAGGCCGGTGGACAACGACGTGATCGAGCTGTTGGCCGACGACAGGCCGGTCGACGTGGAGGTCGACAGAGAAGTCACCGAGCTGTTGGTCGAGCTGAGGCCCGTGGACAGCGAGTTGATGCCGGTCGAGGTCGAGGTGGACAGCGACGTGATCGAGCTGTTAGCCGACGAGAGGCCGGTCGACGTGGAGGTCGACAGCGACGTCACCGAGCTATCGGTTGAGCTGAGGCCGGTGGACAGCGAGTTGATACCCGTCGAAGTCGAAGTGGACAACGAAGTGATCGAGCTGTTGGCCGAAGACAAGCCGGTCGATGTCGAGGTGGACAGCGAAGTGATCGAACTGTTCGCCGACGACAGGCCGGTCGACGTGGAGGTCGACAGCGAAGTCACCGAGCTGTTCGTGCTGCTCAGGCCCGTGGACAGCGAGTTGATACCGGTCGAAGTCGAAGTGGACAACGAAGTGATCGAGCTGTTGGCCGACGACAGGCCGGTCGACGTGGAAGTCGACAGCGAAGTCACCGAGCTGTTCGTGCTGCTCAGGCCCGTGGACAGCGAGTTGATACCCGTCGAAGTCGACGTGGACAGCGAGGTGATTGAGCTGTTGGCCGACGACAGGCCGGTGGACGTGGAGGTCGACAGTGAAGTCACCGAGCTATCGGTCGAGCTGAGGCCCGTGGACAACGAGTTGATGCCGGTCGAAGTCGAAGTGGACAACGACGTGATCGAGCTGTTAGCCGACGAGAGACCGGTCGACGTGGAAGTCGACAGCGAAGTCACCGAGCTGTTCGTGCTGCTCAGGCCCGTGGACAGCGAGTTGATACCCGTCGAAGTCGACGTGGACAGCGAGGTGATCGAGCTGTTGGCCGACGACAGGCCGGTGGACGTGGAAGTCGACAGCGACGTCACTGAGCTATCGGTCGAGCTGAGGCCAGTGGACAACGAGTTGATGCCGGTCGAGGTCGAAGTGGACAACGACGTGATCGAGCTGTTAGCCGACGAGAGACCGGTCGACGTGGAAGTCGACAGCGAAGTCACCGAGCTGTTCGTGCTGCTCAGGCCAGTGGACAGCGAGTTGATACCCGTCGAAGTCGAAGTGGACAGCGACGTGATCGAGCTGTTGGCTGACGAGAGACCAGTCGACGTGGAAGTCGACAGCGAAGTCACTGAGCTATCGGTCGAGCTGAGGCCAGTGGACAGCGAGTTGATACCCGTCGAAGTCGAAGTGGACAGCGACGCGATCGAGCTGTTGGCTGACGAGAGACCAGTCGACGTGGAAGTCGACAGCGACGTCACTGAGCTATCGGTCGAGCTGAGGCCAGTGGACAACGAGTTGATGCCGGTCGAGGTCGAGGTCGACAGCGAGGTGATCGAGCTATTAGCCGACGAGAGGCCGGTCGACGTGGAGGTCGACAGCGAGGTCACCGAGCTATTGGTCGAGCTGAGGCCAGTGGACAGCGAGTTGATACCCGTCGAAGTCGAAGTGGACAGCGAGGTGATCGAGCTGTTGGCCGACGACAGGCCGGTGGACGTGGAGGTCGACAGTGAAGTCACCGAGCTATTGGTCGAGCTGAGGCCCGTGGACAACGAGTTGATGCCGGTCGAAGTCGAGGTGGACAACGACGTGATCGAGCTGTTAGCCGACGAGATACCGGTCGACGTGGAGGTCGACAGCGACGTCACCGAACTATCGGTCGAGCTGAGGCCCGTGGACAGCGAGTTGATACCGGTCGAAGTCGAAGTGGACAACGAGGTGATCGAGCTGTTGGCTGACGACAGGCCGGTCGACGTGGAAGTCGACAGCGAAGTCACCGAGCTGTTCGTGCTGCTCAGGCCCGTGGACAACGAGTTGATGCCGGTCGAGGTCGAAGTGGACAGCGACGTGATCGAGCTGTTTGCCGACGAGAGACCGGTCGACGTGGAGGTCGACAGCGAAGTCACCGAGCTGTTCGTGCTGCTGAGGCCAGTGGACAGCGAGTTGATGCCGGTCGAAGTCGACGTGGACAGCGAGGTGATCGAGCTGTTGGCCGACGAGAGACCAGTCGACGTGGAAGTCGAGAGCGAAGTCACCGAGCTATTGGTCGAGCTCAGGCCGGTGGACAGCGAGTTGATACCGGTCGAAGTCGAGGTGGACAGCGACGTGATCGAGCTGTTGGCCGAAGACAGGCCGGTCGATGTCGAGGTGGACAGCGAGGTCACCGAGCTGTTCGTGCTGCTCAGGCCGGTGGACAGCGAGTTGATACCGGTCGAAGTCGAGGTGGACAGCGACGTGATCGAGCTGTTGGCCGAAGACAAGCCAGTCGAAGTCGACGTGGACAACGAAGTGATCGAACTGTTCGCCGACGAGAGGCCGGTCGACGTGGAGGTCGACAGCGAAGTCACCGAGCTGTTCGTGCTGCTCAGGCCCGTGGACAGCGAGTTGATACCGGTCGAAGTCGAAGTGGACAGCGAGGTGATGGAGCTGTTGGCCGACGAGAGACCCGTCGACGTGGAGGTCGACAGCGAAGTCACCGAGCTGTTCGTGCTGCTCAGGCCAGTGGACAGCGAGTTGATACCCGTCGAGGTCGAGGTGGACAGCGAGGTGATCGAGCTATTTGCCGACGACAGACCCGTCGAGGTCGAAGTGGACAGCGACGTGATCGAGCTGTTTGCCGACGAGAGGCCGGTCGACGTGGAGGTCGACAGCGAAGTCACCGAGCTGTTCGTGCTGCTCAGGCCAGTGGACAGCGAGTTGATGCCGGTCGAGGTCGAAGTGGACAGCGACGTGATCGAGCTGTTTGCCGAGGACAGGCCCGTCGAAGTCGAGGTCGACAGCGACGTGATCGAGCTGTTTGCCGACGACAGGCCCGTCGAGGTCGAGGTGGACAGCGAGGTGATGGAGCTGTTAGCCGACGAAAGACCAGTCGAGGTCGAAGTGGACAGCGAGGTGATCGAGCTGTTGGCCGACGAGAGACCCGTCGAGGTCGACGTGGACAGCGACGTGATCGAACTGTTGGCCGAGGACAGGCCCGTCGAAGTCGAGGTCGACAGCGACGTGATCGAGCTGTTTGCCGAGGACAGACCCGTCGACGTCGACGTGGACAGCGACGAGATAGCGCTGGTCGCGGTACCAACCTGTTGGGCGACCGAATAGAGCTGGCTGCCGTTGATCGCGTCGGTACTGGTCGCCGTTACCTGGCCGGCGGCGACGTTGGTGATTTGTCGTTCTTTGCCGGCGCTGCCGACGCTAACGGTGCCGACCGGCGAGGTGCCTTGGAATCCGCCGAACGTGACGCCGTTGACGGTCGCGCTGCTCGTGGGAACGGCCGCGGCAGTCTGTGAGCCGGCGCCGAGCGCGACGGAATTGTTCGTGCCGGCGACGGCGCCGCTGCCGATGGCGACGGCGTCGGTGCCGGTTGCAGTGCTGTCTGCACCGGTCGAGTTCGCGTGGAAGTACTTGATGCCCTGGCTGTTGATGCTGTCGATTGCCGAGCCGACGCTATTGGCGGTCGACGTCGTGCCGTTCGAGTTGTACGTGGTGTACGCCGGCGCCGAGACATTGCCCGTCGTCGGATCGTACGTCGAGCCGCCACCGAGCGCCGATGCCGTGCTGCTACCGAGGTTGTTCGTCTTGACCGTGACCGTGCTCAGGCCGGTCGACAGCGAGCCGATCGAGCTGGTAGCTGACGAGAGGCCGGTCGAGGCCGAGGTCGACAGCGAAGTGATCGAGCTGTTGGCCGACGAAAGACCGGTCGAGGTGGAGGTCGACAGCGAAGTCACCGAACTATTGGTCGAGCTCAGGCCGGTGGACAACGAGTTGATGCCGGTCGAGGTCGACGTGGACAGCGAGGTGATCGAGCTGTTGGCTGACGAGAGGCCGGTCGACGAGGAAGTCGACAGCGAAGTCACCGAACTATTGGTCGAGCTCAGGCCGGTGGACAACGAGTTGATGCCGGTCGAGGTCGAAGTGGACAGGGACGTGATCGAGCTATTAGCCGACGACAGGCCGGTCGAGGTCGAAGTGGACAGCGAGGTGATCGAGCTGTTTGCCGAGGACAGACCGGTCGACGTGGAAGTCGAGAGCGAGGTAACCGAGCTATTGGTCGAGCTCAGACCGGTGGACAACGAGTTGATGCCGGTCGAGGTCGAGGTCGACAGCGAAGTGATCGAGCTGTTGGCCGACGAAAGACCGGTCGACGTGGAGGTCGAGAGTGACGTCACCGAACTGTTGGTCGAGCTCAGGCCGGTAGACAACGAGTTGATGCCGGTCGAGGTCGAAGTCGACAACGAGGTGATCGAGCTGTTGGCCGAGGACAGGCCGGTCGACGTGGAAGTCGAGAGCGAAGTCACTGAGCTGTTGGTCGAGCTCAGGCCGGTAGACAACGAGTTGATGCCGGTCGAGGCCGAGGTCGACAGCGAGGTGATCGAGCTGTTGGCTGACGAGAGGCCGGTCGACGTGGAAGTCGACAGCGACGTCACCGAGCTGTTGGTCGAGCTAAGGCCGGTAGACAACGAGTTAATACCGGTCGAGGTCGAAGTGGACAGCGAGGTGATCGAGCTGTTAGCCGACGAAAGACCGGTCGACGTGGAAGTCGACAGCGACGTCACCGAACTATTGGTCGAGCTCAGGCCAGTGGACAACGAGTTGATCCCGGTCGAGGCGGAGGTCGACAGCGAAGTGATCGAGCTGTTGGCCGACGAGAGACCGGTCGACGTGGAAGTCGACAGGCTCGTGATGCTCGACGTCGTCGTGCTTGCGACCGAGTAGAGCTGGCTGCCGTTGATCGCGTCGGTACTGGTTCCGCTGACGAGGCCGGCCGCGACGTTCTGGATACGGCGCTCGTTGCCTGCTGTACCGACGCTGACGACGCCGGCGGAACCGCTCGCACCGGCATAGGTGCCGAACGTCTGGCCACCGATCGTGGTGCTGCTGACCGTACCGGTGCCGCCGGTCGCCGGAGTCGCCGTACCACTCGTAGCCGAGTTGTTTCCAAGGGCAACGGAGTTTGCCACGTTGGCCGTCGACAGGTAGCCGAGCGCCAATGCGTTGCCGGCCGAAGCGGTCGATTGATAGCCCATGGCGACCGCATTGCCGTTGCCGCTGGCCGTCGCAAACGACCCGATCGAAATGTTTCCGGTTTGAGAAGCCATGGATTGCTGGCCGATTGCGACACTCTGGAGCGCACTCGCCGTCGCTACGCCAAGCGCAACGCTGCCGCTACCCGTGGCGCTGGCATTGACACCGATCGCGGTCGCATAGTTCGCCGTCGCGGAACTTCCGCTCCCGTAAGCGGAGGCAGGCGCCGAAGCCCCGCCCGCATATGCGGAAGCACCGATCGCGGTCGAACCCGCATAAGCCGCCGTGGCGCTGCTGCCGATACCGACCGAACCCGCACCCGTCACACTGTTGGCACTGCCCAACGCAACCGCGCCGGTGCCGTTCGCCGAGTTGCCGTTGCCGAGCGTGACCGCGCCCGTGCCGCTTGCCGAGTTGCTGGTGCCGAGGGCGACCGCGCCGTCGCCGCTGGCCGTCTGCGAGCGACCGATTGCCACGGCGCCGCCGTTCGCGGTACCGCTGTTGGCGGTCGTGCCGGACGAGCCGATTGCGACGTTCTGGCCCGTCGCGCCGGAGATCACGCCGTCACCTTGTGCGATGCCATACGCCCCATTGACGGTCGCGCCGCGGCCGAGTGCGATACCCGACGTGGCGGTCGATGCGACGGACGACTGTCCGCCGATCGCGATGCCGTCCGAGGCGGCCGACTGCGCGCCCTTCGTTGCGTTGCTGCCGATTGCGATCGAGCCCGCGCCCGACGCGAGCGTCGAGTTTGCCTGCGAGAGCGGCGTCGTGCCGTTGCCGCCCGCGCCGCCGATCGCGACCGAGTTCAGCGCGCTCGCCGTCGAGCCGAAGCCGAGGGCGGTTGCACCGGTGCCGCTGGCGGTGGTTTCGAGGCCGGCCGCGACGCCCCACAGGGCCGCCGACGACTGCATGCCAGTGGCGACGGCGCCGTTGCCGGTCGCCTGTGCGAATGAGCCATATACCGAGACACCGGTCCAGCCGTTGCCGTTGGAGTTACACCCGGCCACGACCGAATACGTACCGGAGCCGTCGCCGGCCTGGTTTTGCGTGCCGCCCGGGTTCACGCGGCCGACCGCGCTGTTGCTGCCCGTAAAGCAGGTCTGCTGTGTGTTGAGCGTATTGGCCTCGGCGAACCCGGGCAGGCCGATCGCCAGGGCGGCGGCTGCGGCGACCACGACGGCCGACTTGTTCGGCTTGCCCCGTGCCGTATCGTGTTCCGATGCCGCGACCCAGGCCCCAAGCGCTTCGTTCCAGATCGAGCGGTATGTGCGGTTCATGTCCTGCTACCTCCAAATGTGCACGCCACACACCGGTCTCTTTTGTTAGAGGAATACTCCGTGCGCTCGCGCTAATCTTAAAATTGATGGGCGGAGTTTATTGGAGGTGGTTTTTTGAGATTGATAAAGAGTGATAAATGGGTGGTTTTAAAAGTTAAAAGATGGTCAACGCGTCGCGTTTTGACATATTGGCTAAGAATGACTTTGAAAGGTGTAAGAATGTTCCGTGTAGGGTTTGAGCTTCCTGGTGAGAACGATTTATTTTTCATGTAAATCAATGACTTGCTGTCGTTTTGTGCGGTGGGTTACACAACGATTTGGTGAAAAAGTAAGACGAATGAAATAGCAAACGTTTGCGCGGGCGGTAATTCTTTCTTGTTTGTAATGTTTGATGGCGCGCGAATTGATAATACCTTTATCATCTTGTTCATTTGTTAATGGTGGATTTGTTGGTGGATTTGCTTTGATTTTATTTGATTATCTGAAAATCAATTTAATCAGAAATATCCGATATCGGACTATGCTGGTTTGCGCATCTCGTCCGGCGCGGTTGCCCGTGTGACGGGCACTTCGGGTCGGCTGGCTCGTGGAATTTGTAAAAAAATGCTACAAAGCGACAGATTGGTTCTTGGCGCTCAACTATCGGATTTGTCCTATTGACGATATTGGCGACATCGGTATCGGGGCGGAATTGGAGGCGTGCCGGACAGCCGACGGAGGCGGCCTCGCAGCGGCTCCCGCCTGGCATCGACAGGGTTGTCAAAGACCGCGGGTCAGCGCTGGGAGCGACGCGCCTGAAACGCCAGATTCCAGCTGCGGCAATTTGTCCGCCACGCCGAGAGCGTGGCGAAGCGTCCGAGAAAAAGGGGCAGAGTAGATGTATCGGCCGCGCCACATCCGATCTGCGGATGTGAGCCGAAGCGGTCGCTCACCGCTTGCGAAGAGCCGGCTTCGAGCGGGAGGGGGGCGCCGATTCGTCCGGAGTGCGACGCAAGCGTTCCGGATCGAACCGGCCGCCGTGGCGACGTTCGACCCGCGTTGCGCGGACATACGGCGCCGGCCGCGAAGGCGTACCGGCCCGCCCGACCTGCGGCCGCGCCCCTCGACCTTACTTCTTGAGAAACCGCAGCGCGAACCGCGCCATCCGCGGCACGAACATCGGGCGCAGCAGGCGCTTGTCGTAGCCTGCCATCCGCCGGTCGTTCTCCACGAGACACAGTTCGATCAGCTCGCGCGGGTTCAGCGCATCGCCGATGTCGGCGGTGCCGGTTGCCGGGAAGTTCGCGTCACGCGCGGCGCCGTCGGCATCGATGCCGCGCGCGATGCCGATACGGTCGCGGACCAGGTGCACCCACACGGCCGCGACGCGCGCGAAGAACCACGGCCGGCGCCACCACGGCATCGTGCGCCAGTACCACGCGTACCAGTTCGCGAAGAACAGGATGTGGCGGCCTTCTTCCTGGATCACGGGCTCGAAGGTGTCGACGAGGTCGGGCGGGAAATAGCCGGAGCGCTGCGCGGAGCGGAACAGGCCGAACGCGAAGAAGCTGTCGATGCATTCGCTGAAGCCCGTCATCATCCATGACCACTCGGGATCCTTCGGCGCCGGGTAGGGCGGCTCCGGCGCGAGCCGGATGCCGTATGCCTCGACGAGCTTCGACAGCACGACCTTGTGGCGGGCTTCCTCGCCGCCGTCCATCTCGAGCGCGCGGCGCAGCAGCGGATCGTCGATCGTCGCCGCATACGTTGCAACGCGGATCGATGCGCGGCCTTCGGTTTGCACCGCGATGTCCCAGATCGGCAGCGACGTGAGCCGCCTGAGTTCGGCGGGCTGGAGCGCCGGCCAGTCGATCACGGCCGGCTTGTATGGGTTGTGTGTGTCGAGCAGCATGCGGCAGAACATCTGCTTGTGCGCATCGGAACCGATCCGGACCGGACCTCGCCTCTCGAAGGTCCAGTTGCGCATTGCGTGATCCGCGGCTGCGTGCTCTTCATGCAGCGTGTCACTCATGGCTGTTGTTATGCGATTACGGGCCGAAAGATTCTTGCATAGCTTCCGTAAACGCGTATTTTCGAGCGGCCATGTGCGTGCCGGCCACGCGTGCGTCACGCGTTCGTGTCGACCCAGAGGCGGCCCCAGCGTGATGCGTAGGCGAGCGCGTGCTCTTCCTCGAAGAAGAAATCGATCGCGTCGAACGAAACGGAGCGCGGCGACGGGCCGCTGCTCGCCTTCTCGATCGTCAGGTTGGCGGCGAACAGCCCGTTCGGCAACCGGGCGGCAGCGGGGGCGACTTCATAGCCCTTGTAGCGGATCGTACGGGTCATGGCGTTGCGCGGAGAAAGTTCGGACTTTCAGCGTACGAAAACCCGCCGGCGGCGTGAACCAATCTTTCGGCCAATGCAAATCACGCGGCGGGCCTGATCGTTATCGGGGCGGTACGCAGGGGAAACGGCATTCGGGGATGAGCGTCGGCACGCGGCATACCGATGCGTGTCCGAAGACGCACCGCCCGCGCGCGGCGAACCTCGTCGGCCGGGCGCGGGCGGCGGAATGCGGGGGATTACTGGTTGGCGATCTTCAGCACGGGCGCGAGCGCGTCGACCGATGCCGCATGCGAGGCCGCGCGATGCGAGGCGAACGCGAGCGCGAACTCGGCCGCTTGGGCGCCGACCGTTTCGAGCTGCGCGACGACCTTCGGATCCGAGCAGCTGTCGGCGCTTTCGAAACGGGTTTCGAGCGTGTTGACGGTCGCGCCGAACGGCGTCGGCCAGCCGCGCAGCGCATGGACGATCGAACGCAGCGACGTCAGCACGGTGCCGGCCGCCTGCCAGCCGTAGGCAGTGACGATCAGGCCGACCGCGCGCCCGTCGAGATAGGGGCGATCGTCCGCGCGCAGTTCCTCGAGCGTGTCGAGCGCGTTCTTCACGAGACCGGAGACGCCGCCGTGATAGCCGGGTGTCGCGATGATGATCGCGTCGGCCTGGCGCACGGCGTCGATCAGTTCGCGCTGCGCGTCGGTCAGCGTTTTGTGTTCGGGGGCGTAGTGCGGCAGCGTATGCAGGAACGGGCCGTCGAACAGGCGCGTGCGCGCGCCGGCGGCTTGCGCGCCGCGCAGCGCGAACGACAGCGCGCGTTCGGTCGACGACGCGGCTCGGGTGGTGCCGCCGATGCCGACGACGAACGGGCGGCGGTGTTGATCGAATGCAGTCAAGGGGCGCTCCTTGGGGATGGCTTGCCCGGCTAAGCACAGGCTTAAAACCCAGATGGTAACGACCCGGTGGCCACTCTGAAAACGACTTTTCGTTCTATCGATATGCCGTGCGGCAGGGGCAATCGTGTGCGCGGCCGCGCGGATCGATAGCAGAAATGCTTGGTTGGGACGGTGCGCCGCGGTCGATAAGATGGGCCCGTCTCCTCCATGATGTCTCTACTGACATGGGTTGGCCCCGCCGCGCGGATGCAGGCGGGGCTTTTTTTCGGTTCTTCGCAGGAAACCGTGGAGGGTTTGAGGGCGATTGCGTAATCTGACGCCTGACTTTAGGAGGTCAGGAGGAAGAATTGCTCGATCGCAAGGCACTTCAAGCGCTGGGTTGCTGGACCGGCTATCGGTTAGAGCGGGTGGAATGGCCGGAAGGAGAAAGCCACACGCTGTCGCTGTATCTGAAGCCGGTCAGCAAGGTGATGTACTGCGAACAATGCGGGGCGCGCTGCCAGCAGATCCACGAGA
>NZ_MDEQ02000026.1 GCF_001883705.2 Burkholderia catarinensis
CATGCGACTGTAGCTCCGAGTAGGTAAGGCGCTTGTCCATAAACTGTAGCGCGGGTCGATCACCCCATTTCGCGGCCGCATCATCAAGCATTTGGTGGACCGTCATTGGCTCAATGTCGGTGTCCCACCGCACGCCGGGGGGATACGATTTGATCCAGGGCATTTCGTTCAAAGTTTACTCCTGCGGAGTTGTACGCATTGATGTAGTCGCAGCCATATGCGCAGTACACCCAGTGACCACTTGCAACGGAGCCCCCGTTAGTGGACAAGTCGCCCCGCTACGAAACGGAAGAGATTTTCCGAGCATATCGAGTGATCAGGTCTCCTTGAACTTTTTCTTTTGAATCACATGGCATTCACGTCATGAATCCCTTGCTAGACGCTGCGGTCTAGGCACTTGCTGTTCATCAACGACAACGGTTGATCACGAGAACCGTCGTTGTTTCCAATGGAACACGCTGCTACACTCGGAAGCACTGGAAATTGAAGCGGCCCGGGGATTTCCGCCCAAGGCCACTGGCTCAGAAGAACCTGAGGCAACAGCGCCGGAGAGTATCGTGGACTCGCGTGCGTCCAGTCCCAGATACAGCACTCGACCTAGGACGTTGGCGTGCTGCGTACGGTTTCTCGTCGCGAAAGCGGCTTTGCGAGATGATCGATTCGATGACATTCGTCATTGCAGCAAGCGTCGCCCTCCTCCTGGCGTCGTTGAAGAGATAGCGATGACACTCGATGGCGCACTTGATATCGATCGGCGTGGATTCACGTTGACGCAGATTACCTATACCGTGCCTACACAACAAAAAATAAACAAGCAATCACGAAGCTTCTCGCCACTAAACTGTTGAAAATTATAGATAATAAAAAACACCAAGCCATCAAACATCCGGATCCGGAATCCGCGCCGACTGAATCACGACCAGCGTGTCCCCCGCCTCGATCCTGCACGGCGGGTCCTCGTAAAACGACTGAATCTTCCCGCAACGATCGAGCCCGACGATGATCGCGCCCGGCACGACGTTCGTCATGCAGCCGATCTCGTGCGGCAATGCCTCGCGCTCCAGCAGCGTCGCGCGCCCGCGCGTCGACAGCATGTCGTTCACGAACGGCACGATGTAGCGGCTATGCACGGCATCCGCGAGCAGC
The DNA here is from genome assembly GCF_001883705.2 of Burkholderia catarinensis. GTDB lineage: Bacteria > Pseudomonadota > Gammaproteobacteria > Burkholderiales > Burkholderiaceae > Burkholderia > Burkholderia catarinensis. Next base: position 1,147 of record NZ_MDEQ02000026.1, read on the forward strand.
AGCGCGCCGATCTTCGTCGACGACACGATCACGTCCGCGCCGGCCTGCCGCAGTTGCCGCTGGTACAGGTTCTCCTGGATCCGCACGACGATCTTCGTATCGGGCGCGATGCTGCGCACCGACAGCGTCAGCAGGATCGCGGTCGGATCGTCGGTCACCGAAATGATCACGGCCTTCGCCGCGCGCACTTGCACCTGCTGCAGCAGGTCCTCGTGAGCGGGATCGCCGAGCAGCCCCGTCACGCCGAGCGACGTCGCGGCCTCGAGCGCCTGCTGCTGCGAATCGATCACGATGATCGTCTCGGGATCGACGCCGCTCTCGAGCAGTTCGCGCACGGCGATCGACCCCGACAGGCCATAACCGCACACGACGATATGATCGGACAATTGCTTTTGCAGGCGTTTCATGCGGAATTCCTCGATGACGCGCTGGATCACGAACTGATACGCCGTGCCCAGGAAAATGAACCATATGACGATGCGGATCGGCACGATGAAGAACGCATCGAGCAGGCGTGCCCGCGCGGTGACGGGCACGATGTCGCCATAGCCGACCGTCGCGACCGTGACCATCGTGAAGTACACGAGATCGGCGACGGTCATCGGCGTGCTCTTGGTCGAATCGCGCAACCCGTCGCGATCGAGATACAGCACGAGGAACGCGAGCATGCACAGCAGCACGACCGCGCCGATACGGAACAGCAGCGTGCGCCGCGGCGATGTCGCGGGGCGCGTGAACAGCGTGCGCGTACGCGGCGCCTGCCACGGGTTGCGGGCGCGACGCAGGCGTGAGCGCAACGAGCGGCGCTGGGCAGAGGGCGAAGCCAACGGGGAATCTCCTGAAGGATGCGGGCTCGATTCTACGATGGGAACGCCCGCGCCCGGCCGTCACAGCATGCTGCGCGGCCGCACCATCGTCCCGTCGACGAAACGCCGCGCGCGAAACGCCGACAGGTCGAGCGACGGCGCGCCCGTGTCGATCCATTCGGCGAGCAACCGGCCGACGATCGGCCCCATCGCGAAACCGTGACCGCAGAACCCCGTCGCGATCGCGAGCCCCGCCGGCGTGCCCGGCGCATCGATCACCGGAATGCCGTCGGGCAGCACGTCGATCAGGCCGGCCCACGCCTCGACGATCTGCGCATCCTTCAGCGCGGGAAAGATCGCCTTGAGCTTCGCGAGCGCGCGCGGCGCATGCGCGCGATTCGGCTGCGGCTGCGGGTCGCGCGGCTCGATCGGCCCGGCCGCGCCGTTGATGCGTGCCAGCACATCGCGCCATGCGGCCGAATTCAGGTGCAGTCGGAATTTGTCGCGCTGCGACCAGAATTCCGGCCAGAAGAGACTCAACCCGCGCAGGTGGCCGAGCGTCAGGTCGACGTCGACCTGCATGTCGTTGGCGAGATTGATCGCGCCGTTCTTGCGCTGCCGGATGCCGAGGCCGTGCCCCCATACCGTCGACGCCGACACCGGCGGCACCACATTGGTGCGCATGCAGGTGCCGCGCACGGCCTGCTGCGGCAAGCGGATGCCGACGCCGTCGAGCAGCCGGAAACTGGTCGCGCCAGCCGCGCAGATCACGCGCCGCGTGCGGATCGTGCCGCGCTCGGTCGCGACGCCGACCACGGTACCGCCGGCCGTCTCGATCGCCGTCACGCCGCACCCTTCGAAAAAGCGCGCGCCGGCCTCGGTTGCGCGCGCGGCGAACGCCGCGGCCACGCGGCGCGGCTCGGCCTGCCCGTCGGTCGCGGTGTACAGCCCGCCGAGCGTGCGCGCCTGCGGCGCAAGGCCGCTGACGCGCTCGTCGATCTGCGCGCGCGTCAGCGTGCGCGTGTCGAGCCCGTGCTCGCGCGCGACCGCGAGCCACGCGTTGAACGACGCCCAGTCCGTTTCGTTGTCCGCAATATAAAGACAGCCGCCCTGCCGCCATTCGAGATCGAAACCGAGGGTTTCCTCTAATCCCTCCCAGATCCGCATGCCGGCCATCATCAGCGGCACCTCGGCGGCTTCGCGGCCCTGCTGCCGCACGAAGCCCCAGGCGCGCGTCGACTGCTGTCCGGCGATGCGCGACTTGTCGAGCACGACGGCCTTCAGCCCGCGCAGGCCCAGGTAATACGCGGCTGCGCAGCCCATGATGCCGGCGCCGGCGATCACGACATCGGCTTCTGCGGGGAACGCCGTTTCGGCGCGGGTCAATCCATCGTGCAGCGGATAGGTTGTCGTCATTGCTTCCTTTCAGGCGCTAATACATCCGGATACGGGCCGCGTCGGTAACGTCGTGACACACCTTTCACACAAACGCACCGTTCGCGACACGGAATGACGACCATTTTGCGGTAAAGTTATCTTTTCCGCGCGTGGCCGGTCGGCTCGCCATTGGACGTCATGAAGACTGTCCGTCGAGACTGCCGCAAGGCGTCGTTCTGAACGTCACGATCCGTTCCCGTAGCATGACCATAGAAGCAATCACCACGGATTCCCTCGCGGTTGCCGAGCGCGTGCGCGAGCTGATGACCCGCAACGGCATCGGCAAGCGCCAGCAGACCACCGAGCTGTGCCGCATCCTCGACCTGAGTTTCTCGCAAGGCCATCGCAAACTGCGCGGCAGCAGCCCCTGGACGCTCGCGCAGATCAAGAAAGTCGCCGAAGCCTACGGCGAGCCCGCCGCCCAGCTGTTCGGCGCGCAAACGCTCGACCCCGGCATGGTCGGCGCGTATTCGCAGGAGGCCGTCCTGTACGCGGGCGTTGCCGAGATTCCGTGCACCGCATGGATCGGCGCGCCGCTCGAAGCCGGCGCGCGCCCCGAATTCGTCGCGTACGAACAGAACGGCCGCTGGCGCGTGCTGCGCCATACCGGCGTGCTGTACCAGAACGCGTACGACGTGCACAAGATCGAGATCTACCCGCGCCGCGCGGAGAGCGACAAGCTCGTCGTCGCGGTGATCGACCCCGATCGCGTCAGCGCGACCGAGCTGTGCCGCTATCTCGAACGGCAGGGTTTCGCGACGGCCGCGTTCGACGGCCTCGCGCCGTTCATCGACGCGCTGCAGGGTCAGGCCTTCGACGCAGTCCTGACCGAATGGCTGTTCGACGACAGCACGGCCGCCACCGCGATCAAGGCCGTGCGCACGTCCGACAACCCGGGCGCGCCGATCTTCGTGCTGACGGGCGACCTGCTCACCGGCCGCGCGAGCGAGGCCGACATCAGCGAAGTGATCCGCGCGTTCGACGTCGTCTGCTACGAAAAGCCCGCGCGCATGGCGATCCTCAGCGCCGATCTCGCGAAGCGGCTCGCGCGCGGGTAATTTCCGCCCGTCCCTCGACCGGACGATCGACGTCCGCGCGGCGGCGCTGCCGTGAACAGGTTCCTCAGTACAATAGCCGCACCTGTTCACGCCCTCGCCCGACTCCATGGCCCGCCTTATCCCCGACGACTGGAAAAGCCTCGCCGCGACCGGCGCGGCCGAACGCGAGCGCGAAACGCTCGCCGCGCTCGAACACGCGCTGCCCGACAGCTACACCGTGTATCACGGCGTGCACTGGACGCGCGCCGAGCAAGCCTTCTCGGTGTTCGGCGAGGCCGCGTTCGTCGTCGTGAGCCCGGCCGGCCGCGTGCTGCTGATCGAGCAGAAGGCCGGCTTCCTGCGCGAAACGCCGAAAGGGCTCGTGAAGGTCTACCTGCAGAAGGAGCGCAATGTCCCGATCCAGCTCGCGCGCACGCAGGAAACGCTGCACCGGCGCCTGACGGCCGCGCTCGGCGCGGGCGTCTACGGCGTCGAGGCGCTGCTGTATTGCCCCGATTACTCGATCCGCGACGCGTCGATCGCCGGCGTCGCGGCCGACCGCATCGTCGATGCATCGCGCAAGGCGCAGCTCGCGCAGGTCATCCTGCAGATCCTGCCCGAGGACGACGAACCCTTTCCGAACGCACCGAAGCTCCATCATTTCCTCGCGGACGAGCTCGCGCTCACGCCCGACACCAGCGCGCTCGTCGGGCAGGCCGGCACGCTCGTCACGCGGCTGTCGGGCGGGCTCGCCGCATGGGCACGCCAGCTCGAATTCGCGCCGTTCCGGCTGCGCGTCACCGGCACGGCCGGCTCGGGCAAGACGCAGCTTGCGGTGCAGGCGATGCGCGATGCCGTCGCGGCCGGCAAGCGCGTGCTTTACGTGTGCTTCAACCGGCCGCTCGCCGACTACATCGCGCGCATCGCGCCGCCCGGCGCGAAGATCGCGAATTACCACCAGCTGTGCGACTGGATCGCGCGCGACGGCGGCTATACGCCCGACTTCCAGGTGCCCGGCGAATTCGAGCGGCTCGAGGCGCGCTTCGCGCAAGCGCCGATCCCCGAGCGCTGGCGCTTCGACGTGCTGGTCGTCGACGAAGGGCAGGATTTCCATGCGCCGTGGGCGGCCGCGCTCGAGCGTTTGCTGGCGCCGGACGGCGCATGGTGGTGGCTGGAAGATCCGCTGCAGAACCTGTACATGCGCGAGCCCGTCGCACTGCCCGGCTGGGTCACGCTGAAGGCGCTCACGAACTACCGCAGCCCGCGCGACCTGCTCGAATTCGTGCGCGACGTCGTCGGCCGCGTCGAGCCGCTCGCGGCCGAACTGCGCTCGGGCAGCCCGTTCGACGGATCGGATCCGTCGGTGTCGGCCTACGGCGAGGAAGGCGCGTCGGGCGACGCATTGGCCGACGCGTGCATCGATGCGACCAAGCGCGCGATCACGCACGCGCTGTCGCTCGGCTTCCGCAAGCAGGACATCGCTGTGCTGTCGTACCGCGGCCGCGAAGGCTCGGTGCTCGCGCCGCTCGACCAGCTCGGCCCGCACCGGATCAAGAGCTTCACCGGCAAGTACGACCTGTTCGGCAACCCCGAATATCGCGAAGGCGACGTGCTGCTCGATTCGATCTACCGCTTCAAGGGCCAGTCGGCGCCGTGCGTGATCCTGACCGAGGTCGACTTCGACACGCTCGATGCGCGCGCCGCGCGCAAGCTGTTCGTCGGCGCGACGCGCGCGACGATGAAGCTGCTGATCGTCGCGTCGTCACGCGCGGCCGCGCGGCTCGCGGCCGTGTAACGCGGCGGGCGGGCGAGTGCCCGGGGCGTGCGTCCGCCCCGTCACCGCCCGCCGCCGATCAAGCTACCCGGAACGCCCCCACCGCCCGACGCAGCCCGCCGGCCTGCTCTTCGAGCGACGCCGCCGCCGCCGCGGCCTGCTCGACGAGCGCCGCGTTCTGCTGCGACACCTGATCCATCTGCGACACCGCGCGGTTCACCTGCTCGATCCCGTCGCGCTGCTCGCTCGATGCGGCCGCGATCTCCGTCATGATGCCCGTCACGCGCCCGATCGCCTGCTGGATGTCCTGCATCGTCGCGCCGGCCACGCCGACGAGCCGCGAGCCGGTCGCGACGCGCTCGACCGATTCGCCGATCAGCGTGCGGATTTCCTTGGCAGCGGATGCCGAGCGTTGCGCGAGCGTACGCACCTCGCCCGCGACCACCGCGAAGCCGCGGCCCTGTTCGCCCGCGCGCGCGGCCTCGACCGCCGCATTCAGCGCGAGGATGTTGGTCTGGAACGCGATGCCCTCGATCGTGCCGATGATGTCGGCAACCTTCTGCGAGCTCTGGTCGATCTCGTTCATCGTGCCGATCACCTCGCCGACCACCGTCGCGCCACGAGTCGCGATCTCGCTCGCGCTGTCCGCGCAGGCCTGCGCCTCGAGCGCATGGTCGGCGTTCTGCTTCACGGTCGCCGTCAGCTGCTCCATGCTCGCGGCCGTCTCCTGCAGCGCGGACGCCTGCTCCTCGGTGCGCTGCGACAGGTCGGTGTTGCCGGCGGCGATCTGGTGCGTCGCCGTCGAGATCGCTTCGGAACCCTGGCTGACCTGGCGCACCGTGTCCGCGAGGCTGCGCTGCATGCCCGTCACGCCCTTGACCAGCTCGGCCATCTCGTCGCGCGACGACCAGCGCACTTCCGACGTCAGGTCGCCGTCCGACAGGCGGCGGAAATGCGACAGCAGCCGGTTCACGGGCTGCGTGATCGCGAAATGCAGGCCGATCGCGCAGCCGAGGCACGCGGCCAGGCCGAACGCGATGCCCGCGATCGCGCCCGCGCGCATCCAGCCGTAATAAGCCTGCGCGGTGTCGTAGACGTCCTTGCCGCGCGCCGCCTGGTACGCATCGAGCGCATCGGTCGCCTGCGTGAGCGCGACCGACAGCGGCGGCGCGACCGTCATCAGCAGCCGGTCGGCCTCGTCGCGCCGGCCGTCGCGGATCGCGTCGGTCAGCGGCTTCAGCGCCTGCCCGATCAGCGCCTGGCGCGCGGCGTCGAGACGGCTCGCGAGCGGGCCTTCGTCGCCGTCGTGCGGCATCGCCGCGTAGTTGCGCCAGGCCGCGTCGGCCTTCGCGAGATAGTTCTCGGCCTTCTTGACGAGATCGGGCACTTCCGGCGCTTCCGGATGCAGCAGCGCGCGGTCGAGCGTCGTGCGCACGATCGTCAGGTTCAGGCTCGCCGCGGACAGCGCGGTCTTCGCAGCCAGTTGCTGCGTATAGGCCTCGTCGAGCGCGCGGTTCGAGCTCTGCATGCCGGCGAGGCCGATCAGCCCCGACACGACGAGCAGCACGGCGACGAGACCGAGCGTGGAGAAGATCCGCGTGCGGATCGAGAAACGGGAAAACAGGGCGTTCAGGTTCATGGCGGCACGTGAGCAATGAAAAATGCCGCGGCAATCGGTCCGCAGCACTCTGGATTACGGTTTGCCTGCAGAAAACTTGAATCCGGCCCTGCTTTCTGTCTGATCCCGGTCAATTTTTCATGCCGGCAATCTCCTGTTACGGTTGCAACATATCAAGGCTGGGCAGAAATTGACTGGTCAATCATCTATGGCTATATTTCGACTCAATTCCCTGCCATGGCAGATATATCGATGACAACCGACACCCTCCTCGCTCCACCGGCCGCCGAAACGGCCCGCCGCGACGCGCCGACCGGCCTGATCGTCGCCGCGCTGCTGCTCGTCATGCTGCTGTCCGCGCTCGACCAGACGATCGTGTCGACCGCGCTGCCGACGATCGTCGGCGAGCTCGGCGGGCTCGACCAACTGTCGTGGGTCGTCACCGCCTACCTGCTGTCGTCCACCGTCGTGCTGCCGCTGTACGGCAAGCTCGGCGACCTGTACGGCCGCAAGATCGTGCTGCAGGTCGCGATCGTGCTGTTCCTCGCCGGCTCCGCGCTGTGCGGCATCGCGCAGGACATGACGCAGCTGATCGTGCTGCGCGCGCTGCAGGGGCTCGGCGGCGGCGGCCTGATGGTCGTCACGATGGCCGCGATCGGCGATCTGGTCCCGCCCGATCGCCGCGCGCGTTATCAGGGCATGTTCGGCGGCGTCTACGGTCTCGCGACGATCATCGGCCCGCTGCTCGGCGGCTTCCTGGTCGAGCACCTGTCGTGGCGCTGGATCTTCACGATCAACCTGCCGCTCGGTTTTCTCGCGCTCGCGGTGATCGGCATCGCGTTCCGTCCGCACACCGCGCACGTGAAGCACCGGATCGACTACATGGGTGCCGCGTTCCTCGCCACCGCCCTCACCTGCGTGATCCTGTTCACGAGCGAAGGCGGCTCGCTGCTGCCGTGGACGTCGCCGCAACTGTGGATGACGCTCGTGCTCGGCCTCGTCGCGATCGGCGGCTTCATTTATGAAGAACGGCTCGCGGCCGAGCCGATCATGCCGCTCGAGCTGTTCCGCCATCGCACCTTCGTGCTGGTCGGCCTGATCGGCTTCGTCGTCGGCATCGCGCTGTTCGGCTCGGTCACGTTCATCCCGCTCTACCTGCAGGTCGTGAAGGGCTCGACGCCGTCTCAGGCCGGGATGCAGTTGCTGCCGATGATGGGCGGGATGCTCGTGACGTCGGTCGTCAGCGGCCGGCTGATCTCGCGGCTCGGTTCGTACCGGATGTTCCCGATCGGGGGGACGCTGATCGGCGGCGTCGCGATGGCGCTGCTGTCGACACTGACGCTCGACACGCCGCTGCACACAATGTACGCGTACATGGCACTGCTCGGGATCGGGCTCGGCATGGTGATGCCCGTGCTCACGCTCGCGGTGCAGAACACGGTCGAATTCCGGCACATGGGCGTCGCGACGTCGGGTGCGACGCTGTTCCGCTCGATCGGCGGCTCGCTCGGCGTCGCCGCGTTCGGCGCGCTGTTCTCGCACGGGCTGCAGTCGCGGATCGCAGACGCGCTGCCGGCCGGCACGGAGCTGCCGCCCGCGCTCGGCCCGGCCGCCGTGCACCAGTTGCCGGATGCCGTGCGCGACGCGTATCTGCATGCGTTCGCCGGCTCGCTGCACGTCGTGTATCTCGCGGCGGCGACGGTGATCGCGATCGCGTTCGTGCTCGCATGGTTCGTCGAGGATGCGCCGCTGCGCAAGCACAACTGACCGGCCGGCGAGCCGCGATGAGGCCGTCAAGCCGCATCGCAATCCGCAACCCTCCGCCGTTACGGCAGCAGCACAACGCCCCCCGTCGTCGCGCGCGACTCCAGCAACCGGTGCGCATCGGCCGCCTGTTCGAGCGGCAATCGCGCGCCGATCTCCACATGCATCCCGCCGGCCAGCCGTTCGAGCGTCGCGCGCGCGGCGTCCCGATACCCCGCCACGTCGCGTGCGATGAAGCCGAGCACGCTCGGCCGCGCCAGCGCGATCGACCGGGCCGGCCCGAGTTCGTCGAGATCGAACGTCTGCCGCGCGCCGATCGCGGCAACCTGCCCGATGCTCGCGACCATCCCGAACGGACGGATCGCGCCGAGCGTGCGCGTCAGCACGTCGCCGCCGATCCCGTCGATCGCGTAATCGACGCCCGCGCCGCCGCCGAATGCCCGCGCGGCCGCGACGAAATCCTCCTCGCGATAATCGACGACCGCTTCGGCGCCGTGCGTGCGCACGAGCGCGGCTTTCGCGGCCGATCCGACCGTCCCGATCACCCGCGCGCCGAGGGCACGCGCCCACTGCGTCGCAAGCAGCCCGACGCCGCCGGCCGCCGCATGCACGAGCACCGTGTTGCCGGGGCCGACCCGACGGACACGATGCAGCAGCATGTAGGCGGTGATCCCCTTCAGCAGCCCGGCCGCGGCGGCGTCGTCGCTCAGGCCGTCGGGGATCGGCAGCACGCGTTCGGCCGGCATCGTGCGCAGGTTCGCATAGCTGCCGGTCGGCATGCCCGCATACGCGACGCGCTGGCCGGGCACGAGATCCGTCACGCCGGGCCCGACCGCGTCGACCACGCCGGCCGCCTCGACGCCGAGCGCGTCCGGCAGCGCGGGCAATGCATGCGCCCCCGTCCTGAAATAGATGTCGACGAAATTCACGCCGATGGCGGTCTGGCGAATCCGCACTTCGCCGGCACCGGGCGGCGCGACGGGCGCATCGACGCGGCGCAGCACGCCGGCGTCGCCATAGCGGTCGATCCCGATCCGGATGGCGGTGGCAGTCTGGGTCATGACGTTCCTCGTAATCGAATGAAGTGACACGATCATCCCATCGTGCATAATCGAACGGAATTCACGTTAATCGCCCATCTACTGTGCAAAATTCGACCGATCAAGATCCCGTTCCCGCGTCCGTGGTGCCGATGAGCTGGGACGACATCCGCTATTTCCTCGCGGTGATGCGCGGCGGCAGCCTGTCGGCCGCCGCCCGCGCGCTGCAGGTTCAGCATTCGACGGTCGCGCGGCGCATCGACGCGCTGGAGTCCGCGCTCGGGATCCGGCTGTTCGACCGGCTGCCGCGCGGCTGGCCGCCGACCGACGAAGGGCTGCACCTCGCCGAGCACGCCGCGCGCCTCGAGACCGACGCGCATGCGTTCGCGCGCGCCGCCCAGGGCGCGGCGGCGCTCGACGGCGTGGTGCGCGTGTCGGCGTCGCCGGTGTTCGCCAGCCATTTCCTCGCGCCGCGGCTCGCCCGCGCGCAGCGCGCGTGGCCGGCGCTGCGGATCGACCTGCTGGGCGAGATGCACGCGGCGAACCTGTACGCGCGCGAAGCCGATCTCGCGGTGCGGCTGTCGCGGCCGAGCGAGCCGGGGCTCGCCGCGCGCCGGCTCGGTACGATGCGTTTCGCGCTGTGCGCGTCGCCGGAATGGGCGGACGCGCCGCCCGACACCTGGCCGTTCGTCGGCTACGACGACGCGCTCGCGCAAACGCCGCAGCAGCAGTGGCTCGAACGCTTCGCGGCCGGGCGCCGCTTCGCGTTCGTCACCAACGACCTGGCCGCGCAGCATCGCGCGTGCGCGGCCGGGGCCGGCGTCGCGCTGCTGCCGAGGTTTCTCGTCGACGATCCGGCCGCGCATGCCGGTGCGCCGCTCGTCGAGCTGACGGCCGCGCCGCGTTGCGACATCGAGCGCGAGATCTGGCTCGTCGTCCACCCGGACGTGCGCCGGTCGCCGCGCGTGCAGCGCGTCGCCGACGCGATCGCCGATGCGGTTCATGCGGCGGACGGCCGGCTGTAGGCGGCCAGCGCCGCACACGGCTTTGCCACGCGGCCCGGCGGCCGGCATAGTAGCGCTTTGATTTCACCGGACCCGCCGCCATGCCCACCGCCCCCGCCTGCATCGTTCGCGATGCGACCGACGCCGACCTCGATGCGATCCACGCGATCTATGCGCACCACGTGCACCACAGCGTCGCGTCGTTCGAGGAAACGCCGCCCGACGTCGCCGAGCTGCGCGTGCGCCGCGACGCGGTGCTGCGCCACGGGCTGCCCTATCTCGTCGCCGAATGCGACGGCCGCGTGACCGGCTACGCGTACGCGACGCCGTACCGCACGCGCAGCGCGTACCGCTTCACGATCGAGGATTCGATCTACATCGACGATGCGCAACGCGGGCGCGGGATCGGCCGCGCACTGCTCGCGACGCTGATCGAACGCTGCGAGGCCGGCCCGTGGCGGCAGATGATCGCGGTGATCGCCGACGGCGGCACCGGCGGCTCGACGTCGCTGCATCGCGCGTTCGGCTTCGAGCCGGCCGGCATGCTGAAAGCAACCGGCTTCAAGCACGGCCGCTGGATCGACACCGCGCTGCTGCAGCGCCCGCTCGGGCAAGGCGCGCACACGCTCCCCGCGTCGCCCGAGCCTGCCACGTCGCGCTAGAATGGCCGCATGTCAAAACAGACTCATTCCACACCCGACGAGGCGGCGCCGGACTCCCGCAACGAGTACACGGTCGACGAACTCGCGCGCGTGTCCGACACCACCGTGCGCAACGTCCGCGCGTACCAGGATCGCGGGCTGCTCGCGCCGCCGGAGAAACGCGGGCGCGTCGGCATCTACGACGACACGCACGTCGCGCGCCTGAAGCTGATCAACCACCTGCTCGCGCGCGGCTATACGCTGTCGAACATCCAGGACCTGATCAAGGCGATCGACGAAGGCCACGACCTGCGCTCGATCCTCGGCCTCGAAAACGCGATCGGCGGCCGCTGGTCGCACGAACTGCCGAAAACCTATTCTCTCGCCGCGCTCGCGCAGATGTTCGGCCCGCAGGCGACCACGCAGTTGTCACGCGTGACCGAGCTCGGCCTGCTCGAACGGCGCGGCCTGTCGTTCGTCGCGAAGAGCCCCGCGCTGCTCGAGGCGGCGGCGGCGATGACGAAGGAAGGCATCCCGCCGCGCGAGCTGCTCGACGTGATCAGCCTCGCGCGGCCGCACTTCGACGCGATCGCGCGGCTGCTCGTCGATCTCGTCGTGAAGCGGCTCGACCGCTACGACGCCGGCACGCTGCCGCCCGCCACCGACGTGCCCGAACTCGTCGACGCAATCTGGCGCCTGCGCCCGCTCGCGGCCGTGTTCGTCGAAGGCGAGACGAACCGCGCGCTCGAAACCGCGGCGAGCGCCTATCTCGGCGGCCGCGTCGCGACGATCCTCGACAAGAAGCTCAGCGACGAGGCCGCGCGGCAGTCCGGCACGCCCGATTCACAAGGCAACGGCGACAAAGCATAGGGCCGCCGCCGTCATATTGATATCGGCAATGCTTCGTTTGCGGGCGTAATCGCCCATGCGACGATTCTTCCAACCGAGCGGCACCGGCCGCTCGCCCGAAGATGTTTCGCATGGAGTTCGTTCGATGATTCGTTTCACCCGCTGGATCACCCGCACCGCCGCCGTCACGCTCGTCGCGCTCGCCGCCGCGTCGGCCTTTGCGCAGGGCGGCGCCGACAAGGTCGTGCGCATCGGCTACCAGAAGGCCGGCCTGCTGTCGGTCATCAAGGCGCAAGGCTCGCTCGAAGCGCGGCTCAAGCCGCTCGGTTATGGCGTCCAGTGGTTCGAATTTCCGGCCGGCCCGCAACTGCTCGAAGCGCTGAACGCGAACAGCATCGACTTCGGCTATACGGGCGCGCCGCCGCCCGTGTTCGCGCAGGCCGCCGGCGTGCAGTTCGTCTATGTCGGCGCGGAACCGCCGGCGCCGCACAACGAAGCCGTATTCGTGAAGGCCGATTCGCCGATCCGCTCGGTGGCCGGCCTGCGCGGCAAGAAGGTCGCGCTGCAGAAAGGCTCGAGCGCGAACTACCTGCTGCTCGAAGCGCTGAAGAAGGCCGGCGTGCGCTACGACGAAATCCGCCCCGTGTATCTCGCGCCGGCCGACGCGCGCGCCGCGTTCGAGAGCGGCAACGTCGACGCGTGGGTCGTATGGGATCCGTATTACGCGGCCGCACAGAACGCGCTGAAGGTGCGCACGCTGTCCGACTACACGGGGCTCGCGGCCACCAACAACTTCTATGAAGCGACGCGGGACTTCGCGCAGCAGCATCCGGACGTGGTTGGCGCGATCCTGAAGCAGGCGCGCGACACGGGCCAGTGGGTCAACGGCCATCCGGCCGAGACCGCCGCGCTGGTCGCGCCGAAGGTCGGGCTGCCGCAACCGCTCGTTGAAACGTGGTTCAAGCGCGTGCCGTTCGGCGCGGTGCCGCTCGATGACCGGATCGTCGCGGCGCAGCAGGGGGTTGCCGATGCGTTCCATGCGGCGAAGCTGATTCCGCAGAAGCTGAGCGTCGCGGAGAATGCGTGGATCGATCAAAGCGTGAAGAGCGCGCTGGCGGCGAAATAACGCGAACGCAGCGCGAACCCACTCGAAAGAGGCCGACGGGCACCCTGCCCGTCGGCTTTTTTTCTTCCCGAGTGTTCGGGGCTAGTCAAAATAGGGCGCCAATACTCCCTCGATCCAGTCCATGAAGGCCCGCACGCGCGGCGACAGATTGCGCCGATGGGCCACGACGAGCGACGCGGCGAGAGGCTCCGGACGCAAGTCGGGCAGAACCTCTACCAGCGCACCGCTTTCAAGGTGATGCGCGAGCGCTGAATAGCCCGCCTGGATCAACCCGATGCCCGCAAGCCCGGCTGCATGATAGGTCTGGACACTGTTGACCTGCATCGCGCTTGGCAACGGGAGCCACGCATAGCCGTCGCCGTCCGGGTATTCCCATCCGGCATGCCTGGCGCCGAGCGTCAGCGTGTAGTGGACCATTTTGTGTCCTTGGCTGCGCAGATCGTCGAGCGTATGCGGCACGCCGTACCGTGCCAGATAGCCCGGGCTCGCCGCATTCGTCATGCGCAGTTTGCCCAGCGGTCGGGCAATCAGCGTGTCGTCGACGATCGGGCCCAGCCGGATCACGCAATCGAACCCTTCCTGGACGAGATCGACACGCCGATCGGTGCTGGAAAGTTCAAGCTCCAGGTCCGGATGCGCCGCCATCAGTTGCGGCAGTGCCGGAACCACGACGCTTCGCGCCAATTCGGTGGGCATGTCGACGCGCAACCTGCCGCGCAGTCGTGTGCCATTCCCCGAGAACATCGATTGCAATTCCTGCACTTCGGCCAGCAGATCCCGTGCGCGGGAATAAAAGGCGCGCCCATCTTCAGTGAGCTGCACGCTCCTCGTGGTCCGATGCAGGAGCGCGACACCCATGTCTCGCTCAAGCCCGCGGACGACGATGGACACACGTCCCTTCTGAATACCCAGGCTTTCGGCCGCACGCGTGAAGCTCGTCATTTCGGCGACACGGGCAAAAATCAAGAGCGCGTCGAGGTTTTGCATTGTTTACCCGGCAAGTAACAGAACGTTCAATTTACCGTTGTTTATAACCCAGTGGCGACTCAGTAGAGTGGCTTCCCATGTCGTCCGCGGCACAACCTGAACGAAAGGGAACCACCATGAATCAACGCAACTCGCCGGCTGGAACGGTCGTCGTCTACCACTCCGGCTACGGTCATACCCGGCGTATGGCAACAGCCATCGCCGAAGGCGCCGGCGCCGTACTCGTCGCAATCGATACCGACGGAAACCTTGCCGAGGATGCCTGGGACACGCTTGCCGGCGCGGACGCGATCCTGTTCGGCTCGCCGACCTACATGGGCGGCCCCAGCTGGCAGTTCAAGAAGTTCGCAGACGCATCCTCGAAGATCTGGTTCGAAGGTGGCTGGCAGAACAAGGTATTCGGCGGCTTTACCAATAGCGCAAGTATCAACGGCGACAAGCTCAATACGCTCGAGTACTTCTTCCTGCTGGCCGGGCAGCACGGCGGCATCTGGGTCAGCATGGACATCAAGCCGGCCAACCTGAAAGCCTCGATGCGTGACGACCTGAACCGCATGGGCTCCTACATCGCGCCGATGGCGCAGACACCTGCCGATGCGTCGCCTGACGAGATGTCGCCAGGGGATCTCGAGACGGCCCGCCGCTACGGTGCACGCGTGGCGATGATCGCCGCGCAATTTCGGTCCGGAAGATCCCAACGCAACTGAAATGCCGACGTGCGGGACGCCACCGACCGGGCGCGGCCGCATTTCGTCCGGTCAATCCTGAAGGAAACTGCCATGAAATATAAGCAACTTGGCCGCACCGGCCTGCATGTCTCCGAGCTGTGCCTCGGCACGATGACGATGGGCGGCAACGCCGATGCCGGTATGTGGAAGGCGATCGGCGCAGTCGGTCAGGACGACGCGAACCGGTTGATTGCCCGCGCGCTTGCCGAGGGAATCAACTTCATCGACACCGCCGACATTTATTCCTTTGGCCACTCCGAACGCGTCGTCGGACAAGCGCTGAGAGACATCGGCGTGCCGCGCAACGAGATCGTGCTGGCGACCAAGACGGCCGGCGTGATGAGCCCCAAACCCAACGGCCAGGGGGCGTCGCGCGGTCACATCATGGATTCCGTGCAGAGAAGCCTGGAACGGCTCCAGGTCGACCATATCGACCTGTACCAGATTCACGCCAGCGATCCTGTCACGCCGATCGAAGAGACACTGCGCGCCCTCGACGATCTCACGCGACAGGGCCTCGTCCGTTACGTCGGCGTCTCGAACTGGCGCGCAGGCAAGATCGGCAAAGCGCTCGGGCTGAGCGCGGCGCTTCACGCCACGCGCTTCGAGACGCTCCAGGCCTACTATTCGATCGCCGGACGCGACGCAGAGCGCGAACTGGTGCCGCTCGCTGTCGACGAGCAGATGGGGCTCCTCGTCTGGTCGCCCCTCGCCGGCGGACTGCTGTCGGGCAAGTTTGGTCCCGGTGCGCCAACCGAAGAAGGTTCGCGGCGCAGCCATTTCGATTTTCCGCCGGTCGATCTCGATCGTGCGTGGCCGTGCGTTGCGGAGATGCGCGCCATCGCCGACGCGCACGATGTGTCGGTCGCCCGGATCGCGCTCGCCTGGTTACTCGCCAAGCCGCATGTCACGAGCGTCATCATCGGCGCCAAACGGATCGAACAGCTCGAAGACAATCTCGGCGCGGCCGATGTCGTCCTTACCGGGAACGAGCTTGCGCGCCTCGACGCAGTGAGTGCTTTGCCTCCGTGCTATCCCGGCTGGATGATCGATCGTCAGGAGGCTGGCCGGCTCCCCCAACCTTTCGCGCGCGTCGCGTCGAAATAGGCCGGCGGCTGCACATCGATCCCTTTGACGGGACGATTGCAAACGCGCCCCGTGTCGAATTACGGGTGCTCACTACTCAAGAGGGATCCACATGCCAAAAGGTTATCTGATCGCACATGTCAGCGTCTCGGACGCAACCGCCTACGCCGCCTATGCAGAAGCCGCGGGCAACGCAATAAAAACGTTCGGGCCGAAGGTCGTTGCAGCGTGGGGACAGTATGAAAACCTCGAAGGCGAGGCTCACGAGCGGCACGTGGTTCTCGAGTTCGATTCGTTCGCCGAGGCCAAGCGCTTCTATGACAGCCCGGAGTACCAGACCGCCAGGGCGCTCCGCGCCGGGGCAGCAACGGGAACCTTCGTCATCCTCGAAGGGATGGCTTGACGCGGAACGCGCTGCCGGCCAAAAGCTACCGTCGCGCTCGCGTCCAATCCGAGGGCCGATGCGGGTCGTGCAGCGCCGCCGACCGCATCGGCCCTGTCCGAGCTGCGCGTCATGCCGGACTGGGCGCGCAGCCGGGCTGGGCCGCATCGTTTCATCCGCAAAACGGACCGCCCAGTGAAACAGTTACAACATAACGATTGACGCTGGCACTACCGGCGGGTAGTGTGTCGCCAGAAGTTCAAGAAGTTCGATTGCTGTTCATCAATTGCTCGCTTCCCAGCGGTATTCGTTGTCCTCTCCCTCCTTGACGCTTCAAGCGCTCTCTTTTGCAGAGCAGATTTTCTTATTTTTTTCTTCAAGGATTCTTCATGGATACCGGTATCGTCAAGTGGTTCAACGACAGCAAAGGTTTTGGCTTCATCACCCCGGACAACGGCGGCGACGACCTGTTCGCTCACTTCTCCGAAGTTCGAGCCGACGGCTTCAAGACGCTGGCTGAAAATCAGAAGGTGAGCTTCGAAACGAAGCAAGGCCCGAAGGGTCTGCAAGCGGCCAACATCACGCCGCTGTAAAGTTTGAAGGACCCGGCCTCCCGTCAAACGGACGCCGGGTTGCAGCGACATCCTCGCGGAGCGCTTTGTCTCCCAAAGTTGGCGCGATTGCTCTTAGCTGCATCTGTTGATTCAGCAGCTTGCCGAGCGCCACACGCCTCGTTGCACTTCATTCTCCCCTCTGGCTGCAAGGCCCCTTTTCCGCTTTCCGACTGCTTCAGATTCAGCTCGCAATGGCTTTGAATCGGCGCACCCGTGCACATTTCGCACGGCACGCGCGCACTCGAACATCATTAAAATTAAAATGCACAACCAACGAATTCAACAATACAACGGCTATGCCGTTCAACCCTCGGCACATCGTTTGCCCGACGGTAGCTTTTCATCCAACCTGCTGCTCGAACGCGCCGAAGGCCGCTACCAGTTCTATTCGCTCGATTACTTCACGAGTGAAGAGCAGGCGCTGCAGCACTCGACCCGCTGGGCACGCAACTGGGTCGACACGCGCGGTTAAACCGCGGTTAAACACAACGCCCGGCCATCGATCCGCCGCCGCGCGCAACGCGCCGGCGGCATGCGCCCGCCGCCTTACTTCAACGCACCCGCCACCTTCTTCTGCCGCCACAGGCACAGCAGATCGCACGCGACATGCGCCGCCGCGATCGCGGTGATATCCGCGTGATCGTATGCCGGCGCAACCTCGACAACATCCGCGCCAACCAGGTTCACCGCACCGAGCCCACGCACGATCGCCAGCGCCTGCGCGGACGACAGCCCGCCCGCGACCGGCGTGCCCGTGCCGGGCGCAAACGCCGGATCGAGGCAATCGATGTCGAACGTCAGGTACGCGGGCCGCGCGCCGACGATGTCGACGATTCGCTCGACCGCCGCGCGCGGGCCGTGGTCGTGCACCCACGCGGCATCGAGCCGCTCGATCCCGAGAAAGTCGTCGTTCCACGTGCGGATGCCGACCTGCACCGACGTCGCAGGATCGATCAGCCCTTCCTTCACCGCCTTGTAGAACATCGTGCCGTGATTGAGGCTGTCCGGATCGTCGTCGGCCCACGTATCGCAGTGCGCGTCGAAATGGATCAGCGACAACGGCTTGCCGTAGCGCTCCGCGTGCGCGACCAGCAGCGGATACGTGATGTAGTGGTCGCCGCCGAGCGTCAGCATCTTCGCGCCCGAACGCAGGATCGTGCGCGCATGCTCGACGATCGCGGACTTGATCGACAGCGGGTTGTGCGCGTCGAACCAGCAGTCGCCGTAGTCGACGGCCGCGAGATCGTCGAACGGATCAAAGCCCCACGGATACGGATTGAGCTCCGCGAGCTGCACGCTCGCCGCGCGGATCGAGGCGGGCCCGAGCCGCGCGCCGGAGCGGTAAGTCGTCGCGAGGTCGAGCGGCACGCCTGAAATCGCGACATCGACGCCGTCGAGCGCGCGCGAATAGTTGCGGCGCATGAACGACAACACGCCCGCATAGGTGTTTTCGATCGAGGAGCCGTACGGCGTCGTGCGACGGATCGCGCCGTCGCCGTGGAGAAGTTCGGTCATGGTCGGATCTGTTTTCGTGGAGGCCGGCCCGCCCCGCTTCGCATTGGCGCGCGGGCCGGACACGGCATGGATTCATCGGGCACGCACCGGCTTGTGCATCCTGTCGCACGGCCGGGCGGGACAACGACATCGACAACGGCAATACCGCGGCGATCATAGCAAGCCGAATCGATGTCGTTGCCCCGGTGCAGCCGGGGCAACGCGCCAAAGAAATCCGGCAGCCGCCTTGTCCCGTTTCCTAGAAGGATTCGCCGGTTTTCGCGCGCCCTTTCTTCCGGATAATGGCCGGCAGCCGCGCCCTCGACGGCGCGCCATCCACCGCAGACAACAACAAACCGGAGACACCCGCGTTGATCGCCACGCTTCCCGCCACCTATCGCCGGCTCTGGCCGCTCGCCGTCACCGCCGCGCTGCTGTACGGGCTGTCGCTCGCCGCCGCGCCCTATCCCGGCCAGGCCGCCGCGAAAACCGCGATGGGCATCCTGCTGCTCGCGGCGGGCAGCACCTGCGGCGCGCCGCGCGAACGCGCGTGGCTGTGCGCGGCGCTCGCGACCGCCGTGCTCGGCGACGTGCTGCTCGCGCTGCCCGACTGGCCGCTGTCGTTCGTCTTCGGCCTCGGCGCGTTCCTGCTCACGCACCTGTGCTACTGCGCGATCTTCGTGCGCTGGCGTGCGCGGCCGCATGGCTGGCGCATCGTCGCGCTCGTCGGGCTATGGATCGCGGCACCGGCGTTCTACCTGGCCTTCCTCCCGCACCTCGGCGAGCTGCTGGCGCCGGTCGCCGTCTACATGCTCGTGCTGTGCGTGATGGCGAGCTTCGCGCTCGCCGCCCGCACGCACGGCCCGCTGGTCGCCGTCGGCAGCCTGATCTTCGTCGGCTCCGATACGCTGATCGGCGTCGGCCGGTTCCTCGGCGGTTTTCCCGGCATCGACTACCTGATCTGGGGCCTCTACGCGCTCGCGCAGGTCACGATCGTGGCCGGGGTTTTCCATGAGACGGCCGCCCGATCGATCCGTCCCTGATACCGTTTCAAACAGACCGCCACGCGCCGGCAGTCTCGTCTACCGCCTCTCACGCCCTGTCGACGGCCCTTTCCGCGTCTCCCGCAATGCGGAAAGCGGCCCGTTCCAAACCCCGCTCAGCCTTTTCCCGTCTGGCTTCCCGACCTTAGAGCGCCGCTTCTAGCCTCTTGCGGTTTCCGGGTGCACCCACTATCGTTACATCAACCAATGTAACATTCAAAAATGAGCCAAATCGGAGACACCCGGATGAATGCTCGCACGTTGCCTTTCGGTCCACCCGGCCACGACGGCCTGGACGAAACCATCGACATCGCCATCATCGGCACCGGCTTCGCCGGTCTCGGGATGGCGATCCGCCTGCGGCAAACAGGCGTGACCGACTTCGTCGTCCTCGAGAAGGCCGCGTCGGTCGGCGGCACGTGGCGCGACAATCATTACCCCGGGTGTGCATGCGACGTGCAATCGCACGTCTATTCGTTCTCGTTCGCGCCGAACCCGCGCTGGACGCGCATGTTCGCGCCGCAGCCGGAAATCCGCGCGTACCTGGAAGACTGCGTGCAGCGCTTCGGCATCGGCCCGCACCTGCGCCTGAACCATGAACTGCAGCGCGCCGAGTACGACGAAACCGCGCAGCGCTGGCGCCTCACGTTCGCGAACGGCAAGCGGCTGTCCGCGCGCGTGCTGGTGTCGGGAATGGGCGGCCTGTCGCGCGCCGCGCTGCCGGCGATTCCCGGCGTCGAGAATTTCAAGGGCCGCGCGTTCCATTCGCAGCAGTGGGATCACGACTATGCGCTCGAAGGCAAGCGCGTCGCGGTGATCGGCACCGGCGCGAGCGCGATCCAGTTCGTGCCGCAGATCGCGCCGCGCGTGAAGGCGCTCGCGCTGTTCCAGCGCACGCCGCCGTGGATCATGCCGAAGCCCGACCGCAACCTGACCGGGCTCGAGAAGTGGCTGTTCCGCACGCTGCCGGTCACGCAGAAGGCCGTGCGCAGCGGCATCTACTGGATGCTCGAATCGCGCGTGATCGGCTTCGCGATCCATCCGTCGCTGATGAAGAACGTGCAGAAGCTCGCGCTGCGCCACATCCGCAAGCAGGTTCCCGATCCGGAGCTGCGCAAGGTCGTCACGCCGAACTACACGCTCGGCTGCAAGCGCGTGCTGATCTCGAACGACTACTACCCGGCGCTGTCGCGCAAGAACGTCGACGTGGTCACGACCGGCATCGACCATATCGAAGCCGACGCGGTCGTGACGACCGACGGCAAGCGTCATGAAGTCGACTGCCTGATCTACGGCACCGGCTTCCAGGTTGCCGATCCGTATCCGCGCGGCGCAATCGTCGGCCGCGGCGGCCTCGACATCGTCGACGCGTGGCGCGACGGCGCGCACGCGTATCTCGGCTCGACGCTGCCCGGCTACCCGAACTTCTTCATGATCGTCGGCCCGAACACGGGCCTCGGCCACAACTCGATGGTGTTCATGATCGAGTCGCAGATCGAATACATCCTCGGCGCGCTGCAGGCGATGCACCGCGAGCGCGCGGATGCGATCGAGGTGCGCCCGCTCGTCGAGGCGCAGTTCAACAGCGACCTGCAGGGCAAGCTCAAGAAGGCAATCTGGTCGACCGGCGGCTGCAAGAGCTGGTACCTCGATCCGCGCACGGGCAAGAACACGACGCTGTGGCCGGGCTTCACGTGGCGCTTCCGCCAGGCGACCGCGCGCTTCTCGATCGCCGATTACCACGCGTATCGCGCGCCGCGGCACGACACGGCCGCGCGGCCCGTCACCGCGTCCGCCGCTTCCGCTTCCACTTCCGCCGAAGCGGCCTGAGCCAGACCAGGAGCCACCGACATGAGAGATTTCACCAACAAGGTCGCCGCGATCACGGGTGCCGGCTCGGGCATGGGCCGCGCGCTCGCGATCCAGCTCGCGCAGGCCGGCTGCCAGGTATCGCTCGCCGACAAGAACGGCGTCGGCCTCGCCGAAACCGAACGGATCGTCCGCGCGATCGCGCCGAACGTGCGCGTGTCGACGCGCATGCTCGACGTCGGCGACCGCGACGCGATGTTCGCGTGGGCCGACGACACCGCGAAGGAACACGGCAAGGTCAACCTGATCTTCAACAACGCGGGCGTCGCGCTGTCGAGCACGATCGAAGGAATGGAATACAGCGATCTCGAGTGGATCGTGAACATCAACTTCTGGGGCGTCGTGCACGGCACGAAGGCGTTCCTGCCGCACCTGAAGGCATCGGGCGACGGCCACGTGATCAACACGTCGAGCATCTTCGGGATCTTCGCGCAGCCGGGCATGAGCGGCTACAACGCGACCAAGTTCGCGGTGCGCGGCTTCACCGAATCGCTGCGCCAGGAGCTCGACATGATGAAGTGCGGCGTGTCGGCGACCTGCGTGCATCCGGGCGGCATCCGCACCAACATCGCGCAGTCGAGCCGCGTCGCGAAGAACATGGTCGGCTTCATCGTCGAGAGCGAACAGCAAGGCAAGGACAGCTTCGAGAAGTTCTTCATCACGACCGCCGACGACGCCGCGCGCACGATCCTCGCCGGCGTGCGCAAGAACCAGCGCCGCGTGCTGATCGGCCGCGACGCGAAGGGCGCGGACTGGATGGCGCGCATCCTGCCGGCCGCGTACCAGGCGCTCGTCGTGCTCGCGACGCGCCGCGAGGCCGCGAAGGCCCGCCGCCATGCCGCACGCGGCGCACCGGCGGCCGCCCCGCTTCACGCCACCTACAACAACGCAGGCAATCAGGGAGGAGAACAATCATGACAACCCCGAACATGATGCCCGTGCGGCGCGACATCCGGTTCGCGCTGCCGCCCGAACGCGCGAAGGACTGGCACGTGCAGGGCGTGCCGGTCACGCACTTCATGAACGCGCTGTCGCTGCTGTTCCCGGCCGGCGAACGCTTCTTCATGGATTCGGTGCGCAACTACCGCGACCGGATCGAGGATCCCGAGCTGAAGAAGCAGGTGCTCGGCTTCATCGGCCAGGAAGCGATGCACACGCGCGAGCACATCGAATACAACGACCTGCTGCAGTCGTCGGGCCTGCCCGCGCACAAGCTCGACAAGCGCCTGTGGACGATCCTCGGCTGGTTCAGGAAGGCGCTGCCGCATTCGATGCAGCTCGCGATCACGATCGCGCTCGAGCACTACACGGCGATCCTCGCGAACCAGCTGCTGTCGGGCCACGAACACCGGATCGACGGCTCGGTCGAAGGCTACCAGCAGATGTGGATGTGGCACGCGATGGAGGAAACCGAGCACAAGGCGGTGTCGTACGACGTATGGCGCACCGTGATGAAGCCGGGCCTCGGCAGCTACCTGCTGCGCACGGGCACGATGCTGACGACGACCGTGTTCTTCTGGACCATCGTGTTCGACTTCCACGTGCGCCTGATGCGCGCGCACCGTCGCGAACACGGCAAGTTCGGCGGCATGTGGCGCCTCGTGAAGTATCTGTACGGCCCGAAGCACGGCGTGTTCCCGAGCATCGCGCGCGAATGGCTCGACTACTTCCGCCCGGGCTTCCACCCGTGGGACCACGACAACCACCAGTACCTGCAGGGGCTCGACACGCTGCTCGAGAACATCGACGCGACCAACGCGCGCTATGCGACGCAGGCCGCCCCGCGCCGCGTGCCGCTGCACCCGGTTGCGCAGGCATGACGCCATGGCGCGCGCCCACGCGATGCTGACCGTCCAGTCCGGCGACGTGAAACTCGCCGTCTACGTAAGCGGGTCGCGTCGCGCGCCGCCGCTGATCCTCGTGCACGGCTATCCCGATTCGGCGGCCGTGTGGGCGCCGATCCGCGCGCGGCTCGCGAAGCGCTACCGCGTGATCGCGTACGACGTGCGCGGCGCCGGCGCGTCCGATGCGCCGCGCCGCCGCGCCGACTACACGCTCGAGCGGCTCGCCGGCGACCTGAAGGCGGTGGCCGACGCGACCTGCGGCGGCCGGCCGTTCCATCTCGTCGGCCACGACTGGGGCTCGATCCAGTGCTGGGAGGCCGTGACCGACCCCGCGTTCCGCGGCCGGATCGCGTCGTACACGTCGATCTCGGGCCCGTGCCTCGACCACGTGTTCCGCGCGAAGATGCGGCTCAAGCAAAGCCTGAAGTCGTGGTACATCGCGTTCTTCCACCTGCCGCTCGTGCCGTCGCTGGTATGGCGGCTGGGCGGCGCGGCGCTGTGGCCGCGCTGGCTGCAGTTCACCGAACGCGTGCGCGCCGAGCGCGATCCCGTGCAACTGAAGAACGCGCTGAACGGCCTGCAGTTGTACCGCGCGAACTTTCTCGCACGGGCGCGCAAGCCGCGCGAACGGTACGCGCAGGCGCCCGTGCAGATCCTGGTGCCGGTGCGCGATCGCTACGTGACGCCGGAGATGTCGGTCGATCTCGACCGCTGGCTCGGCGAGCACGTACGCGAGGAGATCGACGGCACGCACTGGATCGTGCTGCGCCACCCGGACCTGATCGCGTCGCGGATCGACCGCTTCGCGTCCGCACACGAGCGGCCGGCGATCACGACCGCCGCGGTTCAGCGCCCCGTCGGCGCCGGCAGGCGTCTGAACAGCGTCTCGTAGTCGACGACGAGCCCGTCGTCGTCGATGTCCATCTCGGCCGTGAAATCCCGGAAGATTCCTTCGTAGCGGTAGCGCCGGCCCGGCTCGATGCACGCGTAGGCCTGCTTGACCGGCGTGACCGTCAGGTCCGGCGTCGCGATGTACGCGACATCGATCGGCCGCCGCTCGCCGCGCACGAGCCCGAGGCGGCCGATCGGCAGCGAATTCGTGAACGGCGTCGCCGCGATGTCGATGTCGACGCAGCCGTCGAGCGCCGGCAGCGCGCGGCCCGCGCCGTCGCGCCAGTGGCCGGCGCCGGCGCCGGCGCCGCACAGTTCGAGCGTGCCGCCGCCCATCACCTTGAGCACCGCGTACCTGACCCGCCACTGCGGATCGCACACGACCCGGTATGCAAGCCCGTACGCGCGGCCGTACCGCTGGCCGACCACGGCGCTTTCGACGACGATGCCGCCGCCGTTCCGGTCGAACGTCAGATGTTCGACCCCGTCGCCTTCGAGCGACGCCCAACGCACTTCGCGCATCCTTCCGCCTCCCGGTTTGCCCGATGCCGGGCATCGTCGCACAAATCGCTCAACGAAAGCGCCAACTGCCGCCCAGGTTCACTACCAAAAAGCAACGTCGCCGAAAACGCCAACGGCGCGGCGGTCACGCACGGATCGACATCCGCATTGCCCGATTCAGGGCATCACCCACAAATCCTGACTATCCAGACTTCCCTATTCCGGTGCATGGTTTTGTGTCCTATGCTCGCGGCTCATCCTGTTCCGCCGCCATCATGCCTACCGTCCGCCCCGTCTCGCCGTCGATCGACCTGCGCATTTTGCTGCGCGGCATCGGGCAGGTCGTGCTGCAGGCGAATGCGCTCACCGGCGCGCTGCTGCTCGCCGCGCTGGCGCTGACCGACCTGCGGCTCGCGTGCGCCGCGCTGGTCGGCTCGGCCGCCGCCAGCATGGCCGCCGTGCTGACGGGCGCCGAGCGCCGCGACGTCGAACAGGGGCTGCACGGCTTCAACGGCGCGCTCGCCGCATTGCTCGCCGTGCTGTTCGCGCCCCATCCAAGCGCCGCGCTCGCACTGGTGCCGCTGGCCGCAATCGGCGCGGCGCTCGTGCAGCGCGCGATGCGGGTGCCGCTCGCCCGCTGGCGCCAGTGCCCGTATTCAAGCCCGTGCCTCGCCGTCACCGCGCTGTGGTTGCCGTTTGTCGCACCGCAACATGTGGGTGGCACGACGGCCGGCCCGGTGCCGACACTCGCTTCCGCAGCCGACGCGTTGCTGTCGGGCGTCGCCCAGACCACCTTCGCTCACGGCGCGTGGGCCGGCGCGCTGATCGTCGCCGGCATCGCCGTCGCGTCGCGCCGGGCGGCCGCGTTCGCGCTCGGCGGCGCGATCGTGTCGACCGTGCTGCTGGTTGCGCTCGGCGCGAGCGGTCCGTCGTTCGCCGACGGCCTGCTCGGCTTCAACGGCGCGCTCGCCGCGCTCGCGTTGATGCCGCGCGGCCCGCGCGCGGCGCTTGCGGCCGCCGCACTCGCCGCGCTGATCCAGTGGCTCGCGACGTGCGCGGACCTCCCCGCGTTCACGGCCCCGTTCGCGCTCGCGTCGTGGGTCACGGTGGCCATCGCGCGCCGCTTCACCCTCGGAGAACCCGATGTCGTCATTCGCACACCGTCCTGATGCCGTGAAGCCCGGCGGCCCGACCTCGGATGCCGAACGCCAATTGCGCGTCGACCTCGCCGCCGCGTACCGGCTCGTCGCGCTGAACGGCTGGGACGACCTGATCTACACGCACCTGTCCGCGACCGTGCCCGGCGAACCCGGCCACTTCCTGATCAATCCGTTCGGCCTCACGTTCGACGAGGTTCGCGCGTCGAACCTCGTGAAGATCGACCTGGCCGGCAACCGGATCGGCGACGGCGAGCACGCGGTCAACGTGACGGGCTTCGCGCTGCATGCGGCCGTGCACGCCGCGCGCGCCGACGCCGTCTGCGTGATGCACCTGCACAATACGGCCGGCATCGCCGTGTCGATCCAGCGCGACGGGCTGCTGCCCGCGTCGCAGCATGCGTTGCGCTTTCATGGCGACCTCGCGTACCACGACTACGAGGCGCTCGCGTTCTCGCCGGCCGAAGGCGCACGGCTGACCGCGAACCTCGGCGCGAAACCCGCGATGCTGCTGCGCAATCACGGCACGCTGACGGTTGGCCGCACCGTCGCCGAAGCCTATGTGCTGATGGATACGCTGATCAAGGCGTGCGACATCCAGGTGCGCGCGCAGGCTGGCGGCGGGCCGCTCGTGCTGCCCGATCCGGCCGTCGCCGACCGCACGGCCGAACAACTGCGCGACGGCGGCGCGATCGAGGGCGAACTGGAATGGCCGGCGCTGCTGCGCCGCCTCGACCGGATCGATCCGTCGTATCGCGATTGACGCCGCCGCCGGCCCCCAGGCGAATCGTTCACCCCAACCATCGGAGCATTCAGTCATGCCGACTTTCAATATCCAGCTGTTCGAAGGCCGCACCGTCGACCAGAAGCGCGAATTCGTCGAAGCAATCACGCGCGTCACGTGCGAGACGCTTGGCTGCGAGCCGGGCTCGGTCGACATCATCATCACCGACGTGAAGAAGGAGAACTGGGCGACGGCCGGGAAGCTGTGGAGCGAGCCGCGCTGATACCGGGCAATTCGGCATCGGCGGAACTCCCCGGGCAACCCCCGTTCGAACCTCGGTGACACCCGAACGAACGCGCTGCGCGCAGGAGACCGCATGATCGAAGACCAACGTATCGCCACGACGCTGAACACCATGATCCTGTCGATGGGCGCGCACCTGGATGAGTCGCTTCGGCAGGTCAAGGAGACTTGCCCTCCGGATGAATTCGTCGCCTATCGCGAATTCGTGTCGCAGTTGCTGACCACGATGCTGGTCGACTTCATGAACCCGCTCTACGCACGGCATCCCGACCTGAAGCCGTCGGACCTGGCTTGACCCGCGCATGCAACGCCAGGCACCGGCGTTGCATGCGGCCTCCTCCGCTGCTCCCGTTGTGCGCCCGCACATCGCGCCGTCACGCATTCGGCGCATAATGCCGAACACACCCGCAGCAGCCAATGGCCCCGACGAGGAGACCGCCATGGAAGCGAAGAACGAGGAAGTCGTCGCACACCTGCTCTCCGATGTCGTCGAATTCGCGCGCGGGCGCCTGCCCGAAGCCACGTTCCGGATCGTCGAACCGTTCCTGCATCATTACTACGATTTCGTCGACGCCGACGACCTCCAAAACCGCGGCATCGCCGATCTCTACGGCGCCGCGATGGCGCACTGGCAGACCGCGCAGAAATTCGTCCCCGGCAGCGAGCGGCTGCGCGTGTACAACCCGATCCTCGAACAGCACGGCTGGCACTCCGACCACACGGTCATCGAGATCGTCAACGACGACATGCCGTTCCTCGTCGACTCCGTGACAATGGCCGTCAACCGCCTCGGGCTGGCGCTGCATTCGGCGCTGCACCCCGTGTTCCGCCTCTGGCGCGGCGGCAACGGCGGCATCGAGCGCGTCGACGCGGGTGGCGCGACGCCCGGCGACGGCCAGTCGCAACTCGCGTCGTTCATCCATTTCGAAGTCGACCGCTGCGGCGACGCCGCGCTGCTCGACACGCTGCGCGAAGACATCGCGCACGTGCTCGGCGACGTACGCGCATCGGTCGAGGACTGGCCGAAGATCGTCGACATCGCCCGCGCGACGATCAAGGAAATGAAGGCGCGCGAATCGACCGCGGAAGACATCGAGGCGCGCGCGTTCCTCGAATGGATGGCCGCCGATCACTTCACGTTCCTCGGCCAGCGCGACTACGCGCTCGTGTCGGACGGCGCGGGCTTCGGCCTGCGCGGCATCGAGGGTTCGGGCCTCGGCATCCTGCGCGAATCGCTGCGCACGTCGGGCTCGCCCGACGTGACGCCGTTGCCGCAGGCCGCGGCCGACATCATCACCGGCTCCTGGCCGATCTTCCTGACCAAGGCGAATTCGCGCGCGACCGTGCACCGGCCCGGCTATCTCGACTATGTCGGCGTGAAACTCGTCGGCGCCGA
The DNA here is from genome assembly GCF_001883705.2 of Burkholderia catarinensis. Taxonomy (GTDB): domain Bacteria; phylum Pseudomonadota; class Gammaproteobacteria; order Burkholderiales; family Burkholderiaceae; genus Burkholderia; species Burkholderia catarinensis. The sequence goes on from NZ_MDEQ02000026.1 coordinate 29,262, forward strand.
CGGCACGATCACCGGCGAGCGCCGCTTCATCGGGCTCTACACGTCGACCGCATACAGGGTGTCGAGCGCCGAGATCCCGATCGTGCGCCGCAAGTGCGCGAACATCGTGCAGCGCGCGGGCTTCCTGCCGAAGGGGCATCTCGGCAAGTCGCTCGTGACGGTGCTCGAAACCTATCCGCGCGACGAGCTGTTCCAGGCCGACGAAGACCAGCTCTACGACATCGCGCTCGGCATCCTGCGGCTGCAGGAACACCAGCGCACGCGCCTGTTCGTGCGCCGCGACCGGTTCGACCGCTTCGTGTCGTGCCTCGCGTTCGTGCCGCGCGACAAGTACAACACCGACCTGCGCCGGCGCATCGCGAAGCTGCTCGTCGACGCGTACAACGGCGTGAACGTCGAATTCACGCCGCTGCTGTCGGAATCGGCGATCGCGCGCATTCATTTCGTCGTGCACGCGGAACCGGGCACGATGCCCGACGTCGACACGCGCGAGCTCGAAACGCGGCTCGTGCAAGTCGCGCGCCGCTGGCAGGACGATCTCGCCGACGCGCTGCTCGACGCATTCGGCGAAGAGCAAGGCAACCGCCTGCTGCAGCGCTATGCGGACTCGTTCCCGGCCGGCTATCGCGACGACTATCCGGCGCGCACGGCCGTGCGCGACATCGAGCTGATCGAGCGCGTGAAGGATTCGGGCCAGCTCGCGATGAACCTGTACCGGCCGATCGAGGCCGAAGCGCGTGCGTTCCGCTTCAAGGTCTATCGCGCGGGCGACCCGATCGCGCTGTCGCGCAGCCTGCCGATGCTCGAGCACCTCGGCGTGCGCGTCGATGAGGAGCGGCCGTACCGGATCCAGACGCAGGACGCCGCGCACGCATGGGTGCACGACTTCGGCCTGGAACTCGCCGACGATGCCGAGTTCGACATCGAGCGCGTGAAAGGCCTGTTCGAGGATGCATTCGACCGGATCTGGAGCGGCCGGATCGAGAACGACGACTTCAACCGCCTCGTGCTGCGCGCACAGCTGAGCGCACACGAAGTCACGATCCTGCGCGCGTACGCGAAATACCTGCGACAGGTCGGCTCAACGTTCAGCGATGCGTACATCGAACGCGCGCTGACCGGCAATCCGGCGATCGCGCGGCAGCTCGTCGAGCTGTTCCTGCTGCGCTTCGACCCGCGCACCGGCGAGACGCGCGACGTGCAGGCCGAACGGCTGCTGAAGGCGATCGAGGCCGCGCTCGACCAGGTGCCGAACCTCGACGAGGACCGTATCCTGCGCCAGTTCCTCGGCGTGATCAACGCGACCGAGCGCACGAACTACTTCCTCGCCGACGCGAACGGCGAATCGAAGCCGTACCTGTCGTTCAAGTTCAATCCGGCGAAGGTACCGGGCCTGCCCGAACCGAAGCCGATGTTCGAGATCTGGGTGTATTCGCCGCGCGTCGAGGGCGTGCACCTGCGCGGCGGGCGGGTCGCGCGCGGCGGCCTGCGCTGGTCGGATCGCCGCGAGGATTTCCGCACCGAGGTGCTCGGGCTGATGAAGGCGCAGATGGTAAAGAACGTCGTGATCGTGCCGGTCGGCTCGAAAGGCGGCTTCGTCGTGAAGAACCCGCCGCCGCCGAGCGATCGCGAAGCGTGGATGCGCGAAGGCATCGCGTGCTACCAGACGTTCCTGCGCGGCCTGCTCGACCTGACCGACAACCTGGCCGGCGACGCGATCGTGCCGCCGCCCGACGTGGTGCGCCACGACCCCGACGATCCGTATCTGGTCGTCGCCGCCGACAAGGGCACGGCCACCTTCTCCGACTACGCGAACGCGATCTCGCGCGAATACGGCTTCTGGCTCGACGACGCGTTCGCGTCCGGAGGCTCGGTCGGCTACGACCACAAGAAAATGGCGATCACCGCGCGCGGCGCGTGGGAATCGGTGAAGCGGCACTTCCGCGAGATGGGCGTCGATACGCAGACGACCGACTTCACGGTGGTCGGCGTCGGCGACATGTCGGGCGACGTGTTCGGCAACGGGATGCTGCTGTCGCCGCATATCCGGCTCGTCGCCGCGTTCGATCACCGGCACGTGTTCCTCGACCCGAACCCCGATCCCGCGACGAGCTTCGCGGAGCGCGAGCGCATGTTCGCGCTCGAACGCTCGAGCTGGGCCGACTACGATCCGGCCGCGATCTCGGCGGGCGGCGGCGTCTACCCGCGCACCGCGAAGACGATCCCGCTGTCGCCGGCCGTGCAGGCCGCGCTCGGCATCGACGCGCAAGCGCTGCCGCCGACCGAGCTGATCCGCGCGATCCTGCAGGCGCCGGTCGACCTGCTGTACAACGGCGGCATCGGCACCTACGTGAAGGCCGCGCGCGAAACCCACCTGCAGGTCGGCGACCGCGCGAACGACGCGGTGCGCGTGAACGGCGCGGACCTGCGCTGCAAGGTGGTCGGCGAAGGCGGCAACCTCGGCTGCACGCAGTTCGGCCGGATCGAGTTCGCGCAGCGCGGCGGCCGCATGAACACCGATGCGATCGACAACTCGGCCGGCGTCGATTGTTCGGATCACGAAGTCAACATCAAGATCCTGCTCGGGCTCGTCGTGTCCGACGGCGAGATGACCGAGAAGCAGCGCAACGCGTTGCTCGCGGAGATGACCGACGAAGTCGGGCTGCTCGTGCTGCGTGACAACTACTACCAGACGCAGGCGCTGTCGATCGCCGGTCGCTATGCGGTCGAGCTGCTCGACGCCGAGGCGCGCCTGATGCGCTGGCTCGAACGCGCGGGCCGCCTGAACCGCGTGATCGAATTCCTGCCGACCGACGACGAAGTCGCCGAGCGGCAGGCCGCGAAGCTCGGCCTCACGTCGCCGGAGCGCGCGGTGCTGCTCGCGTACAGCAAGATGTGGCTCTACGACGCGCTGCTCGAATCCGACGTGCCCGAGGATCCGCTGGTTGCCGCGATGCTCGTCGACTACTTCCCGAAACCGCTGCAGCAGCGCTTCAGCGAACCGATGCGCCGCCATCCGCTGCGCCGCGAGATTCTCGCGACGCACCTGACCAACGCGCTCGTGAACCGCGTCGGCAGCGCGTTCGTGCACCGGTTGATGGAAGAAACCGACGCGAAGCCGGGCGACATCGTGCGCGCGTGCATCATGGCGCGCGACGTGTTCGACCTCGATGCGGTATGGCGCGACATCGACGCGCTCGACAACCGCGTCGCCGACGACGTGCAGGCGCGCATGTTCGTCGACGTCGCACGGCTGCTGGAGCGCGCGGCGCTGTGGTTCCTGCGGCACCTGCAATCGGGCGCGGTGGCCGACGGCGGCGTCGCCGAGCTGATCGCGCGCTGCCGCGACGCGGCGCAGCGGCTCGCGCCGCAACTGCCGTCGCTGCTGCCGGCCGACGATCTCGAGGCGCTGTCCGAACGGCAGCGCGTGCTGGTCGAAGCCGGTGTCGACAGCGCGCTCGCGGTGCGTGTCGCGAGCGGCGACATCTCGGCCGCGCTGCTCGACATCGCCGAAGTGGCCGCGACCTGCGACCGCAGCCTCGAACTCGTCGCGGGCGTCTATTTCTCGCTCGGCACGCTGCTCAATTACGGGTGGATCGGCGAACGCGCGGCGACGCTGCCGACGCCGACGCACTGGGACATGCTGGCGCGCGCAGCGGCGCTCGCGGAAGTCGCGCGGCTGAAGCGCACGCTCGCGACGAGCGCGCTCGCGGAATCGCCGGATTCGACCACGCCGGAAACGATCGTCGGCGCATGGCGCGAGCGCCGCGAAACCGCGCTGGCCCGCTACGACCACCTGCTGACGGACCTGCGCGCGTCGGGCGGCGCGAGCCTCGCGGTGCTGCTCGTGATCGTGCGGGAAATGGCCGTGCTCGAACGCGCGTGATGCGCGTGATGCGCGGGACGGCTCAGACCGTCGCGACCAGCAGTTCCTCCGCGTTGTTCGGCGGCCGCAGGCCGTCCGTGCGATCGGCGAAATAGCGGCGCGTCAGCTCGGCGGCCGATACGTGCGCGGCGTTCGAGAAGCCGGCCTCCAGCGCGAGCACCCGGATCTGCGCCGGCATGAAGAAGCTGATGAACGGCGTGCCGCTCGCGCGCGCGCCCTTCGCAGCCATTTCCAGGCCCGGGCGCACGTCCGGATCCGCGTTCTCCAGCGGCAGCAGGAACGTCATCGCAAGCGTCGAGCCCGGTGCGAGCGACGCGACTTCGCGCAACGCGGCCGCGTTCGCCTCGCGCGTCAGGTACATGCTGACGCCGGTGGACACCACGACCGCCGGCTTGCCGGCATCGAAGCCGGCGCCGACGAGCGCGTCGCGCCACGACTGCCTCGCCTCGAAATCGAACGGCACGAAACGCAGCCAGTCGGGCACGCCGAAGCCGAGCTCGGCCAGGCGGCGCTGCTTCCAGGCCTGCGGCGCCGGCGGGTCGACTTCGAAGACGGTCACGCGCGACGCCATGTCGGGCCTGCGCTGCACGAAGCTGTCGAGGCCCGCGCCGAGGATCACGTACTGGCTCACGCCGAGCGCGGCCTGCTCGGCCACGAGTTCCTCGATGAAGCGCGCCCGCGCGACGATCGATGCGCGAAACGGCCGCGTGAACTGCGGATCCATGTCGCCGCGTTGCTGCCAGCCCGGCTCCGGCGCGAGCAACCGGAGGCCGACTTCGTCGGCAAGCACATGCGGCGGCGCGTCGAGTTCGACGTGCAGCGCGCGCCACAGCGCGACGCGTGCGGCCGTGCTGTCGGGGGCGTCTTCGCGGGTATCGGTATCGGTCATGGCGGCCTCAGGCGCCCTGCTTGCCCGGCGCCTGCAGGCGCCACACGCGGCCGTCCGGATCGCGCACGGTCATGTCGCGTGTGCCCCAGTGCGTGTCCTCGAACGGCGTGACGACATCGACGATCGGCTGCGGCTGCACCGCCTGCTCGTCGGCCACCTTGATCACGACCTGCATGTCGGGCTTTTCGCCCGGCGGCACTTCGGCGATGAACAGGAACGGTCCGTCGCCGCTGCGCAACTGGCCCGAGTTGTGATCGGTTTCGAATTCCAGCGTGAAACCCAGCGCCTGGAAGAACTTCGCCGACTTGCCCCAGTTGTGCGTGGTCAGGTACACGGCTTCGATTCGCTCGGATGACATATCACTCCTCCTTGGTGGACGGCCCCGCGCCCGGCGGCGGCGCGGCGAGATACGCACGCAAAGCCTCGGCCACCAGTGCGGACAGCGATTGCTCCGTTTCGATGGCGCGATGCTTGACCTGCCGGATCAGGCCGAGCGGCAGGTACACGTTGAATTGCTTCACTTCTTCGTCGGTCATGGAGGCTAGTATGCTAGCAATCTAGCAAAAGTCAACCGCACGCGCGGCCGGGATGAATCATTTGATCGGGGCGCGGCCCGCGTCCGGGCCGCCATCGACATATCGTGCGTTCGCGCTAGTTCGCGGCGCGCGCCGCCAGCCGCGCGAACAGCGCGTCGAGATCGAATCCCGCCGTATCGATGCCGATCGTGTCGCGCAGGCACACGGCCCATTCGGCTGCATTGTCGAACGTGACCGTGCGCCCGGCCCCCGCGGCATCGCGCAGCGTCAGCACGGTATTGAACAGCGCCGCGCGGCCGTCCGGCAGCACGCGGCACGCGATCAGGTCGTTCACGAAGATCGATTCGGGATACGTCGACGTGAACCAGTTCGCGGCGTCGTAATCGATCCATTCGGCCGGTTTCAGCGAAAAGCGGTAGGTCGTCTGCCAGCCGTCCGGGATCTCGAACTGCATGTCGAATTCGCCGTCGACCGGCGCGTCGATTACACGAAACGCGCCGTGCGGCGTCAGTTGCCGCTCGCCCGGCACGAAGCGCAGCGGCGTGGTCAGCGTCGCGCTGCCGAAGCCGATGTCCGCGAGCCACACCGCGCCGTCGAGATCGATGCGCAGCAGCATGTGCGTCTGCGCGGTGACGATCTCGGGCGGCCGCATCCAGCGCACGCGCCCGATCAGCGGCGTCACGCGAAAGCCGATCGTCGTAAGCGCGGTGTAGAACACCTTGTTCAGTTCGAAGCAGTAGCCGCCGCGGCGGCGTTCGATCACCTTGTCGACGAGCGCGGGCAGGTCGAGCGCGACGCGCGCGCCGGTCAGCGGATTGAGGTTCTCGAACGGGATCGCCTGCGGATGCAGCAGATGCAGCCGGCGCAGCACGTCGAGCGTCGGCTCGGCCGGGCCATCGTAGCCGATGCGGGAGAAATAGCGCGAGAGGTCGAACGAGTCAGTCATGAACCGGCACCGATAAAAGGGACACGCCACGATAGCATCGCGCGACACCCCCATGTTGTGCGGGGCAATTGCCCGTCGGCGCGCGCGATGCCGGCACCGCATCGCGCGCGCACCCGCCAACGTTACGGCAGCAGCTTCAGCGCGGACGATGCGACCGACGGCACCGAAATGCCCTGGCTCGTCGCGAACTGCACGGCCTGGCCGAGCGTCGCCGCGAGCGACTGCAACTGGCCCGGCGCGCTTTGCGCAATATACGACGCGGCCTGCATGTTCTGCGGATTCAGGCCCGACTGCAGCAACGACGCCGCGCTCGTCGAACCGAGATTGCCGAGCCCCGACTGCAGTTGCGAATACTGCGTGAGCCCCTGCCCGAGCGACGCGAGGCCGTTGCTGAACGCCTGCTTGTCGATCGGGCCGTGCGTCGCGCCGCCGCTCGCGAACGCCTGGCCGAGCGCCTGCGACACCGACTGCTGCGCGCCGCCCATCTGCGACAGCGCGGCCGGCGTCAGCGCATCGCCGCCGGACAGCTGGCTCGCGGCCTGCTGCGCCTGCCCTGCCGCGCCGGTCAGCCCCATCGCCGATGCCAGCGAAGACTGGCCGGACAGCGCCTGCCGGTTCGCGCCGACATAGGCCTGCAGCAGTTGCGCGACGCCGCCCTGCGCGGGTGCGGCCTGCTGCTGGCCGCCGCCGAGCAGCGACGCGCCGATCGATTGCAGGTCGAGCTGCGCGTGCGCGGCACCGCTCACCAGCATGCCGAACGCGATGCCTGCCGAGGCCAGGTGCCGGCCCGTCGCGCGAATGTGCTTCATGTGTTTCCCTCGTGCCCGAATGATTGAGGCCGTTATTGTCGAAGCGCGTCGCGCGCCGCCGCAACGACTGAAACACATCGAAACGAAATCACGCCGCGCGGCCGCTTGCAATTCTGCGACCGGCCGGCATCGTCGCGCGGATTCGTCCGCGTTTGCCGCGCGATATCGCACGGGTGCCGGGATTCGTTCTCCGGCTGCATCAATGACGGCGGCGTCCGGCCTTCGCAAGCGTCGCGGCGCACGCAGCGCCGTCGCGCGGCGCCGTGGCAACGCGTCCATGGCCGACGCGAGGCACGCCGACAGGCATCACGTCCGCGGATCGCAGCAAAACGGGCAGCCCGCCGCCGCCCGTTTCGTTGCCGTTCGCCGTTCGCCGTTCGCCAGTCGCCCGCTACCGGCTTCCCGCCGGCCGCGACGTTACGCGGCCATCCAGGTCGGCACCCGCCGGGCCACCCAGTCGGCCGCCTGCTCGTAGCCGCGCGCGAGCTGCAGCACGGCGAGATCGGCGCGCGGACGCCCGATCAGCTGCATCCCCATCGGCAGCCCCGCGTCGTTGAAGCCGACCGGCACGTTGATTACCGGGCAGCCGGCCAGCGTCCACGGCACGACCGTTTCCATCCAGCGGTGATAGGTGTCCATCGCGCGGCCCGCGATCTCCTTCGGCCAGCGCTGATCGACGTCGAACGGGAACACCTGCGCGGTCGGCGCCGCGATGAAGTCGTAGCGGTCGAAGAAGCTCAGCACGGCCTGATGCCACGCGGTGCGCTCGACGCTCGCATCGAACACGGCCGCGCCCTGCATCGCGAGCAGCCCTTCGACCTCGTAGATCGCCTCGGGCTTCAGCAACGCGCGCCGCGCCGGGTCGCGATAGTGCGCGAGCAGCCCGCCGCCGGACAGCAGATGCCGGTGCGCAAGCCACAGGCGCCAGATCCGGTCGGGCGCGAACGCCGGCAGTGCGGCATCGACGTCGCAGCCGATCTCGCGCAGCGTCGCCAGCCCCTGTTCGCACTGCGCGAGCACGCCGGCCTCGGTCGCGAGATAGCCGTTCCAGTCGCCGACCCACGCGACGCGCTTGCCGCGCAGGTCAGCGTCGAGCGGCTGCGCGAACACGGCCGGATCTTCCGCGAGCGACAGCGGATCGTTGCGGTCGTAGCCGGCCTGGATCGCGAGCAACTGCGCGACGTCGCCGACCGTGCGGCCCATCGGTCCTTCGATGCCGAGCTGCTGCACGAACACGTCGACGCCCGGCCAGCGCGGCACACGGCCCTGCGACGGGCGGAAGCCGTAGATGTTGCAGAACGCGGCCGGATTGCGCAGCGAACCGCCGAAATCGCTGCCGTCCGCCACCGGCAGCATCCGCGACGCGAGCGCCGCCGCCGTGCCGCCGCTGCTGCCGCCGGCGCTCTTCGTCAGGTCGTACGGATTGCGTGTCGCGCCGTAGACCTCGTTGAACGTGTGCGAGCCGAGCCCGAACTCAGGCGTGTTGGTCTTGCCGATGAAGATCGCGCCGGCCGCGCGCATCCGCGCGACGCCCACGGAATCGGCCTGCGGCACGTTCTCGCGGAAGATCGGCGAACCGTAGGTCGTCCGCAGCCCCGTCGTCATCGCCAGATCCTTCGGCGCCTGCGGCATCCCGTGCATCCAGCCGTGGTACTCGCCGCGCGCCAGCGCGGCATCCTTTTCCGCGGCCTCGGCGAGCAACGCATCGCGGTCGCGCAGCGCGACGATCGCATTGACCGCGCCGTTCACGCGCTCGATGTGATCGAGATACGCGCGCATCGTCTCGACGCACGACACCGCCTTGCCGCGGATCGCCGCCGCGAGCTCGCCTGCCGACAGGCGCACGATCGGATCGACGGGAATGGAAGCGGGAGCGAGAAGCTGCGGGGCGCCGTGCGGCATGCGGGTCTCCTGGAATCGGAATGGAATGGCGGGCCGCGTGGCGGCGGCGGTCGCTCCCGGACCGGCAGGAGGGGCCGCGCCGCGGCCGATTCACTACTCTACGCGACGCCGGATCGGCGACCTCCGATATTTTCCGCCGCGATTCATTGCGGATCCGACTAAATCGGCGCGACGGGCAACGGGTCGCCCGCGCCGTCCCGGCCAATGAAATCGTTTATGCGCATAAACTTAAATTTCTTATATTTCTAATAGGCGCCACACGAGACGGCACGCGTTAACGACATTTTTACGCGGTCGCCCGATCTCTTTAGATGGTTCGGCCCGGCGGCGCGCTACGCTGGAATCACCTCGTTCCCTGGACAACGTTCATGCTCAAGCTGCTGGTTCCGGTCGGTCACTCGCCACGCTCGCTGCAGGCGGTTCGCCACGCGACATTCCTGTATCGCGAACGATGCGCATCGGAGATCGTGCTGATCAATGTCCAGGCGCCGCTCGAGTCGACGCGGCTCGAGGCCTACCATCCGCTGTCGCGACTGCGGTCGATCGAGGAGAAGTTCGCGTCCGACGATCTGGCCCAGGCGGAGCGGATTCTGCAGGAAGCCGGCGTCAAGTACAGCGTCGTGATGAAGGTGGGCCGGGTGGCCGATACGATCGCGGCCGTGGCGGCCGAGACCGGCTGCGACGAGATCGTGGTGGTCGCGCCGAGGCATGATCCGCTTCATGCGCTGATGTCGGTGTTCCGCCGCAGCGTGATGGACCGGCTCGTGCGGATTTCGAATGTGCCTGTGACGGCCGTGCAATGACGGTGATATCGCCCGGCGGCGCGGCGGCGGCCGGTCGCATGACGGGCCGCGGGTTTGCACCGGTGGCGTTCGAATGAGTAGCGCAGCACGTACGCGCGTCGCGCGTCACACGCGTACCGGCCTTCGCGCAGCGCTTATTCGATGACCTTGCGCCAGAACACGAAATAAGCGGCTGCCGAAGACGCAACGAGCAAAATTGCCCACATCGGAGCGAGACTGATCAGGACGGAAGAGACGTTAAGCATTTGGATTCCTCACTATTTCGATAGCGATGTTCAACACGCACCTGCTTGCCGGAACCGATGCATTCATCCGCGATCTCGTTCCGTCAAATCATGGATTCATGCTATCGCCTCGAGCGGCGACACGACCGCCCCCGCCTGCCCGGACCCTGACATTCGTCAAACTCGCGTAATTCACACGCCTGCCGCGCGGAAATCCGTCGCACGATTGCGTCGCCGCACATCCGGCTTCGTCCGCCGGTCGCATTGAAGCCGCTGGCCGCCGACCCGAAAGCCCTTTTACGCGTAAACCACGAGAAACGGGACAGGATCACCCTGCCCCCGCCACCATTTCAGCAGACGTTTACCGGGGGAACCCCCAAGTGCGTCGTCAAACGTGTCCGCGTTACGCTCGAGCAACGAGGAGACGAACCATGAGACGAGCCGTACATATCGCTGTTTTCGCGCTGCTGGCGTATCTCATCGGCGATCGCGCAATCCTGCACGCGCAGGGCCGCGACACCAGCCCGCTCGCGTGCGAGCAAGGCGCCGCGCAGGTGAAGGTCGACGCGCTCGGCCGCGGCTTCGGAGAAGCAGCCGCCAGCAGCCAGGGCGAAGCATTCATGTCGGGCTGCCTGGTGACGGGACGAAGCAACCAGGACGTCGCGATGGCCGCTCGCTGACGCGCGTCCGGCGGCAAGCCGGCTGCGCTCGAAATCGTGAACGCAGGCGTCGATTCGCGCCGTTCGCCGTCACTTTCCCGATCGACGTTTCGACGGATGTCACCACCCGGACGCCGGTCACGCCGAACGTCTGCTCGTGGTCCGTGCGGCCGCCGGGAAGCCGCAGCCGCATCGACAACTGCGCCATCCTTGCCGCACCGGCCAAACCAGTCGATCAAGCAGCCTATGCAGCACTTTGCCGCCGACATGAGCCGGCATGTCGCCCACGATCTCGCACGAACAGTGGCCGGGCCATGGTTCGAATACTCGTCGCGGGCATCGCCTTGCACCGAAGGCGGAATCGGGCACAGCGGCTTGTCGGCGCCCGCGTCGCGCGCGCCGCTGTCGCTCGCTTCGCGCGGCGCCTGTTCAAATGCCGCATGAAACGGGCGGTCGAGCACCGGATTTCCGCTACAGTGGCTTGCCCGGCGCCTCCGGCCTCCGCGTCGAGACTCCGCTTCATCTACAACGACAGCCAATCCAGAGATGAGCCATCCGAACACCGAGTTGATCCAGCGCTTCTACACGGCCTTCCAGCAGCGCGACATCGACGCGATGCTCGCCTGCTATGCCGACGACGTCGTCTTCGGCGATCCCGCGTTCGGCGAACTGCGCGGCGAGCTCGCACGCGACATGTGGCGCATGCTGGTAGCGCGTGCGCAGGAGTTTTCATTGACGTTCGGCGAAGTCGCTGCGGACGAACAAGCCGGGCGCGCGGAGTGGATCGCGCACTACCGGTTCACCGCGACCGGCCGGATGGTGGTCAACCGGATCGACGCGCGATTCCGGTTCCGCGACGGGCTCATCGTCGAGCATCGCGACAGTTTCGACCTGTGGCGCTGGGCGCGTCAGGCGCTTGGGCTCAAAGGCGCGCTGCTCGGCTGGACGCCTTTCATGCAACGCGCGATCCGCGCGCAGGCACGGAAGAATCTCGACGCGTATCGAGCCCGGCGGAAATAGCGCACGGGCGGGACACGCGCCGCTATGGCTGCATCGTCGCGTTGATCAGGTCGTAGGCCATGTCCGGCAGGATGCCGTCCGGATTCTTGAGGCGGTACTGGCGATACCAGCTTGCGTCGGCCTCGGGATGCGGGCCGGCGAGCCCGACGCGCCCTTTGCCGTAGCGGTACGTCGCGGCCGCGATATCGCGGTTCGGATAGGTCGCCAGCACGACACCGCCGGAGCCGGCCGGAGCGGCCGGGAGCATCGCGCCGTCCTGGAAATAGATCCAGCGCTTTTCCCCGCGCCATACGACCGGCGTCACCGTGTCCGCGATACCGTGAATCGTCGAGCCCGGCCGCCCGACCTCGGAGTCGATCTCGCCGGCGACCAGCCCGAAACCCTGCTCGCCTGCCAGATACGCGCCCATGCAGAGGCCCAGGTATCGCCCGCCGTTCGATACATATTGCCGCACGGCCTCGATCGAATGCTTCCCGATGCCGGCTGCCGCGCCGGGGATGTCCTGCCCGCCGCCGGGCTGCACATATAACGCGGCACCGGCCAGCGCCGCGGGCGTGATCCCGAGCTTTTCCGCCGGCCCGACATAGATCACCCGGAACCGGTAGTCCGATTCCCGCAGGCGCCCGGCAATCGCCTCGGGGCAGCCGTCGCACGCGGCAGGGCCGCGATAGACCAGCGCGACGGGCCGGCTGGCCGCGCCACGCGTTTCGTCGCCGGTCGTGGCCGCCTGAACGACCGACGACGCGACGAGCGACATCATCAAAAAAATCGAATCCCTGGATCGCATGTTCTTGCCCGACCGATTCAAAGGCATCGCTGCCGCTCGGGACGAATCGACCGGCACGTGTCGAGGCTCGCCCCTCCTTCCAGAAACCTGATTGCAAGCATCCTGAAATGGAGCGTAGGCGCGCGGAAGCGCCGCATGTGTACCGTTTTCTTGCGTGCTTGTGCAGATATGTGTAGCGCCGGCAACCGGAATCGGTGCCCGGAAGCCGCCCTCCACACCAGGCCCGACAAGGCCGACGCCCCATTGCCACCGCGATCCCCTGTGTCTTGCATCTCAACTCTTATATAAGACATAAGACATTTGACGTTACAGTGCATTGAGATTAGAATCCCGCTCAAAGCAGTGCCTGGAACAGCCCCGGAGTGCCGGCAAGGCCTTCCCCTCAAACGCAATATCAGCAGGTCTCCCCATGCTTGAAAACTTTCGTGCTCACGTGGCCGCCCGCGCCGCGCTCGGTATTCCTCCCCTGCCGCTGACGGCTCAACAGACCGCCGAACTGGTGGAACTGCTGACGAACCCGCCTGCCGGCGAAGAGCAGACGCTGGTCGACCTGATCACCCATCGCGTGCCCGCCGGCGTCGACGAAGCCGCCCGCGTGAAGGCCGGCTTCCTGGCCGCCGTGGCCAAGGGCGAGACCGCCTGCGCGCTGATCTCGCGCGAGCGCGCCACCGAGCTCCTCGGCACGATGCTGGGCGGCTACAACATCCAGCCGCTGATCGAGCTGCTGTCCGACGACGCAGTCGCGGCCGTCGCCGCCGACGCGCTGAAGAAAACCCTGCTGATGTTCGACCAGTTCCATGACGTGAAGGAACTCGCCGACAAGGGCAACGCGCACGCGAAGGCCGTGCTGCAAAGCTGGGCCGACGCCGAATGGTTCACGAGCCGTCCGGAAGTGCCGCAAAGCCTGACCGTCACCGTCTTCAAGGTGACGGGCGAAACCAACACCGACGACCTGTCGCCGGCTCCGGACGCCACCACCCGCCCGGACATCCCGCTGCACGCGCTGGCGATGCTGAAGAACGCGCGCCCGGGCATCACGCCGGAAGAAGACGGCAAGCGCGGCCCGGTCAAGTTCATCGAATCGCTGAAGGAAAAGGGCCACCTGGTCGCATACGTGGGCGACGTGGTCGGCACCGGCTCCTCGCGCAAGTCGGCCACCAACTCGGTGCTGTGGTTCACCGGCGAAGACATCCCGTTCGTTCCGAACAAGCGCTTCGGCGGCGTGTGCCTCGGCGGCAAGATCGCCCCGATCTTCTACAACACGATGGAAGACGCCGGCGCGCTGCCGATCGAACTCGACGTGTCGCAGATGGAAATGGGCGACGCGGTCGAACTGCGCCCGTATGACGGCAAGGCACTGAAGAACGGCGAAGTGATCGCCGAATTCCAGGTCAAGTCCGACGTGCTGTTCGACGAAGTGCGCGCCGGCGGCCGCATTCCGCTGATCATCGGCCGCGGCCTGACCGCGAAGGCACGCGAAGCGCTGGGCCTCGCCCCGTCGACGCTGTTCCGCCTGCCGCACCAGCCGGCCGACAGCGGCAAGGGCTTCTCGCTCGCGCAGAAGATGGTCGGCCGCGCATGCGGTTTGCCGGAAGGCCAGGGCGTCCGCCCGGGCACGTACTGCGAACCGAAGATGACCTCGGTCGGCTCGCAGGACACCACGGGCCCGATGACCCGCGACGAACTGAAGGACCTCGCGTGCCTCGGCTTCTCGGCCGACCTCGTGATGCAGTCGTTCTGCCACACCGCCGCTTATCCGAAGCCGGTGGACGTGAAGACGCACCAGACGCTGCCGAACTTCATCAGCACGCGCGGCGGCATCGCGCTGCGCCCGGGCGACGGCGTGATCCACTCGTGGCTGAACCGCATGCTGCTGCCCGACACCGTCGGCACCGGCGGCGATTCGCACACGCGCTTCCCGATCGGCATCAGCTTCCCGGCTGGCTCGGGCCTGGTCGCCTTCGCGGCCGCCACCGGCACGATGCCGCTGGACATGCCGGAATCGGTGCTGGTCCGCTTCAAGGGCAAGATGCAGCCGGGCGTCACGCTGCGTGACCTCGTCAACGCGATTCCGCTGTACGCGATCAAGCAAGGCATGCTGACGGTCGCCAAGCAAGGCAAGAAGAACATCTTCTCGGGCCGCATTCTCGAAATCGAAGGCCTGCCCGACCTGAAGGTCGAGCAAGCGTTCGAGCTGTCGGATGCATCCGCCGAGCGTTCGGCCGCCGGTTGCTCAGTGCACCTGAACAAGGAACCGATCATCGAATACCTGAACAGCAACGTCACGCTGTTGAAGTGGATGATCGCGCAGGGCTACCAGGATCCGCGCAGCCTGCAGCGCCGTATCGCGGCGATGGAGCAGTGGCTGGCCGACCCGCAACTGCTGTCGCCGGATGCCGACGCCGACTACGCGGCCGTCATCGAGATCGACCTCGCCGACATCCACGAGCCGATCGTCGCGTGCCCGAACGACCCGGACGACGTGAAGACGCTGTCCGACGTCGCCGGTGCGAAAATCGACGAAGTGTTCATCGGCTCGTGCATGACCAACATCGGCCACTTCCGTGCGGCGTCGAAGCTGCTGGAAGGCAAGCGCGACATCCCGGTCAAGCTGTGGGTCGCGCCGCCGACCAAGATGGACCAGAAGCAACTGACCGAAGAAGGTCACTACGGCGTGTTCGGCACGGCCGGTGCGCGTACCGAAATGCCGGGCTGCTCGCTGTGCATGGGCAACCAGGCGCAGGTGCGCGAAGGCGCGACGGTCATGTCGACGTCGACCCGCAACTTCCCGAACCGCCTGGGCAAGAACACGAACGTGTACCTCGGCTCGGCGGAACTGGCGGCGATCTGCTCGCGCCTGGGCAAGATCCCGACCAAGGACGAGTATATGGCCGACATGGGCGTGCTCAACGCCAACGGCGACCAGATCTACAAGTACATGAACTTCGACCAGATCGAAGACTTCAAGGAAGTGGCCGACACCGTGCAGATGTAAGCACGCGATCGGGCTGCGGCGGGTAGTTGCCGTCGCAGCGCCACGCAATGGCGTCGCAGGCTGAATGCTTGCGGCGCCATTTTTTATGCGGCGTCTCCGCCCGGCTCGCGGCGGATCACCAGCTCGTTGAAGCCGGTGCCCGCGTCGGGCTCGCGCGAGAAGCGATGCGCGGGCAGCAGCGCGAGCAAGATCTCGGCGGTCGTGCGCACCACGCAGCCGCTCGCCACATGGCCGCCCGTCACGCGGCCGTCTGCATCCGAGACGGACATATGCAGGTGCGCGCCGTCCGGCGATACCGAGCCGGCCAGCGTCAGGATCTCGAGGTCGCCGCGCAGTTCGGTCGGCAGGTCCGCGCCGGCGAAACGCAGCTGCGCGACGCTCAGGCTGCCGATGCCCTGGATCACGAAGGCCGCGTGCGATTCGTGCTGACGCAATGCGTGCTCGATGGAGCCGCGCAGATCGTCGCCGGGGGATAGACGCAGAGGGTGGGCTTGCATGGTCGTGATCCTGTTCAGGGCCGGGATTTCGACAAAGGGTAGTTTTGTGCCGGCAATCCGGCAAGCCCGCCGGTCGATCGGCCGGTCAGAGATCGAGCCGCAGGCACTCGAATTCGACCGCACCGGCGGCACTGCAGGCACTGCATCGACTAGGCACGCGCAGGCGATTGGTCTAGTCTGCACGGTATTCTGCGGCGCGAGCCGCCAACCCGATCCCTGTCCGATGACTGCCATTCCGAACCGACGATCCCGCCTGCGCGGCGGCCTGCTGGGCCTGCTGATCGGCGACGCGCTAGGCGTGCCGTACGAATTCCACGACGCTGCGTCGATCCCGCCGCCCGCCGCGATCGACATGACGCCGCCGCCCGGCTTTGCGCGCGCACACGACGGCGTGCCGCCGGGCACCTGGAGCGACGACGGCGCGCAGGCGCTCGCGCTGCTCGATGCGCTGTCGGACGACCGCGACCTGAATCTCGACACGTTCGCCCGCAACCTGCAGGACTGGTTTCATCGCGGCGCCTTCACACCGGACGGCCGTGTGTTCGACGTCGGCCTGCAGACGCAACGTGCGTTCCACGCGCTGGCAGCCGGCGCGGCGCCAGCCGTTGCCGGCCCCGGTAGCGAACGCGACAACGGCAACGGTTCGTTGATGCGCTGCTTTCCGGTGGTGATGGTCGCCGCATCGCACGACGAAGCGATCCGGCTCGCGTGCAAGCAGAGCGTCGTCACGCACGGCCACGTGCGCTCGCAGCTGTGCTGTGCGCTCTATGGACTGACGGCATTGGGCATCGTCGAAGGCCAGCCGGCGCCCGACGCGGTGCGCGCAGCCGAAGACGAACTGCTGGCGCGCTACGCGGGCACGGCCGACGAGATCGAACTGAAGATCGTGCTCGACGGCCGCTTCGATGCGCCGCAAGGGTCCGGTTACGTGGTCGACAGCTTCTGGTCGTCGATCCATTGCCTGCTGTCGACGGTCTGCTACGAAGACTGCGTGAAGCGCGCGATCGCGCTCGGCAACGACACGGATACGACGGCGGCAATCGCCGGCAGCCTCGCCGGCGCACTGTACGGCGAGCACGCGTTGCCCGCCCGGTGGGTCGCGGCGCTACGCGGGAAAGAACAGGTCGAGGGCTGGCTCGCGAAACCGTGAGTGCATCGCGTCATCGCTGGCCAACCCTTGAATCGAACGCGGCGGGTCGAACCCGGCCGCCCCGAACAACCGCATCACCCTGAGAGGAGCATCGCATGCTGCGCGCAATCAATCCCCCCGGCGCCGGGATTCCCGGCATTTCGCAGGCAATACTCGTGGAAGGCGGCCAACCGCTGTATTTGTCCGGGCATGTTCCGTTCGACGCCAAAGGCGCCGTGGTCGGCGCCGATCACGCGGCGCAACTCGACCAGGTGTTCCGCAACATTGCCGAAACGCTGCGCGCCGCCTGTGTCGGCTTCGAGTCCGTCGCGCGACTGACGATCTACGTCCGCGACTTCGATCCGAGCCTGTTGCCGCAGATTCGCGAGGTGCGAGACCGATGGGTCAATACCGCCTGCCCGCCCGCAAGCGCGCTCGTCGGCGTGGCTTCGTTGTTCCGCCCCGACGTGCTGGTTGAAGTGGACGCGTTCGCGATCGTTCCTGCTGCGAAGTAATCCGACTCCGCTGCGTCACGCGCGACGATCGCTCGCCAGCAGCCCGTACAGCGCGCTGTCCGACACTTCGCCGCCGACGATCCAGCGCTCGCGCAGCAGCCCTTCCCGCGCGAAACCCAGCCGTTCGAGCAGCCGCGCCGACGCCTCGTTGCGCGGATCGATATCGGCCTCGATCCGGTTCAGCCGCAGCGTGCCGAATGCATGGTCGATCACGGCCGACGCGGCTTCGTGCATGTATCCGCCGCCCCAGTACTTGCGCCGCAGGCTGAAGCCGATCTCGGCACGCCGGCATTGCTCGTTCGCATGGAACAGCGCGCATTCGCCGAGCGCGTCGCCGGTTTCCCGCAGTTCGAGCACGCAGATCAGATCCTGCCCGCTCGCGGACGTCTTCAGATTGCGCGCGACCCGCTCCATTGCCTGTTCGATGTGCGTCATCGGCGCAAACGAGAAATAGCGCATCGCTTGCGCATCCGACCAGATTTCGAAGAAAGCCTGCGTGTCGGCTTCGCGAAGCGGTCGCAGGACGAGACGGGAGGTGTTCAGCGTGACGGGTTCGAACAGGGGCATGGCGACGGCCTGACGAAAGCGGGATCGTGAATTAGAACACGCAAGTCATGGTTCAACAATTGCGCGCGTTTGCGTCGCCCGATACGAAACAACCGAATCGCCCCAAAACAAAAAGGTTCTTCATGGATTTCCGTCTTTCAAAGGAAGGACGGCCGTTCGCGCGGTCACATGATTCGGTCACGAGCTCTCCGCTAACGTGAGCATTGACGGCATCACGCAGGCCCTCATTCCTGGGCGGCGATCAGCGCGCGACCGCGCTCATAGCTGCGATTCGATCGGCAGCAGGCCCAGGAACCAGATGCTTGTACGCCGCATGAAAGAAACATGTGGCTCCGAGTCAAGCTCAGTCACCGTTCCGTTCTCGGCGGTGTCGACCCAGACGATCCGGCTCTTGCCATTCGCATCCGTGCGTTGCTCAACTCGCCAGGCAATCGCGTCCAAGTGCGGCTTGACGTCATCGATCACCTGGCCGGCAATCGCCGGACTGTCGCACAGCACGCCAATCTCCGTGTTGAGGTTGCGTGAGCGAGGGTCGAGATTCATCGAGCCAATGAAAACGCTTTGTCGGTCGAACACATACGTTTTCGCATGTAACGAGGCCTTTGAAGAACCGAAAATCTTTCGTTGTGCTTTGACGTGCGTCGAGCCAACCGGCTTCAGCTCATAGAGGTGCACGCCCGCCTTGAGGAGCGCTTCGCGGTAGTGTTGATATCCGGCATTGACCGCGACAACATCGGTTGCCGCCAGCGAGTTGGTCAACACCGTCACGCGTACCCCGTGAGCAGTCAAATCGCTTATCCAGGCAACACCCGCTTTCCCCGGTACGAAATAGGGCGAGATAATGAGCATCTCGTGTGTGGGCTTGAGGTTCAGGGCCGCGAACCGCGTCATGAGGTGACCCTTCGGGTCGTTCGGGTCGCGTGTGACCTTGGACGGGTCGTCGTACAGGAGCGTGGCCTGTCCCCATGAAAAGTCGGCGTCACCCGCTTCCAGTATCTTGTCCAGCCGCTCTCTGGCTTGCAAGACGTAGGGCGAGTCATGCTCCGCTTTGACGTATTCGTCCAGTTTCGTGCGGTAGTCGGACAACCCGGACGGATCCGCCGGATGTCCCGTCAACTGTTCGATCGAATAGGTCGATTCTGAATTCCAGAACTTGTCGAAGGCGCCGGAGACATTCCGGACAATCGGACCGTGCACCAGAACATCCAGATCCCCCATGGCGACCTCCCTCGAGGCGCCGAAGTATTCGTCGCCGATATTGCGCCCGCCAAGAATGGCGGCTTCGTTGTCCGCAATCATCGCCTTGTTGTGCATGCGCCGATCGACCCGCGAGAATTCCAGAAGCGATCCGAGTGACTTGAAGCGGCGGCTCGCGACCGGGTTGAATAGCCGTATCTTCAGGTTCGGGTGCGAGCTGAGTGCGAGCAACACCTGGTCGTCTGCGTTCGTGCCCAGGTCGTCGAGCAGAACACGAACGCGTACTCCCCGGTCTGCGGCTTTGAGCAACGCTGCCGCCAGTTCGCGACCCGTCAGGTCGTCGTGCCAGATGTAGTACTGCAGGTCGAGCGAGCGGTCGGCCGTTTCGGCCAGCACGATGCGCGCCACGATCGCGTCGACGGGGTCCTGCAGCAGGTGAAACGCGCTGTTGTCCGGATGGCTCTGCTCGTCTTGCGCGAAGATCGCGCTGAGACGTGTGGATTCAGTGTCTGGAAGCGAGAAAGTCTGCGGCGGGATGGTCTGCGGCGGCAGACTGGCGCACGCGGCCAGCACGAAAACAAGCACGCTTGCGACGAGACTCCGAAGCCATTTCATGTCCATACTCCGTCGAGACGTCGAACGAGATCAGGCTAACGCCGTGGTGCAGCATGCCGCTACGCAGAACCTTGTTCCTTCCGTTGCTGAAGCGTCGGCATCACTCCTTGTCCCGCAACCGAAGCAGCCCCATCAGAACCTCGTCGCGATAGGTTGCGAGCTCCTGCAGCGAGCGCGATTGCACCTCCTCATGTACGCCCTTGATGATGGTCGCACGCACCTCCGGAGTGAGTTCCGGCGTTCCGAGCACATGCCACCACGCCGTCAGCGGACCGGTGAACTGTTCGAAGAAATGCTCGATACCGCCCTGGCCGCCGCCGAGGTGATACAGAAGACTCGGCCCCATGATTCCCCAACGCAAGCCAGGGCCCCACGAGACGGCGGCATCGGCGTCGCCAACGCTGACGACACCCTCTGCGATGAGATGCACGACTTCACGAAAGAGGGCCGCCTGAAGGCGATTGGCGACGTGGCCCGGAACCTCCTTGTGCAACCGAATCGTCCGCTTTCCGAGGCCGCGATAAAACGCGCCGACGCGTTGAATGGTGTCTTCCGAGGTTTTAGCGCCGCCTACAATCTCGACGAGCGGAATCAGGTGCGGCGGGTTGAACGGGTGGCCGATCACGCATCGTTCGGGATGGTTCGGGCAGGCGGATTGAATCTCGCTCATCGTCAGGCCCGACGAACTCGATGCGATGATCACCTCCGGCGCCAGCGCCTCATCGAGACGACGATAGAGATCCTTCTTGAAGTCGATCCGCTCGGGGCCGTTTTCCTGAATCAGATCGCTGCCGGCGACGGCTGCATCGAGGTTGTCCGAGAATTGAAGCTTCGAAGGCAATGCGCCCGGCGCGAGACCCAGTTGCTCCAGCGCCGGCCAGGCGGCCGCGATGAAATCATCGAGCTTTTTCTTCGCGTCGGGGGCGATGTCGGTCGCGACGACGTCCAGACCCTTGGCAAGAAACAGCGCAGCCCAGCTCGCGCCGATGACTCCGGTTCCGATGATGGTGATGCGCTTGATTGGCTTGGTCATGGCAGTTGATCTCCGGCAAACTAAACGAACGCGCTGAAACCGCTGACCGCCTTGCCGACAATCAGCGAATTCATCTCGCGCGTGCCTTCATAGGAATAGAGCGCTTCCGAGTCCGCCATGAAGCGGGCGACGTTGTAGTCGAGCACGATGCCATTGCCGCCCAATACCTCGCGGGCCCAGCCGACCGTCTCGCGCATCCGGATCGTGCAGAACGCCTTCGCGAGCGAAGCGTGCTCGTCCTTGAGCTTGCCCTGGTCCTGCAATTGCGCGAGGCGCACGACCATGCATTGCGACGCGGTGATGTTGCCGAGCATCTTCGCGAGCAGGTCCTGGACCATCTGGAACGACGCGATCGGCTTGCCGAATTGCTCGCGGGTCTGCGCATATTTGAGCGCGTTCTCGTAGGCGCCCATGCTGCAGCCGACGGATTCCCATGCGACGTACTGGCGGGTCAGGCGCAGCACGCGGCCCGTGTCGCGGAAGCTCTGGTCGCCCTGCAAGCGGTTCTCTTCCGGCACGCGGCAGTTCTCGAGCGTGATGACGCCGTTTTGCACGACGCGCAGCGCAACCTTGCGCTCGATCTTCTCGACCGAAAATCCCGGCGTCGTCTTGTTTTCGACGACAAAGCCCTTCACCTGATTGTCGTCGACGTCGCGGGCCCAGATGATGGAGAGGTCACACCAGGGCGAATTGCCGATCCAGCGCTTCTGGCCGTTGAGCACCCAGGTATCGCCTTCGCGCTTTGCGGTCGTCAGGAGCCCGCCGCCGGCGCCGGAGCCGACGAGCGGCTCGGTCAGGCCAAAGCAGCCGACCTTCTCCAGGCGCGCCATCTGTGGCAGCCACCGCTGCTTCTGCTCTTCCGAGCCGCCCAGGTAGATCGAACCCATCGCGAGGCCGCTGTGTACGCCGTAGAACGTCGCGATCGACGCGTCGACGCGCGCGAGTTCCATCGCAATGAAGCCGTCGAGCAGCGTGCTGCCTCCCGGGCAGCCATAGCCGTCGAAACCGACGCCCACGATGTTCAGATCGCGAATGCCGGGAATCAGTTCGAACGGGAATCGGTCCTCGGCCCAGTATTGGTTGATGACGGGGGCCACCGTCCCTTCCATGAATCTTCGTACCTTCTTGAGGAGCGCCTGTTCGTCGTCGCTCAAGATCTGATGGATCATGTAGAAGTCGCTATCGGGCGCGGGCAGCGCGTGGGGGGGCTTGGTCTCTGACATGGCATGTCTCGCTCAGATCAATTAGGACGACGTCTTGGCAAGGTAGTCGTAGACGACTTCGGCCTTGCCGAGCGACAGGTCTGTCAGGATGTGGACCGCTGACAGCACCTCGAGCACGGGAAGCTTTGCGACGGGCGCGAAGCAGTGCGGATGCAGTTCGAGGGAAGCGGGCCCTGTCCATGCCCCCTTCACCGTCAGATCCTCGACGTGGTATTGGACGAGCTCGCAGACTCGCGCGGTGCCGTCGACATTGGGCAGGATCTTGAGCAAAAACCCGGGCACCTCGAGCGATTTTGCGACCGCGGCAAGATCGAGTTCGGCATACTTGTAGGCCATCGTCGCGGTTGCAACGCGCACGCCGTTATAGTCGAGGGTGCCGACGAACGCGTCATTGCGCACCTCGAGTTTCGGTTGCGCCAGCACCTTGGGGAAGCCCAGCAATTCGCGGCCGGACGCAATGCCCGCCTCGCTATCGAGGTACATCGCATGCGTGAACCCGCCAGCCAGGCCGTTGAACGTCACGGGAATCACCTGGCCGGATTCGGTATACGAGCCCAGCCCGCTCGAGTCGGGCATGTTGATGAATTCGTACTTGACGACCGGCTCGGTCGGCCTGAGCGGTGCCGGCACAACCCGTGCCAGCGCCTCCGGATCGGTGCGATAGGTGATGATCACGAATTCCCGATTGACGAAACGGAACGGCGGTTTGGGATAAGCGGGGCTCGTCAACGGCATCGCGTAGGCCGATGCACGCACTTCGTCTTCAGTCATGGAAGGCTCCCGGGATGCCGTGCGGCGTGGCGCACGCCGCACGGAGGTGGGTTCAGTCAATAGTCAACGAGACGGCCCGGCTTACGATGCCCCCTCGAAACGTGCGACCGCACCGCCCTCATTCAGGCGCGCGATCTCGGCATCGTCGAACCCCAACTCCTTCAGGATCTGCGTGCCGTGTTCGCCGAGTTGAGGCGCCGCCGTGGGCTTGACCTTCGGCGCCCCGAGCACCTGGATGGGGCTGCTGACGGTGCGGGTTTCCATCCCGCCCGGCAGTTCGAGCGGCACGACGATCCCGTTGGCCGACAGTTGCGGATCGTTGATGATCTCCTTGGCCACCTGGACGACACCGAAAATCACGCGGCCGGCATCGAGCACCTGCTTCCAGTACGCAAGCGGCTGGCTGGCGAACATCGGGTCGAGAATCTCGACGAGCTGCGCGGCGTTGGCGATGCGCTTGTCGTCGGTGAAGCGCGGATCGTCGAGCAGTTCAGGCTTGCCGATCGCCTTGCAGAAACCGGGCCAGTCCTTGCGCTGCGCGGCGACGAGCAGAATCCAGCGATTGTCGGAGGTCTGGTAAGGGTTGAGCAGCGCGTTGGGTGGCGACTTGCGATCGTGCTGAGCAAAGAAGTGCCCACCGTTCAAACCGCCTTCGACCCACGCTGCCGCTGCCCAAATGCCGTTGGCAATCAACGACGTCGACACATGGCTGCCCTTGCCGGTCGTGGCGCGCACATAGAGCGCCGTCACGATCGCCGCGTAAAGCGTCGTGGCCGTCGCGTGATCGCCGATGCCCGGAATCGGCAGCGTCGGCGGGCTGCCGGCGTCGTGCGTGACCTCCATCAGGCCCGAGCGCGCCCAATAGGCCGTGACGTCGAAGCCGGGCGTGTCGGCTTCCGGACCTTCGGAGCCGTATCCGGTGATGTCGGCATAGACGAGCCTCTCGTTCAGCGGCGAGAGCGCCTCGTAGGTGCAGCCGAGCGATGCCTTCACGCGCGGCGGAAAATTGACGACGACCACGTCGGCCCAGCGCACGAGCCGATGCAGCACCTCCTTTGCGTCCGCGGATTTCAGGTCGAGCGCGATGCTGCGCTTGTTGCGGTTCGTCAGTTGCCACGCGTAATTGACGTCGCTCGTCGGGTTCGGCGGCATCGCCGAGAAGTAGCGGTAGACGTCTCCTGTGCCCGGCGGTTCGACCTTGATCACGTCGGCGCCAAAGTCGGCGAGGATCGTCGTCGCGGCGGGGCCGGCAATGTAGCTCGCAAGGTCGAGCACCTTCAGACCGGAAAAAATGTGATTGCCAACTGTCATCGCGCGATCTCCTGAAGGTTGGCGCCGTCGGTCTCCCGGTTCAAACGCGGGTTGTGCGCCGGCAGAGACGGTGTGCGTATCGCAAGACCGATCGTCAGCGGCCTTTGAACTTCGGCGGTCGTTTTTCCAGGAAGGCTTTCGTGCCTTCGGCCTTGTCTTCGGTGGCGGCGCACAGGCCAAACAGCGCCGCTTCCAGGGCCAGCCCCTCTGCCAGCGAGCCGTCAAGGCCGCGATTCACCGCCGTGATCGCGTGGCCCACCGCGAGTGGCGCATTGGCGTCGATCTGCGCGAGGATCGCTTCGGCGCGACCGATGAGGTTGGCCGGCTCCACGATCTCGTTGACGAGGCCGATGCGCAGCGCATCATCGGCCGAGATCATCTCGCCGGTGAGGATGAGTTGAAGGGCCACGCCCTTGCCGACGAGGCGCGCGAGGCGCTGCGTGCCACCGAAGCCGGGAATGAGGCCAAGCTTGATCTCGGGTTGTCCGAACCTGGCGGCAGGACTCGCCAGGCGAATCGTGCAGGCCAGCG
Organism: Burkholderia catarinensis; assembly: GCF_001883705.2. GTDB lineage: Bacteria > Pseudomonadota > Gammaproteobacteria > Burkholderiales > Burkholderiaceae > Burkholderia > Burkholderia catarinensis. The sequence goes on from NZ_MDEQ02000026.1 coordinate 54,107, forward strand.
CGGTCTCGCATCCGCCGCCGAGCGCGAGACCGTTCACCGCTGCGATGACCGGCTTGCCGAGGTTCTCGACGAGATTGAGCAGGGCCTGTCCAGCGCGTGCCTGCTGCTCCGCCTCGACGGGCGTCGCGGCAGCCAGTTCGCTGATGTCCGCGCCCGCAATGAAGGCGCGGTCGCCTGAACCCGTGATGATGACGCCGCGCACATCGGGGTCGTCGCGGGCGCTTTCAAACGCCACCGTCAGCTCGCCGATGGCCTTGTGGTTCAGGGCGTTGAGGACTTTGGGACGGTTCAGCGTGACGAACGCGACCGCGTCTTTCCTTTCATAGACAATCGTTTCGAACGACTCCGAGGTAAATGTCTGTTTCATGAGTTGAACACTCCGCACGAAACTTACAAATCGCGCACGATACCTTCACGATCGTCAGGACAATTTCCGGCCACTCACCATGCACACATTCCCGCACCATCCTTGCCTCCAGTGATTTATAGAGGAGCGGTGGGAAAATTCCAAAGTTTCGTATTCCTGATGTACGGCTGCCACTCGCGCGGCGACGCGGCCAACGAACATTTCAGTACGCCTGATGCGGCCGGGCAGCGAGCGGCCGCTTGCAACTGACGCATGAGGACGGATCCGGCCCTTCTCCGACGTTCGCCCTGAAACGGTCGTTTGAGCGTCCGTCGATTCGCGCGGACGCGCGATCGGTGATGGCCGACAGCGGAAGAATGATCACGGCCGATCCCACCCACATCTCTGGATGCGCAGGTAGACGCGCGCTCGTTCGCTGGCGTTAATGCCAGTCGGTGAACGGCGCTCGAGTCTCATTCACGAATGACCTGGATACGTCCAGCTTTGAGCGCTGCTTTCAAAGCCGTCCAGTCCGCCTCATTTTGTTCCGCGTAAGCGAGCGCGAATCGCACGATCGCGTCGTCGAATTCGTCCGACTTACCCACATATCCGCTGAGCACCGCGGGATCGCCTGCTTTCGCCATCGAATGAGCCAGCGCATGTGCGCACGAAACCGCATATTCGCCGAGATCTTCAACATCGAAGGTGGCGAAGTCGAATGCGCCCTTCATGTCGCGCAACTGCCTAACATAAAAGTCGTTGCCCGTGTGGCGCATCTTCGACCACCCGAGAAAAATGTCGCTGGCCGACTGCAGCAGGCGCTGCCCGTTCACCACGCGCTGGCCATGATTCGGATAGCGGCTCCGCGGCAGATAGCTTTCCAGCACGGAAGCACGCGCTTCCTTGAGCTGCAGGAACAGCGGACACTGCCCGTCCGCCATGAACAACGCCTCGTAGCAGCGCGTCCCCACCGACCCGACACCCACGACGCGAATCGCGGCATCCACCAGTTCATAGCGATCGAACAGCGCGCGCCTGTCGTCAGGAAGCGTCAAACGATAGTCCGCGAAGAAGCGCCGCACCAGCGCGTCATACTGCTTCTGGTCGTGCGGGCTCTCCAGCGGCACGTGATACACGAGCGGCGGCGCATCCTTGATGCGGATCTTGCCGTTGACGAGCTCGGTCGCATGCATCATCACGGAACGCGACGACTGCTGCATGGCCTTCGTGATGACCGCCTGCTCCTTCTTCCTTTCGGTCAGCGAATCGGCAATCGCCAGCATGCTCGCCGACTTGAACTGGTAGTACCAGATGTCGAGCGTGTCCATGCGGCTGAAATCGGCGATCCGCTGCCGGAACGTCTCGCACAGCCGGCGCACCACACCGCGCTGGCCGGATGTCGCGAAGCCGCGTTCGCGCGCCGCAATCACGAACGACGCGGCCAGCCTGCGCAGATCCCAGTCGAACGGGCCCGGCAGCGTTTCGTCGAAATCGTTGGGCCCGAACAGCACGCACCGCTCCGGGCTTGCGAACAGCCCGAAATTCGCCAGATGCGCATCGCCGCCCAACTGCACGGTCACGTCGGAATGCGGCAGCTTCGACAGGTCATACGCCATCAGCGGCGCGGCGCCGCGATAGAACGCGAACGGATTCGCGACCATGCGCCCATAGCGAATGGGGATCAGCTCCGCCACGCGGCCCACGTTGGACGCGTCGAGCAGCGCGATCGGATCGCGATCGTCGATCGTGCATTTGGCCAGCTGCGCGCGCGGCATGGCCTTGCGCGCCGCCTTGCCCTGCTCGATACGCGCCGCCAGCGAGCCGCGCCCGGCAAACAGCGTGGACGGGTCTTGTTGCGCCGCCAGCGTCTGCGGATCGGTATGTTGCGAAGCGGCTTCGTTGCGCTTCGCGTCTGCGGATTCAGGCACGTGTCACTCCCGGTTCATTTATCGTCGAAGCGGCCTCGCTTCACTCCGCTTTGCCGGATTCCGGTTTGGCGCCCGACGGAGTGCCCGCGGTGGGCGGCGACAGATCGCGCAGTGCGTCGATCGCGGCATCGACCGTCGGAAAGATCTCGCGATGCGCGCCATGCGCGCGCAGCGCCTTGTACCGCTCGATCTCTTTCCGCACGCCCGTCGGCAGCGCGACCGCGGCGACGCCCACGCCGCGCTCGTCGAGCTCCGCGCCCAACTGGATCAGCGTCTTGCCTGCCGTGTAGTCGATGTTGTTGATCTCCGACGCGTCGATTACCAACCAGCGCAGCGGCGGGCTCGCCTCGTTGACGAGCTTGAGCACTTCCGCCGTGAAGCGGCCGGCGTTCGCATAGAACAGGTCCGCTTCGAACCGGTACACGACGATGCCGGGCGCCGCGAGCACGTTCGGTGCGACGGGATGCGCGATCCAGCGGCCAGAGGGAGCGCGCGCCAGCACACGTGTACGCAGGTGATAGCTGTTGCGCGCGTGCGCGATCAGCGACAGCACGATGGCCGCGACAATGCCGTGCATCACGTCGACGAACACCACCACGAACGCCGTGATCAACGCGACGACGAATTCGTCCCGCTGCATCCGGAAAAGTTCGCGCATGCCATTCACGTCGATCAGCTTCACACCGATCATGAAGACGATCGCCGAAAGCACGGCCGCCGGCAGCAGGCTGAGCGGCTTGGTGAGGAACAGCAGCACGATCAGCACGATGACGGCCGTCGTCAGATGGGCCGCCTGGCTGCGGCCACCCGCATCGTCGACCATCTCGGTCTTGGTCGGACTGCCGTTCACGACGAAGGTGCCCGTGAACGCGGCAGCTGCATTCGCGGCCGCGAGGCCGACGATGTCGGCATTGTCGTCGCCCTGCTCGTTATAGCGGTTCGCATACGCACGCGCCGTTGCCGCGCTCTGCGCGATGATCACGACGAAGCACGATGCGGCTGTCGCCAGCACCTGGTTGATCTCGTGCATGTGCAACGGCGGCAGGAACAGCGATGGAAGCCCGCCGGGCACTTCGCCCGTGACCCCAATGCCGTGCTCGGCGAAATTGAACACGGCGCTCAACACGATGGAACCGATCACGGCGATCAACGCCCCGGGTGCGCGCGGCGCCAGGAACTTGCAGCCGACGATCACCGCGAGCACGCTGATCGACAGTACCGTGGTCGGAACATTCGCATCGCCGACGCGCTGGAGCACGGACGCGATCTGCAGCAACGGGCCATGCCCCTGCTTCGCGAGCCCGATCAGCCCGGCCAGCTCGCCGGCGGCGACCTGCACGCCGACGCCCGTCAGGAAGCCGATCAGTGCGCTGCGCGACAGGAAGTCGGCGAGAAACCCCAGACGGAAGATGCGCGCAATCACGAGCATCACGGCAACTGTCAGCGCGACTGTGCTCGTCAGGCCGATATATTCCGGCGTGCCCAATGCCGCAACGGTCGTCAGCGTACCTGCCAGGATCGCGGCGGTCGCGGAATCGGCCGCAACCACGAGCTGGCGCGATGCGCCAAGGATCGCAAACGCGATCAGCGGCAGCAGGATCGTATAGAGGCCGGTGACGGTGGGCGTGCCGGAAATCTTCGTGTAGCCCATCACCTCGGGGATGCCGAGCGCCGCCAGCGTGATCCCGGCGATGATGTCGTGCGGCAGGTTCGACGGATTGATGGGTAACAGCCCCTTCAGAAAGGGCAGGCGATGCAGGGGGGACACTGTCGGAGCCGCTGGTTTCATGATGCTGCCTCCATCGGAATGGCTAGCTTGGTGACCAGCGCATTCGCGATGATCTCGTCCGCGACGACCACGTCGGTTGCCCCGGCGATTTCGAGCAGCCCCTTTCTCAGCGGATTCTCGCCGGGTACGGCAATCGCAAGCGACGCGTTCAGCGTATGGGCGAGCAACGTGATTGCCAGATTGTTGTTGCCGTCGGGCGTCGTCACGACCATCGCCTTGGCGCTGTCTAGCCGCGCATGCTTGAGCACGTCGTCGAACGCGCCGGGCGAGCCTTGCACGACCATGTGGCCGCGATCCGCCGCGCGGTCGGCCTGGAGCACGTCGCCAACGACGACGAGCACCGTCTCTCCCGCATCGCGCAATCGGTTGGCGACCAATTCGCCGAGCGAATGGAACCCGACCACCACGACGTGATCGGTGAGTTGTTCGAGCTTGCGTTCCATGACCCTGTTCTCCCGATAGACCATCACATCGTCACCCGACAGCATGCCGGTGAGCCTCGACACCGCAAAGCCGCCGATCAGCAGCGTTGCGAACATCGCCACCAGCATGAAAATCTTCTGAGGCTGATTGAATTCGGTAAAGGAGCCAATCGTCGTGACGAGATTCACGCCGTCCCAGAGGGCCGTAAACATTTTGTCGGGAAAGGAGGCGCTGGACCGATCGAGAAAGATCAACCCGGTAGCGGCGGCGACCAGCAGCAAGACGAGCAGACCGATCGTATGGCGCGCGCGGCGGCGCCATTCTCGTATCCGGATGACCCCGAGACGAGGCTCATCGACACGGAAGATCCACATGGTTACCTCGCGTTCTTGGTCTGATCGAGACAACAGCGAACCCAAAGCCAAGCCGATACGGTCCTCCCCTTCGCGCCCGCAGTCAATAGTCAGGCTCCCTACTTATGCCCCGGTGAACGGGGACGTGCGCGGGCATATCTCCGAATGTCATACAGATCGGATGCGATAGGGAGGCGCTTGCAGGGATCGCCACGCATCAGACAAGTCGTTAGCTGTTTAAATACTAAGGAAGACACTGCAGGTGCCGTCAAAACCGCGCCGACGCTCTTCTTTGCTGCGCAGCGTCGCCCTTTCCAATTGCAATGGAAAGGGTGTTCGCGATCTCCGTATAAATAAGCAGCGGCCGACGTCGGTGTCGCGTCGATAGGTCTTGAACAGATCGAAGAATCTAGCGGGCGAAAAGCTTCATCGAATGGCCGTTTGTCGGGCGTAGCCGTCGTTCGACTGTTCGAGCGAACCGGCGGCCGAATGGCGCTTCGTGGACGAACGCCGACGTTCCTCCCCGGCGTTCCCCCCGGAAATCCGCGATGAACCAAATAAAAAGGCCCGGAGGATATCGCCCGGGCCCTTCCCTTCACTTCATCCGCCGCTGCGGAATGCGCTTACGCCTCGAGCGCCTCCAGCACCTTCCCCTTCGTCTCGATCCCGACGAAGTGGACGGTCAGCGCCGCGATCAGCGGCACGATGCCGATCAGGTAGAACGCCGGCGCGAGGTTGCCGCCGATGATCGCGTGCGGCACGATCATCGGCGCGGCGAACGATGCGATCTTCAGCCATGCGCTGCCAAGCCCGCAGCCGGACGCGCGGATGCTCGTCGGGTACTGCTCCGGCGTGTAGACGTACGCGGTAATGAACCCCGACGCCATCAACCCGAGCGACAGCGAGCAGAAGATCGCGACGACATACACCGACGACGCGTGATAGATGCCCGCCAACGCCAGCGACAGCGCGCATAGCACGAACGACCACACGATCACGGGCTTGCGGCCGAGCTTGTCGACGAGCAGCGCGGAGGCCAGCGACCCGAGCACGCCCATCACCGAACCGATCACCGCGAGATTCAGCGCGAGCTGCAGCGGCGCGTGATAGAAATTCTTGTAGATCGTCGGCAGCCACGTCGACAGCCCGTACTGGATGAACCCGCAGGTCGCCCACAACGTCGCCACCGCGAGCGTGCGCTTGCGATACGCGGCGCTGAACAGGTCGCTCATCTTGCGCTTCGGATGCTGGCGCACCATCTCGTCGAACGCGGCCGCCTGCGTGACCGGCGGCAGTTCCCCGCGCACCGACGCTTCGAACACGCCAACCGCGCGCCCGGCTTCCGCGAGCCGCCCGCGCGACGCGAGCCAGCGCGGCGATTCGGGCACGAGACGCGTGAGCACGAACGACAGGAGCAGCGGCATCCCGCCGACGAAGTACATGATTTCCCAGCCGAAGCGCGGCACGAGCCATGCACCGAGCGCCATCGACACGAGCAGGCCGATCGGAAACACGATCTCGTACAGCAGCACGAACCGGCCGCGACCATGCGCGCGCGTGATCTCGTTGATGTACGTCGCCGCGACCGGCAGCTCGCCGCCGAGGCCCAGGCCCTGCAGGATCCGCAGCAGCACGAAGATCTCGAACGTCGGCGCGAAGCCGCACGCGATGCTCGTGATGCCGATCACGGCCGAGCTCCACGCGATCGCTTTCACGCGGCCGTGCTTCTCGGCCAGCGCGGGAAACAGGAACGCGCCGATCAGCTGGCCGATCGCGCCGGATGCGATCAGCATGCCGATCTGCGTCGGCGACAGCCCCCATTTGTGAATCAGCAGCGGCAGCGTCGCCGCGATCGTGATCACGTCGAAGCCGTCGAAGAACGTCGCGGTGCCGATCAGCACGCGCGCGCGGATCTGCATCGAGTTGGCCGGAAGCCGCTCGAGCCGCGCGATGATCGCGCCGGGCGTAGAGGCGGCAGCTTCCATCGTGGCGCGGCCGGCCACGACGTTGTCGAAAGTGCTCATGTGGGGTGTCTCCTGGTCTTTCGCCGGTCAGGCAAGCGCTTTGGTCGTGTCTGCCAGGGCTTCCGTATCCACTGCCCGGCCCTGGTTCATCCACTTGCGCGCGAGTTTCAGCTCACGCGCGTTGTTGACGGCGATGACACCTCTCACATGCCCTTCGCCCACGAAAAACAGCGTCGCACGGCGCGCGGCGAGATCGCCGCGCACGACGAGCTTCGCATCGGCCGGCAGATCGCCAAGGATCTGCAGGTTCACGTCGTACTGATCGGACCAGAACCACGGAATCTCCGCGTACGGCGCGCGCACGCCGAGCACGGCCTTCGCGGCCGCGATCGCCTGATTCTGCGCATTGGCCCACGATTCGAGCCGCACGCGCCGCTTCAGCCAGCCGTTGTGATGGTTCGCGACGTCGCCGCACGCGAAGATCGCCGGGTCGCTCGTCGCGCCGAATTCGTCGACGACGATGCCGTCGTCGACGGCCAGCCCCGCGTCGCTCGCGAGCGACGCGTTCAGCGCGAGGCCGATGCCGGCCACCGCGAAATCGGCGTCGATCGTCGTGCCGTCGGCGAGCGTCGCACGCACCTTCGATGCATCGCCGGGCTGCGCGTCGAGCGACGCGAGCGCCGCGCCGAGCCGCACGTCGACGCCGTTCGAGCGATGCAGGTCGAGCAGGAAATCCGACACGATCTGCGGCACCGAGCGGCCGCACAGGCGCGGCGCGCCTTCGACCACGACTGCGTCGACACCGAGCTTGCGCGCGGTCGCCGCGACTTCCAGGCCGATCCAGCCGCCGCCGACCACGAGCACGCGCCGGCTGGCGCGCAGCTTCTCGCCGAGCGCGGCCGCTTCGTCGAGCGTGCGCAGGTAGTGCAGGTTCGGTGTCCTCACGAGTGTGTCCGGCAGGCGGCGCGACGTGCCGCCGGTCGCGATCACGAGCCGGTCGTAGGCGATCTCGCGGCCGCCGGCGGTTTTCACCACGCGGCGTGCGCGGTCGATCGATTCCGCGCGTTCCGGTTGCCACGCTTCGACGTTCAGCGCGTCGAACTCGTCGGGACGCACGACACGCACGGTTTCGATATCGGCGTCGCCGGCCAGCACGGCCTTCGACAGCGGCGGACGCTCGTACGGCAGGTGCGGCTCGTCGGCGATCATCACGAGACGGCCTGCGTAACCTTCCGCGCGCAGCGTCTTCAGCACCCAGCCGGCGGCCTGCCCGCCGCCGATCACGACGACCGTGCCGGGCGCGGGCTGCTCGGGCGTGTTCGCTTCGGTCATGATTTGCGCTCCGTCATGAACTTGCCTTCCGGCGCCTTCGCGTTCTTCTGCCTGCGCGTGTTGCCGTCGAGGCCGCCGTCGATGGCCCATTCGGCGAACACGGTCGGGCCCGGCTCGAATTCGCGCGGCTGCCACTCGGGCGTCAGCACGTCTTCATCCGCGTAATACTCGATCAGCGCGCCGGCCGGATTCTGGAAGTACCAGAAGTACGCGGACGACACGGGGTGACGCCCCGGGCCGAGTTGCGTTTCCCAGCCGCAGCGGTCGATGTGCATGCCGCCGCCGAATACTTCATGGATGTCGCGCACGGTGAACGCGACGTGGTTCAGGCCGCGCTTGCCATTCGGCAGCGCGAGCAGGAACAGGTCGTGGTGGCCGCCATGCGGCGCGCAGCGCATGAACGCGCCGCGGCCCGGGTAGCGATCCGACGTCTCGAAGCCGAGCAGCTCGTGATAGAACTTTTCCTGTTCGTCGAGGCAGTTCGTGAAGAACACGACATGCCCGACCTCGACCGGCTCCGCGCGTGCATAGACCGGGCTCGGCTGGTCGACGCGCAGCGTCTTCCCCCACACGTTCGACGGCGAGCCCGTGATGTCGAGCGCGCGCTTGCGCGTGACTTCGATGCGGATCGCCATCCCGTTCGGGTCGATGCAGCCAATCGCATCGTCCTGCTCGTAATAACCGGGCTGCCCGGCGAGCTTCGCGCGCAGCGCGTCGAGTTCCTGCTGCGTCGCGACGCCCCACGTGACTTCACGCAGCGTCGGGCCCGCTTCGAACGCGGGCGGCAGCGCCGGATCGTCGGCCTTGACGGCCAGCACGGTGCAGCCGTTCATCGTCTCGAAGCGCGCGCGCGTGTCGTCGTGCGCGACTTCCGTCAGCCCCCAGTCGGCGAAAAAGCGCCGGCAGGTCGCGAGATCGTCGACGCCGTATGTGATCTGCTCGATTCCCAAAATGCTCATTGCGTCATTCCCCTTCGCTCAGTTTGCCCACGGCAGCGGCGCGTCGTTCAAGCCCCAGTAGAGGCTCTTCTGCTGCATGTATTCGCGGATGCCTAGACGCCCCTTCTCGCGCCCCATCCCGCTCTCCTTCCAGCCGGAGAACGGCGTGGAGATCGAGAACAGCTTGTACGTGTTGATCCAGACGGTGCCCGTTTCGAGCGCGCGCGCGATGCGCCACGCCCGCTTGTAGTCGCGCGTCCAGATGCCGGCGGCGAGGCCGAACACGCTGTCGTTCGCCTGCGCGATCAACGACGCTTCATCGTCGAACGGCATCGCGACCAGCACGGGCCCGAAGATTTCTTCCTGGCAGATGCGCGCGCTGTTCGGCAAGCCTTCGAGAATCGTCGGCTGATAGAAGAAGCCGTTCTCGCGCCCGTCGCCCGACGGCCGCTCGCCGCCGCACAGCAGGCGGCCGCCTTCCTCGAGGCCGAGCGCGACATAGCGCTCCACCGATTCGCGGTGCTTCGCGGTGATCAGCGGCCCCATCTGCGTGTCGGGACGCGTCGGGTCGCCCACGCGCAGCTTGCGTGCGCCGGCCACCAGGCGCTTCATGAATTCGTCGTACACCGACCGCTGCACGAACAGCCGCGAACCCGCGATGCAGGCCTCGCCCGACGAGCTGAAGATGCCGTACAGCACGCCGTTGACCGCGTGATCGAGATCGGCGTCGTCGCACACGATCGTCGGCGACTTGCCGCCGAGTTCGAGCGACACGGGCATCAGCTTCTCGGCCGCGATGCGTGCGATGCCGCGGCCCACTTCGGTGCCGCCCGTGAACGACACCTTCTTCACCAGCGGATGACGCACGAGCACGTCGCCGATCACCGAGCCCTTGCCCGGCAGCACGCTCAGCACGCCCTTCGGCACGCCGGCCTCCTCGCAGATGCGAGCAAGCGCGAGCGACACGAGCGGCGTGACTTCGGCCGGCTTCAGCACCACCGAGTTGCCGCCGGCGAGCGCCGGGGCGAGCTTCTGCGCGTCGGACGCGATCGGCGAATTCCACGGCGTGATCGCCGCGATCACGCCGATCGGCTCGTACACGCTCATCGTCAGGTAATCGCCGCGCGACGGCGTCAGTTCCTCGTCGAGCGTTTCGAGGCATGCCGCGAAATAGCGGAACGTGTTCGCGGCACTGGCCACCAGCACGCGCGTCTCGGCGATCGGCTTGCCGTTGTCGCGGCGCTGCAGGTTCGCGAGCGCCTCGTGGCGCTGCATGATCAGATCGGCGATGCGGTACAGCACCTGCGCGCGCTGGTGCGGCTTCAGCCCGGCCCAGTCGGCGCGGCGCCATGCGGCGTCGGCAGCCTCGACGGCTTCGGCCGCGTCTTCCGCGTTCGCCGTCGACACTTCCAGGTTCAGCGACTGGTCGGCCGGATAGATGCTCGCGAAAGGCGCGCCACGGCCGCGCCGCCACTCGCCGCCGATCAGGAGGTTGCCGTCGGGTACGAGGCTCGTATCGAAAGGAGTCATGTCACAAGTCCCACAAATCTGTCTATGCACGCCCGCCCTCGCCGTGGCGCGGGCGGGCGCTCCATGGCCCGGTCAGATCACGCAGCGGGCCGCGCGGTTGCGCAGCGCGCGGATCGCGCTGTACGCCGTCAGCGCGGACGTCTTCGGGTTGTCGGGCAGCGGCTTGCCGCTCATTTCCAGCGACATCTCGCCGAATGCGCCGCGCGCGGTGATGCGGTGCACGTTGCGCGCGACAGCCGGATCGGCGATCAGGCGCACGCGCGTCGCGTCGAGGCCGAGGCCCGCGAGCGCAACCGTCGCCGCGACGTTCGCGTTCTTCGGATACAGCCGCGCGGCGTCGCGCGCGGTGCCTTCGAAGATCACCTTTTCCTCGGTCATCGCACGCAGGTCGCACAGTTCCTCGGCCGGCGTGCCGAGCCAGCCGAGCGGCGGCTTGCGGCCGACGTACAGCACTTCGTCGAGGCCGCCCTGCTGCGCGGAAGCCAGCGCGTCGATGCCGCCGATCGCGCCGGACAGCAGCGTCACCGTCGAGTCGCCCTCTTCGGCCGCCTGCGACAGCACGTCGAGCAGCGCGAGGTCGGACAGCGCGCCGATCGACGCGACCGCGCAGTCGGTGCCGGCCTTCAGCAGCGGCACGACGTGATCGACGAGCGCGCTGTGGCCCGCGCATTCGAGCGCGAACTCGGGGCGGCGGGCCAGTGCGTCGACCGACGACACGACCTCGACCGCATCGCCGAGCACGCCCTGCACCGCCGCGCGCTGGTGTTCCGGCACGATCACGTGCGCGATGCGCAACGACGCATCGTGCTCGACCGCGTGGTACACGGCCGCGCCGATCGCGCCGAAGCCGATCATCACGACATCGACGGGTGCGTGCGGGTTACGCATACTGGCGCTCCGTCGGCGCTTCCTTCTTCACCGGCGGGCCCGCGAACGCCGACGCGAACGAGCCGACCGACAGCATGTCGACTTCGACCATCACCGGCCCTTCCTTCGCCATCCCGTCGCGCACGATCGCTTCGGCCTGGTCGAGCGACGTGATCCGGTAATGCGTGAGGCCGAAGCTCGCGCAGAATTGCGCGAAATCGGGCTGGTGCAATTGCACGAAGCAGCGGCGGCCGCCGTAGTGCGCGTCCTGGATGTTGCGGATCACGCCGTAGCACTGGTCGTTCATCAGCACGATCATCACGTTCGCGTTTTCCTGCACGGCCGTGACGAGTTCGCCGACGTTGACCATCAGGCCGCCGTCGCCGACGAGGCAGACCGTCTTCGCCGCCGCGCCCGCGAGCGCCGCGCCGATCCCCATCTGAATGCCCTGGCCGATGCCGCCGCCGAGCGCATGCACGCCCGAGCGAGGCTCGAAGATCTTCAGCAGGCGGTTGCCCCACGTGCTGTTCGAGATCGTCACGTCGCGCACCCAGTTGTAGTCGCGGCCGACCGCGCCCTGCAGCGTGTCGACGAGCTTCTTGTACGGCCCGAGGCCCTCCGCCACGCTGGCGACGGCCTGCTCGCGCGCCGCCGCGAGATCGGAGGCGAACTGCGGATCGATCGACAGGCGGCCTTCGAGGCGGTCGGCCAGCTCGGCCAGCACGCGCTTCGAATCGCCGTGCACGAACAGCTCGTTGCGGTAGCCGCGGTTGTCGGCGAGCGCGTCGGCATCGACACGGAACAGCGGCTGCGGCAGCGCGAGCTTGTACTTCAGCGTTTCGTTGCCGCGCAGGCGCGAGCCGACGACGACGAGCGCGTCGCAGGTCTTGTAGAACGCTTCGACGGACGCGTGCACGTTGAACGCGCCGAGCGTCGCCGGGTGATCCTCGGGCAGCACGCCGCGGCCCTGCACGCTCGTCACGACGCCGAAGCCGAGCTTCACGAGGCGTTCGACTTCCTCGCGTGCGTGACGCGCGCCGCCGCCGAGCCACAGCAGCGGGCGGCGCTTGGCCGCGAGCGCGTCGGCGAGCTTCGCGACACGCGCGGCGTCGTGCTCGCGCACCGTGACGTGCGCCGGCGCGAGGTCTTCCGGCCATTCGATTTCGGCGGCCTGGATGTCGATCGGAATCTCGACCGACACGGGGCCCGTCGGCGCGGTCTGCGCGATGCGCACCGCTTCGCGGATCGTCGGCAGCACGGTCTCGACCGTACGCACGCGGAACGCCGCTTTCGAGATCGAGTTCAGCATCGACAGCTGGTCGGGCGCTTCGTGGATGTACGCGAGATCCTGGTCGAGGTACGGCGTCTCGATCTGCCCGGTGACGTGCAGCAGCGCGGTGCCGGCCGTCAGCGCCTCGACCATCGCGCCGGCCGCGTTGCCCGCCGCCGTGCCCGTGCTCGTGAACGCGACGCCGAGGCCGCCCGACACGCGGGCCAGGCCGTCGGCCATGTTCAACGCACCCGCTTCACCGCGCGCGCCGACATACCGGATGTTGCCGCGCGAGTTGATCGCGTCGAGGATCGGCATGTTGTGGATCGAGATGACACCGAATGCGGTCTTCACGCCGCACTGCTCGAGAAAGGCGGCAATCAGCTCGCCAACCGTGGTTTTTTCAGACATGGCGTGCAAAGCCTCCAGAAACGTCGATATGGCTGCCCGTCGTGTAGGACGACAGATGCGTTGCGAGATAAAAAAGTGCCCAGGCGGCCTCGTCAGGCTTGCCGAAGCGATTCAGCGGAATGTTCTTCTTGCGGGCGAGCGCGCCCGTCCAGCCCTCCCAGCTTTCGCCGGACTGCGCCTGCGCTTCGTAGCGGCGGCGCCACTGGCCCGACTCGACGATGCCGATCAGGATCGAGTTCACGCGGATGCGCTGCGGCGCCAGTTCGGTCGCGAGCGACTTCACGAGGCTCAGCACACCCGCGCGCGCCGACGACGTCGCGACCATGTGCGGCTCGGGCTGCAGCGCGAGCAGCGAGTTCACGCACGTGATCGTCGGCGCCTGCGCGTCGCGCAGCAGCGGCAGGAATGCGCGCGTCGGGCGGATGATGCTGAAATACTTCAGTTCGAGTTCTTCGCGCCACGCGTCGTCGGTCGTGTCGGCGAAGGTCGACACGCGGCCCTGGCCGGCGTTGTTGACCAGCATGTCGGCGCGGCCGAAGCGCGCGGACACCGCTTGCGCGAACGCGGCCACGTCGGCTTCGTCGAGCACGTCGCAGCGCTCGGCCAGCAGTTGCGCGCCCGGATACTTTTCGCCGAGCATCGCTTCGGCGCGCGCGAGGCGCTCGCCGTCGCGGCCGCAGATCGCAACCGACGCGCCGGCCTGCAGGAACCGCTCGGCGGTCGCGAGGCCGATGCCGGACGAACCGCCCGTCACCACCGCTACCTGCCCGGTCAGATCGATCTCAATCATTTCAGTCCCAAAGCCTTCAGAAACGTATGCTCGTCATCCGAGCGGTAATTGAGCCGCCGCGACAGTTCCGCCGCCGCACGCTGCACTTTGTCGATCAACCCGTCCGCGATCAGCGCCGCGTCGATCTCCGGCCGCGGCACCGTCACCGTGATGCACGCGACGATCTTCTGCGTCTCGTTGCGCACCGGCGCCGTGACCACCGAGATGCCGCGTTCGAACGACGAGTTGCTGACGCCGTAGCCGCGCAGCGCATCCTCGCGGATCACTTCGTACAGCGCGTCGACCGTCTCCGGCGTCGCGCCCGTCATCCGGTTCAGCGCGCCTTCCGGATACAGCGCGTGCAGCGCCTTCAGCGACAGGTCGCCCATCAGCACGTGGCCGTGGGTCGTCGCATGCGCGGGCAAGCGCGTGCCAACGTTCACGCGGATCGAGCTGAACACCGGCGACTGGCTCTGCGCCTTCGCGACGAACACCACGTCGCGGCCGTCGCGGATCACGATGTGCGTCGTGAAGCCGGTCGCGTCGCGCAGGCTCTCGATCACGGGCAGGCCGAGATCGGTCAGCTCCAGCGAGCTCAGGTATTCGAAGCCGAGCCGCAGCACGGCAATGCCGAGCTTGTAGTTGCGATCCTTGTCCGCGCGCTCGAGGAAGCCGAGCGATTCGAGCGTCTGCAGCAGACGGAACACCGTCGTGCGCGGAATGCCGAGCCGCTTCGACAACTCGGGCGCGCCGAGCACGGGCTCGCGCGGCGAGAATTCGGCGAGAATCCGCAGCCCGCGTTCGAGGCCGGGCACCACGTAGCCGGCTTCGGCCTTGGCGCTCTCGGATTCTTGTTGTTGCAGCGGTTCGCTCATACCAGACCTCGCTGCGTATCGCACTGACGGCAGAATGCGTCGATCAGCGCGGAATAAACGGCCGGCGCTTCAACGTAGCCGGCATGGCCGGCTTGCGGAATCACCTGCAGCCCGACGTGCGCGGCCGCGGCAATCCGCTCGCACGCGGCGGGCGGCGTGATCGCGTCGCTCGCGCCGACGGCCACGGCCGTGCGGCCGCGAAAACCGGCGAGATCGGTCGCGAGATCGGCGTTCGCGAGCAGATGCGTGGCCTGCGCGTAGCCGGCCGGCACGATGCGCGCCATGTTCCAGCGCACCCACGCACGCGCATCCTCGCTCGCGAAACCGGACAGCATGTTGCCGCTGCGCTGCTCGGCGAGCCCGGCCGGGCCGAGTTCCGCGAGCATCGCGAGCCGCGCATCGCGACGCGATTCGCGCGTTTCGGCCGGCGCGCTGCCGTAGCCGCCCGCGGGCGACACCAGCAGCAGGCCGGCGATCCGTGCGGGCATCACGCGGGCGAGACCGCCCGCGATGATCGCGCCGAGCGAATGCCCGACCAGCACGCAGCGTTCGATGCCGAGTGCCTCGAGCCACGCGTTCAGCACTGCCGCGTAATCGGCGGCGGCCGGCGACGCGCCGTGCACGGGCGTCGACACGCCGTAGCCGGGCGCATCCCACGCGAGCACGCGCCGCGATGCGCCGAGCGCGTCGAGCTGGCGGACCCACGATGCGGCGCCCGAGCCGATCCCGTGCAGCAGCACGACGGGCAGCGCGCGGCCCGCATGCTGCGCGCCGGCCTCGCGATAACCGATCGTGCCGGCCGCGCCGGCCGCGCAACGCTGCTCGGGAAACTGCCCGAGCAGCGCGGCGAACGCCGCGGTGCGGTCGCGTTCACGTTTGTCGATGACACTCATTGCTTCACCCGCCCCGTCTCAACGCTTGATCTTCGCGAGCGGCGAATCGGGCGGATACGTCGGCGTGATCGGCTTCGACGAGCCGAGCATCACGCACATCAGCGCATCTTCCTCGCCGATGTTGATTTCCGTGCGATACACGCCCGGCGGCACCGAGATCAGGTCGCGCTCGCCGAGGATCGCTTCCCACGTCTCGCCGTCGCGCTCGCAGATCACCTTCATCTTGCCGCGCAGCACGAAGAAGATTTCCTCGACGTCGATATGGATGTGGCTCGGGCCGATGTTGCCGGCCGGAATGACCATCGTCGAGAACGTGAAGTTGCCGGCCGGTACCGTGTTGACGTCCTTCGCGACGCCCGTGCCGCCCGTGCCGACGTAGCGCATCTGCGCGCGGCGGTACTTCGGGTCGTAGTCGGCCTGGAACTTCAGCGCGTCCCAGTCGTAGCGCCGCGTCGCGTAGCGCGCAACGCGCCCTTCCATCCAGTCATTGAAGCTTGCGCCTTCCGGCTGGTCCCACGACTTGCGTTCGAGATCGGCGTCCGCCATCGTCCTCTCCTTCATTCAGAGTGAAAACATCAATTCAATCAATTCATCACGAAGCCGCCGTTCACCGGCAGCAGTTGACCCGTCACGAAGCGCGCGCCGTCCGACAGCAGGAACAGCACGGGGCCCGTCACGTCGTCGGGCATTTGCGCGCGCGTCAGCGCGCGGCCCTGCATGTAGAACGCATGGCGCTCGGCCGGCACGTAGGCCGTTGCCTCGACTTCGGTCAGCCCCGGCGCGATCGCGTTGACCGTCACGCCGTGCGCGCCGAACTCGCGTGCCTGCGCATGCGTCATCGCGATCACCGCACCCTTGCTGGCGACGTACGCGAGCAGCTTCGGCGCGCCCCACAGCGCGGTGTCCGATGCGAGGTTCACGATCGCGCCGCGGCCCGACTGCGCGAGGTGCGGCAGCGCCGCATTGCTGACGAGCCACACGCCGCGCACGTTCACGTTCATCACGGCGTCCCAGGTCGACACGTCGAGCTCCGTCGACAGCTTGCCGCCCGAGTTCGTGATCGCCGCGTTGTTGATCAGCGCGTCGATGCCCCCGAGCGCCGCCGCGCCCTGCGCGACGAATGCGTCGACGCTCGCCGGATCGGCCAGGTCGAGTGCGAAGAAATGCGCGGCATGGCCGGCTTCGGACAGTTGCGCGGCGAGCGCACGGCCCTCGTCGGCCAGCACGTCGCCGAACGCGACCTGCGCGCCCGCGGCGACGAGCGCCTTCACGAACGCCGCGCCGAGCCCGCGCGCGCCGCCCGTGACGAGCACGCGGCGCCCCGCGAGCGACACGACCGGTGCGAGCTCAGCCATTCGCGGGCTCCGAAGCGGCTTGCGCCGCGCGATGCGCGTCGAGCGCGGACAGGTGCTCTTGCGCACGCGTGCGCAGCATCCGGCGCACGCGCGTCATGCCGACGTCGTGCTGGTACAGGTATTCGTGGTCGCGCGCGTTCGGCGCGAGGCTTTCGAGGACGTAGCGGTCCTGCTCGAGCACGTCCCAGTGCAGGCCCTCGAGGCGGTTGCGGTACATGAAGCGCCACACGTCGCGCTGCCAGCCGCTGACCTTGCGCGTGCGCCAGAAGTAGACCTGGCAGTTGTCGCCGTCGACCGGCGTCGCGAAGCCGATGATCCCGAAGTTGCCGCCCGGGCCGAACTTCTGCTTGTACGGAATCGCGAGGCGCATCCACAGGCAGCCCGTTTCGCCGAGCTCGACCCAGTCGAAGTTCACGTCGCGCTGGCCGATCTTCTCGAACATCAGGCCCGTTTCCGTCTTGCGCACGCGCATGTCGGCCTGCTTGTCGCCTTCGGCCATCGAGTGCGACGTCGCGTGCAGGTACGCGCCGTGCATCGGGTCCATCACGTTGTCGATCGCGTACTGGTAATTGCACTTCCAGTTCGACACGCACAGGAAGTGGCCGTACTCGTCGTCGACCAGTTCCTCGGGCAGGTTCAGCGGCGCCGGCTCGCCGTGCGCTTCGTCGCCGAACCACAGGAAGATCGCGCCGGCCTTCTCTTCGACCGGATACGACTTCACGCACTTCGTGCCTTCGAGCGGACAGTTCGAGACGGCCGGCACGCGGTTGACCGTGCCGCCGCCGTCGACTTCGATGCCGTGGTACCAGCACGCGATGTTGCCGCCGAGGTTCCAGCCGAGCGACAGGCGCGCGCCGCGGTGCGGGCAGCGATCTTCCAGCGCGTGGACCTTGCCGTCGTGATCGCGCCACAGCACGATCTGCTCGGACAGGCGCGTGAGGCCGACCGGCGCGTTCGACACCTGCCAGCTCGGTGCGACGGGATACCAGTAGTTCTTGATGCCGCGGTCGAGATAGTCACGGACCGGGTCGTGTTGGGAAGCGTGTTGTGCGGGGGACGTCATCAGTGTGCTCCGGATGCGGTTGTCGGCGGGTCAGCGCTTAAGCGCGGTCATTCCGCGAGCGAGGCCATTTCGGCGCGGAAGCGCTCGGGCGTCCACACCGAGCCGTCCGGGGCGCGGAAGCCGATGCGGTTCAGGCCCGCGACGACGTCGTCCAGCTCGGTCGCGCCGGCTTCGAACACGCGTTCGAGCGCATCGCCGAGGTCGTTCTCGTACTGGGTCGGTGCGGCCTTGCGGTTCTGCCAGACCTGGTTCTCGACCTGACCGGGGATCTCGATCTGCCCCTTGCCCGCGACGTTGTTCGGCTGCGGCGCCACCCACGGCTTCAGGAAGGGATTGAAGTTGACGGTCGCTTCTTTCATGTCATTCCACCTTGATCTGGATTTCCTCGCCGGCGAGGCGCACCGCGTACTGCTTCAGCGCGCGTCCGCCCGGACCCTTCAGGCATGCGCCCGTCTTGATGTCGAACACGGCCTCGTGCAGCGGGCATTCGACGGTGCCTTCGTCGACGAACCCCTGCGTCAGCAGCGCGTACGCATGCGGGCACACGTTCTCGAGCGCATACACGTCGTCGCCGACGCGGTAGATCCCGATTTCGACGCCGTCGGTCCGCTTGAACTCGATCGGCGTGTCTTCCGACAGCGCGCCGGCGTGCCCGGCGCAAACCCATTGTTCAGACATCTCACACCCTTCCTTCTGATCGACTCTCGGTTGGTTCCGATTTGTTCCATATCCGGAACAGCAGTTTATGGATGGTGATTATAGGAGCGACTTTCCACGAGTAAAACAAAAAGCTGCATGTCCTAGGGAAAACACTGACCGTTGGGTCGGCGATCACTTCCGCCTGCCCTATCAAATGTAATTTTTTGTTATGTGACGGGGATTTACCGTCTTTTTTGGGGCTTCGTGCACCGATGCCGGACATCGGCCGGAAACCCATCCGTCCCGAAAAAATTATTTTTGATACGGCGCTTGACGCCTCTATACTCCATTCCATCAGAGGCACACTGTTCCTTATATGGAACACTCAAATGCCCGCTGATGGTGGAAAACGCGCGACGGCCGGCCGTCCCTGCGCAGGCCGCCACGGCACGTTTTCATCAGGTTGGAGATTCAGGAGATCAAATGGTCAAGCATGCGGTAGCAGCAGCAGTCATCGGATTGGGCGCCGTGTCGGGCGCGTGGGCGCAGAGCAGCGTGACGCTGTACGGCAGCCTGGACGCGGGTGTCGCGTACGTG
This sequence comes from Burkholderia catarinensis, assembly GCF_001883705.2. Taxonomy (GTDB): domain Bacteria; phylum Pseudomonadota; class Gammaproteobacteria; order Burkholderiales; family Burkholderiaceae; genus Burkholderia; species Burkholderia catarinensis. The sequence goes on from NZ_MDEQ02000026.1 coordinate 73,449, forward strand.
AACAACGTCGGCGGCCACGCGAAGTGGGCGATGATCCAGGGCAATACGCAGCCCGATCGGTGGGGCCTGAAGGGCAAGGAAGATCTCGGCGGCGGCCTGGCGGCGATCTTCCAGCTCGAAAACGGCTTCTACACGAACAACGGCCAGTTCGCGACCGCCAACACGATCTGGAACCGCGCGGCGTTCGTCGGCCTCAGCTCGGAGCGCTACGGCACGCTGACGCTCGGCCGCCAGACGCCGCTGTCGTTCGACTATCTCGATCCGCTCAGCACGGCCTACCTCGCGATGAGCTGGTACGCGTTCCACCCCGGCAACATCGACGGGCTCGCCGCGACCGGCAACGTGCCGTACAACAACTCGGTCAAGTACCGTTCGCCGAGCTTCGCGGGCTTTTCGGCCGCGGCGATCATGGCGCTCGGCAACACGACGAACTTCTCGACCGGCAAGTCGGTCGGCGTCGCGCTGAACTATGCGAACGGGCCGTTCAAGGCGTCGGCCGTGTATTCGAACGAGCACGACCGCTCGATCCTGATCAGCACGACCGGCATCACGTCGTTCCAGGGGCAGAACACCGCGAACGGCTACATCGCGAACAAGGTCGAGAACATCGGTGCGGGCGCGTCCTACCAGTTCGGCGACTTCCTCGTGCATGGCCTCTACACGCGCACGAAGATGCAGTCGAACGGCTATTCGGATACGTTCCAGAGCTATGACGCGGGCGTGAACTACCGCAGCAGCGCGTTCAACACGATCGCGGGCGGCGCGGCGACCACGACGCTGGCCGGCCGCCGCTGGACGCAAGTCGAGCTCGGCGACATCTATGCGCTGTCGAAGCGCACGCAGCTCTATGCGAACGTGCTGTTCGAACACGGTTCGGGCGGCGCGAAGGCCGCGTTCTTCACGGCCGGCGCGTCGAGCACCGCGAACCAGGTGATCGTGCTGACTGGGATCCACCACTCGTTCTGAGCGGTTTCACGCGTTCGGCGTCCGAAACGACAAGAGCGGCCCGCGGGCCGCTCTTGTCGTTTACCAGTTTTGCGATGCCGGGCGCGGCGCGCCGCCCGCGCGTCAGAACATCGCGACCTTGTGGCGCGCGTGCGCGAACGTCGGGTCGCTTTCGAGCGGACGGTAGTTCAGCCGCTGCGACAGGTCGACCGCCGCGCCGCACACGGCTTCGACGAGCCGTTCCTTCTCGCCGGCCTCGCCGATCTCCGAGCGCGGCACCGTCGCGGTGATCGCCGCGACGATCGAGCCGGAATGATCGCGCACGGGCGCGGTCACGGCCGAAATGCCGCTTTCGAATGCCGCCTCGCTGACCGCATAGCCGAGCCGCGCGTAATAGCGCACGCGTTCGTACAGTTCGTCGACGGAGCCCGGCGTGCGCTCGGTGAATTGCTCGAGCCGCTTTTCCGGATAGAGCTGGCGCAGCGCGTCGCGCGTCAGGTCGCCCATCAATACGTGGCCGTGCACGGTCGCATGCGCGGGCAGGCGCGTGCCGACATGCACCTTCACCGAACCGAACATCGACGCGTTGCTCTGCGCCTTCGCGACGAACACGACGTCGCGCTGATCGCGGATCAGCAGATGCGTCGACAGGCCGGTCGCATCGCGCAGCCGTTCGAGCACGGGCGCGCCGAGATCGGTCAGTTCGAGCGAATTCAGGTATTCGAAGCCGAGCCGCAGCACGCCGACGCCGAGCCGGAAATAGCGGTCGCCGTTCACGCGCTCGAGGAAACCGAGCGCCTCGAGCGTCTGCAGCAGGCGGAACGTGGTCGTGCGCGGAATGCCGATGCGCTTCGACAACTCGGGCGCGCCGAGCACGGGCTCGCGCGCGGAGAATTCGGCGAGGATCCGCAGCCCGCGTTCGAGCCCCGGCACCAGATAGGACGAAGCGCCGCCGGACGATTCGTCGTCGCCGGGCGCCGCAGGTTCGGGTGCGTCGCTCATCGTTGTCTTGACCATGTGGACATGGACGGAAGGAAATCAATCACGAAACAGGCCATGGATCGTCGTGGATACCCAGTCATGCTACCTCAGCGCACGCGCAGGCTCACGCCGGTGCGCATCGCCGCGATGCAGCATGCGCATCCGCGACCCCATGAAGCGTCATTCACGGTCGAGAGGATAGCAGCGATGGACGGCGCGACGCCATGTGGAAATCGCCGGACGGCGGGAAGACGGCCGTCCGCCGTTGCGAGCGGCAAGCGGCGAGCGGCTGAAGGACGGCGGACGGCGCGGCATGGCGCGCCGGATTGCCTACAGGCGCGACAGGAGAACCCGGACGTTCGCGCGGTCGTACGTAAAGCCGCCGGCCGCATCCGGCTCGAGCGCCCGCGCGAGGTCGACCGCATACATCCATCCGCTGCCCAGACGCCCCCCGTTCACCGCACGGATCCGGCTGCCGCCGACGGCGATCGCGGCATGAAAGACATTGCCGCCCCGCGAGAAGCCGACCGCGGTGCCCGCCGGAATGGCGGCCCGCCCGTCCCACTCATTGCCGGTCTCGAAGTTGAACCGCGTCTTCCAGTGCTGACCGATCGTGTCGAGCAGCGCACCGGGCGCGATCAGCGCGTCACCGCGCAGCAGATACCTGACATAGGCTGCCGCGTCGTAGCACACGCCGCCGGAAACATACTCGTTGATGTCGGCCATCCCGAACATCAGCGCTTGCGCATGTTTCTGCTTCTCGGCGACGCCGGATTGGGCGACATGGCCGCCTAACGGGGTCAGTTGCATGGGGTGCTCCTTGTGAGGAAGAGGGCGTCATCATCCCGCCAACGCAATAAGTTCATATCTTATTACGATATCGGCCGGCATCAGCCCGCTTCAGGCCCGCCCCCGGGCGTCACGGCGTGCGCGGCGCCGGCGCGGCGGCGGCCGCGTCAGGATTCGGCGCGAGCCGCAGGCGCACGCGCAACGGCTGCAGCATGTCGGGCGGCGGCGGCTCCGCCAGCGGCGCGGCCGTGAGCAGTTGCCGCAGCGTCGCGTCCGCGTCGGCCTCGCCCAGTGACGCGAATTCGACGCGCGTGACCGCGCCGTTCGCGCCGATCCACGCGCGCACGACGATCGCGGGCGGCGGCGCATCGGCGCTCGCGTTCAGCACGCGCGTCTCGAGATAGCGGTGCAGCCGGTCGGCCGCGTCGCCGTCCGCTTCGAGCCACGCCTGGAACTGCTGTCCGGCGAGTTGTCCATAGCGGATCCACGTCTGCGGCACGTCGGCCGTCTGCGCGGCGGCCGGCGCGGCACCCACGGCCAGCGCGGCTGCGACGACGATCGCCCGCAGCCATCCGGATCCGCCCCACTCCTGCATTCGCTTCATCCTGCCTCCCGTTTCGACGGTTCGCCGTCGTGCCGCGTTGCGTCGCCCGCTCACCTGCTCACCCGACCCCGATCGGCACATACAGCCGCGTGCCGCCGCGCTGGACGAGCAGCGCGACGTTGCCGTGCGCGGCGTCGATCTCGGTCATCAGCGCACCGATGCTCGCGACCGGCGTGCCGTTGACCGACAGCACGATATCGCCGGGCTGCAGACCCGCGCGGGCGGCCTGCCCGCTCGCCTGCTCGACGACGAGCGCCTGGCTGACGCCGAGCCGGCGGCGCTCCTGCTCCGTCGCCGCACGCAGCGCGAGCCCGAATCGCGCGGGCCCTTGCTCGCCGCCGGCCGACGCCGTGCCGCTGTCGAATGCGCCGACCGTCGCGATCATGTGTATCGCCCGTCCCGCGCGCCACACGAGCAGGTCGGCCTGCCGCCCGGCGCGCATGCCCGCGATCGTGCCGAGCAGGTCCGCCGATTCGGCGACCGGCTTGCCGTCGACCGCGAGCACGACGTCGCCCGGCTGCAGGCCCGCGTGCGCGGCCGGGCCGTCCGGCTCGACCATCGTGATCAGCGCGCCGTCCGGGCCCGCGAGGCCGAACGAACGCGCGAGCGCCTGGCTCACTTCCTGCACGGCGACGCCGAGCCGGCCGCGCGTGACCTTGCCGGTCCGCAGCAGCTGGTCCTTCACGTCGAGCGCGATGTCGATCGGAATGGCGAACGCGAGCCCCTGATAGCCGCCCGTCTTCGAGAAGATCATCGAGTTGATCGCGATCACGCGGCCGCCGAGGTCGAACAGCGGTCCGCCCGAATTGCCGGGGTTGATCGGCACGTCGGTCTGGATGAACGGAATCGCCTGCTCGCCGGGCAACGATCGCGATTTCGCGCTGACGATGCCCTGCGTGACCGTGTTCGCGAACCCGTACGGCGAACCGATCGCCATCACCCAATCGCCGACCTCGGTGCGCGCGGGGTCGCCGGTTGCGACGACCGGCAGGTCGTGCGCGTCGATGCGGATCACCGCGACGTCGGAGACGGGATCGCTGCCGATCACGCGCCCCTTGAACTGCCGCTTGTCGGTCAGCTTCACGTCGATGGCGACCGCGTCGCCCACCACATGCCGGTTGGTCAGGATCACCCCGTCCGCGCTGACGATGAAGCCGGAGCCGAGGCTCACTTCCTCGCGATTGCCGATCACGCGCCGCGCGAGAAACGGCGCAAGCGGATGATCGGGCGCGATGCCGGGCGGCAACTGGATGCCCATCTGCGTGACTTCGCGCGTGACGCTGATATTGACGACAGCCGGGCCGACACGCCGCACGAGCGCGGCGAAGTTCGGCAACGCGACGGTCGGCGGTGCGGCACCCGCCTGCGCAGGCCGCTCGGCGGCCGGTGCCGTCGAACCCGCGCAGGCGCAGCCGAACGCGAGCGCGCCCGCGATCGCCTGCAACACCACCGCCCGGCCCGTATGCCTGCCCGCTTTCATGTTGCCGCTCCTCGTCGGTTCGCGCCGGAACGCCGCCGGCTCGTCGATGCCCGCGCCGCAATACTGGCCGCATCCATTACCTCGGCGGCACCGCGACCGGCGCATCGGGCCGCTGCGGTGTGACCGACCGGCCCCAGTTCGAGCCGAAGCGATTCTGTTCGGTCGACAGGTTGAACGTGCCGAGACGGTTCGACGGCTGCTTCGACAGCCGCTCCGAATCCGTTTGCGATGCCCCAGCCTGCGGTTCGGCTGTCGGCGTCAGTTGCCGGCTCAGGCAGTCGTACGACAGCGCGCGCTTGCCGTCGACTTCGGCATCGACGCACACCGGCTTCGCCGCCGAACCCGGACTGGCCGCCGCGGGCGCGGACGCGCTCGCCGCCGGGCGGTTGCCCTGCGCGTGTGCGCCGGCCGCCAGCAGCAGGCAGACGACCGTCGCGATTCCGTTTCGTCGCATCTTCATGCGCGCCTCCTTCGGAAATGACGCCATTGCGCTCGCACCGCCGCCGTCACACGCTCGCGCCCGGCGCCGACGTACGCGCCAGGAAACGCGCGAACGCCGCGCGATCGGCCGCGTCGACGGCCGGCTCATGCGCATCGGCGTGCCGCGCCCATACATCGCGCATGCCGTCGACCGGCTGCCACGCATGCACCTGCGCACCAGTCGGATACGGCGTGACGAGCGGTTCGCGATAGTCGATGCGAAACAGCCGCGGCGCATCGTTGCCGGCCGTCCACAGATCGCCGACGTCGCGCACGCTCGCGTCGAACCAGAACCGCACCCAGCGCACCGTGGATGCGCGCGCATCGGTGCCCGGCACAGCGGCGCCCGACCCATCGGCGCCCGACGCATCCGGCACGCGCAGGAAGCCGGCCAGCACGAGCAGCACGGCCGCCAGATCGTCGTCGCGCAACATCCGGTACGACCAGAGATCCGCGACGTCCACGCAGGCGATCACCGCGATGAAGCGCCCGATCGTCAGCGCGGGCCAGGCACGCCGCATCAGTGCGTAATGGCGCGGCCACTGCGCGATGAAGCGCTCGCGATGGAGCGCCGCGAGCTGCACGTCGCGCGAGCCGCGAATCGTCAGTTCCTCCGGCTGATACCGGCGCGTCGTGAGCACGCACTGCGCGGAGCACCGCGCACTGCGGTGCCGCGCATAGCCGCCCGCGCCGGGCAACGGCTCCAGCGCGCCGAAGCAGAGCGGGCAATGCGTGGGCCACTCGCCGGGCCGGCCCGGCCACGGGTTCGCCTTCGGCATGCGCGGACGGTCGGCAGCCGCGGCCAGGCGGCGTCGCCCCGGCGTGCGCGCGCCGGGCGCCTCGACGCGCGGCGTCGAACGGACAGGTGCCATGAGCGTGCCTACCGGGCGGACGCGAGCGCTTTCTTCAGCGCGTCTTCGTTGATCGGCGCGTTCGCGGCCAGCTTCGCGAGATACGCTTGCGCATTCTGCTGCGTGCGCTGCGCGCGCAGCATCGCACGCAGTTGCTCCTTCACGTCGGCCAGCGGGCGCGGCGCGGCCGCGCGAACGTCGAGCAGCTTCACGACGTGAAAGCCGGCCGGCGTCTGGATCGGCGCGGAGACCTGGCCCGGCTTCAGCGCGTCGGCCGCCTGCCGGACCGCCGGCACCATCGATTGATCGGGCACGAAACCGAGATCGCCGCCGTTCGCGGCGCTCGCCTTGTCCTGCGAATTCGCCTTCGCGAGCGCCGCGAAATCGCCGCTGCGCGCGCGGCTCGCGAGATCGGCCGCCTGCTTGCGCGTCTTGTCGAGCGTCGCGGCATCCGCGTTCGGCGGCACCGCGAGATAGATCTGCGCGACGTGCAGCGCGCGCGGCGCGGTGAAAGCGGCGCGGTTCTTGTCATACGCGGACTGGATCTCCGCGTCCGACGGATAGTCGGCCGGCGGTGCATTTGCCGACGCCAGGTAGCTGCGCACGACGATTTCGCGCTGCGCCTGCTCGACGGCCGCCTGCACCTGGGCCTGCTTGTCCCAGCCCTTCGATTTCGCCTCGGCCAGCACGGCCTTCTGCGCGAGCGTCGCACGCACCACCTGGTCCAGCGCCGCGGGGTCGGCCGCGAGGCGTTCGCGCCCTTCGGGGCTCACCGCCTTCAACAACCCCGCGATGTCGGCCTGCGTGACCGACGCCTGCGCGGCGTTCGCGATCACGTCGTCCTGTGCGTACGCCGCGAGCGGCGCGGCCAGCACGAGACCGCCCACCATCATCGCCAGCATCTTCATCTTCGTCATCATGGTTCGACTGCCCTCAGGATTGCTCTTGATTCGCGCACGCCGGCCGTCGCGCGGCGCTCGCGTCGTTGCTTCTTCGCGGTCTCGCGCTAGCTAGCGCGTACTCGTCAGCATCAGGCGCATCACGATCGGCTGCGTCATGCCACGCGGCGGCACCGCGCCAACCGACTGGCCGACCAGCGCGTCGCGCAGCGCGGCGTCGACCGCCGGATCGCTGGCCGGCGCGCTGTCGACGCGCGTCACGTGCCCGCGCCGGTCGAGCCACGCGCGCACCGGCAGCACGGGCACGTCGTCGCCCGTATCGGCGAGCCGGTCGGCCCAGCGTCCGACATCGGCACGCAGGCGGCATGCGGCTGCATCGTCGCCGTCGAGCATCGCCTGCAGCAGCCGCGCGACGCCTTGCGCATACGCAAACCACACGACGGGCGCATCCTCGACGGACAGCGGGCCCGCATCGGGCCGACCGCGGCCCGGCAGCAGTGCGCGCAACACGGCCCCGATCCGGCGGCCGGCGATCCGACGGCCGGCGCTCCAGCTCGCGGCGATCATGGCTGTGCGGCAGCCTCGCGCGCGGCCACGACGGTAGCCGGATCGCCCGCCGCCGCACGCGCCGCGGCTTCCTGCTCGGCCATCGCGGGACGGTTGCGCAGGTGCAGCAGGAATTCCTGGATCAGGCGATCCCACAGCTCGATCGTCGAGCGCAGATAGCGCTCCGACACGCCGCCTGCGACGACCACGTCCATCTCCAGCGCGAGAAACGGCCCGTGGCTCGCAAGACGCGCGAAGCGCTTGGTCCGGTTCCAGTCCGCGACGAGTTCGGCCGGCAATTCGCCCTGCACCTGCAGCACGCACGACAGCGTGTAGTCGATGTACGGCAGCGCGGCGGGCTGTGCGTCGGCACCCTGCGGCGCGAGCGCGCCGGCCGGGTTGCCGAAGCGCACCGCGAAGCCGATACCCTGGCTCGCGCTCATCAGCTGTATCGCGCCGTTCTGCTCGGCCGCCGTCACGCGGTAGCCCGCGCGGCGCAGCACGTCGGCCAGGTGGTCGGCGCTGATCGCTTCGATCGGCGCGTCGTGTGCCGCGCGTTCGTCGCCGGCGTTCGGTTGCTTGTCTTGCATGTCTGTCTTCCCCGTATTCAACGAATCGATCGGTTCAACCCCGGCCTCGGGCCGCGCGCTCACGGCGCGCTCGCCGGTACGGCCGACGCCGGCGTTGCGGCGGCCGGCCGCGCGGCCGGGTCGTACTTGCCCGCATACAGCGCATCGCCGTAGCGTTGCGCGAGATCGTCGTACTTCACGCGCGCCGACTGCGCGAACGGCTGCCGCGACGAGAAGAACGTGCCGATCCCGACATGCTCGTACGCGTCGAGAATCTCGTGCCCCACGCGATACAGTTCGGCATTGTGTGCCTGGCAGGTTTTCAGTTGCGTGTCACGCGCGGCGGCGTCCTTTTGCAGCTGCGTGTGCTGCGCATCGCGGGCACGCGACACGGCGAGCAGGTCCTCGTAAGAGGACTTGTATTTCGCCAGCGACTTCGCGTCCTGCTCGCGGCCCGCCCGCTCCTGGGCGAGCGCGCGCTTCGCGGCCGCCTCCGCGCCCGAGTCGCCGCGCGCGGCCGCAAGCTGCCCCTGCATCGCCTTCAGTTGCGCGAGCGCGTCGTCGCGCTGCTTCTCGGCCGCCGCCTTGTCGCTCTGCCATTGCGCCTGGCTGTCCTGCAACTGGCGCAGCTCCTGCACGGTCGAGCGCAACTGGCTGCGCAGCTTGTCCTCGATGCTCTGCGCGTGCGCGCCGCCGGCCGCCAGCAGCAGCGCGCCGGCCGCAGCGGCCGCGAGCATCGTGCGATAGGTCGTGTTCATTCGCGGCTCCGGTCAGAAGCGAGCATTGAGCTCGATCTGCAGCACGTCGATCGATACCGGCGGCCCGTACACTTCCTTCGAGCTCAGGTAGCGGGCCGACACCCACGTATCGCGCGCAACCGCGTACGCGGCGCCGATCACGTAGCCGCGCGCGTTGGTGCCGCCGAGATGGAAGTCGGGATCGTTGAACGCGTCGAGCACCGCGTCCGGCTGCAGGTATTTGTACGCGACCGAGAAATTCCACTGGCCCTTCTCGCGCGGCTCCGGCTCGCCGACCGTCGCCTTCGCGAGGAAGCCGTTCGGGCCGCTGCGATAGTCGCCGCGCGTCGCGTTCACCGACGTCGATTCGTAGTTGTTGACCGGCAGCGACGCCGCGGCGAACGCCTTGTTGTCGTTGTACGCGAGGTTGCGCACGAATTCGCCGTCGAGACGCAGCTTGAAGCGATCGGCCACCACCGTGTCCCACTGCGCCTTCAGGTCGAGCAGCCGGTAGTTGTACGCGAGCCCGAAGAGCTGCGGCTGCGGCGTCATCCCCGGCGCGAGGTTCGGGTTCTGCACGATGTTGCGCAGCGCGATCAGCGTGTTGCCGCCCTGCATGAACGCGGGCGCCTCGTTGTCGGTGTTGCAGCTCGTCGCGCCGAGATACAGCGCGCACGGCGACGACAGCGTGCCGCGCATGTTCTGGAAGTCGTAGTACGCGACCGCGCCGCGCAGCCGGTTCTTCGCATCGATCTTCCAGTCCGCGCCGAACTGCGCGCCGAACATCCACTTCGTGTCGCTGCCGGCCTTGTCGGTGCTGTTCGACGGGAAGTTCTCGCTCGTGTACTGGATCGGGAACACGCCGAGCGTGCCGAACAGCGTGACGTCCGGATTCCACGGCAGCGCATGGCGCAGGTTCGCGGCGAGCCCGTCCATCATCAGGTCGTCGGAGAACACCAGGTCCGACTTGAAGAACGGATTGTCGAAACGGCCGGCCGTGAGGTTCAGCCACGACGTCGGCTTGTACGCGAAAAACGCCTTGTTCAGCCAGATGTTCTTCTTCGCGAAGCCGCCGCCGGCGGTCGACGTGGTCGACACGGGCCCGTTGTCGTTGCCGCTCGCGAGCTGGATGCCGGCGATCATGTCGTCGGACAGCGTCGCCGTCACGCCGAGCCGCGCGCGGTAGCGCAGCAGGTTGTTGCGGTTCTGCGTGGTGTTCTGCGTCGGCAACTGCGTGGTGTTGGTGTTCGGGTTGATGTCGAACCCGCCGCCCTGATTGATCGCCGCGAAGTTCGTGACGTTGTTCGCGTTGCGGCTGCCGTAGAAGTGGTATTCGTCGCGCACACGCAGGTCGCCGTCGAGCTTGATGCGCGACACCCAGTCGGGGAACGTGTTCGGCTGCGCCCAGTTCTCGGCCTTCGCCTGCGCGATCACTTCCTGCTTCACCTGGTCGCGGATCTGGTCGCGCACGAGCTGCGGCACGTACGGCACCGCGACGTCGCCCGGCTGCGTCGGCGGGTTGACCACGCCGCCCGCCACGACCGGCGCGCCCGATGCGCGTGCCGACCTGGCCTGCACGGCCTCGGTGCGCGCCTCGCTGATCAGCTCGTTCGCGTTCTGCTGCGTGAGCACGCCGCGCTTCACCAGCAGGTTGATCAGGTTGACCACCACGCTCTCCGTCGGCGCGGCTTTCCCCGCTGCCGCCTGCGCCTCGAGCGATTGCCCGTGCGCGGCGGACGCGCACGTCAGCCCGAGCGTCAGCACCGCCGCGCCGACGCGCGACAGGCGCGCGGGCAGCGCGCCGTTGCGGGGCACCCCACCCCGTCCGTTCATCTTCCGAATCATCGCAGCACTCCGAACAATTTTCGTTTCTTTTCCGGCAGCATCCGTGCGACGGCGCCGCCCCATGATTCTTTCGTCGTTTCGACTGCGCATCGTCATGACGGCTTGCGTCCCTGCAGCCTGACGAGCACCGGATACGCGGTCGAGGCCGGCGGCGCCTCGTCGACCCTGCCGAGCGCCTCGACCGCCGCGACCACAGCCGCGTCGATCTTCGCGTCGCCGGTCGACTGCGCGATCGTCACCTTCGTGATCCGCCCGGCGGCATCCATCCACAGGTTCAGGTTGCCCGCGAAGCGCGCGCCGCCTGCCTCCTGCACGCCCTTGTCCTGCTCGATCGCGCGCTGCAGCACGTACACCATGTATTGCGCGTAGCTCGCGTTACCGAACTTGCCGCCCCCGCCGCTGCCGACCATTCCCGAGCCGTCGCCCGCGCCGATGCCGAAGTTGTCGCTGCCCGCCTGCGCATCGGCATTCATCGTCATCTGCTTCGGCTGGTTGTCCGACGGCTTCGGCGCCTCGGACGGCTTCGGCGCGATCGTCGGCCGGTCGACCGGCGTCTTGACCTCTTCCTTCACCTTCTCGGGCGGCGGCTTCTGTTTCGGCGGCGGCGGGGGCGGCGGCAGCGGAATCACCGTCGTCACCTGCGGCGCGCTCACGCGCTTCACGCCCGCGGTATCGCCGGCGAAATGCCAGATCAGCGCGGCCAGCCCCGCGAGCACGAGTGCGATCGCGACAGGCTTCACGAAGCGGCCGGGGCCTTTGCGCGGCGGGCCGCCGTTGTAGGTCATTTCCATCGCGCTAGCCGCCCTGCTTCGCGCGGCCGGTCACGAGCCCGACCTGCGACAGGTCGAGGCGGCGCAGCAGGTCGAGCACGTCCATGACCTTCTGGTACTGCACGGCCGCGTCGCCCTTCAGCACGATCGGGAATTCCGGATTGGTCGCCTTCTCGGTGCGCAGCCGGCTCTCGAGTTCGTCCATCGTCACCGGGTACGCGTCGAGGAACACCTGCCCCGAATCGGCGACCGTGATCGCCTTCGTCTTCGGCTTCGCGAGGCTCGCGGACGAGCTCGCCTTCGGCAGGTCGACCTTGATGCCCTGCACCGACGCGGTCGTCATGATGATGAAGATGATCAGCAGCACGTACGCGAGGTCGAGCATCGGCGTGATGTTGATGTCGTCGTACGGCTTTTCGTCGTCCTGAACCTGCATGGTGGTCTCCTGCGTGCGGTCAGTCGGCCAGCACCGCGTGGTCGGGCGCGCGGTGCGCTTCGGCCAGGCGCGTGACGAATTCGTCGACGAATACCTGCATGTTCGCGGTCACGTTCTTGTTGCGGATCAGCAGGTAGTTGTAGCCGAACAGCGCGGGAATCGCGACGAACAGGCCCGTGACGGTGGCGAGCAGCGCGGCCGCGATACCCGGCGCGATCGCATTCACGTTCACGTCGCCGGCCGCCGCGATCGCGGCGAACGTGATCATCACGCCGACCACCGTGCCGAGCAGCCCGAGGAACGGCCCGCCCGAGATCGCGATCGTCAGCAGCACCATCGATTTCGACAGCCGCTGGTTCTCGCGCACGAGCGTCGCATCCATCGACGCGCGGATCGCCTCGATCGATTCGGACGTGATCACCGTGCGGCCGTTTCCGTCCACGCGGCTGTGGATTTCATGCACGCCGGCCTTGTACAGCCGGTACAGCGACGACTGGTACAGCCGGCGGCCGTCGGCGCTCGCTTCGTCGACATGCGCGAGACCGACCAGGTGACGCCCGGCCACTTCGCGAAAGCGCTGCACGAAATACAGGTTCGCCTTGTCGACGGTGCCGACGTAGCGCGCCTTCGTCCACATCACGACCCACGACACGAGCGCCATGCCGAGCAGGATCGCGATCACGACCCACGCGTCGACGGTCACCGACTGCACGATCACGCCGAAGTAGCCGAAGCCGAACCCCGACTGCTTCTCGTCGGCGCCGTACGCGACGAGCTTCGATTCCGAGCCCTGCGCAAGCGCGTCGACAGCCAGCGCGGCCGGCGAGCGCGCGACCTTCGACAGGCGCAGTTCGTCGAGCGCGCCCGCATACGCGGCGAACCCGGCCGGCGCGCCGGCGGCGTCCGCGCCGATCGTCGCCGCGCCGTTCAGCGCGGGCAGCGTCGCCGCGACCTGCGCGGCCTGCTTGCCGTTCACGTAGACGGTCAGGTTCTTGCCGTCGGCCGTGACCGCGAGATAGGTCCACTGGTTCGCGGCGACCGGCGCGGCGGCCGGCGTGCGCACCGGCGCCGAACCATTGGCTGCGCCATCGACTTGCGCGAACGGCACGCCGTTGTCGAGGCCGATCAGCAATGCGTTCGCGCCGTCGCGGCGGCTGTACAGCAACGTGTTCGGCGCCAGCGCCGACGGCTTCACCCACGCGCTGAACGTCAAGCTGCCGCCCGCGGCCAAGTTCAGCGACGGGCTCGCCGGCAGCGTCAGCGACCCCGTGCCGTCGAACCGCGCGCCCTTGCCGACGATGCCGTCCTCGACCGTGCGGAACGACGCGTTCTGCGCGTTGTTGCCGTATGCGGTCGCATCCTTCGGCGGCGCACCCGCCGCGCCGTTGAAGTGGTAGACGAGCGTGTAGTCGGCATCGAAGGTCTCGGCCGGCCTGCCGCCGTCCGGCGCCTTCTTGTTGCCGTAGTACATCCAGATCGACTCCGCGGCGCCGGCCGGCATCTTCGGAACGTCGACCCAGATCAGCGCGACGCCGAGCACCGGATCGTATTGCTCGACGTGGTAGTTCAGCGGCGTCTTGTCGTCGGCGGCGACGAAGCGGATGTCGGCGCCGTTGTCGGCCAGCCCGTCGAACTGGAAGTTGCCCGAGTGCAGGCGGATCAGCAGCGGCACGCGGCCGGCCGACTCCGCGAGGTTCGCGCCCTTCGCGCTCGCGTCGATCGTGATCGCCTTCCGGTACGACCAGTCGTTCTGCCACCATGCGTTCGCGATGCCGGGCAGCACGCCGAGCATCACCGCCAACAGGAAAAACAAGACTCGCTTCACGATCCACTCCCCGAATGTGCGGGCGCCGCGTTCGTCGCATCGCCCCCGGCACGATCAAAAAAAATCCGTCAGAACCCCAGCCTTACGTAGAAATCGAACCGCGGGCTGTACTGCCGCGTATAGACGCCCGCCTTCAGCGGCCAACCGGCCTCGAAATCCGCGCTCGCGTACTTCATGATCTGCAGCCGTGTGCCGACGCCGACGCTCATCAGGTTGAAGCGCGACGTCTGCTCCGGCAGCGGGCTCAGCAGCCACAGGTGCGCCGCATCGAAGAACGCGTGGAAGCGCCACTCGTTCAGGCGGCTGCCGACCGCGCCGCCGAGCCACTTCGAGAGCGACGGGCTGCGCAGTTCGAGCGATGCGATCACGCCGCTGTCGGCCGTGTTCTCGGCCTGCATGTAGCCGCGCACGCTGTTCATCCCGCCCGCGGCGAACTGCTCGCTCGACACGAGCGGCGAGTTCGAGATCTGTGCGTTCACGTGCGCATTGGCCTGCATGTCGTTCGCGAAGCGCTGCGTGTGGTTGACGTCGAACTTGCCGTACACGAAATCGGGCGTCGCGTTGTAGCGCTTGTTGTCCCATGCGCCCCAGTCGCTGCCGAGGCCGCGGATGTTGGTCGTCAGCGACGCGGAGAACGACGTCTGCGAGTTCTTCAGGCTGAGCTGGCCGTTGTACGAAAAGGTCACCGGCACGTAGGTCAGCGGCGCGGTGGAGGTCTGGCCCACCAGGCTCACGTTCTCGTCGTAATGCTTGCGGTCGATCTCGATGCTGACCGAATGCGCGTAGGTCTCGGTTGCCGGCAGCGCGTAGATCGCGGTGAAACCGTAGGTCGTGCCCTTGCCGAGCACGTTGGTGCCGCCGACCGACGCGACGTTGCTGTCCGAATGCACGACCGTCGCGAGGAAGCTCCAGCGCGAATCCTTGATCGGCGCGAGATACGAAAACGCGTAAACCCGGGCGTCGTTCGGATGCTGCGGCGCGATCACATACGTGCCGGAAATCACGTGGCCGAGCTGCCACAGATTCGAATAGCTGAGGCTCGCGCTCGTGCGCAGCGTGGAGGTGCCGGGGCTGTTGTCGTTGTTCAGTTCGAGCGTGCCGTGCAGCGGGCTGTGATCGTCGACCTTCAGGTCGACGTCCACCGTCTGCGGCAACGCGCCCGGCTTGAGCACCGGGATCACCTGCCGGTCCGCCGAGCGGTTCAGGTCGGTGAGCTGCTGCTGCGCCTGGTTGAAATCGGGCACCCGGCCTTCGGCCAGCGCGGGCACCGCATCGCGGATGTTCTGCGGCGAGTTGTATTGCGCGCCGTCGACGCGCAAGCGCCCGACCTTCGCCTCGGTCACCTGCAGCAGGATCACGCCGTTCTTCACCTGCTGCTGCGGCAGCTCGACGACGACCGACTGGTAGCCGCGGTCCTGGTACGCCTTCTGCAATGCGTCGCGCGCCGCGTTCACGTCGGCGAGCGTGCGGCCGGGCCCTTCGAACGGATACACGGCCTTCTCGATCTCGAGCGTCGGCAACGTCGTGTTGCCGCGCACCACGAAGGCATTCACGTCGAACGACTGCGGTGCCGCCTTCGCGGCCGGCGCGGCTTCCTGCGCATGAATCCCCGGCGCGAGGCCCAGCCCTCCGACCAGCACGGCGCCGGCCAGGCATCGGCAATTCAGCCGCCATCGTTCGCGTGACTTGCGGTCTACTCTCGGCGGCATGCGCCATTCCCCTTTGTTGTTCCGGATCGAAGCGTTGCGCATCGCGCCAGCCGTTCGCCCCGCTATCAAAACCCTGTTTCACTTTGATGACGATTTATTCGTCATCCTTAGCATAATTCGTGCAATACGATTTCCTTCCCATCGATTCGAACTCAGTCGTATCGCACCGGCGCCGGTCGCGCATCCGCCCGGTCGCCGAACTGCACGCACGCGTATCGCATCAGCCTGTCGACGCACGTCGCGAGCGACGCCCGGCCGGTATCGATCGCGAGATCGGCGTCGACCGGCGGCTCGTACGGCGCCGATACGCCGGTGAATTCCGCGAGCACGCCGCGCCGCGCCTTCGAGTACAGCCCTTTCGTGTCGCGCGCCTCGCAGCAGGCCAGCGACGTGCTTACATGAATCTCCCGAAACGCCTGCCCGACGATCGCCCGTGCCTCGTCGCGCATCGCCTGGAGCGGCGAAATGACCGCGACGATCGCGACGGCGCCGGATCCGCTCGCCAGCGCCGCGACTTCCGCGATGCGCCGAACGTTCTCGAAACGATCGCGCACGGTGAAGCCGAGATCGCGATTCAGTCCCGCCCGCAACCGGTCGCCGTCCAGCACCATCGCATGCACGCGTCGCTCGCGAAGTCGCGCCGCCAGCGCATCGGCCAGCGTCGTCTTGCCCGCGCCCGACAGCCCCGTGAGCCACAGCACGCCGCCCGACCACGGCGACGACGCGCCGTGTGCCGCATGGGCCGCGTCTACCGATAAGGACGTACCGGCGCCGGAAAACCCGCAACGATCGATGCTCATCGCGTCGATCCCCCGGTGTTCGCGGGCTCGTCGTCCTCGCGCGGACGCGTCTGCCAGAAGCCGCCCTGCATCGTCACGATCGACGGCGTCTCGGCCCATTGATGCGGGCTCAGGATTTCGGCGCGCCGTACGTTCGGCAGCACCTGCACGTCGAAGATTTCGTCGACGCCGTTGAAGAACTGCAGGATGCCGAGTACCTCGCCGCTGTTCGCATCGAGCGCGGCGACGCCCGCGACCAGCGCATCCGCTTCGCTTTCGATCGGCAGCCCTTGCGGCCCGCGCTTGTCGCGCAGCTTCGACAGGCCGACGAACAGCACGCCGCCGTATTCCGCGAGGCCGTGCGTAAAGCCCGGCAGCTTCGCGAGCACGCGCCGCGCGCCCGATTGCGGATCGATCTGCAGCACGTGGCCGCGGCCGCCTTCGAGCACGTGCAGACGCCCGCCGATCACGCGCGGCGAATGCGGCATCGACAGCCCCGATGCGACGATGCGCCCGGACGGCACTTCCATCACGATGCCGCCGTCGGCCATGCCGCGCCGCCAGCCGAACGGCGCATCGCTCATCCCGAGCGCGGTCGCGAACCGCACCTTGCCGTCGCTGAACGCCATCCCGTTCAGGTGGCAGCGGTCGTCCGGTTTCGTCTCCGTCACGAACGGCGGCTGCCAGATCGGCGTGAAGTTGAAATAGCCGTCGATCACGCTGATGCACGAATAGCGTGTGTTGACCGCGAGCAGGACATGCTTGTCGAACGCCATGTCGTGCAGGTCGAGATCGCCGGTGTAGTAGGACAGGCGCGGCACGAACATCGCGTCGTAGTGGTCGGGGCGGCCCGGATAGAGCGGCGCGAGCGTCGACACGTTCGCGAACACCATCAGCTCGTGCATCGTCGCGACCGCGAGCCGGTTGCCGGACACGGCCATCCCCATCGAGCGCGGCAGCAGGCATGCGGACAGCGTGGGCACGCCGCCGTCGACGCCGATCACGGCGACGCCGGACGGACGGCGACTGACGGCCACCGAGCACTTGAGCGCGTCGAGCACCTGTAGAAAGCGCCCGGTATCGCGCAGATTGATGACCGGCGACAACGCTTCCGCTTCCCGCGCCGATACGTCGTCCGGCACCGTGGCCGGCCGGGTTTCGTCGAACTGTTCCACTGTCATGCACCTGTCGGCTTCATGCCGCCTGATGAGAAAAATGCGCATGCCCGCGTTCGCCCGCCCGCCGACACGACGCCTGCGCATCGGTCGCGAACGGGGCCGCGTGCGGCGCACCAAGTCGCAGCTCCCACCTACCTAGACGGAACGAAGCGCGCATTGCCGCAATGTTTTTTTGCGAGACGTCGACCGATCTGCCGCCACGGGCAACCGGCCGGTGCACGCGGCCCGCGGGTGCCCCGACCGGCGCACGGGCATGCCGTGCGACCAACGAGGCGCGGACTGCAATGCGCGCGCAGCCGCCCCTCGCGCGAAGCTCGCGAGACGCGGCGCATGACCTGACGTGGCCCCCGTTTCGTGTGCGTGTCGTCGCCCGGCCGGCCTCCGGCTCTTCAGCGGCCCGCACTTGCGCACGGGCTGCCGGCAAACGTGTCGCCGTCCTTGCCGGCCAACGCGCGAAAACGCAACGCGCCAGCGTACGGCCCGACAATCCTCGGGTTTCAACCGGGAAGTTTTTGTGACATTCCGCTGAAGATATTCACGAAACACTCGCCAAGCCGGTACGGGACCGTTTACGCGTGCCGGATTCGCGACGCCGCAGCGCCGCACAGTGCCGGCCCGCACGAAATCCTGCGGCTTGCAGCCGCCCGATTCGTCCTAGCTATTGAGAACAGAAGAAACGCCAACGACAGGACGAACGAATGTCATTCGCCACGATGCTCGTACGGTGGCTCGCCGGGCGGCTGTCCGGTGCCGCCACTGCCCCGGAGCGGCTGCTTCCGGCCGCCGCCCATGCCGCGCCGAGCCGCCCGCTGCGCTGGCGCGCGCCCTGGCTCGCGTGGCAACTGCTGTCATGGGCCTTGCTCACGCTGCTCGCGCCGCCGGTCTGGACGATCGGCACGCTGCTGCTGATCAATTCGACGAGCGACCAGCCGCTGTTCTGGGGGCTCGTGATGGCGATCGTGCCCGTCGCGAACGGGGTCGCGATCGTCGCGACGAACCAGCGGCACCACCGCATGCCGTTCACCCGGCGCCCGGCGGTCGCACTGCACACGTTCGCCATCGCGATGGCCGTCGGCTGCGCGCTGTTCGTGCTGCTGCTGTGGCGCTCGCACGCGATCGCCGGCCTCGTCGGCCCGCTCGCGGCCGACGGCATGCATCCCGCGTCGCTCGCGTTCTGGGTGGCGGGCCTCGCCGCGATGTTCGGCGTCACGTCATCGGCGCATGCGAGCATTGCGCACGCGTGGCTGGCGTTCGAGACCTGAGCGCGCCGCGCCGACACTGCGGGGGCACGCGGATGCATCGAAACGGAACCGGATGGACGGCACGCGCGCGGCGCGAACGCGGAATCGCGATCGTAACGGTGCTGCTCGTCGTCGCACTGGCGGCCACGCTCGCGGCCAGCGTGCTGTGGCGCCAGCAGGTCGCAACCCGCGACGTCGAGAACCAGCGGCTCGCGACGCAGACGATGTGGGTCGAGCGCGCCGCCGTCGAATGGGCGCGTGCGACGCTGCGCGCGCAGAGCGCGACGTCGAACGTCACGTTCGCCGGCCAGACCTGGTCGTCGCCGGTCGCCGACGTGCAGCTCTCGGACCTGCTGCCGCCCGAGGCCGCGGCGGTCAATGCCGAGCTGTCGCGCGCGTCGATCTCGGGCAGCGTCGAGGATGCGCAGGCGCGCTTCAACCTGCAGAATCTGGTGTCGCGCGTCGCGCCCGGCAAGCCGTGGCAGGCCAACGGCGAAGGCGTGCTCGCGTACCGGCGGCTGCTCGGCGAGCTGTCGCTCGATCCCGCGCTCGCGCAGCAGACGGCCGACACCATGCTGCGCTCGCTGCGCGATTCGAACGGCCCCGGCGGCTGGCCGCTGCAGCTCGTGTCCGTCGACGATCTCGCCCGCATTCCCGGCTACGACGCGCATGCGATCGAAACGCTCGCGCCGTTCGTGACGGTCCTGCCCGACCTGACGACCGTCAACGCGAACACCGCGGCCGAGCCCGTCCTCATCGCCGCGATTCCGACGCTGTCGAAGAGTCAGGCAAAGCGCCTCGTCGACCGGCGCGCCACCGCGTATTTCGTCAGCACCGGCGACATCGCCGAGTACCTGCTGCCCGCGCAGGGCGGCAACCCGACGCTGCCGGACGGCTCGGCCGTCGGCGTGAACAGCGGTTATTTCATCGTGCACTGCCGCGTGCATTCGGCGCGGATCAACGCGCGCATCGACACGCTGATCGCGCGCTACGGCAGCGGCAATTTCGCGTGGACGTCGGTGATCTGGGTGCGGCGGCTTACGAGCTGAAGCCGGAAGCGGCGTGTGCCCGCGTGGCGAGTCGCATCACGGGCCGGCAACGCGCGGTCATCGGCCCGCATTCCGGATCAGCGCCCGTTAGTTCAGCGACGATTCGCTCAACGTAACCGCCCGCGCGCCCTGCGACGCCGCCGCATCGAACGACAGCCGCATGAGGCTCGTCTCGCGCACTTCGCCGAGCAGCCGGTTCCAGTCGTCGATCGACACGAGCAGCGCGATCGGCCGGTTGTACTTGGTGACCATCACGAGTGCCTCGCCCGCATACCGCAGCGCCTTCGACGGATTGCTGCTGAAGTCGCGCGTTGCCATCGCGATCGTGCGCAGGCTGAACACGTTCGCGGCCGGATCGTCGCCGTCGTCGTGCATCAGCCGCTCGAGCGTCGCCGCGCGCAGCAGCGCCTGCGACTTCGCGGACAGCCGGTTGTCGCGCCGCCGGCGCCGTTCGCTGCGCGGATCGACGTGCACGGCGAGCATCCGCACGATCTGGCCGAGCGTCGTCGCGGGCAACTGGTCGTAGCGCTGCCACCAGTCGGGCGGCAGCGCGATCATCATCCCTGCGTAGGTGGCGTCGACGCCGTCGGCGATCAGCGACGGCAGGCGGCCGACGTCGCGCGCGTCGAGATCGAGCGCACCGCCGACGACACGCGTCATCACGCTGAACGCGTTGTACGCAAACGCCGCGATCCCGCTCGCCAGCAGCGCCGCGCGCGCCGGCACGCCGCCGAACGGTGCGCCGCCCGTCACGGGCTCGAGCGGTAGCGGCAACGCGTCGCGCCAGCGCCGGCACGACAGCTCCACGACCTGCGGCGCGCCGAACCGCGCGGCCGGCAGATCGGTCAGCAGCGTGACGATTTCGCCGGTTTCGCCGGGCGCCGCTGCGCGGTGCCATTCGATCCGCCGAAACGCGGCCGACACGCCGCCTTCGCTGGCCATGCCGACGGATTGTTCGCGAACGCGCCCGTCGCCGAGCACGCCGGCTTCCTGCCAGTCGTCAAGCGGACGGCACGCGGCCGTGCGACCGTATTCGCGCAGGACGAACGCGCCGCCGCGGCGCGGCCAGCCGGACAGGATCGCGTCCGTATCGAAGCGCCCGTCGACGATCCACAGCTCGCCCGGCCTGACCGTCTCGAGTAGCGCGCCGACAAATGCGCGCTCGTTCGACCGGCCACGCTCGTACGGCAGCAGATCGACGATCATCCCGAGATCCGGATCGTAGACCGGCAGGACGCGCGTACCGCCCGCTGCAGCATCGCGCGAGGGATCGTCGCACGCGCGCCCGCAGCCGCAACCGTCGGCCCGCGGCGCACAGGCCTCGCTGGCACCGTCCAGCACGCGCAGCCGCATCCCGTCGACGGCGTGCGCACCGTCGACGCTGCGCACCGACGCGACCGGCAGCAGCAGTTCGACGCTGTCTTTCGCCAGCGCGCGCCCCCAGCCGGACCGCCACCGGCTCATGCAATCGTGCAGTGCCGTCACGGCCGCGCCAAAGCCCGGCACGGCCGCACCGGCTGCATCCGGCATCCGCTGCCACGCGGCGATCGCCGCGATCGCGTCGACGGCGAGGGCAAACAGCGCCTCGCGGATCGACTCGCCGTCGGGTTCGTCGCCGGCGTCCGCCGCTGCGCCGATCCAGTCGTCGTGCAGCGCGCATTGCAGCACGAGCCGCGTCATGATCGTCATCGGGCTCCGCTCGACAAAGCGTTCCACGATCGTGCGCATCATCGGGTTACCCCACACTGTCTGGTTGATCGTGCGTCGCGATGCGTTCGCACTTGACGGAGCGCTTTCGACACCGCAGCATCGTGGGCGTCCGGATCCGCGCGACGACGCGCCGTCGCGGCGGTCCGCCCGCAATCGATGCACGAGGCACCGGCATGTACGTAGATCCACGCGTGGCCCATGGCCGCGCCCGGTTCGACCTGAGCGGCTCTCCGCGGCTCGTCGCCGACGAGCGCCGCTGGGAAATCAGCGATGTCGTCACGCGCGGCATCGACGATTTCGCGGGCGTGCGCAACCGCCGCAACCTGATGCGGCTGCTCGAGCGCCAGATCGCGCCGAAGCTCGCGCGCCTCGGGCTCGAGCCGTACGTCGGCACGCTCGGTCACGCCGACGGGCTGTTCGTCAATTTCTCGACGATGAGCGCCGAGCACGGCCTGCGCGAATTCCAGCTTCAATTGACGGTTCCCGACCTCGTGCTGCGCAGCTTCGCGTCGAACGCGATCCGGCCGCATGCGGTCGCGCGCTGCATGCAGCGCAACGGCGTGATGTCGCTCGCGGAAATCGAGCATGAAACGCGCATCGCGTTCGTCGCGGCGCGCGTGATGCGCTCGCTCGCCCTCGCGGAAGGCTGGCAGCAGATCGGCGTGCCGACGCCGCACGGGTTGTTCGTCGGCGTGCTGACCGACGCGCACGATGTCGCGATGAACACCTATTTCCGGCCCGGCGACAACGACCGTCCGTCGCGCTGGAGCGGCTTCTGCGCACTCTTCTCGACGATGCCGGACTGGCGCCCGGAACAGGTCCGGCACGGCGGCGAACTGCTGCAATGGATGGTCAACCATATCGTGGCCCTGCAAGAATCCGCACCGTTCGTCGAACGCTTTCCCTTTCTGCGCGAGCCGCTGCGCGACGCCGGCGATCCGCTCGACGCCGCGTGGAGCGGCGCACGCGCCGGCCTACAGCACGAGTCCCCATCCTGAATCGTGAATCCGGGCTTCCGTGGTGCGTGGCCCGGTCCGCAAGACCTCACCGTACGCCAGCCACCCGCCATGACGTGAGCCGGGAGCCAATCCCGGCCCCCGGTCCCCGCCTCACGGCCCCTCGTCACAGCCCCCTCGCTCTCTCATATACAAGGTCGAAGCGGGCCCGCATAACCCGCAGACTTTCTTGCGACGCCCGCACATCACGCCGTCAACGCGCTTGCGCACCACACCGGTGCGCAAGCGAAACCCCGCCGCGTCAATGCGTGCGCGTCGACCCGCCCGGCTCGCCGGGCTCCTGGCGGCCGACCGTCTCCAGCACGGCCCACATCCAGATCAGCTCGCGGACCGTGCGCGCATGTTCGTCGCTCTGCGCGCGCCAGCGCCCGAAAGCGTCGAGTTCCTGTTTCGTCGTGTCGCCGGCGCGCAGCCACAGCAGCCAGCGCACCGCGCCCTCGCGGATCGCGTCGGCGCGCGTGTTCGCGTCGCCGGAATCCGCATCCCGTTGCGATTCGTTCATGATCACGCCACCGCCCGAAGCTCCATCGACACACATCCCCCGCGCCGCGCATCGCTGCTCGGCCAGGGCGCTTGCCACCCACGCCTCGGGTCCGACGACGCCCCGCCGTGCCGCCATGGAAGACGGCCCGGCGTTTGCCGGCCCTCATTGATCAGGTCGTATCGGACAGCCGTAACCCGCAGTGCGCGGATGGCCGGGAAGGAGGCGATTGACGTCCTTATATGAACACCTCCCCGTTGGCAAGGTCGGGTTCTAGCGTGCGAGACATGGAGGTTGCGTTTGCAGTCTTATATTCGGCCTTGGGTTGCAGGTCCGAGGGCCTGCGGGCCTTGATGGAATCTGCTGGGAGCGTCCCCATCTCCCACACCGAGCTGTGAGCTGCATGGACGTCATCGGGTTTGGGCTCCCACGGAACGATCTCGTTTGCCATCACACGTTTCACCTTACCTGCGCAACG
>NZ_MDEQ02000027.1 GCF_001883705.2 Burkholderia catarinensis
GCTGTTCGATGACGGACGGCTACGACTGCTATCAGAATGCTCTGGCCGAGCGGGTCAACGGCATCCTCAAGGGCGAGTTCCTGTTGCAACGTCCCGCTGACCTTGAGCAGGCCGCCAAGATGGTCGAACAGTCGGTTCGCATCTATAACCACGAGCGGCCACATGCCGCTCTGAAATACAAAACGCCCGATGCGGTGCATCGGGCGCTCTAGGGTCTGGATACTGTCAACCTATTCCAGGACTTGACACCGGCTTCGAATCGACACGACGGCGTACGCACGTACTCCGCCCGATCGATTCGCCACGCGCTACGCGCGCCCTCCTCCTCGCTGCCGGATCACGGCATCGACAACGCAACCCGCATCGCTGAAGCGCACCGGATCACGCCCCCCCTCGCCATCTTCGCGGATGCGGATCCCCCGCCGGTTGCCATGTCATGCGCCACCCCGCGTGGAATCGTGTCCCACCGTTTCATCCCGGCCCATCGGACGAGTTCCGGATTTTCCGGTTTCGCGGACATTCATGATCCACCCCCGATTCCGAATACCCTGACACGTCCCCGCCAAAGCACAAACCGGGATTTCCCTAGGCTGACACGGCGGCGTTCACGCGGTTAAATAAATCAACGTGATTTATTTAATGCGCCACCGAATGGCGCGACATGGAAGGAGACGCCATGAGAAGCCCGCACTTCGGCCAGGGAAGCAATTCGGCCAACGTGCGCCGTTACAACGAGCGCCTGCTGCTGAAGACGCTGCGCCGCGCGGGCAATGCGTCGAAGGCCGACCTCGCCCGCCTCGCGAACATGACGGGCACGGCGGTCGGCAGCATCATCGCGTCGCTCGCCGACGCGAAGCTGATCGAATTCGCGGGTCGCACCGAAGGCCAGCGCGGCCAGCCGGCCTCGCTGATCCGCCTCGACCCGCGCGGCGCGTTCGGCATCGGCGTCCATCTCGACCGGATGCGCATCGAGACGGCGCTCGTCAACTTCGCGGGCGACGTGCTCGGCCGCCGCTCGCACGACACGCTGCTGCCTCCGCCCGCTGACGTGCTCGAGATCGTGCGTCACGACATCGACGCGATGCAGGCCCTGCTCTCCGACCACGAGCGTGCCCGCCTGACCGGCATCGGCGTCGCGCAACCCTACAACCTCGGCGCGTGGATGCGCGAACTCGGCCTTGCACCCGACACGTTCCGTGCGTGGGAAGACGTCGATTTCGCGAGCGACCTCGGCCGCACCCAGTCGCTGCCCGTATTCGGCGAAAACGACGGCAACGCGGCCGCGATCGCCGAGCTGTTCTACGGATATGGCCGGCAGTGCGACGACTTCGTCTACCTGTTCATCGGGCCGGCAATCGGCGGCGGCATCGCGGTGGACGGCGACTGCCTGCGCGGCATGACCGGCAATGCGGGCGACATCGCCGTGATTCCGGTGCCGCCGAGCCGGCTGGCATCCGCGCCGCCGCCGCGCGGCCCGTGGGACATCCTGCTCGCGCGCGCCTCGCTGCATGCGCTCGTGCGCCATCTGCGCCATCACGGCGAGACGGTCGAGAACCGCGCCGATCTCGAAGCGTGCATCGCCCGCGGCCTGCCCGCCGTCGACGAATGGATCGACGACTGCGTCGACGCGCTTGCGCCGGCGTTGCGCGCGGTGCTGTGCGTGGTCGATGCCCCGGTGGTCGTGCTCGACGCCGATACCGACGCGGGCCTGCTCGACGCGGTCACCACCCGCCTGCGCGCGGCGCTCGCGGCCACCGCGCCCGAAGCGCGCGGCACGCCGGTGCTCGTGCGCGGCACGTTCGGCGCCGACGCCGGTGCGATCGGCGCCGCGACGCTGCCGATGTTCTTCAACTTTTCCCCGCGGGCCGGCATCCTCAAGGGCGCCCGCACCGACTCGCAGGAGGTCAACCATGTCGCGATCTGAGTCGCCCCGTCCGCTGCTCGAAATGCGCCGGATCAGCAAGACGTTCCCGGCCGTGCGCGCGCTCGACAACGTCAGCCTGACCGTCTATCCCGGCGAGATTCATTCGCTGATGGGCGAGAACGGCGCAGGCAAATCGACGCTGATGAAAATCCTGTCGGGCGCATACCGCGCCGACGCCGGCGGCGAGATCCTGATCGACGGCGAACCCATCGAGATCGGCGGCCCGCTCGCCGCGCGCGATGCAGGCGTCGCGGTGATCTACCAGGAGCTGTGCCTGTCGCCGAACCTGACCGTCGCGGAAAACATCTACGTCGGCCGCGAACTGCGGCGCGGCAACCGGCGCTGGGGCACGATCGACCGCGCGGCGATGGCGCGCGGCTGCCAGGACGTGCTCGCGCGCCTGGGCGCATCGTTCGGGCCCGACACGCTCGTCGACACGCTGTCGATCGCCGAGCAGCAGCTCGTCGAGATCGCGCGCGCCGTGCACACCCGCGCACGCATCCTCGTGATGGACGAACCGACGACACCGCTGTCGTCGCGCGAGACCGAACACCTGTTCCGCCTGATCCGCCAGTTGCGCGAGGAAGGTCTCGCGATCATCTACATCAGCCACCGGATGGCGGAGATCTACGAACTGTCCGATCGCGTGTCGGTGCTGCGCGATGGCGCCTACGTCGGCACGCTCGAACGCGAATCGCTGTCGGCCGAGCGTCTCGTCGCAATGATGGTCGGCCGCGACATCTCCGGCTTCTACAAGAAGGAACACGCACCGTACGACCCCGGCCACCTGCTGCTGTCGGTACGCGACATCGCCGACGGCGCGCGCGTGCGCGGCTGCAGCCTCGACCTGCATGCCGGCGAGGTGCTCGGCATCGCCGGGCTCGTCGGCGCGGGCCGCACCGAGCTCGCGCGGCTGATCTTCGGCGCCGAACCGCGCGTGCGCGGCGACGTGAAGCTGGGCGAGCGCACGTTCGGCTCGCACTCGCCGCGCGACGCGATCGACGCGGGCCTCGTCTACCTGACCGAGGACCGCAAGCGCCAGGGCCTGTTCCTCGACATGAGCGTGCGCGACAACATCAACATCTCGGTGTGCAACCGCGATGCGCGGCTCGGCTCGCTCGATCTCGCACGCGGTGCCGAGCGCGCGCGCGACGCGATCGCGTCGCTGTCGATCCGCGTCCCGAATGCAAACGTGAACGTCGGCGCGCTGTCGGGCGGCAACCAGCAGAAGGTGCTGCTGTCGCGCCTGCTCGAAACGAAGCCGCGCGTGCTGATCCTCGACGAACCGACGCGCGGCGTCGACATCGGCGCGAAATCAGAGATCTACCGGATCATCAACGAACTGGCCCGTGCCGGCGTGGGCGTGATCGTGATCTCGAGCGAGTTGCCGGAGATCATCGGCGTCGCCGACCGCGTGCTCGTGATGCGCGAGGGCGAGATCGCCGGCGAACTCGGCGGCCACACGCACACGCCCATCACGCAGGAAGCGATCATCGCGCTCGCCACCGGCTCGCAGGCCGAACTCGCCGACGCGCACTGACCACGGCCCCTTCATTTCCCTCTTACCTCCAGGTACCGACATGATCAACCCGACCAAGCAGCGGAACCTCGCTTCCGCGACGGCCCATCCGGTGGCCAACCGTACACCCCTGATGCGCGGCGCCGATCATCGCGCACGCATGCAGTCGCTGATACGCACCGCCGGCATGCTGCCGGTGCTGCTCGTCCTGTGCATCGGCTTCGGCTTCCTGACCGACGGCTTCTTCACGCTGCAGAACCTGTCGATCGTCACGCAGCAGGCGTCGATCAACATCGTGCTGGCTGCCGGCATGACCTTCGTGATCCTGACGGGCGGCATCGACCTGTCGGTCGGCTCGGTGCTCGCCGCCGCGGCCGTCGCGGCGCTGCTCGCCTCGACCATCCCGGGCTGGGGCTGGCTCGGCGTGCCCTTCGCGCTCGCCGTCGGCCTCGTGTTCGGCGCGATCAACGGCGGGCTGATCTCGTTCCTGCGCCTGCCGCCGTTCATCGTCACGCTCGGTGCGATGACGGCCGTGCGCGGCGTCGCGCGCCTGATCGGCAACGACACGACCATCTTCAATCCGCAGTTGCCGTTCGCGTTCATCGGCAACGGCACGATCCTCGGTGTGCCGTGGCTCGTCGTGATCGCGTGCGCGGTGATCGCGATCTCGTGGTTCATCCTGCGCCGCACGGTGCTCGGGATGCGGATCTATTCGGTCGGCGGCAATCCGGAAGCCGCGCGCCTGTCGGGCATCAACGTGCGGGCGATCCAGCTGTTCGTGTATGCGGCGTCGGGGCTGCTCGCGGGTCTCGGCGCGGTGATGTCGGCCGCGCGGCTCTATGCGGCCAACGGCCTGCAGCTCGGCCAGTCGTACGAACTCGACGCGATCGCCGCGGTGATCCTCGGCGGCACGAGCTTCGTCGGCGGCGTCGGCTCGATCGTCGGCACGCTGATCGGCGCGCTGATCATCGCGGTACTGACGAACGGCCTCGTGCTGCTCGGCGTGTCCGACATCTGGCAGTACATCATCAAGGGGCTCGTGATCATCGGCGCCGTCGCGCTCGATCGCTATCGCCAGCGCGATTCGGCGCGCACCTGAGCCCTTCCCGTCGATTCAACCTTGCGGTGCAGGCAGGTCCTCCTGCACCCGTTCGCCAACAGACCTCACGGAGACACAACGACATGTTCAAGCACACAGCCGCCCTGACCGCCGTCGCCTGCGCACTCGCATTCGGCGCTTCCGCCGCGCACGCGGCCGACAAGCCGCTCAAATCGATCGGCGTCACGGTCGGGTCGCTCGGCAACCCGTACTTCGTCACGATCGTGAAAGGCGCCGAGGCGCGCGCCAAACAGCTCAACCCGAATGCGAAGGTCACGGCCGTATCGGCCGACTATGACCTAAACAAGCAGTTCACGCAGATCGACAACTTCATCTCCGCGCACGTCGACATGATCCTGCTCAACGCGACCGACCCGAAGGCGATCGAGCCCGCGGTGAAGAAGGCTCAGGCGGCCGGCATCACGGTCGTCGCGGTCGACGTCGCGGCGGCCGGCGCGAACGCGACCGTGCAGACCAACAACGTGAAGGCCGGCGAGCTGGCGTGCGACTACATCGCGAAGAAACTCAACGGCAAGGGCAACGTGATCATCGAGAACGGTCCGCAGGTATCGGCCGTGATCGATCGCGTCAACGGCTGCAAGGCCGCGCTCGCGAAAAACGCGGGCATCAAGCTGCTGTCGAGCGACCAGGACGGCAAAGGCTCGCGCGAAGGCGGGATGAACGCGATGCAGGGCTACCTGACGCGCTTTCCGAAGCTCGATGCCGTGTTCACGATCAACGACCCGCAAGCGATCGGCAGCGATCTCGCCGCGAAACAGCTGAACCGCCCGGGCATCGTGATCACGTCCGTCGACGGTGCGCCCGACATCGAGGTGGCGCTCAAGTCCGGCACGCTCGTGCAGGCGTCGTCGAGCCAGGACCCGTGGGCGATGGCGCAGCAGGCCGTCAACGTCGGCTACGGAATCATGAACGGCCAGAAGCCGGCCAATCCGATGATCCTGATCGAGCCGACGCTCATCACGCGCGACAACGTGAAGGGCTACAAGGGCTGGAGCGCCCCGCGCTGATCGCGCCGCCCGCCCGCGACACCGGGCGGTGCCGGGCCGCGTCGCCGCGCGCGACGGCCGGCGCTGCCCGCCTTTTCACATCAACCGCGGCACCACCGCGCACCACGCCCGCGGCACAAGGTTCAGACATGACGACGACGTTTCCCCGCCTGATCGTATTCGGCGAAGCGCTGACCGATTTCATCCGCGACGACGCGCAGCACTGGCACAGCATCGCCGGCGGCTCGTGCTGGAACGTCGCGCGCGTCGGTGCGCGGCTCGGCGTGCCGACGGCCTTCGCCGGCACGGTCAGCCGCGACATCTTCGGCGACGAGCTGATGCGCAAGAGCGCCGACGCGGGACTCGACATGCGCTTCATCCGGCAGGTCGACCGCGCGCCGCTGCTCGCGATGGTCGTGTCGAAGCAGCCGCCCCACTATTTCTTCATCGGCGAAAACAGCGCGGATCTCGCGTTCGATCCGGCAGACCTGCCCGCGGGCGCGCTCGACGCAGCCGAGATCGTGCACGTCGGCTCGCTCGGTGTCGTGCGCGAACCGCTCGCGTCGCGCCTGATCGAGGTTGCTCAGGCCGCGCGTGCGGCCGGCAAGCGGATCTCGTTCGATCCGAACTTCCGTGCGCCGATGGCCGCGCCGTCGTATCGTGACACGCTGCGCCGGCTAGCCGCGCTCGCCGACTGGATCAAGGTATCCGACGAGGATCTGCGCGGACTGTTTCCCGAACTCGACGAAACGGCCGCGCTCGCGCAACTGCGCGTGTGGGCGCCCGACGCGACGATGCTCGTCACGCGCGGCGCATCCGGCATGCAGCTCCTGCATCGCGATACCGTGCTGTTCCAGCCTGCGTTCCCGACCGAGGTCGCCGACACGGTCGGCTGCGGCGACGCGAGCATCGGCGGCTGGCTCGCGAGCCAGCTTGCGCGTCCCGATGCATCGGCCGCCGAACACCTGCGCTACGCGGCGGCGTGCGCGGCGGTCGCCTGTGCGCATGCCGGCGCCTATGCACCGACTGCGGCCGAAGTGGCCGATATGGCCGACCGCCCAGCCGACGCGGTGCTTGCGTAGCAAGCGGCGCCGACGCGGCGTCCAGTCACGCGGCAGTCATCCCGTCGCCGCCGTCCGGCGGCATGCCGGCCTGCAGCAGTTGCAGGCTTTCGTCGACGCTCAGCTCGGACATCGCGTCGTCGCGCAGCGTATCGTCGGCTGCGCGGCGCAGCGCATGCAGCGCGTGCACCTTGAGCCGCACGATCGCGAGCCGCAGCCCGCGCGCCGTGCATTCGGCCGCGAACGTGCGCAACGATTCGATCGTCGTGCCGTCGACATCCGGCGTTTCCTCGAGGCTCAGCATCACGGCATGCGTGTCCGGCGCGGCCTTCATCAACGCGCGAACGCGATTCAGCATCCGGTCCGCGTTCGCGAAGAACAGCTGCGCCTCGGGCCGCACGATCAGCACGCCCGGCACCGGCTTCGCGTCGGCATGGCTTGCGACGTCGACGAAGTCGTGGCTGTCGCGCAGCCGGCCGAGCACGCTGACATTCGGCTCGGACAGCTTGCGCAGCGTCAGCAGCAGGCTCACGCCGATGGCCGCGAGCAGCCCGTGCAGCACCCCGAGCACGAGCACCGCGAGC
This sequence comes from Burkholderia catarinensis, assembly GCF_001883705.2. Taxonomy (GTDB): domain Bacteria; phylum Pseudomonadota; class Gammaproteobacteria; order Burkholderiales; family Burkholderiaceae; genus Burkholderia; species Burkholderia catarinensis. Next base: position 7,195 of record NZ_MDEQ02000027.1, read on the forward strand.
AGCGCGGCGATCACGACGAGCCGGTCGCGATGCCAGTCCCAGTACGGCCGGAATACGGACGGATGCAGCGAATGGCTGACCGCGAAGATCACGATCGCCGCGAGCACGGGCTCCGGCGTGCGCGCGAGCTGCGGCAGCAGCAGCCAGACGATCAGCGCGACCACGCCGGCCGCCCACAGGCCGGCGAAGCGCGACTGTGCGCCCGCTGCCTCGTTCGCCGACGTCGCCGAATAGCCTGCGCCGACCGGCATCCCGTGCAGCAGGCCCGACACGAGGTTCGCGCAACCGAGCGCGACGAGGTCGCGGTTCGGCGACACGCTGTCGCCATGCTTCAGCGCGAAGTTGCGGATCGATCCGTACGACTCCGCGTACAGGATCAGCATCAGCGCGAACGCGAGCTCGACCGTCTGCATCCACGCGTTGCGGTCAAGCGTCGGCAGGCCGAATTCGAGGTGCCGGAAGTCGATATGGCCGACGATTGCGATCCCGTATCGCTGCCAGTCGACCGCATAGCCGGCCGCGATCGACAGTACGATCACGACGAGCGTCGCGGGCACGCGCGAGCCGCGCCCGAGCACGAACAGCAACGCCAGCGCGGTCGCGCCGAGCACGGCGCTCGCGAGGTTCGCATGCGGCGCGCCGGCGATCAGGTCGAGCGCGACGCGCGGCGCATCGCTGTGCTGCACGGAAATCGCGAGAATCTTCGGCAACTGCTTGATGACGATCGTCAATGCGAGGCCGAACGTAAAGCCGCGCAGCACGGGCCGTGCGACGAAATCCGACATGCCGCCGAGCCGCGCGACGCCCGCCAGGATGAACAGCACGCCCGTCATCGCGACGAGCGCCGCCGCGAGCGCGAGCTGCGCGGCAAGCGCCATCCCCGACTCCGAGAACACGGTCGCCGCGAGCACGGCGGCCGACGACGACGTCGACGACACGATCGCGAAGCGGCTGCTGCCGGTGAGCGCATAGACGACGAGCCCCGACAGCAGCGCAATGAGACCGGCCTGCGGCGGCAGGTTGGCCAGCCCCGCATACGCGACCGCCTCGGGTATCAGCAGGCCCGCGATCGACAGGCCGGCCAGCGCATCGAGGCCGATGCGCCGCGTGGGCGGCGGCGGGGCCGCATCGAGCGCGGAGAAATGGTCGGCATGCTGCGGGCCGGCGTCGGGGTGGATCGGGGCAGTCGTCATGAGGCGGTCGGCACCGTGCGCCGATCAGGGTTTGACGGCGATGACGCCCGACCAGCCGGGCAGATAGCGCGCATCCTGGTCGTGCGCGCGGTGCAGCGCGATATCAAGCGACTTCGCGAAACTCTTGCGGATCTGGTCGAGCGACACGTGCAGGCGCAGGTAATCGGCCCACAGGAATTCGCTGAACGGCGTCGCATCCTTCGCATAGCCGCCGGCCGTACGCAGTTCGCCGGCGAGGCTGCGGTACGGATCGTCCTCGAGCCCCGTCAGCGCCTTCGGCAAATGCGCATAGTCGCGGCGCGACCCGTCCGTGCCGAACGGATGCACCCACTGGTTGTGCTCCATCATCCGCCAGAAGATCGTGTCGTCCAGCCACGACAGATCCTTCAGCAGCATCGCGTTCACGCGCGACTCGCCCTCCTCGATCAGCGCGAGGCCGAGATGGTGGTGATCGGTGATGTAGTGCAGCCCGTCGGGGCCGAGGACGGCCGGGAACCAGTGCGATTCGATCGCGGCCTTGCGCGCGCGCTTGTCGAGCGTCTTCCAGTGCTTGCGCTTCGCCTTGACTTCGCGATACCCGACCGTCATCTGCGTCGGACGCAGCGCGTCCAGCCTGACGGGAAAGAGATGAACATCGTTGCCGAGTGCCATGGTCGTACCCCATGTTACGAAATTCCGGCAACGATACTCCTGATCTCGCGGGCCGTTAATACGTTATGACCTCGATACACGCCCGGTTGACGATCTCTGACACCCGCGCGTAAGCACGACGCTGCGCTACGCGCGCAGATCGTTGCGTTCGAGACGATGGCGAATGTAAGGAATGCCGTCGTGCACGACGCTCACGCGACGCATCCCGAGCTTGCGCGCGACGTTCAGCGAGCCGCTGTTGGCCTCCGCGATATCGGCGATCACGCGCGGCAGGCGCACGGTGTCGAATGCGTGCCGCACGACGGCTTCCGCGGCTTCGCTCGCGATGCCGCGCCCCCATGTCGTGCGCACGAGCCGCCAGCCGATCTCGACGTCGCGCGCCTCGTCCGCGTAATCGGGAATCAGCAGGATCCAGCCGATGAACGCATCGGGTGCGGCCTTCTCGAAGATCGACCAGTAGCCGAGGCCCGGCGGGTAGTCGCGCGTGATCCGGTGCGTGACGAAGCGGCGATGCTCGACCGGATCGTGCCACGGGCCCGCAATGTGCCGCGTGACCTCGGGATCGCGATCCATCGCGATGCACGCATCGAGATCGGCCAGCACGCGCGGACGCAGCCACAGCCTGGCGGTTTCGAGCACGGGCAGCGCAGCGGCGAAACGTTCGGTCATCGGGACTCCTGATTCAGTGACGATGCGCGTCGGATACATTACAAAATTGATACAAGCAGCCTTCCGGAATGATACAGATGTCTGTCGCGTGGTTTCGCGCAGCTCCGTTTCCGTTTCCGAAACAGTTCATTTCGTAGGGATTATTCCCGATTCGGCGTTATCGCGCCCTACATCGAGCGACGCCGCGGCCTACACTCGATCAATGCCCCCGTACCGCGCGCAAGCCGGGCCGGCATCCACATGCATATCGTGAGCGCGCAAGCCAACGAGGAGACCTCGGACATGAGCTGGACCCGCGAACAACGCAACGTCACGATCGCCGCCTATCTGGGCTGGACGCTCGATGCGTTCGATTTCTTCCTGATGGTCTTCGTGCTGAAGGACATCGCCGCCGAATTCTCGTCGACGATCCCGGCCGTCGCGTTCGCGCTCACGCTGACGCTCGCGATGCGCCCGATCGGCGCACTGATCTTCGGCCGGCTGGCCGACCGCTTCGGCCGCCGCCCGACGCTGATGGTCAACATCGCATGCTATTCGCTACTCGAACTCGCATCGGGTTTCGCGCCGAGCCTGACCGCGCTGCTCGTGTTGCGCGCGCTGTTCGGCATCGCGATGGGCGGCGAATGGGGCGTTGGCTCCGCGCTGACAATGGAAACCGTGCCGACCCATGCGCGCGGCTTCGTGTCGGGCCTGCTGCAGGCCGGCTATCCGAGCGGATACCTGCTCGCGTCGGTCGTGTTCGGCCTGTTCTACCAGTACATCGGCTGGCGCGGGATGTTCATGGTCGGCGTGCTGCCCGCGCTGCTCGTGCTGTACGTACGCACGCACGTGCCCGAATCACCGGCGTGGAAGCAGATGGAGAAGCGCGCGCGCCCGAGCCTCGGCGCCACGCTGAAGCAGAACTGGAAGCTCACGATCTACGCGATCGTGCTGATGACCGCCTTCAACTTCTTCTCGCACGGCACGCAGGATCTCTATCCGACGTTCCTGCGCGAACAGCATCACTTCGATCCGCATACCGTGTCGTGGATCACGATCGTGCTGAACATCGGTGCGATTGTCGGCGGCCTGTCGTTCGGGGCGATCTCGGAGCGGATCGGCCGGCGTCGCGCAATCTTCATCGCCGCGCTGATCGCTCTGCCCGTGCTGCCGCTGTGGGCGTTCTCGAGCGGCCCGGTTGCCCTCGCCGCGGGTGCGTTCCTGATGCAGATCTCGGTACAGGGCGCGTGGGGCGTGATTCCGGTTCACCTGAACGAGATCTCGCCCGACGAGATCCGGGCGACTTTCCCCGGCGTCGTCTACCAGCTCGGCAACCTGCTCGCGTCGGGCAACGCGACGATGCAGGCATCGCTCGCCGTTTCGCACAACAACAATTACAGCTTCGCGCTCGCGCTCGTGGCCGGCATCGTCGCCGTCGCAATCGCCGTGCTGATCCTGTTCAGCCGCGAGCGGCGCGGCATCGACATGACGCAATCGGTCAATACGCGTAGCACGGTCAGCTGAATCCGCGCATTGCCGCATCGCACCATCGCGCGCGCCCCGTCCCGCCGGGGCCGCGCGTGATGCTTTCCGCATCCGCACATCGAACTAGAGGAATTTATCCAGATTCCCTGCTTGCCCGCTGCGCCCGCGATTTTTTATCTTAATAAAAACGACTGTTTGAATCAGATAATCAAATCACCTGTTCGCGGCCGGGCGACCGGCATGGGAGGCGGAACATGGCAGTAAGTCAGGAGGGGCGGCCGTCCACGGGACGGCCGTCCGGGGGACGGTCACCCGGCACTCGGCAGACCGGCGGGACGAAGGCGCGCATCCTCGATGCGGCCGAGGACCTGTTCATCGAGCATGGCTTCGAGGCGATGTCGATGCGCCAGATCACCTCGCGCGCGGCGGTCAACCTCGCTGCGGTCAACTACCACTTCGGCAGCAAGGAAGCGCTGATCCACGCGATGCTGTCGCGCCGTCTCGACCAGCTCAACCAGGAGCGCCTCGGCATCCTCGACCGCTTCGATGCGCAACTCGGCATGCACATCACGTGCGAGCACGTGCTCGGCGCGATGTTCATTCCCGCACTGAAGGCATCGCGCAATCCCGAACGCGGCGGGCGCGGGTTCCTCCGGCTGATCGGCCGTGCGTACACCGATCCGTCGCCGTTCGTGCGCAACTTCCTGACCGCGCACTATGCGAGCGTCGCGGGCCGCTTCTTCGACGCGTTCCAGCGCGCATTGCCGCATCTGCCGCGCACGGAGCTCGGCTGGCGGCTGCACTTCGCGATCGGCGCGCTGTCCGGCGCGCTCGCGGGCGCCGAAACGGAAAGCCTGATCGACGAATTCTCGCAAGGCCGCACGATGAACGACGTGCAGATGATCGCGCGGCTGTCGTCGCTGATCGTCGCCGCACTCAAAGCGCCGATGCCCGACAGCGCGCAACTGTCGATCTTCGCGGCGGTGCTCGACGACGCGGGGGCAAGCGAAGCGTTCGGGTTGCCATCGGGCGCGGCCGCCGCCGATACGGCGACGCTGCATTCCACGAACTGAGCGCGCGAGGCCACGCGCGGCTCCCTGTTCACGATTTGTTTGATACACGCGATCAAGCGGGGCGTCGAGGCGCCCGCGCCGATCGATCGCGACGCACGGGGCACGGGCGGGCGCCGAAGCGCCTGCCCTCGCCGAGAGCTAAGACCGGAGACACGTCATGTCATCTTCCGCAGCAACCGCAGCGGCCCAGGTTCCGCCGAACACCGACGGCATCTGGTACGCGTCATATCCGCCCGGCGTACCGCACGAAATCGACGTTGCGCAATACGCATCGCTCGTCCAGTTCTTCGACGAATGCACGACACGCTTCGCCGAGCGCGTCGCCTATGTGAGCGCCGGCGCATCGATGACCTACCGCACGCTTGCGCAGAAAGTCGACGCGTTCGCGTCGTATCTGCAAAGTCTCGGCGTGAAACCCGGCGACCGCGTCGCGATCATGCTGCCGAACACGTTCCAGTACCCGGTCGCGCTGTTCGGCACGCTGAAGGCCGGCGCGATCGTCGTCAACGTCAATCCGCTCTACACCGTACGCGAACTCGCGCACCAGCTGAAGGACAGCGGCGCGCAGACGATCGTCGTGTTCGAGAACTTCGCGCGCACGCTGCAGGACGCGCTGCCGGAAACGCAGGTGAAGAACATCGTCGTCACCGCGCTCGGCGACCTGCTCGCCGACGGCTTCAATGCGAAAGGACGCCTGATCAATTTCGTGCTGAAGCACGTGAAGAAGCTCGTGCCGGCCTATCACCTGCCGCAGGCCATCCGGCTGCGCTCCGCCCTCGCGCTCGGCGCGCGCGGCAAGCCGCAGCCCGTGCAGACCACGCGCGACGATCTCGCGTTCCTGCAATACACGGGCGGCACGACAGGCGTCGCGAAAGGCGCGATGCTCACGCATGGCAACCTGATCGCGAACCTGCTGCAGGCGAAGGCGTGGATCGCCGACCAGGTCTCGGGCGACGTCGAAACCGTGCTCACGCCGCTGCCGCTGTATCACATCTATTCGCTGACGGTGAACGCGTTCATCTTCATGGGGCTCGGCGGGCGCAACATCCTGATCGCGAACCCGCGCGACATGAAGATGGTGATGAAGATCATCCGCAACGAGACGTTCACGGGGATCACCGGCATCAACACGCTGTACAACGCATTCCTCGACAACGAGGAATTCCGCAAGCGCGATTTCTCGAAACTCAAGCTCGCGATGGCGGGCGGGATGGCCATGCAGCGCGCGGTCGCGGAGCGCTTCCAGCAGGTGACGGGCCGGCCGGTCGTCGAAGGCTACGGCCTCACCGAATGCTCGCCGATCGTCACGATGAACCCGGTGGACCTGAACGACATGGCCGCGTTCAGCGGTTCGATCGGCCTGCCCGCACCGTCCACCGTCGTGCGCTTTCGCCGCGAGGACGGCACCTGGGCCGCCATCGGCGAGCCGGGCGAGCTGTGCGTGCACGGTCCGCAGGTGATGCGCGGCTACTGGCAGCGCCCCGACGAGACGGCCAACGCGATCGACGCCGACGGCTGGCTCGGCACCGGCGACATCGGCGTGATGGACGAACACGGCTTTATCCGCCTCATCGACCGCAAGAAGGACATGATCCTCGTGTCGGGCTTCAACGTGTATCCGAACGAGATCGAGGAAGTGCTCGTGATGCATCCGGGCATCAGCGAAGCCGCGGCGATCGGCATCCCGGACGAGGTACAGGGCGAACGGATCAAGGTGTTCGTCGTGCGCCGCGACCCGTCGCTTACGGTCGACGACGTGCTCGCGCACTGCCGCAAGAACCTGACCGGCTACAAGATGCCGAAATTCGTCGAGTTCCGCGACGCACTGCCGCAGACGAACGTCGGCAAGATCCTGCGCCGCGCGCTGCGCGACGAGGAACTCGCCCGAATCAAGGCCGCGAAGCAAGACTGAACGATCCATCGCTCCTGGAGACGCTGTCGATGAACGAAGGAATGAAGCGCCGCGCGCGGCATGCCGCCGCCGCGGCAGTCGCCTGCATGCTGTCGCTCGCGCAGGCGGGGCTGCATGCGCAGGAAACGGCCGGCGCCACGAGCGCGGCACCGGGCATCGCACTGCCGGCGGACCTCGCGAAGGTCGCGCACGAGCCGATCGCGCAGCAGGCGCGCTGGCTGCGCACGGCCGCGCAGCGCGGCACGCTCGCGCAACTCGATGACGCAACGCTCACCGCGCTGTTCAAGGCACTCGATCCGCTCGCCGTGCCGCTCTATATCCGTAATGGTCCTAACGGCTATCCGTCGTACCAGTTCACGATGGCACGCCAGGAGCGCATCAGCGGGAAATGGCCCGATACGCCCGACCGCATGCTCGTGAAGACCACCCGCGAGCCGCTGCGCGTTTATGCGAAATGGCTGCCGGGCGGTGCGCATGCCGGACAGGAGACCATCTACGACACGACGCAGCGCAAGGACGAGATGTACGGCCATCTCGGCGGCCTGCTCGGCAAGATTCCGCTGTGGACGGCACTCGACGGCGCGCTCGCGCGTGCCCAGTCGAATCACCAGGTGAAGGATCTCGGCACCGAGTTCATCACGAACCTGTACCTGACCGAAGGGAAAAAATATCTGGAAGTCGGCGTGCAGCGGCCGACCGACGTCGAAGCCAAAACGATCGACGGCGTGCGCGTCGTCGCGCTCACCTACGAAACGCCGACCGGCCGGCCGCAGTTCTATGCGAAGAAGGAAGTCCTCGGGCTCGACCTGCACGCGCCCTATTTCCGGACCGTCGAGTCCTATGACAACGACGGCAAGATCTTCGAGCGGATCGTCATCGAGAAAATCGTGCCGGCGACGCTCGACGACACCGCATTCGACCCGAAAAACCCCGACTACGCGTTCTGATTCGCGCCGGCATGGCCGGCTCCGGGCTCAATCGTCATCGTCGTCGCCGTGGTGCCTGCGCCATTGCTTGTAATGGTGCTTGCGCCACTTCCGGTAGCCATCGTCGTCGTCATCACGGTAATAGTCGTATCCGTAGCCCGGATAAGCAACCACGGCCGGCTGCGGCGCCACATAGACCGGCGCCGGCTCGACATAGACCGGCGCGACCGGCACGCCGATGCCGACCGACAGGTCCACATGCGCCATTGCACTGCCGGAAGCCAGCAACGCCACGCCCCCGACCCACCCTGCCCATCGCCTCTTGTTCATGTTCTGAATCCCTGATATACCGGCCCGCCCGGCTCGCGCAGCTAATGTAAGCACTGCGCGCACACTAAGGTGATACGGCGCTGCGAGAGTCGTAACGCGGCGTAACGAAACGGCTTTGGCCATTTGGCCGAATCGCGAAAATGCGCTGGAACGTCTATAGTGGGTTACGGTTCGACACAATCACGACTGCGCGCTCCCCGATCGAACAGGGTAGAATTCCGCCAAACGTCTTGTGGACGAACACGCCACACATACGCACAACATATTCTCTGACGCAGGCTCCTGCCGCACCTCAATGGCCAATCCCGCAGAATCCCATCCGCAAAACGACTTCATCAATTCGGCGCGCAAGGAACGTAAGCGCGTTGAAATCTATCTCGTCAACGGCATTCGTCTGACGGGGTGTATCGAGTCGTTCGACCAGTACTTGGTGATGCTGCGCACCCCCGTGGGTCTGCAAGGCATCTACAAGCGCGCGATTTCCACGATCCAGCTCGACACGGGCGGTTCGCGCCCGGGCGGCAGCGGCCCCCGCGGGCCGCGCCCCGGCGGCCGCCCCGGCGGTCGTGAAGGCGGCGGTCACAGCCCGTACGGCTCGCACGGCGGCCCGCGCGAATCGCGCGGCGACGGCGGCTACGGTTCCCGCGAACCGCGTGAAGGTTATGGCTCGCGCGAGCCGCGCGAGGGTTACGGCTCGCGTGAGCCGCGTGAAGGCTACGGCGCGCCGCGCGAACCCCGTGAACCGCGCGAAGGCTACGGCGCGCCGCGCGACACCGGCGACGCATCCGGCAACGCATCGCCGTCGGACCCACGCGGCGGCAACGGGCCGGTGATCGTGACCCGCCGCCGGCGAATCGTGCCGGACGGCCAGTAAAACAAAAGGGCAAGCCAACAGGCTTGCCCTTTTTCCTGGTGCGGCCGGAGCGGCATGTCGCCGCACCGCCGCCGGGCTCAGCGTGCCGTCGTCGGCAGGCCCGCGTCGGCCTCGCGCTGCAGCGAACGCACTTGCTGCTGCAACGCTCGCAGTTGCGACTGGAGTTCGGCCTGTTGCGCCTGCAGCGCAGCCGTCTCGCTACGTACGCTCTTCTGGCGATCCGCAACCGCCGCCTGTTGCTGACGTGCGATCGAGATATCGGCCTGCAGGCGTCGCGCGCGATCCTGCGTGACTTCGATCTGCTTGTCCATTTGCGCCTTCTGCGCTTCCAGCTTCGCCGCTCGCAGTTCGTTCACGGCCAGCCGCTCCGCCTGGCGCGAGAAATCGCGATAGATCGCTTCCGCGCGCGTTTCGTCGTAAGTCTTGATCACGCGCCAGAACGCCTTCTGCTGAAACAGCGCGACGAAGTATCCGCCGTCCTTCACGTTGAACAGCAGGCTCGCCCCGTAGCTGCCGTTGTAGCTCGTGCGCATTTCCGTCAGCGTGTGCGCCTGGATCTGGCGCTGCAGATCGTCGACCGTGCTCGGCCCCGTCGTCTCGCCCGCCTGCGGCTGCACCGACGTCTGCACCTGCGAATCGATCACCGGAATCGCGGCCACCGGCGCCGATGCCTGCTGCACCGCCGGCGAACCGCTGCCGGCCAAGCCCTGCGCGTAAGCGCCCTGTATGCCCCCCACCATGGCGAGCAACACACACGCCCGCCCTAACCCCGTCATATGGCTCATGAAGTTTTATTCCCGCCCGAGTCGTTGTAATTCAGCGCGATTTTATCTCATTAATTATTCGCTTTCGCGAGTCTCGGGTTCTTCGTCGAAGATCTGATATTTGCGCATTTTTTCCCACAATACCTTGCGGCTGATGCCGAGCTGCTGCGCCGTGTCCTGACGCCGCCAACCGTTTGCGTCGAGCGCCGCGATGACGCGGTTGCGCTCGTTCATGTCCCACTTGCTGCGGTCGACGAAGACCTCGGCTGCACTCTCCACCGGCACCGGCTGTGCCGAATTGCGCGCGTGCGCAATCAGCCGCTGCAGCCGCGCGGCATCCCACCCGCCCGTCTGCCGCACCGTCACGCCGACACGCTCGGCGAGGTTGCGCAGTTCGCGCACGTTGCCGGGGAAATAGCTGTCCGCGACCGAATCCGTCAGCCAGTACGGCAGATCGGACAACTGAGCGAGCCGCTCCTCGCCGACGACCTGTGCGACGAACGACTTGAACAGCGCAATCTTGTCGACTGCACCGCGCTCTTCCAGCGACGGAATGCTCAGCTCGATCACCGCAAGCCGGTAGTAGAGATCGGCGCGGAACAGCCCTTCCTTCACGAGCTGCGGCAACTTCTTGTTGCTCGCCGCGACCAGGCGGAAATCGACCTTGACCGGCGCCGACGCGCCGACGCGCAGCACCGCGCCGTCCTCGAGCACGCGCAGCAGCTTGACCTGCTGGTACAGCGGCAGATCGCCGACTTCGTCGAGAAACAGCGTGCCTCCTGCCGCCTGCTCGAAATAGCCTTTATGCGCAACAACCGCGCCGGTGAACGAGCCTTTCGCGTGCCCGAAGAACAGCGATTCGAACAGGCCGTCCGGGATTGCGCCGCAGTTCACCGGCACGAATTCGCCCTGCCGGTAGCGCGAATGCTTTTCGTGCAGGAGTTGCGCGATGCGCTCCTTGCCGACGCCGGTTTCGCCGTGCAGCAGCACGTTGGTGTCGCAATCGGCGAACGTATCGACTTCGTGCAGCAGCGCCTGCATCGATTCCGAGTGCGCGACGAGTTCGGACGGCTGCGACGTTTCGGCCTCATGGGCGCGCAACTGAGTGACGAGCTTGCTGATCATCCCGCGCAGTTCGGCACAGGTGAAGTCGAGCGGCAGGATGTGCGAGTAATCGGGCGGATACTGCGACGCGTCGTGGTCGCGTGCCGCACCGACCCAGACGACCGGCATGCCGATGTTGGCCTGCCAGTCGCGCAGGAACGCCGCGCCGGTTTCGATCATCGACACGCTGATGATCGCGAGCGACGGCCGCAACGCGGCGCGCTCGGGCGAGATCTCCGCGTTGTCGGCACGGATCACTTCGACGTCGAAGCTCGCCATGCACCGGGCGACGCGGTCAACGATGTCCGCCTTGCCTTCCCAGACGTACAGGTCGAGTTCTGCGATTGCGGGGGTGGTTCTCATCGGGTGGTCTTGCTTCTCTAATTGCTGACTGTTTGCGCGACGCCGCAGGTCAGCGACATCTGATGCACCGTGGCGGCACCGAGCTGGACACCAAGCAGGTCCAGCAGGGGATCGATGATACCGTCGAGTGCGGTCAAAAGCGGGCTCAGAACGGTGGTCAGGACCGACAGCAGCGACGAAAGGAAATCTGGCGTAATCGTGACGGAAATGAGCCCAAACAGGACACTCACGGTCGGCGTGATCTGTGCCGCTTTCAGGCCCGCCAGCGCGTTGTTCACGGCCGAACCCAGCGCATTCGTGTTGGTCGTCCAGTAGTACGACGGATCGCTTCCGCCCCTCCCGTAGAACGTATTGGTTGCTGTATTACCGGCCAGATTCGCCGAGACGTTGGAGACGGTCGCGGACACCTCAACGGCGCCCGCCAGAACCTTGACGTCAAGCACCTTGGCCGGTGACGTGCAACTGTAATTCGCTGGCAGGTTCAGCAGATTGCCGGATGTAAGCGGCGGCTGGCCGATGCAGAGATTGGCGACGCTCGGCTGCGCACTGATCGTCGCAGAATTCGGTGATGTCAGGCAATTGGTCGAAAGCAGCGTTGCGTTGCCGGCACCCAGTTGCACGTAAAGCGGCAGGTACACGTTCGCGGAAACCACGACCGGCAGCGGATTCACACCCAGGTTGACGACAAGATACAGGCCGATCTGCGCATTCGTCGCGACCGTCCGCCATGCGCCTTTTGCGTCCTTCCCGCCTTCGCCGACCGCAATGGTCGGTGGGCTGATGACCTGCACCTGCAACTGGACGATCGATACCGAATTGCCGTTGGGTAACGTCAGCGGCACATTGGCGCCAATCACCACGCCCGGCTTCCCGCTCTGCGAGATCTGCGCCATCGCCATGACGAGATCGAGCACGTTCACGGTCGCATCGGCCGCGGCCTGCGAATTCGCAAGGCCAAGCGTCAGCAGCGACGTGGCGCCTTTTCCGGTCAGGCTCGCAACGTTGATCGCCGTGTTGCTGAGCAGGTTCAGATTGAGGAGGTCGTTCAGTGCGCCGGTTGCACTGGTCTGCAGGGTCGTGCCCAGCGTGGTCGTCTTTCCGACGGCCTTCACCATCGCGTTGAGCAAGGTGCCGACCGACGCATTGGCATTGACCAGCCCGCCGATCGTTCCATTGCCGACCGACAGTGACTGCAGCGCGACAGCAATGTCGCCAAGCTTGACGTTCGCACAGGCGAGCCCCTGGTAGGACGCGAGATTGAGGTTGAGCGGCGTGCCGCCCTGCCCCTGCATCAGCGCGCCCAGCAGCGCATTCACCAGGCCGGGGTTCCCGCTCGGCACCCCCGAGCAGCCGACACCGCCAACCGCAGCCAGCGTCGCGCCGATCGAAAAGGTATCGATGTTGGTTGCCTTCGCAGTCGACGTTGCAGTCACGGTGCGTGTCGGCCCGAAGAAAAAATACGGCAGCGTCTTGGAGATCGTCACGCGAACCGCGTTCAACTGCGTCGCCAGCGGCACTGTCGACTTCGACGAATAGAAAGTGCTCGCCGTCCCGCTTGCCGATGGTGCCCAATAGCCGCAGTCGGCCGACAGCGTCGCGGTGCCGCTGCCGCCCAGCGTAAAGCCGTTCGTCGACGCGTTACTCGTCGCCACCGAGGTCACATTCGCACACGTATCGTCCAGTTTCTGAACTGCGGCGAGCGCGGCAAGATCGGCCACGCGCTGCATGTCGCGGCGCGTGAAAAAGACGTTGCCGAGGTCGATCGAACCGAGAATCACCATCGACAGCAGTATCCACACGGACGCCATGACGACGACCGAACCTCGCTGCCGCCGCAGTAACGCGCGGCCTTGTCCGGCCACCCGTTTCGATGCATGTCGAGCCGTGCTCATCGCCGCGCTCAATACGATTGCGATGAACTTTGCCCGCCGGACGACCCGCTGCCGTTCGCGTTGACCGGCGACCCCATCGATTCCGGAATCTTGTGCTTGAACGATTCGAGATACCGTTGATAGGTGAGCGACGCGGCGTCACCCAGCATCGGCAATGCCGGTCCGGCCGCGCGATCGTCCCGCTGAAATGCGAGCAGCGCGTTGGTCGCATGACCGATTTCCGACGCGTCCGGCGCCGGCTGCTCGCAATACGCTGCGGTTGCAGCCCCCATGAGCGCGAACAGCGCGACACCTTGGCGCATACGTGCAGCGCGACCGGGATTCTTGTTGTTCGTCATTTCAGTTCCCCCGAATGCCTTTTTCATTGTGCAAACCGCTGCAGCAGCGGCGCAGTAGGATCGAATCCCTGAATGTTCGCCACCGGCGACGGGCGCCTCGCGACATCCGAGCCCGAAACGTTGACCACGCTCCCCGAGCCGATCGGCGTCGCGACTGCAGTCGAAGCCTGAGCCGGGGACGCACGACGCCACGTGCGTACCGCTGCAGAAATCTTCATCGCATCGTTGCGGATTTCGTTGCGGACGTCAGCCGACAGCTTCTGCTGCGCCATCAGCTTCTGCGCATCTTGTGTATGGCCGGATACGAGCAGGTACAGCGCCAGATTGCTGATGATCTTCGGATTACTCTGGTCGAGTTCCGCAGCCTTCATCAGCGGAATACGCGCCCCCTCGACGTCGCCGCAGCGCAACTTTGCATAAGCGAGATCCGACTGCGTCGATGCATCGGTCGGCGTCAGTACGGTCGCCTGCGACAGCGCCTGCACAGCGCGCGGAAAATCACCCGCACCCCCGGCGATCAGCCCGAGCCCGCGATATCCACGCGCGGCCAGCGTCGTATTGAGCAACTGGGTATAGACCGCCGCGCTCGCGGCTGGCTGGTCGGTCATGCGCAATGCATCGGCGCGCAGCAGGATCGTTTGCGGCGATGCGCCGTACTGTTTTTCGTACGCGTCGATATGCGCCAGTGATGCGTAATACAGCCCTTGCGACTGCATCCTCTCGATCAGGCCGAGATACATACCCGGCGTATCCGGCGCCGCCTGCTTCTGGGCTGCCGCGTCCATCAGCGCCGCGCGCTCGGCCTGCGGGCCAACGCCGTATCCGCTTTCCTTGAATGCCGAACACGCGCCGAGCAGGCCCGCCATCACCATCACGCCAGTCACTTTCACGATTTCGTCGATGCGTCTCATCTTGCTTCCTTTCCTTCCCGGCATCAACGCTGCGCCTGAGTCAGCACGCGCAACACCGAGATCATTCCCGGCCCGGCCGTCACGATCAGCAGCGCGGGCAGCAACGTCACGATCATGACACCCGTCATCTTCACCGTCAGCTTGCCGATCCGTTCGCGCAGCATCGCGCGACGCGCCTCGCGCAACCGATCACCGAACTGCTTGAGCGGCTCCTGTACCGCGCCGCCATGCTTGTCGACCTGGATCAACAACCGCACGATCGCACGCAGATCCTCGTTTTCGAAGCCGGACGACAACCGCTGCAGCGACTGCTCGCGCGTCCGGCCGGCGGCGAATTGCCGCTGGGCAATTTCCATTTCCAGCGACAGCACGGGCATCATCCCCTTGAAGTCGTTCGTCACGACCTGAATGCTCTGGTCGAGCGACAGTCCGACCCCTTGCAGCAAGCGAAGCATGTCGACCAGCAGCGGCAGTTCGTCGATCACCGCTTGCCGGCGCTGTGCAGCACGACGTCGCAGGTAGAGCTTCGGCACCATGAAGCCGGTGACGACCGCTATGCCTGTCCCGGCCCGCCATTGCGCGCCTGTCACGTGCGAGCCGATCAGAACGATGAAAAGCAACGGAATGACGATCGCGCAGGCAAGCCGCGCGCTCAGGAACAGCCCGCGGGTGCGCGTATCGGCGTAGCCGCACTGCTCCAGCAGGAGCCGATCCTCGTCGGCGACGAGATACCGGCCGATACCGGTGTCAAGCAAGCGCATCCCGACCATCGACAGACGGTCCAGCCCTTGCGCAAGACGCGACGGCCTGGCGCCCGCATCCCGGCCGCCCGGATTCTGCCGGGATTCATCGGCCTCCTGCCCAGCCCGTGCGCCCGCTGCCTCCAGTGTCGCGGAACGCCGCTCGAGCGCACTGGCCAGCGTGCGATCGCTGCGCGTCTGCGCACTCGCGCGGCGCAGCGCGAGCAGTGCCAGCAACACTACGCCGAATGCGCCGAGTGCCAGTGCAAGCGAACCAAGTTGATTGGCTGTCATGCCGTCACCTGAGTTTGGCCATGTGGTACAACCAGATCCCGCCGACGACCTGCAGCATGAAGGCGATGAATAACAACTGACGCCCCGTGTAGTCGTTCCACATCGACTGGAGATAAAGCGGATTCGTCACAATGACAAAGCTGCCGATCGCAATCGGCAACATGACAAGCACCCACGCGGATAGCCGCGTTTCCGACGACATCGCCGCCAGTTCCCGCTCGGCCTGCTCGAGATCGCGCATGAACGTCGACATCCGGTCGAGCATGACATCGGCGCGACCGCCGTACCGGACCGAGAGTCGCAACACCGAGCCGACCAGTTCGAACTCCTTCGTGTGATAGACACTCGCGATATGCCCCATCGCACGGTCAATTTCGACGCCCGTGCGCAACATCCGCGATACATGGTCCAGACAACCGCGCAACGGCGCCTCCGTCGTCAGCAGCGCTGCCTGGAACGCCGCAGGCACGCTGTTGCCCAGCGTGACGAGACGCACGATGCCGTCAAGAAACGACGGCAACTGGCGAACGATCATCAGGCGCCGCCGCTGAATGCGGGACACGAGCCAGAGCACGAGCAGCGACGCGCCGCACACGAGCGCGGCGATGCATCCGAGCCAGCCGCCCCGGTTACCGGCAACGAGCCCGACCGCGACCAATCCCAATAAAGCAAAAAGCGCCTTGCCGCGCACGTCCTCGATTCCTGCGCGGCTCGCCACGTTGACAAGGTACTCCGCACCGATCTCGCGCCAGTGTGCCCAGCGCGAAGCAGGCGTGGCGGGTGACACGCGTGCCGTGCCGGGCGCGGACGCGACGCTCGCGACCGGCCTCGCCTCGCGTTGAATCGCACCCGCCGCTCTCGCGGCCGGTTCGATACGGCTATCAATGAAGCGCCGCACGTCGGCGCGGCCGCGCTTCACCTCGCCATGCCGCCAAAGCATTAACGCGGCGGCAATGCAAAGCAGCGCCATTGCAAGCACGCCTGCCATGAGGCTATACATTGAACCCCCCGCCCCCGCGGCCGAATCCGCCACCGAAACCGCTTCCGCCACCGCCAAAGCCGCTGCCCTGCAACACCTGACGGAACCGCGCGAGCTTCGGCGAATGCGGATGAATGCCGAGCGACTCCCAATTGTCGACCTCCTCGCCCTCGGGTGTCACACGCGCTTCGTAGCGATACAGCTCCTGCGTCGCAATGATGTTGTCCGACAGTCCGGTAACTTCGGTGATCGAAAGAATCCGGCGCCGTCCATTCGACAGACGGCCAATCTGTACGATGAAGTCGATCGCATTCGCGATCTGCCGACGCAGGCTCGATTCCGTCCCCTGGAAACCCGCAAAACCGGCCAGCATCTCGAGACGATACAGACACTCGCGCGGCGAACTCGCGTGGACGGTGCCCATCGATCCGTCATGCCCGGTATTCATCGCCTGCAGCATCTCGAGCACCTCGCCGCCACGCACTTCGCCAACGATGATGCGATCCGGCCGCATCCGCAGCGTATTGCGCAGCAGATCGCGGATCGACACGACGCCACTGCCGTCGAAACCGCCCGGCCGGCTTTCGAGGCGCACGACATGGGGGTGATTCAGCGACAGTTCGGCCGTATCCTCGATCGTCACGACCCGCTCGTGCTCTGGAATATGGAACGCCAGCGCATTGAGCAGCGAAGTCTTGCCGGAACTGGTGCCGCCCGACACGAGGATGTTGCAGCGCGCCTCGACCGCCGCCTCCAGCAACGTACCGATCTCCGCATTGAAACTACCGTTGGCGAGCAGGTCGGCCGGCTTCAGCGGATCCTTGCGGAATTTCCGGATCGATACGACAGGCCCGTCGATCGACAGCGGTTCGATCACGACGTTGACGCGCCCGCCATCCGGCAGCCGCGCGTCAACCATCGGATTCGATTCGTCCAGGCGTCGGCCGATCGGCGCGAGGATGCGACGCACGATCCGCAACAGGTGCGCGTTATCGGTGAAACGAATCGGCAGCTTCGCCAGAATGCCGTGGCGCGACACGTAGATATCGTTATAGCCGTTGATCAGGATGTCCTCGACGTGCGGATCGGCGAGCAGATCCTCGATCGGCCCGAACCCGGCGAGTTCTTTCGTCAACGCTTCGGCGATCGCCCTGACCTCGTTCTCGTTGAGCGGAATGCGCCGCAAACGCACGAAGCTGTCGATTTCCAGATCGACGAACTGGTTGATCGCCTGTCGCGACCAACGGCCGAATTCGGCGCCGAGTTCCTCGATACGCGTCAGCAAATGCTCATGCGCGGCATTCTTGATATCGTGAAATTGCTGCGACTGGGAGAACGGCGCGGCGCCGTCGGCAAATTGGATGTCGTGTGCCATCGCTTACGATCGCCTGGACGAAGGTTGAATGAAACGCTTGAGCGCGGACAGGCCCAATGCGCCGCGCTGGCCGGCGGCGCTCGGGCCGGCCAGTCGATCTGCAAGCGGCTCGAGCGCGCGCACATACGGATCGCGCTCGGCCGTGTCGACAATCAGCCGCCCCTGGTTGGCCGCCTGACCGATCGCCACGCGACGCGCCGGCAGCGTCGCCAGCAGCGAAATGCCGAGCCGGTCCGAGATCTGGGCCGGCGTCAGGCTCAGCGTCGCGTCATACTGGTTGACGACGAGACGAATCTTGCCGATGTCGACACCCGCATCGCGCAGCCCTTCCAGCAGGTCGACCGCCGAGACGATCGATGCGATGCCCTGGTCGCACACGAGCCACGCCTCGTCGGCGACTGCCGTGATCTGGGCAACGAATTCATGGTTCGTGAACCCGCCGAGATCGACGATCTGCTGATCGAAGAATGCGCGCAGCCGGTTCAACAGGCCCACGCACGCCGCATACGACACGTCGCGCAGGTCGGCGAGATTGGGGGGCAACGTGGTCAGCGCGACGCCGCTCGCGTGTCGCGTCAGCGCCGTGTTGACGAACGTCCGGTCGATGCGCCGCAGATTGCGCACGGCCTCGACGAAATGGAATTCACAGCGCGTGTTGAGGAACAGCGCACTATCGCCCGCGGGAAGCCCGAGATCGACCAGCGCCGTCTGCCGCGCGTGTGGCGCGGCGACACCGAACGCGGGGGCACCCCCTTCGGCGTCGCCCGAACCGGTGCGCTTGCGCAACCACACTGAGAGGTTCGCGGCGAGCGTGCTGACGCCCATCCCCGCGCGTGCGCCGAGCAACGCGACAAGTTTGCCATGCCGATTGGCCGGCTCCGTGCCAGTGTGCTCCAGCAAACTGCGGGTGATCCGCAATGCGTCGTCGGCACTGCCGGACACATCAATGAAATCGCGTACGCCGGCCCGCAGTGCGGCAAGCGCGCTTTCCGGCTCCGTGAGCGTACCGAGTGCGACGACCGGCAGGCCCGGGTGGGCGAGGCGTACGGCGGCCGCGGCGGCACTTGCCGCGGCTTGCGCATGGGAAAAATCGATGAAGGCGATCGCGGGATTGAGCCCCGCGATGCGCTGGCTTAGTGCGCCCGGCTCGAGCGACAACGCTTCCACCGTGCCTGCTGGCACGAGCGCCTCGCCCAGCCAGCGGGCATGCTCATCCTGCTGCGATGCGCACACGAAATAGTCGGTCACGGCAGGTTCAGCCAATGAAAGGGTTCTCGCGTTCATGTTGAACACCCCCGGTTACATATCGCGCGACATCTCGTCCCGCGTTCATTTCGAAAATCCGGGCGCTGCATCGGGTGATGCGATACCGCCAAGATACGACCGCCACACCGGGCCATCGCGCTGTTCGGACAGTTCGCCCGGCGTGGTCGGCAGCGGCGCGCCCTTCGCGATCGGCGCAACGAGATGCGGCGTCACGATGATCACCAATTCCTTGTCGTTTTGCTGGTAGTTCAGCGACTTGAAGAAGGCGCCAATGATCGGCAGATCACCGAGGACCGGTACCTTGTTAATGTTCGACATCGTTTCGCGGTCGATCAGACCACCGATCACGAAGCTTTCCCCGTCGCCGAGCTCGACCGTGGTATCCGCACGGCGGGTCGTGATCGCCGGCACCGACACGCTGTTGATCGTGACGCCATGCTGGAAATCAAGCTGGCTCGATTCCGGCGCCACCTTAAGCGCGATGCGGCGCTGGCTCAGCACGGTCGGCGTCAGGGTCAGGCCGACGCCGTACTGCTTCCAGTCGATCGCCGTCGAGCCGAGTGCCTGCGGCACCGGCACGGGAATTTCACCGCCAGCGAGAAAACTGGCGCTTTGCCCGGACAACGCCACCAGGGTCGGCTGCGCCAGCACGCGGGCCAGATTGTTCGCCTCGAGAATCGAAATATTGCCGAAGATGCCGCGACCCGCCGAATTCACCACCAGATTGAACGCGGATGCGATCGGAATGCCGGCCGTCGCCTGGAACCCCGATGTCGCCCCGCCGGCCACCGACTGGAGACCACCCGGCGAAAATGCGCCGAACGCGAATCCGTTGCTCTGCTTGAAGAAATTCAGCCCTGCCTCCTTCAGCACCGAACGGCTGAACTCAACAACCCGTACGTCGACTTGCACGACATTCCGGTTACCGACCGTCGAAGCATCGATCACCGCACCGTCCTTGCCGCCCATCCGCTTGCCGACGGCAACCGCGCGTTCGTGCGCTTCGAGCGACGTCGCCGAGCCCGACACGACTGCGGTGCCCCCATACGCCTTCACGCCCGGCCCCGAGCGGTCCACCACGGCCTGTGCGGCTGCGTCGACGACATTGACGTTCCATACCGTCGGTTCATCGCGACCACGCTCCCACAGCATCACGTTCGTCGAACCCGGTGCCTTCGCAACCAGCAGCACGGTCCCGGCACGCCCACCCTTCATGACCAGGACGTCGACGACCGACGGATCGCCCACCGCGATCCGCTGCAGTGTGCGGCCGGCAGCGACCTGTCGCTGCGAGCCGACCGCAAGATCGATCGACCCATTTGCGCCGGCAGCCCCAGCCAACACGGCGAAGGCCATGGCCCAGATGGCAATTGCGTATGCAATCAATTTTTTTGTCATTGTGTCGGAGACCGTCGTACGGCCTTCTCCCTTCCGTTACTGCTGTCGATGACCGTGTTTAGGTTGTTAATAGGAGACCGTCTCGGCCTGCCCGCCCCGAATCACTTCGATGCTGGCTCCTCCTCCCCGGGCGACGACCGGCGCACGCGGCGGCGCCTGCACTCGGGGTACATTGCGCGTACGCTTGGACGACAGTTCATCGAGCATCACGCCAGCGGCAGCCTGCCCGGAGGGCGTCAAGTCGCCGGCTGTGCGAATCGCGACCGTCTGCGCCGCGACCTCTTCATCACGCGGATTGCGCAGCGCGAGAGTCAGGCGGCCGCTTGCCTCGGCGAGCGTCAGTGCATTGACCTGCGCCGTCGGCACGGCGAGCACGGCGGTCCGCACCGCACCGCCCGGTCCGCCGTTGCCGTCACGCTCGGGGGTCGCGTCGCCGAACGACAGGACCCGCAGCTTCGACATCAACAGGCGCGCCTGTGAATTGGGAATCTCCGAGCCGGATTGCGCCATCCCCGAGCCGTCGCGCCGCAAATTCAGGAACACGTCGACGAAATTGCCGGGCCGCAGCCGATTTCCAACCGCATTCGTCTCGTCGACCTTGATGGCCACGGCCCGCTCCCCGGGCGCCACTTGGTTGGCCAGCCCCGACGTCAAGCCCCCCTCCACGACGGGCGCGGCGGCGAGAATGTCGTTCGCGGGTACGCGGCCGACCAGCAGCGACGGATCGCTGAACCCGCCGATCGGCATCATGGGCGCCGAAGCAAGCTTCAGCGCATCGGCGGGAATCGGTTGACCGGCTGGCAACAAACGCGTCGCCACGACGACCGGCACCGTCTGCATCGTTGCAACGGACGGCGCCACAACCGCCGGATGGGCCGGGGCGCGGCCAAGCATCCACGCATAGATCCCGAGCAGCACGGCGATCGCGATCAGCAGCCCGGCGATGATCTTCGTCAAATTGTTGCCCATGGTAAATGTTGAGTGCCGTAAATGTTGTTATGACGAAATCCGAACACCGCTTTGCGCTTGCCGCCGCACTCCGCGCGACGTCCGTTTCATAAAATGGTCGCCGGATTGATCTGCACGGTTGCCTTGCCGGTCAACTGCGTCGGTGTCACGAGTCCGAGCAGGGGCAACGACGGAAGCAGCGGATTGGTCTTGTACGGATACGTCACCGTAACCGTCACGCAATACATCGTCGCGTCGTAACTGCATGCCCCCGACACTGGCGTCGGAACCTGAACGTTGGCCAGCCATGACGTCAGTCCGGCCGCCGTCGTCTGTGCCGCCTTCGCCCGGTCCGTCAACGCCTTCGCCCCCGACCCGTTGGCCTCGTAGACATAATTCAGCGCCGTGCGCGCCCCTTCGGTCGCCGCAAGCGTCAACCCTTGCTGAACCGCGAAGATCAGCCCGTACGTCACGATCGCGTACAGGATCAGGAAGAACAGCGGAAACACCAGCGCGAACTCGACCGCCGTCGCTCCCTGCTGACGTCGCCTCGACCGTGGCTGGCACTGTCGTTTCATTGCATACCCCCGGTAACGACGAGATAGGCCAGCCATATCGCTGCCGGAACGACGAGACAGGCTGCGTATGGCGTCGCCCGCCGCGCACCGAGCGCCAGCGTCGGCGAGCCGCGCGACCACAGCGCCCCCAACGGCGTATGCGTAACCATCATCAAAGCGAGGACATGCACACCAGCCATCAGGCTGGCGACCACCCACAGCCACGGCAGTATCGACAAACCGCACCACGCACCGAGAACCGCGAACACTTTCACGTCCGCCGCACCCATGATGCGAAATGCAAAAAGCGGGAAAAAACTAACGAATCCGACCAGCATGCCGATCAATGCCTGTTCGGTGGAAATACCAAATGGATTTGCATTGATCAATGCGCTAGCAAGCGCCGCACCGAGCCCGACGACGACAAGCGAATTCCGGACAAGCCGAAATCGAATATCACCGACGGCAACGAGCGTCGCCCAGGCAAAAAAAATGCTGGTGCTGAAAAGGTGTGCCATATCGCAATCGACTGCGCAAGCCGATGTAACGGCGGGCGAGCCGCGACTGCGACCCGCCCGCCCCCAACGAACCGCAAAGGTCAGGGTAGCGAACTGGCAATCGTGGAGAACAGCGCCGAGATCTTCGTTCCGATAGTCGTCACACTACCGATGATCAAGGCCGCAATCAGACCCGCAATCAGACCATACTCGATCGCGGTAACCCCGTCTTCTTCCCGAAGGAAACGAATCATCATTGCTTTCATTTTTTATTCCTCGTGCCTGTATTTACGTTCTTTGGCCTTTTATACGTATACGTCCCCGCATATCTGGCCGTTGCCCCACGTCGTTCGCCACATCTGCTGTAACGACAACCGGGTGCGCTTTCTTTATAGGTCGCCCCGAAGGGCATAGCTCACAATTTGATGCAAGTTAACATTCGCGATAGTCACCTCCTCGAACGTTGTGTACCGAACCGTACATTTGCTTACATCTGCTCCCGATTCTATATCTGTTCATATTTAACTTCCAACCTCTTTTAACGGCCCGGACGGAAAAAATGATCAGGAGCACAACGTATTTGTACGGCGTTTCGGTAGGACTTACACATAGGATTTACGATAGGTTAGATGTGCATGCCTAATCCACCAGTAAAACAATTGCCTCGTCCACCAAGCCTGCGTGGGCCACACGTTACGCCGCACGCGTAACGTCAATGTTGTGACGTTACGTTACGAAACGGCCGAAACCGTTCTCATTCATCTGCACTTAAACAGATTCAACAATCTTTCAATTTCCATAACTTCCTTTTCCGACAAGGAATTGCCTCGTTTAAAACTGGTTGTCGAACCGTCGGGCATTGAAATGGCACGACAGTTGCAGAGTAGTCCTCGCACCACTCAGCACAACGCAGTTCACAACACACATTTAATGCGAGGACAAAATGGACATTAAGGTTATCCCTCATGGCGTGTTCCGGACGACTCTGATCGCGGCCACCGTTGCAGCCATGCTTTCCCTCTCCGCATGCGGCGGTTCCGGTTCGATCAGCCAGGGCCTCGGCCACGGATCGAGCTCGGGCGGCGGCGATTCGATCTCCACGTCGGGCGGCGGTACCTCCGGCACGAGCGGAACCTCGGGTACGAGCGGTACTTCCGGCACCAGCGGTACCTCGGGCACGAGCGGCACCTCCGGCACCAGCGGTACCTCGGGCACGAGCGGCACCTCGGGTGTGTCGTCGAATCCAGTGGGAAATGTCCTCGCACACAGCAGCAATATCGTCACGGGTATCGGCGGAACCGTCTCGGGTCTCGGCACCGTCATCGCCAACCAGTCGCTGCCGGGCGTCAACCCGGCCACCACGCAAGCCGCAGGCGGCATCGTGCAAAACGTCGGCGGCGCCGTTACCGCGCTCGGCAACGGCCTCGGCAACGGTCTCGGTCAACTCGGCGCGACGAAGGATCCGGTCGGCACCACGGTCGCCAGCACCGGCGGCGTGGTCAATCAGCTCGGCGGCGCAGTCACGCAGACGGGCAATCTGGTCACGAGCCTCGGCAGCGGCCCGCTGTCGCCGCTCGCGCCGGTCACGGGCGCCGTCGGCGGCCTCGTCTCGACGCTCGGCGGCGCCGTGTCGAACGGCGGCACCACCCTCACCAACGCGCTGTCTACCGGCCCGATCCAGCAGGTCACGCAGACGGTCAGCTCGGCCATCACGCCGATCACGACGATGGTCGGCCAGACGACCCAGACGATCGGCACGGCGACCGGCCTCGGCGCACCCGTCAATACGCTGCTCGGCACGATCGGCAACGGCCTGAACCAGGCCGGCGCCCTGCTCGCATCGACGGGCGGCAATCCGGTCACGACGGGCCTCGGCAACACCGTCTCGTCGACGGGCAACACCGTGAAGACCGTCGGCGGCCTGCTCACGGGCGGCACCGGCGGCGCGACCAACCCACTCGCCCCGCTCACCGGCCTCGTCTCGACGGTCACCGGCGCACTCGGCGGCGCAACGGGCGGCGGCAGCGGCCCGCTCGCCCCGGTCACCGGCCTTGTCTCGACGGTCACCGGCGCACTCGGCGGCGCAACGGGTGGCGGCAGCGGCCCGCTCGCCCCGGTCACCGGCCTCGTCTCGACGGTCACCGGCGCGCTCGGCGGCGCAACGGGTGGCGGCAGCGGCCCGCTCGCCCCGGTCACCGGCCTCGTCTCGACGGTCACCGGCGCGCTCGGCGGCGCAACGGGCGGCACGAGCGGCAGCCCACTCGCGCCGGTCACGGGTCTCCTCGGCGCGGTCACGGGCGCACTCGGCGGCGCGACGGGCGGCGCAGGCGGCAGCAGCCCGCTCGCCCCGGTGACGAACGTGGTGTCTACGGTCACCAGCACGGTCGGCGCACCTGCACTGACCGGCGGTACGGGAGCCGTCACGAACTCGGGCTCGTCGTCGAATCCGCTCGCGCCTGTCACGTCGCTGATCGGCGGCCTGCTCGGCGGCACGCACGGCAAGTAAGTCAATACCCAATCATCGACAAGACAGCGAGGAGTCCATCATGTCCCAGCAACGTTCTCTCACGACGACCGCCCTGCGCCAGTGGCGCGCGCCCCTCACCGCCTTCGCCGCAGCCTGCCTGCTGGCCGCCTGCGGCGGCGGCGGCGTCAGCTCGCCGCCGACCAGCAGCAACAACGGCTCCAACAGCACGAGCGGCACGCCCAGCACGAGCGGCACCAGCGGTACGTCCACCGGCACCAAGGGCGTCGTCAGCACGGTCGGCCAGACGGCCACCGACCTCGGCAGCACGGTCGGCAACATCAGCCTGCCGGGCCTCGGCGACGGCGTGACGAAGGGCGTCGGCAGCACGATTTCCAGCACCGGTACGATCGTCGGCGCGGCCGCAGATGCCGTGAGCAACGGGCTGGGACAGATCGGCTCAACGAAGGATCCGGTCGGCACAACGGTTGCAGGTCTCGGCAATGTCGTCGGCGCGACGAGCAACACGGTGTCCGGCCTGAGCTCGACGGTCAAGGCGCTCGGCACGGGCCCGCTCGCACCGCTCGCGCCTGTCACGACCCCGGTCGGCACCGTGCTCGACACGGTGGCCAACGGCCTGACGGCCGCCGGCACGACGATCGGCTCGACGCTGTCGTCGGGCGCCGTGCAACAGGTGACGCAGCCGATCAGCTCGGCGATCACGCCGCTCGTGATCACCGCCGGCCAGGTCACGCAACAGGTCGGCACGACGACCGGTCTCGGTCAACCCGTCTCGGGCTTGCTCGGCCAGGTTGGCGGTGCGATCAGCTCGGCCGGCAAGCAGGTCGCCGGCACGTCGAGCCAGCCGCTCGTCGGCGATGTCGGCCAGCTCGTGACCGTGGTCGGCAACACCGTGACCAACGCGGGCGGCCTCGTCAACCCGAACGGCCCGAACGGCGCGGCACCGATCCCCGGCCTGATCACCAGCCTCGTAGGCGGCTCGAATGCGACCGTCGCGAACGGCACGTCGTCGGGTTCCGGCTCGACGAACCCGCTCGGCGGCCTGCTGTCGGGTCTCGGTTCGACGCCGCTCGGCTCGCTCACGGGCGCGCTCGGTGGCGCAACGGGCGGCTCGGGGAGCGGCCCGCTCGCCCCCGTCACGAATCTCGTGTCGACGGTCACGGGCACGCTCGGCGGTGCAACGGGTGGCGCAGGCAGTGCAAACCCTCTCGCGCCCGTCACTGGTTTGCTGAATACTGTCACCGGAGCAGTTGGCGGTGCAGCGGGATCCGGGGGCTCGAGCCCGCTCGCGCCGGTCACGTCGCTGATCGGCGGTGTCTCCGGTACGGCATCGTCGGGGGGCGGTTCGACGGGCCTGCTGGCACCGGTAACGGGGTTGCTGGGTACGCTGGGTAGCGTTGGCAAGTAAGGAGGACGGTCGCGTCTTCGCAGCCGGAGCGGATGGCGCGGTCGTACCAACACAACCGGCATAGTGGCACGCGGCGCGCGGCACCCTGGTGTCGCGCGCCGGCATTACAAAGAAGACGAAAAGCAAGGCCTACGAGGAAGAACAATGAAATCCAGACTCGACAGATGGATGATGCTGCTCGCCATCGCGGCAGCAGGCACGGCACATGCGCAAACGCGCGTCGGCGGCAACCCGCTCGACTCCCTTCCCCAGATCAACGCGCCGAAACCCGGCCCCAACGTTACCGTGCAGGTCGCACCGCAGGCACCGCAACTGCAGGAGCTGCTGTCGCGGCACCTGACGCCGAAGACGTTCCAGGTCGAAGGCGTGAAGTCGATACCGTTCGAGGAAATCACGCGTCGCTTCACTCCCCTCGTCGGCAAGGACATCACGATCGGCGAGCTGATCGAAACCGCCAACGGCGTGACGAAGCTGTATCAGGATCGCGGCTACGCGCTGTCGTTCGCGTTCGTTCCCGCGCAGACGTTCGAGAACGGCGTCGTGCGCATCACGGTTGTCGAAGGCTACGTGTCGGACGTCAAGGTCACCGGCAAGCCCGGTGCGATGGAATCGAAGATTCGGGCGATCGCCGCGCATATCACCGCCGATCGCCCGCTGCGCCGCGCGACGTTCGAGCGCTACGTGAACACGTTCGGCCTGCTGCCCGGCCTCACGGTGAAGGCGAATGTCCCGCCGCCGCAAACGACCGAAGGCGCCACGACGCTCGAACTCGCGGTCGACCGCAAGCCGTTCAACGTCAGCACCGGTATCGACTTCAACCACCCGGGCGTCCAGGGCCTCATCACTGCGACCGAAAACGGCCTCACGTCGTTCGGCGAGCAACTGAGCATTTCCGCGCTGGCGCCGCCGGGACGCGACAAGCAGACCTACTTCGCATTCAGCGGCGCGGTGCCCGTCGGCAGCAGCGGCCTGATCACGCGCCTCGACGCGAGCACCTATCGCGGCAAGCCGACCGACAACCCGGGCCTGCCGTCGACCGTTCAGCGTACGGTCAAGAGCGAAAAGCTTGGTCTTTCGGCATCCTATCCACTGCTGTTGAATAACCAGCGCAGCCTGCTCGGTACTGTGTCGGGTTATGCAGCGCATAACGACGACAACTATCAGAACAAGGTCAACGGCAATACCCTCGACAACCGGTCGCAGGTTCGCGTGCTGCAGTTGCAACTCGACTACACGAGCGTCCAGCCGAAGCAGGTGCGAAAACTGAGCATCAACGTCGCCAAGGCGTTCGACATCCTCGGCGCGTCGAAATCGCAGACCGGCCTGGTTAACGGCACAGCGATTACGTACCCCGACCCGACATCGCTGACCTTCGTCCGCACCGGCGCGACCTTCACGCAAACCAACGAATGGCCGTTCCGGATCGGCACCTCGGTCTCTCTGACCGGGCAATACAGCCCCGACTCGCTGCCGACGTCCGAGCAGATCTCGTTCGGTTCGACGCGCTACGCGCTCGGCTATCAGCCCGGCGAAGCGTCGGGCGACTCGGGATGGGGGATGTCGCTGGAGGTCAACCGCGGCTTCTCGCCGGGCTGGACATATATGAAATCGGTCACGCCGTACATCGCGTACGACATGGCGCGCGTGTATCTGCACGCGGGCACGCCGTCGCCGAGCCGCATGTCGTCGGTCGGCATCGGCGTGCGATTCACGGACAGCCGTTTCTACAGTCTCGACCTGAACGTCGCGAAGCCGGTTGGCGACGCACCCGTCGAAAGCGCATCGCGCAGCCCGCGCATCAACGCCGCCTTCTCGTATCAGCTCAACTGATCCGTCACCAGACAGCCCGCGTCACGCGGGCTGTTTCGATTAGAGTCCCCTCTATCAAACGTGGCGCGCGGTTTCACGTATTCTGGCGAAGCTCGCAACATGCCCGCCCCATGCAGACGGTCGTGCGGGCGCATCGAATACGACATGCAAAACAAGGAGGACGACAATGATTCAACTGACCCGCCCGTTGCGTGCAATCGCCGTCGCCGGCGCACTGCTCGCCTGTGCAGCCCCCACGTTCGCGCAAGCCGACAACCCCATCGGCATGTGGCAGACGATCGACGACAACACCCATCAGCCGAAGGCACTTGTGCAAATCGCCGAGGACGGCGACGGTGCGCTGTCGGGCAAGGTCGTCAAGGGCCTCGGCGCGAACGATACGCCCGATCGCCGCTGCACCGCCTGCACGGACGAGCGCAAGGATCAGCTCATCAAGGGCATGACGATCATCAAGGCGATGAAGAAGGAAGGCGACCACTGGGACGGCGGCAACATTCTCGACCCGGAGAACGGCAAGGTCTACAAGTGCAAGATGACGCTTGAAGACGGTGGCCAGAAACTCGTTGTGCGCGGTTACATCGGCGTGTCGCTGCTCGGCCGGTCGCAGACCTGGGTTCGCCAGCAATAACGCGGCACGCGCTGAAACGCGCGTGCTCAATGAAAAAATCGGCCTGCGACGAAGTCGTCAGGCCGATTTTCTTTGGGTGCGTACGCAGCAATGACTCACGGGCATCACGCCGCGTGCTTCAGCGTGTCCGACGCATAGCCGCCCGGTGCGCGATACGCAGGTGCCGCGTTGCTACGCGCCTCTGCTGCCTTCGATTGCGTATGCTTGCGCATCCGCGAGGACAACTCATTGCACAGATTCATGCCTGCGTCGCCATAGAGTTCACGCATCACATTCATCAGCGTGCCCGTCTCGTGCCAGGTCTTGAAACGGCGATGGCACGTCTGATACGAAGGGTAACGGCGCGGCATGGCGGACCACGTTGCGCCGCTGTAGATCACCCAGAGCACGCCGTTCAATACGGCACGCGTATTGGCTAACGGCCGGCCGCGCAACTCGGTGCGCGGCTGCATTTCGGGCAGAAGCGGCGCAACGCAGCGCCACTCGTGGTCGGTCAGATCGCGATACGGTGTCATGGACATCTCCAGCCTTGGTAACCATGACACAACGATATCGGCTCACCTCAACAATGAATATAAGACAAATCCGAAAATACCCCGAGATTCAATGAATTTGACCGGAATTGACGTTTAAATCCCGCCAATTGCCGAATATCGTAATCAGGTCAGCGACGTATCGACGATGCGGCGTGGTGTTTCGAGATATTCCTTCGACTGCATCTCGACGATTCGCGAGACCGTTCGCGCAAACTCGTTGGCCATCGGGCCTTCGACGTACAACTGCTCCGCCGGCACCGCAGCCGACATCAGCAGCTTGACCTTGTGGTCGTACAGCACGTCGATGAGCCACGTGAAGCGGCGCGCCTCGGACGCCATCCGCGGCGACATCTGCGGCACCTCGGACAGCACGATCGCGTGGAAGCGGCTGGCAAGTTCGAGATAGTCGTTCTGCGATCGCGGGCCGCCGCACAGCGTCGCGAAGTCGAACCACACGACGCCGTCCGCCTTGCGCAGCGCCTTCAGCTCGCGTTTCTCGATATGCAGGATCGGACTTTCGTCGGGTACCGCGGCGAGCTGCGCGAATGCATGGCGCAGTTCGCGATCGGCGTCCGCGCCGAGCGGCGTGAGATACATCTTCACCTGCGCGAGCGTGCGCTGGCGATAATCGACGCCCGCGTCGACGTTGAGCACGTCGAGCTTGTCCTTGATCAGCGCGATCGCCGGCAGCATGCGGTCGCGATGCAGGCCGTCCGGATACAGGTCGTCGGGATCGTAGTTGGACGTCATCACGAACTGCACGCCGTTATTGAACAAGCGGTCGAGCAGACGGTACAGGATCATCGCATCGGCAATGTCCGACACGTGGAACTCGTCGAAGCAGATCAGCCGGTAGCGCTTCGCGATGCGCCGCGCGAGCTCGTCGAGCGGATCGGCCTGCCCCTTCAGTTCCTCGAGTTCGCGGTGCACTTCGCGCATGAATTCGTGGAAATGCAGGCGCGTCTTGCGCTGCACGGGCACGACCGCGTAGAAGGTGTCCATCAGGAAGCTCTTGCCGCGACCGACGCCGCCCCACAGGTAGACGCCGCGCGGGAGGTCCGGATGAATGATGAGCTTCTTGAATGCGTTCGAGCGGCGCGCCTTGTACTCGACCCACTCGTCGAAACAGGACTGCAGGCGATCGACGGCCGCGCGCTGCGCGGGATCGGACTGATAGCCGCGCGTGGTCAGTTCGCGCGTGTAGTATTCGGTGACGTTCATCGGGCAAACCGGAAAAAACGAAGGCGAGCGGGAAACCCCGCCCGCCTTCGTCATGAGACGGCTGCGCCGGCCGACGGCCGGCAGGCGCTACACCGTGCTCAGCTGTTCAGCGAGCGCTTGTCGACGGCGAGCGCCGCTTCGCGCATCACTTCCGACATCGACGGGTGCGGATGGCAGATACGGGCGATATCTTCCGACGCCGCCTTGAATTCCATCGCCACCACGGCTTCCGCGATCAGGTCCGACGCGTTCGCGGCGATCACGTGCACGCCGAGCAGTTCGTCGGTCTTCGCATCCGCGATCATCTTCACGAAGCCGTCCGGCGCGTTCATGCCGAGCGCGCGACCGTTGATCGAGAACGGGAACTTGCCCGTCTTGATCTCGCGACCTTCCGCCTTCAGTTGCTGCTCCGTCTGGCCGACCCACGCGATTTCCGGGTACGTGTAGATCACCCACGGAATGCAGTTGTAGTCGATGTGCGGCTTCTGGCCGTCGATCACTTCCGCAACCAGCACGCCTTCGTCTTCCGCCTTGTGCGCGAGCATCGGGCCGCGCACCACGTCGCCGATCGCGTACACGTTCGGCACTGCCGTGCGGCAATGGTCGTCGACGTCGATGAAGCCGCGCTCGTTCGCCTTCAGGCCGATCGCCTCGAGGCCGAGGTTGTCGGTGTTCGGCACGCGGCCGACCGACACGATCAGGCGATCGGCATCGAGCGTCTGCGCGTTGCCGTCCTTGTCCGTGTAGGCAATCGACACGCCGTTCGCGGTCGTCTTCACTTCGCCGATCTTCACGCCGAGAGTGATGTCGAGGCCCTGCTTCTTGAGCAGCTTGGCTGCTTCCTTCGCGAGCGCTTCGTCTGCTGCGCCGAGGAATGCCGGCAGCGCTTCGAGCACCGTCACTTCGGCGCCCAGGCGGCGCCACACCGAGCCGAGCTCGAGGCCGATCACGCCTGCGCCGATCACGGCGAGCTTCTTCGGCACCGAGTCGAACGTCAGCGCGCCTTCGTTGTCCGACACGATCTTGTTGTCGACCGGGATGCCCGGCAGATGACGCGCCTTCGAGCCCGTCGCGATGATCACGTTCTTCGCGGTGACGACTTCGGTTTCACCCTCGCCGCTCACTTCGATCTGCACGCCGGCATCGGTCTTGCCGGTGAACTTGCCATGGCCCTTCAGCCAGGTGATCTTGTTCTTCTTGAACAGGAACTCGATCCCGCTCGTCATCTTCTCGACGATCGCGTCCTTGCGGCCGAGCATCTTCGCGACGTCGATCTTCACGCCGTCGACCGTGATGCCGTGGTCGGCCAGGTGATGCGACGTGTTCTCGAACTCTTCCGACGATGCGAGCAGCGCCTTCGACGGGATGCAGCCGACGTTCAGGCAGGTGCCGCCGAGCTTCAGCGCGCCGGCCGGGTTCTTCCACTTTTCGATACAGGCAACGGTCTTGCCCAGCTGCGCGGCGCGAATCGCGGCGATGTAGCCGCCGGGGCCGGCGCCGATCACGACGACGTCAAATTCCTTGGACATGGCAATCCTTTCTACTTGTTCGTCCGCACGGGCAGCGCGTGTCGCGCCCCCGTGCGGAGCGGGTCAATGCGGTGAAACTCGGCTTACAGGTCGAGCAGCAGGCGTGCCGGATCCTCGAGCGCATCCTTCATCGCGACGAGCGACAGCACGGCTTCGCGGCCGTCGATGATCCGGTGGTCGTACGACAGCGCGAGATAGTTGATCGGACGGATCACGATCTGGCCGTTTTCGACGACCGGACGCTCCTTCGTCGCGTGCACGCCGAGGATTGCCGACTGCGGCGGGTTGATGATCGGGGTCGACAGCATCGAGCCGAACACGCCGCCGTTCGAGATCGAGAACGTACCGCCCGTCATTTCCTCGATCGACAGCTTGCCGTCCTTCGCCTTCTGGCCGAATTCGGCGATCTTCTTTTCGATCTCGGCGAGGCTCAGCTGATCCGCGTTGCGCAGGATCGGCACGACGAGGCCGCGCGGCGAACCGACCGCGATACCGATGTCGAAGTAGCCGTGATAGACGATGTCGTTACCGTCGATCGACGCGTTCACGAGCGGGAACTTCTTCAGCGCGTGCACGGCCGCCTTGACGAAGAACGACATGAAGCCGAGCTTCACGCCATGTTCCTTCTCGAACTTGTCCTTGTACTTCGTGCGCAGGTCCATGACCGGCTGCATGTTGACTTCGTTGAACGTCGTCAGGATCGCGTTGGTCTGCTGCGATTCGAGCAGACGCTCGGCGATACGCGCACGCAGGCGCGACATCGGCACGCGTTGTTCCGGACGGTCGTTCAGCCACGCCGTCGCCGACGCCGGCACCTTCACTTCCGGCAACGCCGGCTTCGCAGCGGCCTTTGCCGGTGCGGCTGCCGGAGCGGCCTTCGGTGCGCTGCCCGCGGCCAGCGCGTCGCCCTTCGTGACGCGGCCGTCGCGGCCCGAACCTGCAACGTCGCCCGCCGACAGGCCCTTCTCGGCCAGCAGCTTCGATGCGGCCGGCGATGCGGTGGCCGACGATGCCGCTGCGGCGACCGGCTGTGCTGCCGGTGCGGCTGCAGCAGGCGCTGCTGCCGGCTTGACTTCGGCGGCGCCCGCCGCTGCTTCGGCTGCACCTGCCTTCGCTTCGGTATCGATCGTAGCGATCAGCTGATCGGCAACCACCGTGTCACCGTCGTTCTGCAACACTTGCGCGAGCACGCCCGCTGCCGGCGCCGGCACTTCGAGCACGACCTTGTCGGTCTCGAGTTCGATCAGGATTTCGTCCTGCGCGACTGCTTCGCCCGGCTTTTTCTTCCACTGCAGCATGGTCGCTTCCGAAACCGACTCCGAAAGCTGGGGG
Source organism: Burkholderia catarinensis (assembly GCF_001883705.2). Lineage (GTDB taxonomy): Bacteria > Pseudomonadota > Gammaproteobacteria > Burkholderiales > Burkholderiaceae > Burkholderia > Burkholderia catarinensis. The sequence goes on from NZ_MDEQ02000027.1 coordinate 40,682, forward strand.
ACTTTGACTTCTACGATAGCCATGTGATTTTCCTGGATGCTTAATCTGGGTAATGACGAGGTTCGTGCGATTCCTTCGGCCGATGCGGCGCGCAACGCGCCCGGCGGGCCAAAAGAGACGGGAAAGCGCATGGCGCCTTCCCGTTTCGCTTCCGTCGGTTATTTCGCGATCGATGCGCTCTTCAGGCGGCCGAAAGCACCTTCGATCAGGGCCTTCTGCTGCTCGTAGTGCTTCGCGTAGTAGCCAACCGCCGGCGAGGCCGAAGCAGGACGGCCGCTGTATGCCAACTTCTGCCCTTCCTTCATGCCTTCCTTCAGATGGTGCTCGACGTAGAACCAGGGGCCCTGGTTCTGCGGCTCGTCCTGCACCCAGACCACTTCAGTCGCGTTCTCGTACTTCTTCATTTCGGCTTCGAACTGCTTGTGCGCGAACGGATACAGCTGCTCGATACGGATGATCGCGACGTCGTTCGCCTTCGCTTCGCGGCGATGTGCGACGAGGTCGTAATACACGCGGCCCGAGCACGCCAGCACGCGCTTGACCTTCTTCGCGTCGATGCCGCCGTCGACTTCGCCCAGCACCGGCTGGAACGAACCCTTCGCCAGTTCCGACAGGTCCGACACCGCTTCCTTGTGACGCAGCAGCGACTTCGGCGTGGCGATGATCAGCGGCTTGCGGAACAGGCGGATCATCTGGCGACGCAGCAGGTGGAAAATCTGCGCCGGCGTCGTCGGCTGAACGACCTGCATGTTGTGATCCGCGCACAGTTGCAGGAAACGCTCGATACGCGTGGACGAGTGCTCCGGACCCTGGCCTTCATAGCCGTGCGGCAGCAGCATCGTGAGGCCCGACACGCGGCCCCACTTCACTTCGCCCGACGAGATGAACTGGTCGATCACGACCTGCGCGCCGTTGACGAAGTCGCCGAACTGCGCTTCCCACAGCACGAGCGTATTCGGCTCGGCGGTCGAGTAACCGTATTCGAAGCCCAGCACGGCTTCTTCCGACAGCACCGAGTCGATCACCGTGAACTTCGCCTGGCCTTCCGCGATGTTCTGCAGCGGCACGTACGTGCCGTCGTTCCAGCGCTCGCGGTTCTGGTCGTGCAGCACCGCGTGACGGTGCGTGAACGTGCCGCGGCCCGAATCCTGACCCGTCAGGCGTACCGAGTAGCCCGATGCGACGAGCGACGCGAACGCGAGGTGCTCGCCCATGCCCCAGTCGAGCGGCTGGTCGCCACGCGCCATGTTGCGGCGGTCGTTGATCACGCGCTCGACGAGCGGGTGGACCTTGAAGTTTTCCGGGACCGTCGTGATGCGTTCGCCGAGGCGCTTCAGTTCTGCGAGCGGCACGGCCGTGTCGGCCGCATCCGTCCACTTGCGGTTCAGGAACGGAACCCAGTCGACCGCGTACTTGCTCTTGTAGTTCGACAGGACCGGGTCGACCGTGTGGTGACCGTCGTCCATCGCCTTGCGGTACGCCTTCACGTAGTTGTCGGCGTCGTCCGCGGCGATCACGCCCTGCTGCACGAGCTTCTCGGCGTACAGCGCACGGGTGCCCGGGTGCTGCGCGATCTTCTTGTACATCAGCGGCTGCGTGACGGCCGGCGTGTCCTGCTCGTTGTGACCCAGCTTGCGGAAGCAGACGATGTCGATCACGACATCCTTGTGGAACTGCATCCGGTAGTCGATCGCGATTTGCGTCGCGAGCACGACGGCTTCCGGATCATCGCCGTTCACGTGCAGCACCGGCGCCTCGATCATCTTGACGACGTCGGTACAGTACAGCGTCGAGCGCGCGTCGCGCGGGTCGGACGTCGTGAAGCCGATCTGGTTGTTGATGACGATGTGCAGCGTGCCGTGCGTGCCGTAGCCGCGCGTCTGCGCGAGGTTCAGCGTTTCCATCACGACGCCCTGGCCCGCGAAGGCCGCGTCGCCGTGGATCTGCACCGGCAGCACCTGCAGGCCGTCTTCGTCGCCACGACGGTCCATCCGCGCCTTTGCGGAACCTTCGACCACCGGGTTCACGATTTCGAGGTGCGACGGGTTGAACGCGAGCGACAGGTGGACCGGGCCGCCTTCCGTCGACACGTCCGACGAGAAGCCCTTGTGGTACTTCACGTCGCCGGCCGGCAGGTCGTCGACGTGCTTGCCTTCGAATTCGGCGAACAGGTCGGCCGGCATCTTGCCCAGCGTGTTGACCAGCACGTTCAGACGGCCACGGTGCGCCATGCCGATGATGATTTCCTGCACGCCGCTCTTGCCCGCGTGCTGAACGACTTCGTCCATCGCCGCGATGAAGCTTTCACCGCCTTCGAGCGAGAAGCGCTTCTGGCCGACGTACTTGGTGTGCAGATAGCGCTCGAGGCCTTCCGATGCCGTCAGGCGATTCAGGATGTGCTTCTTCTTTTCGATCGAGAATTGCGGCGTCGCGCGGGTCGACTCCAGGCGCTCCTGCCACCAGCGCTTCTGTTCCGGGTCGCTGATGTACATGTACTCGGCGCCGATCGTGCCGCAGTACGTGTCGCGCAGACCCTTGACGATATCGCGCAGCGAAGCCTGGTCGAAACCGAAATACAGGTTGCTCGCGCTGTACGTCTGATCGAGGTCGCCTTCGGAGAAATCGTAGAACGCGGGTTCGAGTTCGGGAATGGCGGGACGTTCGCGACGCTTCAGCGGATCGAGATTGGCCCATTGCGAGCCGAGGAAACGATAGGCGCTGATGAGCGACTGAACGTGGACCTGCTTGCGCGCGGCCGCGAGATTGCTGGTGCTTTCGCGCGGGACGAAGGCATTGGCCTTCGCACGCTCGGCGAACGATTCGACGATCGGGAAGTGCGCGACGTCATTGGCATTCGAACCGTCCGTTGCAGGCACATTCTGCAGCGCGTCGAAGTACTCTCGCCAGTTTTCTGGCACTGACGCCGGATTGTTGAGGTATGCATCGTACAGTTCTTCAACGTACGAAGCATTGCCGCCGAACAGATAGGAGTTCAGCTGAAACTGCTTCATTACATCTGACATTTTACGCTCACCTTTCTTCGAGCTTCTCGAGAAATAGCGGGTTACTCAACCTTCCGCGACACGGCCTGACCGTTTAGCGGATTGCGAATCAAGTCTTGCTTGGAAGGACCTAAAACTTGCGTGCGCGCAGCATATCACAGAACCGATACCGAAGCTCACGGCGAAATGCGGCTGAAAGCACCGCGCGGCGGGGTTTTGCCCGATTGCCGCGACCTCCGGGAACAGTGTTTTGCAGACAATCCGATTGCGCGCCGCGCGGATGCGAAAAAGGCTGCCACGAGGCAGCCTTTTTCGTCATGCACGGGAACGATCAAATCGCTTAGTCGACCGCGCCTTCGCGGCTCGCGCGGCGACGCTCGTGCTCCTTCAGGAAGCGCTTGCGCAGGCGGATCGACTGCGGCGTCACCTCGACGAGCTCGTCGTCGTCGATGAATTCGACCGCGTATTCCAGCGACATCTGGACCGGCGGCACGAGACGCACGGCCTCGTCGGTACCCGACGCACGCACGTTGGTCAGTTGCTTGCCCTTGATCGGGTTCACGACCAGGTCGTTGTCGCGGCTGTGGATGCCGATGATCATGCCCTCATAGAGCGCATCGCCCGGCTTCACGAACATGCGACCGCGATCCTGCAGCTTCCACAGTGCGTACGCCACGGCGGCACCGTCGTCCTGCGAGATCAGCACGCCGTTGCGACGCTCGCCGACCGAGCCGTCCTTGACCGGTGCGTACGAGTCGAAGATGTGGCTCATCAGGCCCGTGCCGCGCGTGAGCGTCAGGAATTCGCTCTGGAAGCCGATCAGGCCGCGTGCCGAGATCTTGTATTCCAGACGCGTGCGGCCGCGGCCGTCCGACGCCATGTCGAGCATTTCGCCCTTGCGGCGACCGAGTTCTTCCATCACGCCGCCCTGGTGCTCGTCCTCGACGTCGACCGTCAGCAGCTCGTACGGCTCGCTCTTCACGCCGTCGATTTCCTGCATCACGACGCGCGGACGCGACACGGCCAGCTCGTAGCCTTCACGGCGCATGTTCTCGACGAGAATCGTCAGGTGCAGTTCGCCGCGGCCCGACACTTCGAACACCGTTTCGTCGCCGGTGTCCTTCACGCGCAGCGCGACGTTGTGGTTCAGTTCCTTCATCAGGCGGTCGCGGATCTGGCGGCTCGTCACGAACTTGCCTTCACGGCCCGCGAGCGGCGACGAGTTGACGAGGAAGTTCATCGTCAGCGTCGGCTCGTCGACGGTGATCATCGGCAGCGCTTCCGGCGTATCCACCGCGCAGATCGTCGCGCCGATGCCGACATCTTCAATGCCGTTGATCAGCACGATGTCGCCCGCTTCGGCCGAGTCGACCTGCACGCGCTCGAGCCCGGTGAACGACAGCACCTGGTTGATCTTGCGGCTCAGCACGTCGCCTTCCGGGCCGAAGCGCATCACGACCGGCTGGCCCGGCTTGATGCGGCCGCGCGTGATGCGGCCGACGCCGATCCGGCCGACATACGTCGAATAGTCGAGCGACGTGATCTGCAGCTGCAGCGGCGCATCCGGGTCGGCCGGACGGACCGGCACGTGCTCGAGGACCGCCTCGAACAGCGGACGCATGTCGCCTTCGCGCGCGGCCGGGTCGAGCGACGCATAGCCGTTCAGGCCCGATGCGTAGACGATCGGGAAGTCGAGCTGCTCTTCGGTTGCGCCGAGCTTGTCGAACAGGTCGAAGGTCTGGTTGATGACCCAGTCGATCCGTGCGCCCGGACGATCGATCTTGTTGACGATGACGATCGGCTTCAGGCCGAGCGCGAGCGCCTTCTTCGTGACGAAGCGCGTCTGCGGCATCGGACCCTCGACGGCGTCGACCAGCAGCAGCACCGAGTCGACCATCGACAGCACGCGCTCGACCTCACCACCGAAGTCCGCGTGCCCCGGCGTGTCGACGATGTTGATGTGCGTCCCTTCGTACTCGACCGCGCAGTTCTTCGCGAGAATCGTGATCCCGCGCTCTTTTTCGATGTCGTTCGAGTCCATCACGCGCTCGACCATCTGCTGGTTCTCGCGGAAGGTGCCGGACTGGCGGAGCAGTTGGTCGACGAGCGTAGTCTTGCCGTGGTCGACGTGGGCGATGATGGCGATATTGCGAAGGGCGCGGGTCATAGAAACCTGGAAATCGATTGAACGCGCAAACGCGCCCGCTCGTTTTTCACGGGCGCACGCACATTGCAGCTTGGAAAGCCACAAATTATAGCACGTGAGAATGTCGAGAGCTGACGGGTGCAGCGCAACGCAACGAATCGGGCCGCCCCGCCCCCTTCCGGACAGACAAATCGACCGAATACGCGACCGGCAAGCCGAAAAACCTTATCGAGACAAGGGATTTTTGCCCCGCGAAGCGCGCCCTTTGCCGTTCGATTAACATTTGCCGCGGCAAGCAACTGTGCCTATACTGCTGCCTAGTCAACTATTGCAGCTTCAGGGTTTTATGTCGGATTCTTCTAACCAATCGCCCGTGTCGCCGCTGTCTTCATATCAGATGAACGACAGCGTCGGTTATCTGATGTCGCGCGTGAAGTCGGTGATGACCAACCTCGTCACGCAACGCACGCAGGAAGAGCTCGGCATCACGGGCACGCAGGCGAGCATGCTGTTCATGATCGCGGTCGGCAAGTGCTCGACGGCCGCCGAGCTGGCGCGCGAATACGGGATCGACGCGAGCGCGGTCACGCGCCTGCTCGACCGGGTCGAGAAACGCGGCCTGCTGTCTCGCGTCCGCAGCATCGAGGATCGGCGCGTCGTGCGCCTCGAACTGACCGACGAAGGCCGCGCGCTTGCCGAACGGCTGCCGCCCATTTTCCGCAGCGTGCTCGATCAGGTACTGGACGGGTTTACGCCGGAAGAAGTCGGGTTCCTGAAGAGCATGCTGCGCCGCATTCTCAGCAACTATTGCGAGACGGGCGCCGGCAGCATCACGTAATAGTTGCCATAACAATTACTTTTGACAGATTAATGTAAGGAAATCCTTGCAGTGTCCATCATTCATTCCGAGTCAGGGATCAGCGCGATGAAATCCTCCCCGTTGTCCGTGCGCGCCGGGTCGTGCCGCGCCGCCGTCGCCGCCGCGGTCGCCGCACTGGCGCTGGCGGGCTGCGCGAACTACATCGGCATCAAGAGCGACAAGCAGATCGCCCCCGCGTCGCAATTCGAATCCGCCCAGAGTCTGCCGGCCCAGGGCGGCCAGTGGCCGGCGCTCGACTGGGCAAACCAGTTCGGCGATCCGCAGTTGCCGAAGCTGATCGACGAAGCCCTTCAGGGCAATCCGTCGATCGCGCAGGCACAGGCACGCATCGCGAAGGCCTCGTCGTACATCGAATCGTCGCGCTCGAACCTGCTGCCGAAGGCAGAAGCCAGCTATTCGTGGACGCGCGAGCTGTATTCGTCGAACGCACTGTTCCCGCCTCCGTACGGCGGCCAGTGGTACAGCGAGAACAACGTGCTCGCGAGCGCTTCGTGGGAACTCGACCTGTGGGGCAAGAACCGCGAACGCCTGCACACTGCCGTGTCGCAGGAAAAGTCGGCTGAAGCCGACATGCAGCAGGCGCGCATCACGCTCGCGTCGTCGGTCGCGCGCAGCTATAACTCGCTCGCGCAGCTCTATGCGCTGCGCGACATCGCGCAACGCGAGATCACCAACCGCGAGACGGTCGGCAAGATCACCGACGGCCGCGTGTCTGCGGGCCTCGACACCAACGTCGAACGCCAGACGGCCCGCGGCAACATCGCGACGACCCAGGCTTCGCTGTCGGACCTCGACGGCCAGATCACGACGGTGCGCTACCAGCTCGCCGCGCTGCTCGGCAAGGGTCCGGATCGCGGGCTGCAGATCGCGGCGCCCGTGCTGAACCCGAGCGGCGACGTCGTGCTGCCCGGCAACCTGCCGGCCGATCTCGTGTCGCGCCGCCCCGACATCGTCGCCGCGCGCTGGCAGGTCGAGGCTGCGATGCACGACGTGAAGGAAGCGAAGGCCGAGTTCTACCCTGACGTGAACCTCGCGGCCGGCTTCGGCTTCGATGCGTTCGGCTGGGGCAAATTCCTGAATTTCGCGAGTCGCCAGGCGCAGTTCGGCCCGGCGGTCCACCTGCCGATCTTCGACGCCGGCGCGCTGCGTGCGCAGCTCAAGGGCCGTTACGCGGACTTCGACCTGTCGGTCGCGAACTACAACCAGACGCTGATCAACGCGCTGAATGACGTCGCGACGCAGGTCGCGTCGATCCGCGCGGTCGATCGCCAGATGGGCGACGCGCAACGTGCGCTCGACGCATCGACGCGCGCGTACGACCTCGCCGTGATTCGCTACAAGGCCGGCCTGTCGCCGCAACTGCAGGTGCTGACCGCGGACAGCAACCGCCTCGCATCGGAGCAGACGGTGACCAACCTGAAGATGCGCCGACGCGACATGCAACTCGCGCTGATCAAGGCGCTGGGCGGCGGATTCGACGCGACCGGCACGCCGCTCGCCGCGCCCGACGCCGACAAGCCGACAAAACAGGCCGCCAACTGATCCGGCGCCACCACTACGCAGACACTCGAAATAACGGACGGAGAAAATCGCCATGAGCGACCCTCAACAAAATGCCGCCAGCGCACAGTCGCAAAACAACGGGAAGCGCAAACGGATGATGACGCTGCTCGTCGCGGTCATCGTGATCGCGGCCATCGCGTACGGCCTGTACTACTTCCTCGTCGCCCGCTTCCGTGAAGGGACCGACGATGCGTACGTGAACGGCAACGTCGTGCAGATCACGCCGCAGGTCACCGGCACCGTGATCGCGGTGAAGGCCGACGATACGCAGACGGTCAAGGCCGGCGACCCGCTGGTCGTGCTCGACGCGGCCGATTCGCAGGTCGCACTGCAGCAGGCGGAAGCCAACCTCGCGCAGACGGTGCGCCAGGTGCGCGGCCTGTTCGTCAACGACGACCAGTACCGCGCGCAGGTCGCACTGCGCCAGTCCGACCTGTCGAAGGCCGACGACGACCTGCGTCGCCGCATGGCCGTCGCACAGACGGGTGCCGTGTCGCAGGAAGAAATCTCGCATGCACGCGATGCCGTAAAGGCCGCGCAAGCATCGGTCGATGCCGCGCAGCAGCAGCTCGCATCGAATCGCGCACTGACGGCGAACACGACGATCGCATCGCACCCGAACGTGATGGCCGCGGCCGCGAAGGTTCGCGACGCGTACCTTGCGAACGCGCGTAACGTGCTGCCGGCGCCGGTCACCGGCTACGTCGCGAAGCGCTCGGTGCAGGTCGGCCAGCGCGTGTCGCCGGGCACGCCGCTGATGTCGGTGGTGCCGCTGAATGCCGTGTGGGTCGACGCGAACTTCAAGGAAGTCCAGCTCAAGCATATGCGCATCGGCCAGCCGGTCGAGATGACGGCCGACATCTACGGCTCGTCGGTCACCTACCACGGCAAGGTCATCGGCTTCTCGGCCGGTACGGGCTCGGCGTTCTCGCTGCTGCCGGCGCAGAACGCGACCGGCAACTGGATCAAGGTCGTGCAGCGCCTGCCGGTGCGTATCGAGCTCGACCCGAAGGATCTCGACAAGCATCCGCTGCGTATCGGCCTGTCGATGCAGGTCGACGTCGACATCAAGGACGAACGCGGCGACCAGCTCGTGAACGCGCCGAACACCGTCTACGAGACCAACGTGTTCGCGAAGTACGGCGACGAAGCCGACGCCGAAATCGCCCGCATCGTCGCCGAGAACGCAGGCGGCAACGCATCGGCGCCGGCTGCGGCGAAGTCGAACGCCGCCGCGAAGATGATGTAACCGTTCCGACTCCGGAAAAACAACCGACATGGCACAGGCTCCTGCCTCTCACCCGCCCTTGCAGGGCGGGAAACTCGTGCTCGGGACGATCGCGGTGTCGCTCGCGGTGTTCATGAACGTGCTGGACACGTCCATCGCAAACGTCGCGATCCCGACCATCTCGGGCGACCTCGGCGTGTCGTCCGACCAGGGCACGTGGGTCATCACTTCGTTCGCCGTCGCAAACGCGATCTCGGTGCCGCTGACGGGCTGGCTGACCGACCGCTTCGGGCAGGTTCGCCTGTTCCTCGCGTCGATCATCCTGTTCGTCATCTCGTCGTGGATGTGCGGCCTCGCGCCGACGCTGCCGTTCCTGCTCGCATCGCGCGTGCTCCAGGGCGCGGTCGCGGGCCCGATGATTCCGCTGTCGCAATCGCTGCTGCTGTCGAGCTATCCACGCGCGAAGGCGCCGATGGCGCTTGCGCTGTGGTCGATGACGACGCTGATCGCGCCGGTCGCGGGCCCGATCCTCGGCGGCTGGATCTCGGACAACTACTCGTGGCCGTGGATCTTCTACGTGAACATCCCGGTCGGCATCGCCGCCGCGCTCGCCACGTGGTCGATCTATCGCACGCGCGAATCGACCGTGCGCCGCGCGCCGATCGACGGCGTCGGTCTCGCGCTGCTCGTGCTGTGGGTCGGCTCGCTGCAGATCATGCTCGACAAGGGCAAGGATCTCGACTGGTTCGCATCGACCACGATCGTCGCGCTCGCGCTGATCGCGATCGTCTCGTTCGCGTTCTTCGTGATCTGGGAACTGACCGCCGAGCACCCGGTTGTCGACCTGTCGCTGTTCCGCATGCGCAACTTCACGGGCGGCACGATCGCGCTGGCGGTCGGCTACGGGCTCTACTTCGGCAATCTCGTGCTGTTGCCGTTGTGGCTGCAGACCCAGATCGGCTATACGGCAACCGACGCGGGTCTCGTGATGGCGCCGGTCGGGCTGTTCGCGATCCTGCTGTCGCCGCTGACCGGCAAGTTCCTGCCGCGCACCGACCCGCGCTATATCGCGACCGCCGCGTTCCTGACGTTCGCGCTGTGCTTCTGGATGCGCTCGCGCTACACGACGGGTGTCGACGAATGGTCGCTGACGTTGCCGACGCTCGTACAGGGTATCGCGATGGCCGGCTTCTTCATCCCGCTCGTGTCGATCACGTTGTCCGGCCTGCCCGGCCACCGCATCCCGGCAGCTTCCGGCTTGTCGAACTTCGTGCGGATCATGTGCGGCGGCATCGGCACGTCGATCTTCCAGACCGCGTGGGACCACCGCAACAACTTCCATCACGCGCAACTGGTCGAGCAGGCGAACCCGTACAACCCGACGTTCAACCAGGCCGTCACGCAGATGGGCAACCTCGGACTGACGAAGGACCAGGCGCACGGGCTCATCAACAATATGGCCACGCAACAGGCCGCGCAGCTCGGCGTGAACGATCTGTTCTACATCTCGGCGGTGATCTTCGTGCTGCTGATTGCGCTGATCTGGATCACCAAGCCCGAACGCGCGGGCGGCGGCGATGCCGGTGCGGCGGCGTCGGCTGCGCACTGAGCGCCACCCGATACCGCGCCCCGCGCGCCAAACAAAAAGCCCGGTCGAAATCGACCGGGCTTTTTCGTTCCGACGGCGCTTGGCGCGCCGCGAATCATGCAGCCGTCACCACGAGGCGTTCCGGCGCCAGCACGCCGTTGGCCTTGCGAGCCACACCGAGCAGCCGCGCCGCGTCGTACACGCGCACACGCTCACCCTCCACCGCGTCGATCGGATCGAGCGCAGACAGCGGCAAACGTTGACCGTGCAGAAACCGCTTCGCGCAGGCTTCGTCGAGACGAACCAGCGGAAACGTCGACAGCAGCGCGTCGACCGGCTGAAGCCACGCATCGCGCGCCGCTTCAGCGGCGTCCGACAGCGCATCGAGCGTCACTGCATGCTCGAGCGTCAACGCGCCGACGCCCGTGCGACGCAGCATCGTCAGATGCGCACCGCAACCCAGCACCTCGCCGATATCTTCCGCCAGTGTGCGCACATACGTACCCTTGCTGCAGGTCACACGGAACGTCACGTCGGGCAGCTCGCAGGCGAGCAGGCCGAGCGCATGGATCGTCACGTTGCGGCCCTCGCGTTCGACGGTCTGGCCCGCGCGCGCATATTCGTACAGCGGCTTGCCGTCGCGCTTGAGCGCCGAATACATCGGCGGCACCTGCACGATCTCGCCGGTGAAGCGCACGAGCGCGGCTTCCACCGCTGCGCGGTCGCATTCGACGGGCCGCGTATCGATCACTTCGCCTTCCGCATCGCCGGTGGCCGTGCGCTGGCCGAGACGCATCGTCGCTTCGTAGGTCTTGTCGGCATCGAGCAGGTCCTGCGAGAACTTCGTCGCCTCGCCGAAGCACAGCGGCAGCAGGCCCGAGGCCAGCGGATCGAGCGTACCGGTGTGACCGGCTTTCTTCGCGAGAAGCAGGCGCTTCGCGCGAATCAGCGCATCGTTGCTCGACAGGCCAACCGGCTTGTCGAGCAGGAGGACGCCGTCCAGCGCGCGCCGGGGCACACGCGGACGTTGGGGTGCTGCAGTCGTCATAGGCCGGTCGAGCTCACTCGTCCTTGGTAGGTACGTCGGCCTCGTCGTCGTCCTTCGCGCGCGTCGAGTTCGCTTCCTTGATCAGGCGCGACATTTCCACGGCCTTCTCGATCGTCTGGTCGTAGTGGAAATGCAGCGTCGGCACCGTGTGAATGTGCAGGCGCTTGAACAGCAGGTTGTGCAAGTGACCCGACGCATGGTTCAGCGCCTCCTGCGTCTTGGCCGGATCGCCGGTCAGCGCCGTGAAGTACACCTTCGCGTGCGCGTAGTCCGGCGTGAGCTCGACGCTCTGGATGGTCACGATACCGATACGCGGATCCTTGACCTCGCGCATGATGAGTTCGGACAGATCGCGCTGAATCTGGTCGGCAATCTGAACGTTGCGATTGGGGGAAGTACGTTTCCTGGACATGATCGATCCCTGATTCGTTTATCAGGATAATGCGGCCGCCTTCTGGCGAGCCGCCATGAAAATGGGCGGGACAGGCCCAAGCCTGCCCCGCCCACGAGCCGATACGCGACGATTACAGCGTACGCGCGACTTCGGTCACTTCGAAGACTTCGAACTGGTCGCCTTCGATGACGTCGTTGAAGTTCTTCACCGACATACCGCACTCGAAGCCTTGCTTCACTTCCTTCACGTCGTCCTTGAAGCGCTTCAGCGATTCGAGTTCGCCCGTGAAGATCACGACGTTGTTGCGCAGTACGCGCACCGACGACGAGCGCTTGACGATACCGTCCGTGACCATACAGCCGGCGACCGTGCCGATCTTCGGCACCTTGAACACCTGGCGCACCTCGACCATACCGGTGATGACTTCGCGCTTCTCCGGTGCGAGCATGCCCGACATCGCGGCCTTCACCTCATCCACTGCGTCGTAGATGATGTTGTAGTAGCGGATGTCGATGCCGTTCGACTCGGCCAGCTTGCGCGCCTGTGCATCCGCACGCGTGTTGAAGCCGATGATGACCGCCTTCGATGCCGTCGCGAGGTTGACGTCGTTTTCGCTGATGCCGCCCACCGCGCTGTGCACGATCTGCACGCGCACTTCGTCGGTCGACAGCTTGAGCAGCGACTGCACGAGCGCTTCCTGCGAGCCCTGCACGTCCGCCTTGATGATGAGCGGCAGGTTCTGCACTTCGCCTTCGCCCATCTGCTCGAGCATGCTTTCCAGCTTCGCGGCCTGCTGCTTCGCAAGCTTCACGTCGCGGAACTTGCCCTGACGGAACAGCGCGATTTCGCGCGCCTTGCGCTCGTCCGGCAGCACGATCACTTCCTCGCCCGCACCCGGCACTTCCGACAGACCCTGGATTTCGACCGGGATCGACGGGCCGGCTTCCTTCGTCGGCTTGCCGTTCTCGTCGAGCATCGCACGGACGCGGCCATAAGCCGAGCCCGCAAGCACGATGTCGCCGCGGTTCAGCGTGCCGGACTGCACCAGGATCGTCGCGACCGGGCCCTTGCCCTTGTCGAGCTTCGCTTCGATCACGATGCCCTTGGCCGGCGCTTCGACCGGTGCCTTCAGTTCCAGCACTTCGGCCTGCAGCAGCACGTTCTCGAGCAGATCGTCGATGCCTGCGCCCGTCTTTGCCGACACCGGCACGAACGGCGAATCGCCACCGTATTCTTCCGGCACGACGCCTTCCGCGACCAGCTCCTGCTTGACGCGATCGAGGTTAGCGTCCGGCTTGTCGATCTTGTTGATCGCGACGACGATCGGCACGCCACCCGCCTTCGCGTGGGCGATCGCTTCCTTCGTCTGCGGCATCACGCCGTCGTCGGCTGCCACCACCAGCACCACGATGTCGGTCGCCTTCGCGCCGCGTGCACGCATTGCCGTGAACGCTTCGTGACCCGGCGTATCGAGGAACGTGATGACGCCACGCGGCGTGTCGACGTGATACGCGCCGATATGCTGCGTAATGCCGCCCGCTTCGCCTGCGGCAACCTTCGCGCGGCGGATGTGGTCGAGCAGCGAGGTCTTGCCGTGGTCGACGTGACCCATCACCGTGACGACCGGCGGACGCGGCAGTTGCTCCGCATCGGTAGTGGCTTCGCCTTCGACGAGCAGCGCTTCCGGATCGTCCAGCTTCGCAGCAACCGCGCGGTGGCCCAGTTCCTCGACGACGATCATCGCCGTTTCCTGGTCGAGCACCTGGTTGATCGTGACCATCTGGCCCATCTTCATCATCACCTTGATGACTTCGGAGGCCTTGATCGACATCTTGTGCGCGAGATCCGCAACCGAAACGGTTTCCGGCACGTGCACTTCACGGACGATCGGCTCGGTCGGCGCCTGGAACGACGATGCGCTGTCCTGGTGACGGCCGCGACCCTTCGGGCCGCCGCGCCAGCCGCGGTCGACACCGCCGCTCGAATCGCCGCGCGTCTTGATGCCGCGACGCTTCGACGCGTCGTCCTGCCAGCCGCCCTTGCCTGCGCCCGGCTTCTTGTTGCGGTCGCCCGCGCCTGCCGGCGCCTGCGTCGTTGCCGGTGCTGCACCGGCCGGCTTCTTCACGGCCGGACGCGCTTGCGCGCCTTCCGGCTTCGCCGGCTTGTGCAGCGTGCCCTTCGCTTCGACCGGCTTCGGCGGCTCGACCGGCTTCGGCGGCTCGACTGCCTTGACCACTGCCTTGCGCGGCGTGTTCATCATTTCGCGGATCGCACGCGCTTCGGCTTCCGCCGCCTCGCGACGCTTGCGAATTTCTTCCTGCTCGGCGCGCGCCTTGTCCGCCGCTTCGCGGGCAGCGTCTTCAGCCTTCTTCGCCGCTTCGCGCTGCGCCGCACGTTCGGCGGCCGCGCGTGCTTCGTCCTGTGCGGACTGCGCACTCGTCGCTTCCTGCTCGGCCGCGGCGGCCTGCTGCGCTGCCGCCTGCTGCTGTGCCGCAGCGGTTTCGACCGCGACACGCTTCGCCGCAGCCTCTTCCTCGGCGCGACGGCGCTCGGCTTCGGCCGCTTCCTCTCGGGCGCGACGTTCGGCTTCCTCGCGCTCGAGGTGTTCCTGGCGCTCGCGCAGTTCCTGCGCCTGCTTCTCGAGCAGCTCGGCCTCGCGGCGCGCTTCTTCCTCGCGACGCTTCAGTTCTGCATCGTCGTCCGCTTCGGCGACCTGCTCCTGACCCTGTTCCGCCCCATCGCTCACGTCGTCGCGCTTGACGAACGTGCGCTTCTTGCGGACCTCGACCTGAATGGTGCGAGCCTTGCCCGTCGCGTCAGATTGCTTGATCTCCGACGTATGCTTGCGGGTCAGCGTGATCTTGCGCTTGTCGCCGTCGGTTGCGCCGTGCGACTTGCGCAAATGATCGAGCAGACGCGCCTTGTCCGTTTCGGACAGCGCATCGTCTTCACTCGCTTTCTGGACGCCCGCTGCCTGCAGCTGTTCGAGCAGCACACCAGCAGGCATTTTCAGTTCCGCGGCAAATTGGGCTACGTTGTTACTCGCCATTCATTCCTCTTAGTGCAAGGACCGATTCCTTGCTGTTAGCATCGGGTCAGGCCATACGGCCGCCATCAAATCAGTGCGCCATGGTCATTTCTCACTGGAACCAATGTTCACGTGCTTTCATGATCAACGCCTTAGCGGCATCCTCTTCCATCCCGGTCATGTCGACCAGTTCATCCACTGCCAGCTCGGCGAGATCGTCGCGCGTGGCCACTGCGTGTTCGGACAGCTTCGCAAGCAACTCCGGCGTGATGCCGTCGAGGCTCTTGAGATCCAGCGCTGCGTTCTCGACTTTTTCTTCGTTCGCGATAGCCATCGTCAACAGCGCGTCACGGGCGCGGTTACGCAACTCGTGCACGGTGTCCTCGTCGAACGCCTCGATTTCGAGCATTTCGTTGAGCGGCACGTAGGCGATCTCTTCGAGGCTCGTGAAGCCTTCGTCGATCAGGATGTCGGCAACTTCTTCGTCGACGTCGAGACGCGCCATGAACAGCGCACGCAGCCGGTCGCGCTCTTCACCCTGCTTCAGGGCGGATTCGTCCGGCGTCATGATGTTGATCTGCCAGCCGGTCAATTCACCGGCAAGGCGAACGTTCTGACCGCTGCGGCCGATCGCGACCGCCAGCTCGTTCTCGTCGACGACGACGTCCATCGAGTGCTTTTCTTCATCGACGACGATCGACTGGACAGCTGCCGGCGCGAGCGCGCCGATCACGAACTGGGCGGGATCCTCCGACCATAGCACGATGTCGATGTTTTCGCCACCGAGCTCGTTGCGCACGGCCTGCACGCGGGAACCGCGGATGCCGACGCAGGTGCCGATCGGATCGATCCGCTTGTCGTATGCGATGACGCCGATCTTCGCGCGCACGCCCGGGTCGCGGGCTGCCGCCTTGATTTCGAGCAGACCCTGCTCGATTTCCGGCACTTCCATCTCGAACAGCTTCATCAGGAACTCGGGCGCCGTACGCGACAGCTCGATCTGCGGGCCACGTGCGGTGCGGTCGACCTTCGCGATGTACGCGCGCACACGGTCGCCCACGCGCAGGTTTTCCTTCGGGATCAGTTGATCGCGGCGCAGCAGCGCCTCGACACGACCCGATTCCACGATGAAGTTGCCCTTGTCGAGGCGCTTCACCGTACCCGTCATGATCTTTTCGCCGCGCTCGAGATAGTCGTTCAGGATCTGCTCGCGTTCCGCGTCGCGGACCTTCTGCAGGATCACCTGCTTCGCGGCCTGCGCGCCAATGCGCCCGAACTCGATCGACGGTACGGGTTCCTCGACATACTCGCCGACTTCGACGTCGGACTTCTGCTCACGTGCTTCGAACAGCAGGATCTCGCGATCCGGCTCCTGCAAGCCTGCCTCGTCGGGTACGACGAGCCAGCGACGGAAGGTTTCGTGCTCGCCGCTTTCGCGATCAATATGGACGCGGATTTCGGCGCCTTCGTCGAACAGCTTCTTGGAAGCGGACGCGAGCGCAGCCTCGAGGGCGCCCAGCACCACATCCTTGTCGACGTTTTTCTCGCGCGCCAGCGCATCCACCAGCATCAACACTTCGCGACTCATTATTTGCGGCTCCTAAAGTCAACTTGCGGAATCAGGCGGGCTTTGTCGATATCGGCCAGCGTGAAATCCAGCATGGCCGCCTCGCCCTTCTTCCCTTCAAATTCCAAACCGATCGTTTCGCCATTCGGCGCGTGCAGAATGCCCCGGTACGTCTTGCGCCCGTCCAGCGGCTTTTTCAAGGTCACGGAAACTTCGTTGCCGGCGAAACGCTCGAAGTCAGCCAGTTTCTTCAACGGGCGGTCGAGCCCCGGAGACGAGACTTCGAGCCGTTCGTAATCGATGTTTTCGACCGTCAAGACGTGCTGGAGCTGACGCGTGACCTTTTCGCAATCTTCGAGCGAGATGCCGGCAGGCTGATCGATATAGATGCAAAGCATGCCGCGCCCGGTGCGCTCGAGATCCACCAGCTCGTAGCCGAGCCCGGTGACCGTGGTTTCTATCAGTTCCGTCAGTTGCACTGTGTCCTCTCAGGTGTTCGCGCCCGCCGCTCGCGATTCACCCGCGGGCGCGCGCCTTAGCCGGCGCAGGAAGCGCTACCCGAGATGCCTAACCGTTTCAGCAAAAAAAAATGGGCGGAACGCCCATCTTCTTACTACTGGTGGTCGCACCTGAGCCGCACATTGAATCCGTACGCCCAGCGACTTCGCGATTATAGCGATTTTTGGCGCAAACGCCAAGCCAGCCGGTAAAAGCAGCGCGTCGTCTGCCTTTACGGACCGAAAATGTGAAATCGGACTGCCCGATCAACCGGCGCCATCCTGCCGCACCGGAGATCGGCGATGCCGGCGGCCATGCAGCGGCACGCGACATATAGACAGTCGAAAGCAAGAAATGCCATGCATCGTGCCGACAAAACCGGACGGATGCCGATCTTGCCGGCACGCCGGCGGCTTTGCGCCGCCGTATGCCTGAACGCTCAGCGGCTGCGCGTGCGAGTACGCTGCGGACGCTGGCCGCCGCGCGGGCCGCCACCGTTGCCGGCGCCCTCGGGACGATTGCCGTTCGGGTTGCGATTGCCGCCCTTGCTGCCGCCACGCTTGGGGCCCGCGCCATCGCGCTTCGGGCCTGCGCCATACGACGCGCGGTTCCCGTCGACATCGCGGCCACCGCCCGTGCGATTGCCATCACGACCGCCGCCTGCACGGTTGCCATCGCGGCCGCCGCCAGTGCGGTTGCCGTAGCCCGACGGCGCAACCGGCAGGCTACCATAGCCGCTCAGGCCCGGCAGGCCCGGCCCGCCGCGCCGACCGCCGCCACGACGCGGCTGGTCGAGTTGCCCGTGCGTCGTCAACACCGGCTCACGACTGATGAAACCCATCGACGTCTCCATCGGATCAGGCTGGCGGCGCTCGGCCTGACCGGCATCGCCGCGCTTGCCCTTCTCCTCCGACGGCGCCTTCAGGCCGACGGCCGCCAGCAGCTTGCGCACCTGCACGTCGTCGAGCTCCTCCCAGCGGCCGCGCTTCAGGCCGCGCGGCAGCGGGATCGGACCGTGGCGCGTACGGATCAGGCGGCTCACCATCAGGCCGACCGCCTCGAACATCCGGCGCACTTCGCGGTTGCGGCCTTCGGCCAGCGCGACGTGATACCAGTGGTTCGTGCCTTCGCCGCCGCCATCGCGGATGCGCAGGAAGTTCGCCGGGCCGTCATCGAGCTCGACGCCGTGCAGCAGCTTTTGCCGCGCACCTTCGGCCAGCTCGCCGACGACGCGCACCGCGTACTCGCGCTCGACGCTGTAGCGCGGATGCATGAAGCGGTTCGCAAGGTCACCCGAAGTCGTCAGCATCAGCAGACCTTCGGTATTGAAGTCGAGGCGGCCCACCGCAAGCCATTTCGCCGTCTTCATCGGCGGCAGGCGATCGAACACCGACGGACGGCCTTCCGGATCTGCGTGGCTGACGATCTCGCCCGTCGGCTTGTGGTACAGCAGCACGCGCGGCGGCTTGTTCGGCAGCTTGCGCTTGACCGGCTTGCCGTTGATCCGCACCTGGTCGGTCGGCATGATGCGCTGGCCGATATGCGCGGGCTCGCCGTTCACCGACACGCGGCCGGCGACGATCAGCTCTTCCATTTCGCGGCGCGAGCCCATCCCCGCCTCCGCCAGCACCTTGTGAAGCTTCGGTGCGTCGTCGTCCGGCGACAGCACGCGCTTGTTCGCCGGCTGGCTGCGGCCGCGGCGCAGCATCGGCGCACGCACGCCGCTACCGCCCGCGGAGTTGTCCGCGTCGAATGCCGGCGACGTCACGTAGGCGAACAGTTCGTCCTGGGACGCATCGCCTTCCGCCTTCACCGAGCCACCCTCAGCCTTCGGTGCGCCGCCGCGTCGGCCTTGGCCGCCCTGAGCGCCCGGGCCGCCCTTGGCCGCGCCTTCGCGCTTGCCGGCAGCAGGCTTGCGACCGCCCTTGGCCGCACCTTCCTTGCGCGGCGCACGCGCCGGCTGCGCTTCGGCAACCTCGGCCGGCTGCGCGTCAGCGCCTTCGCCGCCCTGCGGCTCGCCTTCGCCCTTCGACTTGGCCGCCGCGCGACGCCGCGCGATCAGACTGCGCGGGCCTCGCCGCAAACCGCGGCGGGGACGCTCGTCGCCACCCGCGGCCGAAGCGTCCTGCTCCGGCGCATCGTCGGCACGCGCTGCCTGCACGGCAGGCGCGGACGATTCAATATCGTGGATATCTGTCAAAACAACCTCAAAATGTCAGGTCTCGCGCCCGACACGGGCGCGGCAAGAAGTTGGCCGCGATCAGGCGCGACGCTGTTCGGGTTCTGCTTCGTCGTCCGGCAACGCGTCGGCACCGATGGGTGCACTGGCGCTTCGTACGGCATCCGCGAGACTGTCGGACGTGTCGTCCAGCATCTCGTCGTCCGCAGGACGGGAACGGGACGCGTCGGCTTGGCCAGCCTCGCCGGGCGTGTCGCCGGCCGCTTCCGCTCCGTCTCCGGCAGCCGCTTCGGCGGCCGGCTTGCGATCTTCCTCGTTCCAATCCGCGCGCAGCGGCTCGGGCTGCACACCGGTCGGCGCTGCTTCGGCGCCAACCTGTTCAGTTTGCTCGCGATCAGCATCGAGCGTATCGCGGCCCGGGATTTCCTGCGTCGACGCGACGTCGGTCGCGGCATCGCCCGGCAATTCATCCGCCTGCGCCTGCGGCGCGTCGTCCATTGCGCTGCCGACAACCGCCGCGTGATCGTCGAAATCCATTGCCTGCTGCGCAAGCAGCGCGGCCTCGATGTTCGCTGCCGGCTCTTCGAGCGCAGGCAGGTCGTCGAGCGCCTTCAGGCCGAGATCGTCGAGGAACTGCTTGGTCGTCGCATATAGCGCCGGGCGCCCCGGCACGTCACGATGACCGATCACCTCGATCCAGCCGCGATCCTCGAGTTGCTTGACCACCTGCGTATTGACCGTGACGCCGCGAATCTCTTCGATGTCGCCGCGCGTGACGGGTTGCCGATACGCAATGATCGCGAGCGTCTCGAGCACCGCGCGCGAATATTTCGGCGGCTTCTCGGGATGCAGGCGATCCAGATAATGACGCATCGCCGGCTTGCTCTGAAAGCGCCATCCGGTCGCCAGCGCCACCAGTTCGACGCCGCGGCCGGACCAATCCTGTTTCAGATCTTCGAGCAACGTGCGGACCGTGTCAGCCGACACTCCGTCGGCAAAGAGCTTGCGCAAATCGCCGAGCTTCAGCGGTTCCTGCGCGCAGATCAAAGCAGTCTCGAGGACGATCTTCGCCTCTTGGGTATTCATGCAGCTAGGCCAGACCCTGTGGTCAAACGAACCGGATCAACAAACAGACGAAAGGAACGGAAGACGCGCTCGCCCGATTCTGATCGGTCATATTGATGGGAGCACGAACCGGGGGCGGCGAACCAACTTCAGGCCAGGCCCAAACCGGACGGAACAGCACGGCTCAACGGCGGAACCGCGTGACTGAGCGCCATATTACGCAAAATTGTCCGGTGCGTAAAGATGGACCGAGGATGGGCCGAGCGGGCCGCCGCCAGTCGGCCGCGTCCGCTCCGGCCCCGCTTCAACGGGCAACCGTACCGCGCGCGATGAACCGGCGCAGCCGTTCGACGCCCGCGTCAAGCCGCGCCGGATCGCATGCGTAGCACCAGCGGACGAACCCTTCCCCTTCCGGGCCGAATGCACACCCGGGCGCAAGGCCGAGCCCTGCCTCGCGCACCAGCGTCTTGCAGAATGCGAGACTGTCGGCCGCGCCCGGCAGGCGCAGGAACAGGTACATCGCGCCCGGCGGAGGCAGCACCTCGACGCCCGGCAGCGTCCGCAGCGCGGCCACGAGGTGATCGCGCGCGTCGCGTAGCGCCGCGACGAACGACCGTACGAACGGCTCGCCATCGCGCAGCGCGACCTCGCCCGCAGCCTGCACGAAGCCCGGCGCACACGACGTGTTGTATTCGACGAGCTTCGACAGGTCACCCATCACCGATGCCGGCGCAATGAGCCACCCCAGCCGCCAGCCCGTCATCGCCCACGCCTTCGAGAACGAATTCACGACAACGACCCGCTCGTCGCGCGATGCGATATCGAGGAACGACGGCGCGCCGCCCGTGCCGAACGCGAGCCGTTCGTACACTTCATCGGCGACAAGCCAGATGCCGTGACGGCGGCAATGGGCGAGCACGGCCTGCTGATCGTCGCGCGACATCGTCCAACCGGTCGGATTGTTCGGCGAGTTGATCAGCAGCATCCGCGTATCGGGCGTCAGCGCGGCAAGCAGCCGCCCGACATCGAGCTGCCAGCCCGCGTCGCCATAGCCGAGCGGCACGCATTCGACCTGCGCGCCGAGGATCTTCGGAATCTCGACGAGATTCGGCCACAGCGGCGTGACCGCGACGACGCGCTCGCCCGGACCGACCAGCATCTGCGCGGCCAGCATCAGCGCACTCACGCCTGAACTCGTCACGGCTACCGTGTCGACCGCCGTCGCGCCGTGACGCGCGCCGACGTAGGCCGCGATCGCTTCACGCAGCGGCGCAGTCCCGAGGTTGTGCGTGTAGAAGGTCGCTCCGTCGCGCAGCGCCGCAGCTGCAGCGTCGCGAATGAAGCCCGGCGTCACGCGATCGGATTCACCGAACCAGAACGGCAGCATGTCCGGCACGCCGAAGCCGGCGTTCGCCACTTCCCGGATCAGCGACGGACGCAACGCATGCACCGCGTTGCGTACCGCCGGTTCGCCGGCCGCCGGAAAAAAATCTGCGGAATGCGTCATCGAGAACCACCGCCGAAGAACACGATCCGCGTAGTGTACCGACCCGCAAGCCGGACCGGCGCACGTCGTGCGCGTCAGTCGAGATCCTCCGCCCTCGCCGGCATCTGCCGCACGAGCTCCCAGATCGCCTGCGCAGCGGGCGACAACGACCGGTCGCGGCGGCGCACCAGTTCGACCGTGCGTTCGGTGCGCGGCGTGAGCGGTCGCGCGACGAGTGTCGAGCCGGCCGGCAGCGGCAGCGACAACCACGGCTGCACGCTCACCCCGACACCGGCCTCGACGAGCCCGAACACGGTCGCGGAATGCCCGAGTTCCTGCATGACCGTCGCGTTGACGTGATGGGCGGCCAGTGCGGCATCGATCAGCGGCCGGCTTCCCGACGCATGATCGAGGAGCACGAGGCGCTCGCCGTCCAGTGCCGTCCATGGCACCTCGGCACGCGCTGCAAGCGGATGGTCGGCGCGCGCGACAAGACAGAACGAATCGGTCATCAACGGTTCGCAGACGAGATCGGCGACCGTGAGCGGCCCGATCACGACGCCGAAATCGACTTCACTCGATTTCACCTTGCGCAACACATCACTCTGCACGTCGTCGCGCAGGCCCAGCGTCACGAACGGGAACTGGCGCTCGCACGACGCCACCACGCGCGGCATGAGCCTGCACGCGATCGTCGGGCTCGCCGCAACGATCACGCGCCCGCGGCGCTGCTCGCCGATTTCGCGAATCTCGCGCAGCGTGTCGTCGAGATCGTCGATCAGACGCGACACGCTCGCGATCAGGTTCGCGCCGACGTCAGTCAGTTGCACGTCGCGTGTCGTGCGGTCGATCAGCTTCAGCCCGAGCTCGGCCTCGAGCTCGCGCACGCAGCGGCTGACCGCGGACTGCGTGAGCCCGATCTCGTCGCCCGCGCGACTGAAGCTCTTGAGCCGCGCTACCTCGATGAATACGCGAAGCTGGCGCAGCGTGACGTTCATCTCCTGACCCCATCAATCGTCGATATCGATTCGCGATTCTAATGCGCTAATCCGGCTTCGATGTGCGAATCCGGCACCTGCCGCACATGTTTCGCTGCGGTGCAATACGTGCGCAAACGCACGTGGCGCGGGCGGACTGCACAAGATTGGTGATTGTCCCGATTTGCCGGCGGGTTATTTTGGCGTCTTATACGCCCCTAGCTGACTTAGCCGTTAGCTCGCTGCCAAGCGGCTCTCGAGGGATTCACCTCCGACATGGCACGCTTCGTGCATTACCTGACGCACAGGGCGCAGGTTTCGTCGGACGGAAGAGCAGAAACGCCGCTGCCGGCCAACCGGACGCCCCCACCCGGCACTCGACGATCGAGTGCTTGAAGAGTGCGCGGCGCAGGGCAGCGCACCGGAGTTAGCTTCGCTGAGGTGAGGACATGATGCTGTTCGACGATTTGAGAGATAACGAGTGGGCGCTGGTCGAGGGTCTGTTTTGCTCGGAACCCGCACGGAGTGAGCGGCGCGGCCGCCCCCGCGTGGAAGCCCGTTCGGTGGTGAACGCCGTGCTGTGGGTGCTGTCGACGGGTGAAGGCTGGTCGAAGCTGCCGGGCCGCTATCCGTCGCCGCCGACCTGCCGCCGTCGCTTCGACGAATGGCAGGCTGACGGCACGCTCGCCGAAATCGTGAAGCGACTCGGCACGAGCGGCCGGCAGATCTCGCTGCGCGGGCGCATCGGCGCGAGCGCCGCGAAACCGCCTGCACCGCCGAGCCGCGACCGGCTGCGCGGCGCCTTCTGGACCAATCCGGAATCCTGGCGCGCACCTGTCAAGATGGCGTAACGAATGCTCGATCGGGCGGCTTCGGCCGCCCGGTCTCTTTCTGCGACGCGGCCTTTTCGCGGCGCCTGCATTGCCGTCGATTCCCGTTGTCTTACCGCGATACATCTATTTACTAATATTTACAGCAAGCCTGCACTCCCGCGCTTACCTTAGCGAGATATCAACAGGCCGCGTCGACGGCTTGAAGGGAGCCCCGCCATGAAACCAATGTCACTGCTCGTCGCATGCGGCATTGTCATTTCCCTGGCGCTGACCGCTCCAGCCCACGCCGACGATCGCACGAAGCCGCCCCATCGCCAGCAGGATCACCGGAATACGCTCCGCCAGCCGCCGTCCGCCAACGCGTCCGGCCGACAAACCGTGCCGCGCGGCGACCTGCGCGGCGACATCGCCAGCAACGCGCGTGCGCGCATCGGCTCGCAGCCGACCGACGTACCGCGTCATCCGTAGTCCTGCGAATTTCAGGATTTCGCCAAAGAAAATGCCCGCTTTCGGGAACTGCGCTGCATGCGACGAGTCACATCGTTGCCATGAGCACAGCGTGGCAACAGCAAAAGTATCCGGTACGCCCGTATCCTCGCGATACGGGCTTTTTTTTGCATCGCCGGCCCGCGCGGCGACGCACGAGGCGGGATGATCCGCCGCTACAGGCGGCTTTCGAGAATCGCCACGGCGCTGGCTTCGCTCAATGCGTAGTCGTCCATGCGGCGGTCGGTCCAGGAAAGTAATTTCTCGTCGCGCTCGAGGCGCAAGAATTCGGCTCGACCACTGTCGGTCAGCACGGCGATGTCGACCGGTGCGTGGAAGCCCGGCGCGGGGGCAACTGTCTTCTGCCTGACCGTGTCCATCAGCCCGAGCGAACGGAGATACTCGAACACACCCGGGCGGCGTGCCCACGGTACCTGGCGGTACTGCACTCGTCTCAATGCGTCGAGCACCGCTTCGTTGGAATACGTGGCCATCTCGATTCTTTCTTAAAGTGCAGCGACAATGCGAAGCGGCGCGCCGGGCGGTCTCCGCCCGCCGATACCGCCACCGATTCTGGAGGCCGACGTTCGGCGTCGCGTCAGGGCCGGATCATCGGCCGTCCATAAAAAGACACCATACCCCAATCAAATTGATTCTGTTCGATTCATTTGTCCTTCTCTTCATCTGTTTCATGCTCTGCCGCAAGCGGCGGCGAATCATCTCGATCACCGCCGTTGCGCTGTTCTGGCTGCTCGCGACAGGCTGGCTCGCCGCGCCGCTGATCGCCTGGACCGAAGTGGGTGTCACGCCGGTCGAGCACCCGGACATGCACGGGCGGACCACGCTGATCCTCATCGGCGCCGGAACGCATCGCACCCACACCGGGCTGCAGCCGCCGCCCGACGGAGTCGCACGCATCCACAAGATTGCGGCGCTCTATCGCATGTGCCGGCAGCAGGCCGAGCGCTGCACCGTGGTGATGTCGGGCGGCGACCCGCAGCATCACGGCGAAACCGAGGCGGCCGTATACGGGCGCCAACTCGTCGCGGAAGGCGTCGCCCCCGCTGACCTCGTTCTCGAACCGAACAGCCGCACAACCTACGAAAACGCGAAATTCACTGCGCCTATACTACGCTCACAGTATGACGACGCACGCATTCTCGTCACCTCGTCGTACCAGATGCGCCGCGCATTGCTCGATTTCCGCCGCTTCGGCATCGATCCACAGCCCGTTTATGCGAATCGCCTGCGCGCACAACCGGGCTGGCTGCCACGCTGGCGCAATGTGGCCAACACCGAGCAGGCGCTGCACGAACTTGTCGGCATCGCACAATTCCACGTCTATCGATGGCTCGGATGGTTCTGACGGCCGCGCGGGAACCGGAGCGGAAATGGCGGCGGCACCCAGGATGGCACGCGCGTGACGAAGTGCGCGAAGTGTTGCGCGACTTCAACGGGGTCTTGCGTCGCGCCGCGATCCGGTGCACATTGATCCGTCACTTTTGTTACACTCGACGCGCACTCGATTGCAGTCGCCAGACAAAACGGCAACACTCGGGTTCATCACCACTTAGCGGAGGTAAAGCAATGAAGAAGACGTCCCTGGCTATCCTGGTAGCGATGTCGGCGCTGACTGGCGCAGCGTATGCGCAAGAGAGCACGGAAATCAAGACCATTACCGATCCGGCCAAGATCTCCGAGATCGAGCAGCGCGCACAAGCCCTGCAACAGCAGCAAGCGGCCGAGGCCGCTCAGCCGGCGATGCAAGAAGAGCATCACCACGGCAAGAAGGCTGCTCACCACAAGGCAGCGGCGAAGAAGGCCGGCAAGAAGGCTGCCAAGGCCGCAGACGCTGCCAGCCAGTAAGTTCGGCGGCACCGCACAAGCGAAAAAGCCGAATCCGGGCAACCGGATTCGGCTTTTTTGGTTGCGGCGCCCGTGCGCTGTGCTAAAGTCGCGCACCGAAATTTTCCACCCGTGCGCACCCCGGTGCGGAGGACAGCATGAGCAACATTCAACTCGACATCGAGTGGACCGAAGCCGCCACTCGCCAGATCAAGCAACTGATGCCCCGCGGCTCGACCGACGCATTTCTCGCACTGCCGCCGATCGAGTGCCTGCCGATGGAGGGCGACGTGCTTTTCCTCGGCCCGCAAGGCAAGCAGCAACCGTTCATCGTTGCCGAGCGCCAGTATCATCACGACGGCGACGCAGACTGGACGATCATCCTGATTCTCGACGTCCCCAGCACGTCGCACTGACGCGCCAGCGCGACCGGACACGTCCGGTCGCCCCACCCTGCTCAGACGAGCTTCGACAGCACACGGATTTCGGAACGCTCGATCCAGTCCGCAGCTGCTTCGCGATAGGCGAGAATGTGCGCGGAACGCGCATGGGCGCCCAGCGCCTCCTCGCTCTCCCAGCGCTCGACGAATACGAACCGCGCGGGCTCCTTCAGGTCCTGGTGCAGATCGTACTGCAATGCACCGGCTTCGCTGCGAGTCGGCGCGACGATCCCTTCGAGCACGGCACGCAGTTTTTCCTCGGCGCCCGGCTTCGCCACGATCTGCGCCATGACTGCAATTTCCGCCATTCCCGACTCCTTCATCCAGAAAAGTCCGAGAATACGCGAATCACGCACCGCGCATCGGCCGCGCCGATGCGCCATTGCACGACGGCCCCAAAAAAATAGCCCGCGCTTCAGAGAAGCGCGGGCGAAACCGTCGCCCTACGAGGATAGGCGACGGGGCCATCGAGATCCGCGCACTGGCGCGGATCGTCATCAGTTTCGCCGGCGCTCGTCGCGCCGGCACTTGAAGACGTCGATACGGTTGATCGGGCAACTCGCGGTGCACCCCGGTATCTGACGCCGTCCTCCCTCTTCTAACGATTCCAAGATATAAAGCAGGTTACGTGCCAGACATCGTTATCCGACTATTTCATTGATTTATAAGGATAATTTTTTCGTCAGCGACGATGTGACACGTGTTCTGCCGCCGTAACGCACGGATGTTACGTAACGTCACGAGGAGGGATCCACTCTCTCGCACGCGCCGACGAGCACCCATGAAAAAACCCGCCGAATGGCGGGTTTTTCGTTGGTGCAGAGAAACGTCGAAATCAGCGGAGCTGATTCACGAGCAGCCCCATGATCTGGCGAGCCGGCGACGACGTGTCGATCGCACCCGAATCGTCGACGACCGCAATGCGCGTCTGGTCGGCCGTGACCGCCTTCACGTTGACGCGGTACTGCTTCGCCTGCTTTTCCTTTTTGCCGTGGAACAGCTGGCTCCAGAAGCCCTGCTCGGCCGAACTCAGATCCTTCGGATCGACATAGCGCACGAAATACAGGCCCTTCGAGCGATCGCGATCGTCGACCGTGAAGTTCGCGCGATCGAGCGCGAGACCGACGTGCAGCCACGACCGGTCGTACGGCTCGCCGAGCGTGACTTCGGACGGCACGGCGGCAGCGTCGGCCGCATCGTTACCTTGCGCCGACGTGCGCGTGACGTTCTGTGCGGCGATCGCGGCGGCAGCCTTCGACGATGCGTCGGCGTCGGCCTTCTTGTCGATCGGCACCACGTTGTCTTTGATGTTCGCGATCGGCGGCTCGCCGTTCTTCGCGCGCTGCTCGTTCTGCGCGAGCACGGCCATCAGCCGCTTCAGGTATTCGGTCTCGAGCGCCGGATCGTTCGGCTTCGGTTCCCACTTGCTCGAGTCGTTGCTCGCGCCCGTGATCGCCTCGCGCATCCCCTTCTGGCTGATGAACACGTAGGTGCCGCCGTTCGGCGCCGAATCGAGACGCGTGCGGTACTTGTTGCGCTCGGCCGTCACGTACGAGTTGCCCATCGCCTTCGAGATCACACTGCGGATCAGACCGTCGTTGATCTGCGGATGGGTTTCGTTCCAGTCGGTTTCCATCACGCCCTTGTCGCGCTGGTCGACGACGAGCAGGAAGCCCTGCTCCTGCCAGAAACGGCGGACCTGCGGCCAGATGTCGGCCGGCTGCTTGCCGTCGATCACGAGCCAGCTCTCGGTGCCGTCACGCTGGATATGCATGCCGGTCACGGCCGGAGCGACCGTGTCCAGTGCAGGCGCCGCCTGCCGGACCTGCTGAAGCGCAGACAGGGAAGTCGCGCCGCCCTGGGGCGGCAGCGAACGCTGATCGGCCGTCTCGTCGAGCATATTGGGCGGCACTGCGAGCGACGCTTCCTTCGATTTCGAATCGCTCTTGTAGTCCACTTTCGTGGGCGACGACGTACCGCAACCGGCAACGAGCGCGCCGGTGGCGAGCACTGCAGCGAACCGCATGGTAAGACGAAGATCAGTCATGTTCGGGGAATCCTCTTCCGCTAAATCACGGCGCTTTCCGTGGATCAACCTTGCATTTTACCGGGGCCGCGCCGCGATGTGCAAAAAAGCGGTCGGCAAGAAAAAACCCGCGTCAGCCTAGGCTGACGCGGGTTCTTGTCTGGTCGGGGCGAGAGGATTTGAACCTCCGACCACCTGCACCCCATGCAGGTACGCTACCAGGCTGCGCTACGCCCCGAAAGAAAAAAATTATAACAGACACTTTCCTGATTTAGAACGGGTCGCATGCATTTTGTGAATGTTCTTGTGAAATTTTTGGATGTGGCAGCACCGATGCGAGCGACGACGCACATGGCATAGGCCACCTGCGCACCGGCCTCACGGCCCGGCATCGCATTCACTGCTTGCGCGCGACACAGATGACCGTCAGGCCGGCGACGCGGTTGAAGCGGAACATAGGCAACTCGATCCGGCAGATCGTCTTGAGCAAGCCATTGACGAGCGGATGGTGCCGGCGTAATTGCGACGCCGGCTCGCGCGGATGCCGACGCGCCCGCTCGCCCAGCCGCAATGCCGCTGCGAGCGGAAACGTGAGACCGAAATAATAGGCGCCGTGCTCGACATCGAGCCCTGCGCGACGCACCACGTCCTCGAGACTGCCGAGCGTATATCGGCGCTTGTGCTCGAGAAAATCGTCATGGCCGCTCCAGAGGAACTGGAACGCGGGAACCGTGATCAGGAACCGGCTACCCGAAGGCGCGCCCTTTACGTACTGCATCAACAGACCGACATCGTCGTCGACATGCTCGAGCACGTCCATCAGCAACACGAGATCGGCATCGAATCGTTCAACGGATCGCCGAAAGTGGATGGGCTTGCCGGCCGCCTCGCCGTCGGTATCGTCGGCGTAACTCGTATCGACACACCACGCCTCAGACGCCTGCGTACGCTCCAGCAAATGCTTCGAGAAGAAGCCGGAGCCTGCACCGACATCGAGTATCCGGTTCGCGCCCGACGCACCCAGAAACCGACGGATCGCGCTCGCCTTCGACGCGTAGTACCAGTGATCGTCCACACCCGCACCCAATACGTCGACTTCCTTCAGATCCATGACGCTTCCCCGTGATGGCTACCGTGCGTTGATCGATACAGCCACTGATGCCGATCTTACCCCGCCGTCGATCGTAGCCGTCAACAATGGCCGGCCTGCACCGGCAACCGCACGCCTCCCTAATCGAAAAGGACGATGGCCGCTTCGCCGCAATTCGCTACCGTGCGGTTACCCGGCGCGAGATTGACGCGCACGGCGAACCGTCCGACTGCATGCGCCGATCGATCCGGCCCGCCCCGGCTTTGCCGCATCGCGCGAGATACAGGAGGCGGCTTCGGTCACCACCGCGGTCGCGACTTCCGGTAACCGTCTCCGACAAAGGGCATTGAATGCATCAGAAAAGCGAAATTTCCCGTCGACATTTTCTCCGGCTGGGCGCCGGAACGATAGGCGTGGCACTCGGAAGCGCGTCGCTTCTGTCGGCATGCGGAGGCGACTCGATTTCGGTCGCGCCGGTCACGACACCACGGCTGAGTTCGGCATCGAACTTTCGCGACACGGCCGGACCGGACGTCACCGGCTATGTGACGATCAGCGGCGCGAAGATGAAGAAAGGCGTGATCTATCGCTCATCCGCCCTCGCGCTGTCCACCGCCGACGTCGTCACCGTCGGCACGCTCGGCATCAGGCAGGTCTGCGACCTGCGCACGCCCGCCGAGATCAGGACGCAACCGGATATGCCGCTGGCCGGCGCAACCTGGCAAAACCTCAACGTGCTCGGGGCCGCCAGTATCGACCCGATTCCGACCACCGGCCCAACCGCGACGGCATTCATGCTGAGCATGTACCGGGCGTTCGTGACGTCGGACACCGCGCATGCAAGCTATCACGCACTCTTCACCGGTTTCGCCGACAGTGGCGAGAACCTGGTTTTCCACTGCACGGCCGGCAAGGATCGCACCGGCTGGGCAACCGCCATTCTGCACACGGTCCTCGGCATCTCTCGGCAAACGATTCTCGCCGACTACCTGCTGACCAACGTCTATAGCGCATCCGAAATCGCCACCTCAATCGCCCAGGCTCAAAAAGCCGGCGGGCAAAATGCGGCAGACATGATGACCGCGCTGCAAGGCGCACATGCCGACTATCTGCAGGCGGCATTCGATCAGGTCACCGCGTCGTATGGCTCGATGACGTCGTATATCGAGAACGGCCTGCAACTCGACCCGGCGACGCTGAACGCAATCCGGCAGCGCATGCTGGTCTGATCGGCCTCGCGGGCAGCCGCGACGGAGCCGGTTCGCACACACGCTTCGCCAGCACCGGCCGCCCGGATCCTGTAAAACCCGTGCCGGCCAAGGCTGGCGGCAGGTCTGCCCGGTCGCGTCAAAAGACGGCGGCCGATGGTCCGCACGAACCAAACGACCGTTTGATCCAGTCTCCGGCCCACGCCGAATCCATTGTCCGGCAGCCCGCCGGCTCGCCGCACCCGGGCGCCCGTTGTTTGGTAACGCCGCTCTAGCACGCTATGACACACTGCACGGCATCGACGCTCGCGCCGTGCAGTGGCGCGCGCCGCCGTCGATCACGACAAGACATGGAGACAGACGATGCGGAATGCGGTCCGGCGCGGCCATCGCACGCCTTTGGCAATTTTCGACCGGATTTCCGGCGCGCGACGTGCGGCCACCCCGGTTTCGCACAAGACATCCCGCGTGTTCGGCTGCGGCGCACTGGCGCTCGCGCTGCTCTGCGCCGGCTGTGCGGAACCGGCCGCGCAGCGCGACGGCAACACGTCGGTCGCGTCGACAAAGATCGAACGCACAAAAGCCGAACGCCTCGCCCGCGAGCAGCAGATCGCGCGCACCGTACCGTCGCTCGCATCGATCAGCCTCACGCAACCGCGCCCGTTCACGCTACGCGACTCGGGCCAGAACGGCGCGATGACGTTCCTGCGCGACGTCGATTTCCGCATCGTCAACAACCTCGGCTTCTTCATCCATCAGTTGTCGGCCACGCTCGTGCCGACACAGGCCGGCGCGCCGATCGTGTTCGACGATCCGACGAGCTTCGAGATCGACGTGCATGAAGGCACGGTCACGCTCGACAACGCCAAGCTGACCGCCCTCTTCAACACCTACATCTTCGGCTACCGCAACGCGCCGCTGCGCAAGCTCGCCGTGTCGGCCGGCGACGGCGTGATCCATCTGCAAGGCGAGATGCAGCGTGACGGCTGGGTGCCGTTCTCGCTGACAGGCACACTCGCGATCCGCGACGGCAGCCAGCTCGTGTTCCACCCGACCGGCGTACGCGTGTCAGGCATCAACGCTCAGCCCGTGATGCGCGCGGCCAACGTGAAAATGGCGGACCTGCTGAAGGTCCAGACACCGATCGCGCGGCTCGCCGGCGACGAGCTCGTGATGTCGGTCGACAAGCTGATGCCGCCGCCGCGCCTGAAGCTCTTGATCACCGCGCTGCGCGTGACGCCGGCCGGCCTCGACCTGACGCTCGACGACGGCACGCATGCAGGCTTCGCGATGCCCGCGAACGCACCGCAGCAGGCGATGGTCATTCGCGGCGGCGATGTGAAGTTCATGCGCTCGATGCCGATGAACGCGGATATCGTGATCGGTCCGGCCGATCCTGCGAAGCGCGACCAGACTTTCGTGTTCGACCTGTATCACTATCGGGACCAGGTGTCGGCCGGCTACTTCAATTTCGACGAAAGCGGTGCGATGGCAATCCGGATGCCGTCGTACGCCGGCCCGGCCAGCGGCTCGCTGCTCGGCAACGCGGCCGCGCGCCTGAACGACAGCTTCCTTGCCGCACAGCAGAACGCACTGCGCGACGTGCGCCAGCACTGGGAAGCCTACGCGCTCGCGGCGGACACCGCTCGACCCGGCATGCAGAAGGTCGCGATGCGGCGCACGTCGACCACGCCGTTCAACGAACGCCACGTGTCGAACCGCAACCCGACGATCCACCTGCGCAACGTC
The DNA here is from genome assembly GCF_001883705.2 of Burkholderia catarinensis. Taxonomy (GTDB): domain Bacteria; phylum Pseudomonadota; class Gammaproteobacteria; order Burkholderiales; family Burkholderiaceae; genus Burkholderia; species Burkholderia catarinensis. The sequence goes on from NZ_MDEQ02000027.1 coordinate 73,008, forward strand.
GACTTCAACCTGTCCGGCGATATCGGCTTTCATGTCGAGGATCTCGACGTGGAACTCGTGTCGAAGCGGCCCGGCGAACCTGTCGATCTCGACGATCCGAACCAGTACGACATCCGCATTCTCGGCGGCACGGTCGTCGAGTCGTGGAAGGCGATGTCCGCGCTCTTCAACAATTATTTGCTCGACTACTCGCCGCGTTCGCTGAACGACCTGCAACTGAGCGCGGATGGCCAGAACCTGCGCGTCCAGGGCGGCATCAAGCTGTGGAATCACGTGCCGGGCGTCTGGCTGCCGACCGACATGAGGGGCTCGCTGACAGTGCTCGACGACCGGCACCTCGCGTTCAAGCCGTCCCAGGTGTCGGTGCTCGGCATTCCGCAGGCAAAGCTGCTGCGCTCGCTCGGCATCGAGCTCGCTTCGCTGACGCCGCTGCAGCGTCGCGGCGCAGAACTGCGCGGCGACACGCTCGTGCTCGACCAGTACACCGTGTTCCCGCCGCCCGTGCTGAACGGCAAGCTGGGACACGCAACCGTCGAGCGCGACGGGCTGCGCCTTACGTTCCGGCGGGTGGCGGGCGCGCCCGCGCCGCAGCGGCCGCAGATCGATGCGACGAGCTACATGTGGATGGAAGGCGGCGACATGAAGATGTTCAACGTGCTCGAACTGAACGTGCGTGCGCTGATCCGGAATTCGGCCGAGGCCGGCCCGATGCGTTTCGACCTGTACGGCTACCGCAGCCAGGTCGCGCAGGGCTCGGTGCGGATGCTGCCGGACGGCACGCTGGTCGTCGACATGGGACAGAAGAATCCGCTCGCGTCGCGTTGATGCACGTGTGCGACACGCATGAAAAAACCCGGTGGCAATTCGCCAACCGGGCTATTCATTTCATCACGCGCACTTCGTACTCAGCCGTGTTTCAGTCCGTCGATCACGTCGAGCAGCGCCTGCCGTAACGCAATGACGTCGACGCCCGGCTTGCCCGGCACACGCGCATCGGCGGCCTGCGCCTCCTGCTCGACGGGGGCCACCGCAACCCGCTCGCCGCCCGGCGAATCGAGCCGGTTACGCGCGCCATTGATCGTAAATCCCTGCTCGTACAACAACTCGCGAATCCGCCGGATCAGCAGCACTTCGTGATGCTGATAATACCGACGATTGCCGCGCCGCTTCACCGGCCGCAGCTGGGTAAATTCCTGTTCCCAATAACGCAGCACATGCGGCTTGACCCCGCACAGTTCGCTGACTTCACCGATCGTGAAGTAGCGCTTCGCGGGAATCGGAGGCAAGACGACTTTCTCAACCGTAGTGGTCATCGTCGGTTAACCGTCGGTAAAGGGTGCGCGGCGGTCGCGCGGGACGTCAGCGCGCCGGGCTTACTCCGCGCCGTTTTCGACCAGCGCCTTCAGCTTCTGGCTCGCGTGGAAGGTTACCACCCGGCGGGCCGCGATCGGAATCGCCTCGCCCGTCTTCGGATTGCGGCCCGGCCGCTGCGGCTTGTCGCGCAACTGGAAATTGCCGAACCCCGACAGCTTGACGCTTTCGCCGTTTTCGAGCGCGTCGCGGATCACTTCGAAAAACGCCTCGACCATGTCCTTCGCTTCACGCTTGTTCAGCCCGACGCTGTCGAACAGCAGCTCCGCCAGTTCCGCCTTCGTCAGCGTGGGCGTCTCGGCGGACGCCGGCGCCGAAGCGTCGCGGTTCATGGCGCTTCGTTGCGCCGTCAGGAGGGCTTCGAATTCACTCGAGGTCATGTCGTTCATATCTGCCATACAGCGCGTTAAATCAAAACTTACGATCGGAAAAAGCCGCCCGCGAACGGGCGGGCCCTCTCCTTAGCCGCGCAGGCGCGCACCGGCACGAGCCATCCGCTCGACCAGCGTCTGGATCGCCTGATCGACGACCTCGTCCTGTAGCGTGCCAGCCGCGTCCTGCAGCGTCACGCGGAAGGCAAGGCTCTTCTCGTGCGCGGCAAGACCACCGGAAGTATTTGATTTTGCACGAAATTCGTCAAAGAGTACAACCTTCTGAACGAATCGGCAGGCCTCTTCGGCGAGCGCCTTCTTCATTTCGTCGAAAAGTGCCTGAACCTCGACCGCCTGATCGACGACCACGGCGATATCGCGCCGTACCGGCGGGAATTTCGACACGTCGGTCGGTGCGGGCAGCGCACGCGCAATCAGCGCGTCCGCATCGATCTCGAACATCACCGGCGCATGCGGCAGCTCGTATTTCTGCATCAGGCGCGGGTGCAATTCGCCGACCCAGCCGACCGCACGGCCATCGACCTCGATGCGCGCGCTGCGGCCCGGATGGAGGGCCGGATGCTCTGCCTTCACGAAGCGCGCGGCCGCGGGCGCGAGCAGCGCCTCGAGATCGCCCTTCACGTCGAAGAAATCGACCGGGCGGGTCTCCGCGCCCCATTGCTCGTCGAGTGCCGGACCGTACGCAAGCGCGCCGACACGCTTCGGCTGCGCATGACCTTCGACCGCCAGCTCGCCCGCCTTCACCGACGGATCGGCAACGAACACACGGCCCGACTCGAACACGCGCACGCGATCTGCGCGGCGGTTCAGGTTGTGGCGCAGCACGGCGATCAGGCTGCCGAACAGCGTCGTGCGCATCACCGAAAGCTGGCTCGCGATCGGGTTCAGCAGCCGGATCGGATTGTCGTTGCCGGCGAAATCGTGCTCCCACTCCGCGTCGACGAAGCTGAAGTTGACGGTTTCCGCATAGTCGCGCGCGGCGAGCGCGTGACGGATGTCGTGGATCGAGCGCCGCGTCTCGTTGGTCGCGCGCATTTCGCTCGTCGCGACCGGCGGACGCGCCGGGATCTTCTCGAAGCCGTAGATGCGCGCCACTTCCTCGATCAGGTCTTCCTCGATCTCGATGTCGAAGCGGTGCGACGGCGGCGTGACGAGGAACGCGTCGTCGTCACGCTCGAACGGCAGGCCGAGGCGCGTGAAGATGCTGGCGATCTCGTCGGCGCCGATCTTCACGCCGATGATGCGGTTCGCGCGCGACACGCGCATCTTCACCGGCGCGCGCTGCGGCAGGTTCACGGACTGATCGTCGACCGGGCCGGCCTTGCCGCCGCAGATCTCGAGAATCAGTTGCGTAATGCGCTCGACGTGCTCGACGGTCGTCGCGTAATCGACACCGCGCTCGAAGCGATGCGCCGCATCGGTCGAGAAGTTGTACTTGCGCGCGCGGCCGCGGATGCTGTCCGGCCACCAGAACGCGGCTTCCAGGTAGATGTTGGTCGTGTCGAGCGTGACGGCCGTGCTGTCGCCGCCCATGATGCCGGCCAGGCTTTCGACTTGGGCGGCGTCCGCAATCACGCCGACCGTTTCGTCGAGTTCGACCGTGCTGCCGTTGAGCAGCTTCAGCGATTCGCCGCGCTTGCCCCAACGCACCTCGATACCGCCGTGAATCTTGTCGAGATCGAACACGTGCGACGGGCGGCCGAGTTCGAACATCACGTAGTTCGAGATGTCGACGAGCGCCGACACGCTGCGCTGGCCCGAACGCTCGAGGCGCTCGACCATCCACTGCGGCGTCTTCGCATGCGCGTTCACGCCGCGGATCACGCGGCCCGAGAAGCGGCCGCACAGATCGGGCGCGGCAATGCGCACCGGCAGCGTCTCGTCGAGCTCGACGCGCACCGGGCGGATGTCGACCGGCGTCAACGGCGCGCCGGTGATCGCGGCCGTCTCGCGCGCGATACCGAACACGGACAGGCAGTCGGCCTTGTTCGGCGTCAGCTTGATTTCGAAGATCGTGTCGTCGAGATTGAGCGTCTCGCGGATATCCTGGCCGACCGGCGTGTCTTCCGGCAGGACCAGCAGGCCGCTGTGATCCTCGGACAGCTTCAGTTCGCGCGCCGAGCACAGCATCCCCTGGCTCTCCACGCCGCGCAGCTTCGACAGCTTGATCGCGAACGGCTTGCCGCCCTCTTCTGCCGGCGGGAGTTCCGCGCCGACCAGCGCGACCGGCACTTTGATGCCGGGCGCCACGTTCGGCGCGCCGCAGACGATATTCAGCGTCGCGCCGGTACCGGCGTCGACCTGGCAGACATTGAGCTTGTCCGCATCCGGATGCTTGACGACTTCGAGCACGCGGCCGACGACGATCTTCGACGTCGGCGGCGCAGCCTTGCTCAGCGATTCGACTTCGAGCCCCGCCATCGTCAGCGCGTGCGACAGCTCGTCGGTCGTCAGCTGCGGGTCGACAAAGGTTCTCAACCAGGATTCAGGGAATTGCATGGATGTCTACGTTCGAAACAGGTTAGATCGACGCCCGGGCCCCGTCGGATCGTCCGTCGAGGCGTGCGCGGGCACATGTCGGCGCGGCGAGCGGCGTTATGCGAACTGGCGCAGGAAACGCAGGTCGTTCTCGAAGAACAGCCGGAGATCCTGGACGCCATAACGCAGCATCGTCAGGCGCTCGAGGCCGCTGCCGAACGCAAAGCCGATGTAGCGTTCGGGATCGAGGCCCATGTTGCGGATCACGGTCGGATGCACCTGCCCCGAGCCGGAGATCTCGAGCCATTTGCCGGCGTTCTTGCCTTGCTCGAACATCATGTCGATCTCGGCCGACGGTTCCGTGAACGGGAAATACGACGGACGGAAGCGCACGAGGATGTCGTCGCGCTCGAAGAATTTCTTCAGGAAATCGGTGTAGACGCCCTTGAGGTCGGCGAAGCTGATGTTTTCGTCGATCCACAGCCCCTCGACCTGATTGAACATCGGCGAGTGGGTCGCATCGCTGTCGACGCGATACGTGCGGCCCGGCGCGATCACCTTGATCGGCGGACGGTTCATGCGCGCGTAACGCACCTGCATCGGGCTCGTGTGCGTGCGCAGCAGCAGCTGGCGGCCGTCGGCGTCCTTGCCTTCGACGTAGAAGGTGTCCTGCATCGAACGCGCCGGATGGTTCTCCGGGCTGTTCAGCGACGTGAAGTTGTACCAGTCGGTCTCGATTTCGGGACCGTCGGCCACATCGAAGCCGATCGAGCCGAAGATCTGTTCGACACGCTCCCACGTGCGCATCACGGGGTGCAGGCTGCCTGCACCGGCGCCGCGGCCCGGCAGCGTCACGTCGATCGCTTCGGTGGCGAGGCGCTGGTTCAGCAGCGCGTCGGCCAATGCCTGACGACGGGCGGTCAGCGCGGCTTCGACCTGCTGCTTCACGACGTTGATGCGTGCGCCTTCGGTCTTGCGTGCTTCGGGATCGAGCTTGCCGAGGCCCTTCAGCAACTCGGTCAGCGCACCCGACTTGCCGAGAAATCGTGCTTTCTCGTTTTCGAGCGTGGTGATGTCGGCAGCCTGTTCGAAGGACTGCTGCGCGTCGGCGACAATCTGGTCCAGATCCATAGATCCCATCATTTCCAACGTCATTCGGTCTTGGCGAGCGAAACTGCTCCACCAAACAAAAAAGGGGCTCGGAAGAGCCCCGTTTTCGCTGCAGCGGCCGAGACTACCGGAACGTCGCTGCAACTAACCACGCAGTGCTAATTTCGCAATTAGGCTGCAACGGCGGCTTTCACCTGCTTGACGATCGCAGCAAAAGCAGCCTTGTCGAACACCGCCATGTCGGCCAGCACCTTACGGTCGAGTTCGATCGACGCCTTCTTCAGGCCGTTGATGAACACGCTGTAGGTCATGTCGTGCTGGCGAACTGCCGCGTTGATACGCGTGATCCACAGTGCGCGGAACACACGCTTCTTGTTGCGGCGGTCGCGGTACGCGTACTGACCAGCACGCATCACCGCCTGCTTGGCGATGCGGTAGACGTTATTGCGGCGGCCGCGATAACCCTTGGCCAGGTTGATGATCTTCTTGTGGCGGGCCCGTGCGGTTACCCCACGTTTGACTCGAGGCATATTTCTCTCCTTAGAGTATCGATTGAGGGGTTACGCGAACGGCAGCATTGCGCGGACGGAGTTCAGATCGGAATCATGAACTGCCGTAGCGCCGCGCAGGTGACGCTTGTTCTTCGTGGTTTTCTTGGTCAGGATGTGACGCTTGAAGGCTTGACCGCGCTTGACGGTACCGCCCGGACGCACCACGAAGCGCTTTGCAGCGCTCTTCTTGGTCTTCATCTTAGGCATGACGACAACTCCAGTTTATTAGATGGCGATGGGTGTGCGGTTGGCTTGCGCCCTTGACCCGCCCTTCGAAACCCAGTCCACTTGTGTACGGCGAACCGCTTGCGCAGCCACCGTCATTGTTGGAACGCCGCCCTGACCGGGCAACGCGCCGAACCACTGTCGAACCAGCGCGCAACGCGCGCGGGCTCGTTACTTCTTTTTCTTCGGCGAGAGCACCATGATCATCTGGCGCCCTTCCATCTTCGGCATCTGCTCGACCTGGCCCACTTCCTCGAGATCCGTGCGCAGACGCTCAAGCATCCGCATACCGATTTCCTGGTGAGCCATTTCGCGACCGCGGAAACGCAACGTGATCTTCGTCTTGTCGCCCTCTTCGAGGAAGCGCACGAGATTGCGGAGCTTGACGTTGTAATCCCCGTCATCGGTACCCGGGCGGAACTTGACTTCCTTGACCTGGATGACCTTCTGCTTCAGCTTCGCTTCGTGCTGCTTCTTCGATTCCTGGTACTTGAACTTGCCGTAATCCATCAGACGGCAAACCGGGGGAACCGCTTGCGGCGCGATTTCCACCAGGTCAACATCCAGTTCTTCCGATTTACGGAAAGCATCAGCGAGTTTTACGATACCGAGCGGTTCGTTCTCGATCCCGACCAGACGCACTTCCGGCGCATTGATTTCACCGTTGATGCGATGCGACGACTTATCAGTAGCGATGTTACGTTTCCTCTAAAAATTAAAAAAACGAGCCGCGCTGCCAGGGCTTACTTGAACGAGCGCAGGTCTTCCTGCAGACGCTCAACGAAGGCTTCGACCGGCATAACGCCAAGATCGACGCCGCCACGGGCACGCACGGCTACCGTTTGCGCATCACGCTCCTTATCACCCACGACGAGGAGATAAGGCACCTTTTCCAGCGTGTGCTCGCGTATTTTATAGCTAATCTTCTCGTTGCGCAAATCGGCCGTCACTCTAACCCCTTGTTTTTGCAACGATTGGGCCAGAGCATGCGCATATTCGATCTGATTTTCGGCGATATTGAGCACAACTGCCTGGCTCGGCGCGAGCCAGGCCGGCATTGCACCAGCATGGTGCTCGATCAGAATGCCGAGGAATCGCTCCATCGAACCGACGATTGCACGGTGCAGCATCACGGGCCGGCGACGGCTGTTGTCTTCCGCCACGTACTCGGCGCCGAGGCGCTCAGGCAGCATCATGTCGAGCTGCAGCGTGCCGCACTGCCACGAACGGCCGAGCGCATCCTTGATGTGGTACTCGACCTTCGGACCGTAGAACGCACCTTCGCCCGGCAGTTCTTCCCACTGAAGGCCGCACGCCGTCAGCGCTTCGCGCAGCCCCTGCTCGGCACGGTCCCAGGTTTCGTCGGAACCCATGCGCTGCTCCGGACGCAGCGACAGCTTGATATCGATGTGGTCGAAGCCGAAATCCTTGTACACGCTCATCGCGAGCTTGTTGAACGCGATCGACTCGGCAATGATCTGATCTTCGGTACAGAAAATGTGTGCATCGTCCTGCACGAAGCCGCGCACGCGCATCAGGCCGTGCAGCGCACCCGATGCCTCGTTGCGGTGGCACGAACCGAATTCCGCGTAACGCAGCGGCAGGTCGCGGTACGAGCGCAGGCCGTGCTTGAACACCTGGACGTGCCCCGGGCAGTTCATCGGTTTGATCGCGTAGTCGCGCTTTTCCGACTCCGTCGTGAACATGTTCTCGCGGTAGTTCTGCCAGTGCCCCGACGCCTCCCACAGCGAGCGGTCCATGATCATCGGCGTCTTGATCTCGAGATAGCCGGCTTCGTTCACGCGGCGGCGCATGTACTGCTCGACCTGCTGCCACAGCGCCCAGCCCTTCGGATGCCAGAACACCATGCCCGGCGACTCTTCCTGCATGTGGAACAGGTCGAGCTGCTTGCCGAGCTTGCGGTGGTCGCGCTTTTCCGCTTCCTCGAGCATGTGCAGGTACTGATCCTGGTCTTCCTTCTTCGTCCAGGCCGTACCGTAGATGCGCTGCAGCTGCTCGTTCTTCGAATCGCCGCGCCAGTACGCGCCCGCGACCTTCATCAGCTTGAAGACCTTCAGCTTGCCGGTCGACGGCACGTGCGGGCCGCGACACAGATCGGTGAAGCCGCCATGCGAATACAACTTGATTTCGTCGCTTTGCGGAATCGATTCGATGATCTCGGCCTTGTACTTCTCGCCGATGCTGCGGAAATACCCCGCGGCCTCGTCGCGCGACACGACGCGGCGCGTCACGGGCTCATCCTTCTTCACGAGCTCCTGCATGCGCTTCTCGATCTTTTCCAGATCTTCCGGCGTAAACGGGCGGTTATACGAGAAGTCGTAATAGAAGCCGTTGTCGATCACCGGGCCGATCGTCACCTGCGCGTCCGGGTACAGTTCCTTCACCGCGTATGCGAGCAAGTGCGCCGTCGAGTGGCGGATGATGTCGAGGCCGTCGGCATCCTTGTCCGTGACGATCGCGAGCGACGCGTCACGGTCGATCACGGCCGACGTATCGACGAGCTCGCCATCGAGCTTGCCGCCAAGCGCAGCTTTCGCAAGACCGGGACCGATCGAGGCCGCGACCTCGGCAACTGTCACCGGATGCTCGTATTGTCGAACTGAGCCGTCAGGCAAGCGTATCGAAACCATAGCAATCTCCGTGATGCCGACAGTGGGCGGCAGACCAGGTACGCAATATAAAAATCACGCGTGAAATTTCGCGACAAAAAAAATGCGGCCCCGCTTTCGAGGGGCCGCATTCGATACTTCACTCAAACTCAAAGGGCGAAAGGGTTCCTCGACTAGCGTCGCTCCGAAGTAGTTTCGGTCAACGTTCGCGGTGTCATAACCGTATTCGCCTTGTTCGCGTTGAGTTATTTACTGCATCGAACACCCGGAGACCGGGCATTCTCAATTCGTTGGTAGGCTCGATTGGACTCGAACCAACGACCCCCACCATGTCAAGGTGGTGCTCTAACCAGCTGAGCTACGAGCCTAGAGAAGCTGAAATTATATGGAGCCCCTACCTGTTTGGCAAGTGTTTTTATGCGGTCGCAGCAAAATGACCGCGTTCCAACCCCATCATGCCTTCCGCCCGGCCCGCACGACGCCCTGCACCTCGCCGAGCAACGTGCAGGCGCGCTGTACCTGTGCCGAGTTCGACACCTCGACCGTGAACTGCATGAATGCCGCATTGCGTCGGCTCTGCGTCTTCACGCCCACCACGTTGATCTTTTCGCGCGCGAACACTTCGGAGATGTCGCGCAGCAACCCTTGCCGGTCGCTCGCCTCGATCATCAGGTCAACCGGATAGACGGACGCGCCGCGCCCGCCGAGCACGTCGGCCGACCAGGTCGTCTGCAGCACGCGTTCCGGCGCACGCTCGACCATCCGGCGAAACGTCGGGCAGTCGGTGCGGTGGATCGACATCCCCTTGCCGCGCGTGACGAAACCACTGATCGGATCGGGCGGCGCCGGACGGCAGCAGCGCGCGAGCTGGGTCAGCAGCGCGTCGACGCCCACCACCAGCACGCCGGTCGACGCGCCATGCGCGACGCTCGCGCCGCTGCTGCGCTTCTCGAAATCGGCAGGCGCCTCGAACGCAGGCTCCGGTGGCGGCGCATCGGACAGCGCATGCTCGACGTTGCGCAGGCTGAACTCCTCCTTGCCGACGACCGAGAACAACTCCTCGGGCGACTTGAAGCCGAGTTTCGCGGCGAGGTTGTCCAGGTTGACCGACGTCTTGCCCTCGCGTTGCAGCGTCTTTTCGACGAGCGCCCGGCCATGCGAGACGTTTTCCTCCTGCTCGATCGAGTTGAACCACGCACGCACCTTCTGCCGTGCGCGCGAGCTCTTCAGGTAGCCGAGCTGCAGGTTCAGCCAGTCGCGCGACGGCCCGCCCTCCTTCACCGCGACGATCTCGACCGTCTGGCCGTTCGCGAGCGACGTGTTCAGCGGCACCATCACGCCGTCGACGCGCGCGCCGCGGCAGCGATGACCGAGTTCGCTGTGCAGGTGATACGCGAAATCAACCGGCGTCGCGCCCTGCGGCAATGCGATCACGCGCGCCTGCGGCGTCAGCACGTAGATGTGATCGTCGTCGAGCGATGTCTCGCGCAATTGCGCCCATGCCCGGTCGCCCGACACCTCGGTGCCGTCCTCGACGTCGTCCTTCCACGCCAGCAACTGGCGCAGCCACGCGATCTTCTCGTCGTACTTGTCGCTCGCCGAGAACTGGCCGCCATAGCCACGCGCGCCGGCCTCCTTGTAGCGCCAGTGCGCGGCCACGCCGTACTCGGCAAAGCGGTGCATGTCCTGCGTGCGGATCTGCACTTCGAACGCGCGACCATCGTCGCCGATCACGACCGTATGCAGCGACTTGTAGCCGTTCGGCTTCGGCCGCGAGATGTAGTCGTCGAATTCCTTCGGCACCGGCTGCCACAGGTGATGCACGATGCCGAGCACCGTGTAGCAATCCTTGATGTCGGGCACGATCACGCGAAACGCGCGCACATCGTACAGCTCGGAGAAGTCGAGCTCCTTGCCGCGCATCTTGCGCCAGATGCTGTAGATATGCTTCGGCCGGCCGCTCACGTCGGCCTGGATGTGCGCCTCCGCCAGCTCGTGCTGCAGCCGCGCGATTGCCTGCGTGACGTACGCCTCGCGTTCGATGCGCTTCTCGTCGAGCAGCTTCGCGATGCGCTTGTAGGTGACGGGATCCTCGAAGCGGAACGCGAGATCCTCGAGCTCCCATTTCAGCTGCCAGATACCGAGACGGTTCGCGAGCGGCGCATAGATCTCGAGCGTCTCGCGCGCGACGTCGGGCGGCGGATCGATCTTCGCGGCCGCGTAGTAGCGCAGCGACTGCAACCGCGATGCAAGCCGGATCAGCACCACGCGGATGTCCTGCGCGAACGCGAGCAGCATCTTGCGCAGCGCCTCGATCTGCGTGCGCCGCTCTTCCGCCGCATCGCGCCCGACGTCGGACACCGCGTTCTGCGCGGCGCGCAGGCTGACGGTACCGAGCCGCAACAGCTTGCGCACATCGGCAACGAGCCGCGCGACCTCTTCGCCGAAACGCTCGGTCAGCTCGCGCCCGGGGTCGCTCAGGTGCGGCGTCAGCACGAACAGCGCGGCGGCCTGCATCGCGGAAGGGTCGACGTTCAGCGTGCGCATGATCGACGCCGTGCCCGCCGAGTGATCGGCGAGCAATTCGCCGGACGACAGGCGCACGTCGCCGGCCCGCTCGCGCACGAACGCGAGCACGTCGTCGAACGACGGTGCCGCGACGGGGGAAGCTGAAATGGACTCGGTCATTGCACGGCCTGGCGGAATGCGGTCATCGTCGGGCGACGCTCAGCTCAACTCCGCTGCGCGGCGACGACCACGATCTCGACCAACAGCGCCGGATCCGCGAGCTTCGCCTCGACGGTGGCGCGCGGCGGCGTGTTGCCCTGTGCGACCCACGCGTCCCACTCCGCATTCATGCCTTCGAAGTTCGCCAGATCCGAGATGTAGATCTGCACCGACAGCAGATGCGCCTTGTCGCTGTTCGCTTCGGCGAGCAGGCGGTCGATGTGGCCGAGCACTTCACGCGTCTGGCCCTTGATGTCCTGCGTGGTGTCTTCGGCGATCTGGCCGGCCAGATACACGGTACCGTTGTGGATCGCGGTTTCGGAGAGACGGGCCCCGACGTGGTGACGAATGACTGCCATGGAATGTTCCGGTCGTGAGTGGTGAAGAATCGAACGACGGCACGGCCCGCGTGCCGCCGAACCGCATATTATGACGCGTTTATGCAGCGCCTTCGACGAAAAACCGCCGCGCGAGCGCAATCTGGTCGGCGTTGATGAACGCCGGCGCGTGGCCCGTACCCGGAATTTCGGCCTGCGTCACATGCCGGCCGCGACGCATCATCTCGGCTACCGTCTCGCGCGACAGCAGGTCCGACATCTCGCCGCGCACGACGAGCAGCGACGCATCCGTCGTCTCGATGGCACGCCACAGCGCGGCCTCGCCGAGCGCGGCCAGTTCGGGCGTCGTCGCCTTGAACGGTTCGGCGATGCGCGGATCGTAGCGCATCGTCCAGCCGCCTTCGGGCAGCTCGCGCAGCAGCGGCCGGTTGATCTCGCGCCACTCGTCGCCGGTCAGCGCGCCGAACGGCAGCGACAGCGACGTCAGATAGTCGACGCCCTCCTGTTCGGTCGTAAAGCACGGCTGCACGCCGAGATATTCGCCGATGCGCGTCAGCGAATCGGGTTCGATGCGCGGGCCGACGTCGTTGACGATCATCCGGCGCAGCGGCGAACCGGGCAGCCCCGCGAGCGCCATGCCGATCAGTCCGCCCATCGACGTACCGAACCAGTCGACCGATTCGACGTCGAGCCGCGCGATCAGCGTCACCATGTCGGCCACGTATTGCGGAATCGCATAGAGCCGCGAATCGGCAAGCCGGTCCGACCGGCCGCGGCCGGCGACATCGGGGCAAACGACACGATACGTATCCGACAGCGCAGCGGCGAGCCGGTCGAAATCGCGCCCGGAACGGGTCAGGCCGTGCACGCAGACCAGCACGCGCGGATTGGCGGGGTCGCCCCATTCGGTATAGGCGACGTGGTGAAGGCCGGCGACGCTTGCACACTGCACGCATCGCTGACGGGGAACCGGAGGATTCGCTGAGGTTGTTGGCATCGTTGGCATCCTGTCGAACGGGGGGCGGCGCGGCGGACGACGCTTGCGCCGCCCGATGCAAACGATTGTAAACCGCTTCGTAACCGCAGGTCGTCACGCACACGCCACCGCCAATACATCGTTCGCAGCGTGCTCAGTCGCTGCGGCTCCACGCGCCGCGCAACTGCTCGCGCAGGAAATCGACGAATGCGCGCACGCGCAACGGCACGTGACGACCACCGGGATAAACCGCATGAAGCGGTGCCGCGGGCGCCGCGAATGCCGGCAGCACGCGGACCAGTCGACCGGCATCGAGATCGGCACCGACGTCCCAGATCGACTTCAGCGCGATACCCGCGCCCTCCAGCGCCAACGTACGAGCCGCGCCGCCGTCGTTCGTCAGCAGCGCGGCCGTCACCTCGACCGCAACCGTGCCCTGGGCACCGTCGAACCGCCACTCGGCACGCGGCTGGTCGCCCATCACGATGCATCGGTGCGCACGAAGCTCGGCCGGATCAGCGGGCAGCCCGTGCGCGGCGAGATAGCTCGACGATGCGCAAAGCACGCGATGATTCGGTGCCAGTTCGCGCGCGACCATCGTCGAATCCGCGAGGCGGCCGATCCGCACGGCAACGTCGATGTCATGCGCGAGCAGATCGACAATCGTGTCCGTCAGCATCAGTTGCACGGTCAGCTCGGGATGTCGCCGCTGAAACGCTGCGACGAGCGGCGCGATCCGCAGGCGGCCGAGTTCGCCCGGCGCCGTCAGGCGCAGCAAACCGCCGACCGTGCCGCGGCGATCGCTCATCAGCGTTTCGGCGCGCCCCACTTCGGCCAGGATGCGCAGCACCTGCGCGTGGAACTGCGCACCGTCGTCGGTCAGCGTCTGCTGCCGCGTCGTCCGGTGCAGCAGACGCACGCCGAGCTGCGACTCGAGATGCGCAAGCCGCTTGCTGACGACGGACAGCGACAAGTCCAGCTCGCGCGCCGCCGCCGACAGGCTGCCGGCCGACACGATTCTCGCGAAGGTATCGAGCGCCGGGAGATCGTCGATCAGCATCGTGGCACCGGCCCCGATCGCATCTTTCCTTTTTTCGAATAATCCATTCGCTTTCCGCCGGTATTTAGATAGATATCGGAAACCTACCATACCTGTTCCGCGTCGTCGTACGACGCCATACACAGGACACCCGAAACCATGTCGACCCGCCTTCCTTCGACCGCTCGCCCGATCACCCGCGTCATCGCTGCGGCAGCCTGCGTCGTTGCGCTGTCGCCTGCCGCGTCCCGCGCGGCCGGCCTCGTCGAGCCGCACAGCCTGACCGTCGCGGCCGACGTGCCGGTCACGCAGGCACGCGCACAAGTCCTCGCCGCGCGTCGCTACGGCACGTTCTGGGATACCGGCGACGCCACCCTCGCCCGCACGGCACTCGCCGCCGGCTTCATCGACCGAACGCTTCCAGCCGGCCGCGCACAGGGCTTGCCGGGACCGCTCGCGGCATCCCGAACGATGCGCGCAGCCATCCCGGACCTGCGTTGCGACATCGAGCAGATGATCGTCGCGGGCGACCGAGTCGTCGTGCACCTGCATTTTCGCGGGCATTTCACCGGCACGTTCAATGGCACGGCCGGAAGCGGGCAGACGGTCGACTTCATCGCGACCGACATCTACCGGATCGACCACGGCCGTATCGCGGAAAACTGGCACATCGAGGACAACCTGACGCTGATGCGCCAGCTCGGGCTCGTCGGCTGACGGGGAAGACGATGACTTACAGCGACTCCAATTCGGCGACGCCTCCGGCGCGCCGCACGTTTCTTGCACAGGCCGGCGCCGGGCTGGCGGCCGGCGTCGCGGCGGCCGCGGGCGCCTCCCGGCTGGCAGCCGCCGCGCCGGCACCGCGGCCAGCAGGCAGAGGAGCCGGCGGATTCTGGCCGAACGATACGCGGCTCGTCATCTCGATCTCGATGCAATTCGAGGCCGGCGGACAACCGCCCAAGGGCGCAGACAGCCCGTTCCCGCCCGTCGAATTTCCATCGTCGGCGCCGGTCGATCTGGCATCGGCCACGTGGTTCGCGTATGGCTATCGTGAAGGGATTCCGCGTCTTCTTGACCTGTGGGACCGGCACGGCGTGAAAGTCACGTCGCACATGATCGGAGAAGCCGCACGCCGGCATCCCGAACTGGCGCGCGAGATCGTGCGGCCACGAAGCGGCCGCGCACGGCCCGACCTGGCGCTCGCAATTCGCGATGAGCCGCGACGACGAGCGTCGTTTCCTCACCGAAGCCCGCGACATGGTCGAAGCGGCAACGGGACAGCGCCCGATCGGCTACAACTGCAACTGGCTGCGGCGCGGGCCGCACACGCTGCCGCTGCTGCAGGAACTCGGCTACGTGTATCACATCGACGACGTCAGCCGGGACGAGCCCTTCGTCGAGACCGTCGGCGGTCGCGATTTCGTGGTCGTCCCGTACACGCTGCGCAACAACGACATCCTGCTGATCGAGGGCCGCAACTACTCGCCGACGATGTTTCTCGAGCAGATCAAGCTCGATTTCGACCAGCTGTACGCGGAAGCCGGGCAGCGGCGCAGACTGATGTCGATCAGCGCGCACGACCGGATCAGCGGCACGCCGCAGATGGTCCGCGCGTGGGACGCATTCCTGCAGTACGCACGATCGCATCCGGGGGTCGCCTTCATGCGCAAGGACGACATCGCCCGCTTCGCGCTACGCAGCCCGTCGACGCTGCGCGAAGCCGAAACGATCTGACCGGATTCCGCTCACCTCCTCACCTCGGAACGACCACCATGAACGATCCACTCCACGGAAAGAAAGTACTTGTCGTCGGCGGCAGCTCCGGCATCGGCGCCGCCGCCGCGAAAGCCTTCGCGCAACGCGGCGCTGTCGTGACGATCGCATCGCGCGACCCGGCCAGGGCCGGCGCAGATGCCGCGCCGGACGAGCACGTGCGCACCGAAGCGCTCGACATCACCGACACGGCGGCCGTCGATGCGTTCTGCGCGCGCGCCGGCCAGTTCGACCACGTCGTGATTTCGGCCGCGAAGACGGCCACGGGCCCGGCCCGCGCACTGCCGCTTGCCGACGCGCAGGCTGCGATGGACAGCAAGTTCTGGGGCGCATACCGCATTGCCCGCTCGATCGATATTGCACCCGGCGGTTCGCTGACATTCGTGTCGGGTTACCTCAGCGTGCGACCGAACGCGTCGTCGGTGCTGCAGGGTGCGATCAACGCGGCGCTCGAGGCGCTCGCCCGCGGCCTTGCGCTCGAACTGGCGCCCGTGCGGGTGAACACCGTGTCGCCGGGCCTGATCGCGACGCCGCTGTGGGACAAGCTCGCACCCGACGCGCGCGATGCGATG
This sequence comes from Burkholderia catarinensis, assembly GCF_001883705.2. Classification (GTDB taxonomy): domain Bacteria; phylum Pseudomonadota; class Gammaproteobacteria; order Burkholderiales; family Burkholderiaceae; genus Burkholderia; species Burkholderia catarinensis. The sequence continues at coordinate 89,190 of NZ_MDEQ02000027.1, forward strand.
TACGCGGGCGCCGCCCAGCGCCTTCCCGCACGCCGCGTGGGCCAGCCCGAGGACGTCGCGAATGCGATCGTGTACCTGGCCACAACGCCCTATGCGACCGGTTCGACGGTGCTGGTCGACGGTGGCGGCGCGATCGCGTGACGCATGCGGTCATGACAAAACGCCCCGCGTTCCGTCAGGAACGCGGGGCGTCGGTCGTCATCCGGAAAGGACGGTGCTCAGGCGACCGCGCTCACATCGAGCGGTGCGCCCGTCTTCGTCTGGATCTCTTCCGCGCTCACGCCGTCGGCGAGCTCGAGGACCTTCAGGCCGGCCGGCGTCACTTCGATCACGCCGAGATCGGTGATGATCAGGTCGACCACGCCGACCCCCGTCAACGGCAGGTTGCATTCGTCGAGGATCTTGTGCTGGTCGCCCTTCGCGACATGCTCCATCAGCACGACGACGCGCTTCACGCCGGCGACGAGGTCCATCGCGCCGCCCATTCCCTTGATCATCTTGCCCGGGATCATCCAGTTCGCGAGGTCGCCCTGCCGGCTGACCTGCATCGCACCGAGGATCGCGAGGTTGATGTGGCCGCCGCGGATCATCGCGAACGAATCGGCCGACGAGAAGATCGACGAGCCCGGCAGCGTCGTGACGGTCTGCTTGCCGGCGTTGATGAGATCGGCGTCGACTTCGTCCTCGGTCGGCGACGGGCCGATGCCGAGCAGGCCGTTCTCCGACTGCAGCCACACCTCGACGCCTTCCGGCACGTGGTTCGCGACGAGCGTCGGCAGCCCGATGCCAAGGTTCACGTAGAAGCCGTCCTGCAATTCCTTCGCCGCGCGCGCGGCCATCTGGTCACGATTCCAGGCCATGTCAGTCTCCTTTCGCGCGTACGACGCGTTGTTCGATGCGTTTTTCGGGCGTCGCGTTCAGCACGATGCGCTGCACGAAGATCCCCGGCGTATGGACCTGGTCCGGATCGAGCGTGCCGTTCTCGACGATCTCCTCGACTTCCACCACGGTGATCTTGCCGGCCATCGCGCACATCGGGTTGAAGTTGCGCGCGGTGCGGCGATAGATCAGGTTGCCGGACTTGTCGGCCTTCCAGGCCTTCACGAGCGCGACGTCGGCCGTCAGCGACGGCTCGAGCACGTAGTGGCGATCGCCGAACTGGCGCGTTTCCTTGCCTTCCGCGATGACGGTGCCGTAGCCGGTGTTCGTGAAAAATGCGGGGATGCCCGCGCCACCCGCGCGCAGCTTTTCGGCGAGCGTGCCTTGGGGCGTGAATTCGAGTTCGAGTTCGCCTGCCAGATACTGGCGCTCGAACTCCTTGTTCTCGCCGACATACGACGAGATCATCTTCTTGATCTGGCGCGTTTCCAGCAGCAGGCCGAGGCCGAAACCGTCGACGCCCGCGTTGTTGCTGATGCAGGTGATGCCCTTGACGGCCGAATCGCGCAATGCCGCGATCAGCGCCTCGGGAATCCCGCACAGGCCGAAGCCGCCCACCGCGAAGGTCTGTCCGTCGCGGACGATCCCTTCCAGCGCGGCAGCCGCGCTTGGATAGACTTTGTTCATCTGTTGTCCCTTCCTCTATGGAAACCAGCGAAACCGGTTCACGCGCCCACCTGGCCCGCAAGCCCGCCGCACCATTCTATGCATGCGCGGCGATGCCTGCGTCGAGGCGCGCTGTTTTTATGTCGCGGCAAACCGCCGCGAGATGCCTGAAAGGGTACGATGCGGCGTGGATGCGGCACAATACGCAAAAATACATAAGCGTTTGCCTCCCCTTGCCTGCGCCATGCCCGCTCTCGATTACCAGACTGCCTTCCACCTCGCGCCGCTCGGCCTCGTCCTGTCGCGCGACCGCGTGATCGAGGACTGCAACGACGCACTCGCGTCGATCTTCCGCTGTGCGCGGGCCGACCTGATCGGGAAATCGTACGAGGTGCTCTACCCGTCGACGGACGAATTCCAGCGCATCGGCGAGCGCATCGCGCGCGTGATGGCCGCGAACGGCATCTACTCGGATGACAGAATCATGAAACGCGCGGACGGCGAACTGTTCTGGTGCCATGTGACGGGCCGCGCGCTCGACCGTACCGCACCGCTCGCGGCCGGCGTGTGGACCTTCGAGGATCTGAGCGCGACACGCCGGGTCGCCGTCGAGCTGACCCCGCGCGAGCGCGAGATCGCCGCGCAGTTGGCAACCGGCAAGACCAGCAAGCAGATCGGGCGCGTGCTCGAGATCAGCTCGCGCACGGTCGACATCTACCGCGCACGGCTGATGCGCAAATACGGGACGAACAATACGCCGGAACTGTTGCAGCGCCTGCTCGGGCAGTAAATGGCAGCGCCGGATGACAATCGGCCGCATGATGCGGCCGATTCGGAGAAACAACGGGCATGGCAAGTTACCGGCGGCCCTGCGCCGGCCTCGCCGTGCGACGCTCAGCCGACCTTCGGCGCGAGCGCGCGCTCGATCGTGTCGCGCAGCAGTTGCGGCAGCGGCGCCGACTTGCCGAGCGCGTAGTCGACCCACACGCAGCGCGCATTGCCGCGCGCATAGACGTGCTGCGGATCGTCCGCGCGCGTGAGCTCGAAACCGGTGTCGAAGCTGCTTCGGCCAGGCTTCGCGGCCGACATCTTCGCGATCACGTCGCCCGGATAGTGCAACTGCTTGAGAAACTCCATCGACGCCGTGACGATCACGGGCCCCTGCCCTTCGCCGTTGCCGCCGGCGATGCCGAGCTCCTCGAACCACGAGATTCGCGCCTGCTCCATGTAGCGGAAATAGACCGTGTTGTTCACATGGCCGAACGCGTCCATGTCGCCCCAGCGGATCGGCATCGACATTTCAAAAACGGGGGAATAATCGCTCATTGCAGTCTTCTTTGTTGCTGAATGTCATCCGCTCAGGCGAGGCCGAAGCCGTCGTCGGCGGAGATAATCGAGCCATTGATGAACTGCGACTCGTCGGCCGCGAGCAGCAACAACAGCCCGTCGAGGTCCTGAGGCTTGCCGACGCGCCGGCGCGGCAGCATCGACTGCAGCTTCTGGCCCTGCTCGGTTTCCCACAGGTAATGATTGATTTCGGTATCGATATAGCCCGGACAGATCGCGTTGACGTTGATCCCGTGGCGCCCCCACTCGAGCGCCATCGCGCGCGTCATCTGCACGACCGCGGCCTTGCTCATCGCGTACAACCCGATCTGCGGGAACACGCGCAGCCCGGCGACCGACGCGATGTTGATGATCCGGCACGGCGGCTTGCCGTTGCCGCCTCCGTTCGCGCGCATGATCATCCGCTTCGCGACTTCCTGCGCGACGAAAAATGCGCCGCGCGTGTTGGTATCGAACACGAACTCGAAATCGGCAGGCGTCACGTCGACGAGCTTCTGCATCGTCGAGACGCCCGAATTGTTCACGAGGATGTCGATCGTGCCGGCCTCCGTCTCCGCATGCGCGACTGCCGCCTTGATGCTCTGGACGTCGGTCACGTCGAGCGACACGACGTGCGCAGCGCCACCCGCCGCCTCGATCTCCGCGCGCAGTTCCTTCAGGCGCTCGACGCGCCGGCTCGCGAGCACGACCTTCGCGCCGGCCTGCGACAATACCTGCGCAAAGCGCTGCCCGAGGCCGCTCGACGCGCCCGTGACCAGCGCAACCTTGCCTTCCAGATTGATCGATCGACCCATTTGCACATCCCCTTTCGATGTCATTTCGCCGCCATGGACCGCACGGCCCAAGCGGCATTACCCTAGCACATAAATAGAACGATCGTGCTAATCTAGCCGCATGCTGTTGCGGCAAGCGTTTCGTTTCGCAGACAATACGCTCCCGAATAAAAGCATTCTAACGGTTAGAGGAACGCCAATGACCCCCGCAAGCCTCATCGAGCAATACGGCCCGCGCGAATCGATGGAATACGACGTCGTGATCGTCGGCGGCGGCCCCGCGGGGCTGTCGGCGGCGATCCGGCTCAAGCAGTTGGCCGCCGAGAAAGGCACCGAGATCGGCGTGTGCGTGCTCGAGAAGGGTTCCGAGATCGGCGCGCACATCCTGTCGGGCGCGGTGATGGATCCGCGCGCGATCACCGAACTGTTCCCCGACTGGAAGGAACGCGGCGCCCCGCTCGATGTCGAGGTGACGGAAGACCGCTTCCTGTTCCTGTCCGAGCAGAGCGCGGTCACGACGCCGAACTGGGCGCTGCCCGAGAACTTCAAGAACCACGGCAACTACGTGATCTCGCTGGGCAACGTCACGCGCTGGCTGGGCACGCAGGCGGAAGCCTTGGGCGTCGAGATCTTCCCGGGCTTCCCGGCCGCCGAGATCCTGTAC
>NZ_MDEQ02000028.1 GCF_001883705.2 Burkholderia catarinensis
GTGGATCTGCTGGCAGCGCGCCCCGCATTGTTCGCAGTACATCACCTTGCTGACCGGCTTCAGATACAGCGACAGCGTGTGGCTTTCTCCTTCCGGCCATTCCACCCGCTCTAACCGATAGCCGGTCCAGCAACCCAGCGCTTGAAGTGCCTTGCGATCGAGCAATTCTTCCTCCTGACCTCCTAAAGTCAGGCGTCAGATTACGCAATCGCCCTCAAACCCTCCACGGTTTCCTGCGAAGAACCAAAAAAAACGGGATGTGCGCGCATTGTCCCGAAGACGCCTATATTTGATAATTGGCTTGGCATTTGAACCATTTTCAAAAATTTCTGGAAAATCGCATGGACCGACTGGGCGATATCCGGTTGTTCGTCGAGGCGGCGGAACTGGGCAGCCTGTCCGCTGCCGGGCGCAAGCTGAACCTCACGCCGGCCGCCGCGAGCGCGCGCCTCGCGAAACTCGAGGCGGCGGTCACGACCCGGCTGTTCGACCGTTCGACCCGGCAGTTGCGGCTCACCGACGAGGGCCGCCTGTACCTGAACGGGTGCCGGCAGGCGTTGCAGGCGCTCGACGACGCAAACGCGCTGCTGCAGGCCGGCCGCAACGTCGTCGGCGGCCGCGTGCGGCTGTCGGCAACGTCCGATTTTGGCCGCCGCCGGCTGCTCGACTGGCTCGACGAATTCACCGCGCGCTACCCGGACGTGACGTTCTCGCTGACGGCGTCCGACTCGACGGTGAACCTGTGGCAGGACGAGATCGATCTCGCGATCCGCTTCGCCGCGCCGCCCGACGGCGCACTGATCGCACGCCGGCTCGCCGCCGACCGGCGCGTGCCGTGCGCGGCGCCGTCGTTCGTCGAACGCCACGGCACGCCGCGCGATCCGCACGATCTGGCCCGCTTTCCGTGCAACGTGATCACGGTGGCATCCGGGCCGATGAACACGTGGCGCTTCACGCGCGGCGACGACACGCAGACCTGCACGGTGCCGCTCGCCACTGCGTTCGAGACCAACGACGGCGGCCTCGCCCGCGAGTGGGCGCTGCGCGGCAACGGCATCGTGCTGAACTCGATCTGGGATGTCGCCGACGACATACGCGCCGGGCGGCTCAAGGTCCTGCTGCCCGACTGGCGGCACCAGGGCGCGCCGCTGCACGCGATCTACCCCGGCAAGCGCTACATGGCGCCGCGCGTGCGCGTGCTGCTCGACTTCCTCGTCGAACGCTTCGCGCGCGAGGAAGCCGCGCTCGACGACCTGCTGAACGCGTGCCGCTGACGGCCGGCGCGCCGCCGCCAAGGGGTCGGGACCTGACAGGCGGCGGCGCGCGGCCGCAACCCGCCACCGGTCCGGGGCGGCGTGAAAAGCTATAATGGAAAGCTTTCCCGACGGCTCTTCATGCTTGGCGCGCGCAATCTGCGCGCAGCGCACGGCCGTCCCGATTCACCCTTGACGACGCCCCCAGGTCAACCACTGCGAACGGCGAATCCCCATGACCAAGAAAGTTTACGTAAAGACCTTCGGCTGCCAGATGAACGAGTACGACTCGGACAAGATGGTGGACGTGCTGAATGCGGCCGAGGGCCTCGAAAAGACCGATACGCCGGAAGACGCGGACATCATCCTGTTCAACACGTGCTCGGTCCGTGAAAAGGCGCAGGAGAAGGTGTTCTCCGATCTCGGCCGCGTGCGCGAGCTGAAGGAAGCGAAGCCCGGCCTGCTGATCGGCGTCGGCGGCTGCGTCGCGAGCCAGGAAGGCGCGTCGATCGTGTCGCGCGCCCCCTACGTCGACCTCGTGTTCGGCCCGCAAACGCTGCACCGCCTGCCGCAGATGATCGACGCGCGCCGCGCGAGCGGCCGCGCGCAGGTCGACATCACGTTCCCCGAGATCGAGAAGTTCGACCACCTGCCGCCCGCGCGCGTCGAGGGGCCGAGCGCGTTCGTGTCGATCATGGAAGGCTGCTCGAAGTACTGCAGCTACTGCGTGGTGCCGTACACGCGCGGCGACGAAGTATCGCGCCCGCTCGACGACGTGCTGACCGAAGTGGCCGGCCTCGCCGACCAGGGCGTGCGCGAAGTCACGCTGCTCGGCCAGAACGTGAATGCATACCGCGGCGCGCTGACGGCCGGCTCGTCCGACATCGCCGATTTCGCGACGCTGATCGAATACGTCGCCGACATCCCCGGCATCGAGCGGATCCGCTACACGACGTCGCACCCGAAGGAATTCACACAACGCCTGATCGACACCTACGCGAAGGTGCCGAAGCTCGTGAGCCACCTGCACCTGCCCGTCCAGCACGGCTCCGACCGCATCCTGATGGCGATGAAGCGCGGCTACACGGTGCTCGAATACAAGTCGGTGATCCGCAAGCTGCGCGCGATCCGCCCCGACCTGTCGCTGTCGACCGACATGATCGTCGGCTTCCCCGGCGAGACCGAGGACGATTTCGACAAGATGATGGCGCTCGTGCACGACATGAGCTACGACACGAGCTTCTCGTTCATCTACAGCCCGCGCCCCGGCACGCCGGCCGCGAACCTGCACGACGACACGCCGCGTGAAGTGAAGCTCAAACGCCTGCAACATCTGCAGGCGACCATCGAGGAAAACGTCGCGCGCATCAGCCGGTCGATGGTCGGGAAGGTCGAGCGGATCCTCGTCGAGGGCCCGTCGCGCAAAGACCCGAACGAACTCGCGGGCCGCACCGAGAACAACCGGGTCGTGAATTTCCCGGCGCCGCTCGCGTCGCACCCGCGCCTGATCGGCCAGATGATCGACGTGAAGATCAACCATGCGTACCCGCACTCGCTGCGCGGCGAGCTCCTGCTCGTCAGCGACGACGCGAGCGCGGCCACCCACTGACTGACGTTCCACAGGAGCCCGACGCTACTTTGAAGACCGTCCAAGCACTGGAATTCACCGCACCGCGCGACGACAACGCGCGCCTCGCCAACCTCTGCGGCCCGCTCGACGAGAACCTGCGGCAGATCGAACAGGCGCTCGACGTCACGCTCGCGCGGCGCGGCCACCGGATCACGATCCGCGGGCGCGGCGCCAAGCTCGCGCACGCCGCGCTCGAAAACTTCTACAACCGCGCGCGCGATCCGCTGTCGGTCGACGACATCCAGCTTGCGCTGGTCGAAGTGCGCCACACGGCCGGCAACGGCCGCCAGGACACGCTCGACGTGCGCTTTCGCGGCGACCCCGACCATCCGTTCGACGAACCCGTCGTGCAAATCGACGACGAAGCGCCGGGCGAAGAGCCCGGGCCGAAGCTGTATACGCGGCGCGCCGACCTGCGCGGCCGCACGCCCGCGCAGCGCGAATACCTGAAGCAGATCCTGTCGCACGACGTGACGTTCGGCGTCGGGCCGGCCGGCACCGGCAAGACTTACCTCGCGGTCGCGTGCGCGGTCGACGCGCTCGAGCGCGACCAGGTCAAGCGGATCGTGCTGACGCGCCCGGCCGTCGAGGCCGGCGAACGGCTCGGCTTCCTGCCGGGCGATCTCGCGCAGAAGGTCGATCCGTACCTGCGTCCGCTGTACGACGCGCTGTACGACCTGCTCGGCTTCGACAAGACCGCGAAGATGTTCGAGCGCCAGATGATCGAGATCGCGCCGCTCGCGTACATGCGCGGCCGCACGCTGAATCACGCATTCATCATCCTCGACGAGGCGCAGAACACGACGCCCGAGCAGATGAAGATGTTCCTCACGCGGATCGGCTTCGGCTCGAAGGCGGTCGTGACCGGCGACACGAGCCAGGTCGACCTGCCGCGCGGCCACAAGAGCGGCCTCGTCGAGGCGCAGCAGGTGCTCGGCGGCGTGCGCGGCATCGCGCTCACGCGTTTCACGAGCGTGGACGTCGTGCGCCATCCGCTCGTCGCGCGCATCGTCGAGGCATACGACGAATTCCACGCGCAGCACCAGGACGGCTGACCGGCGGCGCCCGTGCGCTGCCCCGGCCCGGCCCGCCAGACGGCGCGCCGGGCTTTTTTTCGCCCGCGCGAATTCGGGTGCGATCGGCCGTTTGGTGTATCCTCAACGCGTCCCAATCGCCGCACGCGTCATGAAATCCTCCCGTTCCCGCAAGTCCGGGCGCGCCCAGTCCGCCGCGCCCGAATCTCCCCGCCTTTCGCTGTTCGATGCGAAGGGCAAGGCCCGGACCGTCAGCGCGCAAGGGCTGCGGATCGACTTCCCGGACGGTCGCAGCCTGATGTTCGACCTGTCGGGCAGCTCGGGCGACGCGGCCGTCGCGATCGTCGCGCAGCACAACGATCCGGCGATGCGCGCGAAGCTCGCGCTGCAGCCCGAGCACTACGACAGCGTGACGCTGCACGTGGGCGCCGAACTCGCGCCGCGCGAAGACGAAATCGAAGACGAGCTGCGCGCGCCGGAACTCGACCTGTCCGTGCAGTACGGCGACGAGATCACGAGCGACGTGCGCAAGACGTGCCCCAAGCGCAAGCTGATCGCCGAATGGATCGAGCCGGCGCTGTTCGCCAGCGCGCAGCTCACCGTGCGCTTCGTCGGCGAAAACGAAGGCCGCACGCTGAACGCCGGCTACCGCCACAAGGACTATCCGACCAACGTGCTGACCTTCGCATACGACACGGCGCCCGACGGCACCGTGATCGGCGACCTCGTGCTGTGCTGCCCGGTCGTCGAGAAGGAAGCGCACGACCAGGGCAAGCCGCTCACGGCCCACTACGCGCACCTGCTGGTGCACGGCGCGCTGCACGCGCAGGGCTACGACCACGAGACGAGCGACGAGGACGCGGCCGAAATGGAAGCGCTCGAAGTCGACATCCTCGCGAAGCTGGGCTTCCCGAACCCGTACCAGTAAGCCGGCCGCACGATGCGCAACGCCGCGATGCTCCCGCCCGCCTATCCGCCGTCGATCGGCGACGGGCGCTTGCTGACGGAAGACGAGCTCGCGGCATCGCTCGCGCACACGATGCGCGACTGGGACGGCCGGCAGGATCTCTGGCTGTTCGGTTATGGCTCGCTGATCTGGAACCCGGGGCTGCCGACCGTCGCCGCCGTGCGCGGCAAGGTGCACGGCTACCATCGCGGGCTCTACCTGTGGTCGCGCGTGAACCGCGGCACGCCCGAACGCCCGGGCCTCGTGCTCGCGCTCGATCGCGGCGGCTCGTGCTCGGGCATCGCGTTCCGGCTCGCGGGCCCGACCGCGCAGCCGCACCTCGAGACGCTGTGGAAGCGCGAAATGCCGATGGGTTCGTACCGGCCCGCGTGGCTGCCGTGCTCGCTCGAGAACGGCGAACGCGTGAACGCGCTCGCGTTCGTGATGCGCCGCGACGTACCGACCTATACGGGCAAGCTGTCCGACCCCGTCGTGAAGGCAGTGTTCGGCTGCGCGGCCGGCCGCTACGGCACGACGCTCGACTACGTGAGCCGCACGGTCGACGCGCTGCGCGCGAGCGGCATCCCCGATCGCGCGCTGGAAGGGCTGCTCGCGCGATGCCGGTGACGCGACACGACGCCCGGCTTGGCCGCCATGCGATGCCGCCCCGCCCGCGCATTCGAATCAGGACACTACCGATGAAACCGTCACACTGGTCGCATTGCAAGGTCGCCGCGCTGATCGTCGCCGCGAGCGTCGCGCTGTCCGGCTGCGGGATATTGGGCTGCGGCGGCGCCGCGACCAACGGCGCGGCCGCCGGCGGCTGCTCGACCGGCATGCGGTTCTGAACCGCGGCCCGGCGGCGCCCGCGTGCGGCAGAATGTCGCCGCCACGGGCGGCGTCGGCCGGACGCCTTCCCGCTTCGCGCCTGCCCGCCCTTCCCGGTTCCGTTTTTTGCCGCCGCTGCCCCACCGCCCTTTTTCTGGGATAGGATGGACCCGAGGACGGTGTCGCGCCCCGGCGCGGCCGTCCGCGAGCGAGGCCCGCGCGAGCTGCCCGCCCTGGCCGTGCGGCCGGGGTGACACGGCCGCGTCGTGCCCTTGGTGTATCCTTGCCTACTCCGTGACAGCGCGCCCCGGCACGACCCGGGCGCACCACCATGAACGATTCGTATCCCAGTCGTAAGCCAACCGACAAACCGCAAGAAAAGCGCTCGCTGCTCGAGCGCCTGACCGACTTCATCTCGCCCGAGCCCGAATCCCGCGGCGAGCTGCTGGAAATCCTCCAGGACGCCCACGAACGCAACCTGATCGACGCCGATTCGCTGTCGATGATCGAAGGCGTGTTCCAGGTATCCGACCTGTGCGCGCGTGACATCATGGTGCCGCGCGCGCAGATGGACGCGATCAACATCGCCGACAAGCCCGAGGATTTCATCCCGTTCGTCCTCGAAAAGGCGCACTCGCGCTACCCCGTGTACGAGGAAAACCGCGACAACGTGATCGGCGTGCTGCTCGCGAAGGATCTGCTGCGCTTCTACGCCGAAGAAGAGTTCGACGTGCGCGGGATGCTGCGCCCGGCCGTGTTCATTCCCGAATCGAAGCGCCTGAACGTGCTGCTGCACGACTTCCGCGTGAACCGCAACCACCTCGCGATCGTCGTCGACGAGTACGGCGGCGTCGCGGGCCTGATCACGATCGAGGACGTGCTCGAACAGATCGTCGGCGACATCGAGGACGAATACGACTTCGACGAAGAAGCCGGCAACATCATCTCGGGGCCGGACGGCCGCTACCGCGTGCGCGCGCTCACCGAGATCGAACAGTTCAACGAGACATTCGGCACCGATTTCCCCGACGACGAAGTCGACACGATCGGCGGCCTGATCACCCATCATTTCGGACGGGTTCCGCACCGCGGCGAAAAGCTGCAGCTCGGCAACCTCGTATTCGAAATCCAGCGCGGCGATGCGCGCCAGGTTCATGTGCTGCTGGTGCGCCGCAACCCGCTCGCCAGCCGTCGCGCCGAAACCTCGCACGAGGACTGACCGTCCCGCGCCAGCCGCGTCTCCTTCAACCGCTCGCCCACTTCCGCTTCACATGGACGATCCGATCCCGTCCCGCCCGGCTGGCGGCCTTCTCGCGCCGGCGCCCGGCCGCGCGCTGCCGCGCTGGCACTATCCGGCCGCGCTGCTCGCCGGCGCAGCCAATACGCTCAGCTTCGCACCGACGCCGCACGGCGGCTGGCTGCAACTCGTCGTATTCGTCTGGTTTTTCGCGCAACTGACGCGCACGTCGAGCTGGCGCGGCGCCGCGCTCACGGGCGGCGCGTTCGGCTTCGGCAACTTCATCAGCGGCGTCTGGTGGCTCTACATCAGCATGCACGTGTACGGCGAGATGGCCGCGCCGCTCGCGGGCGGCGCACTCGTGCTGTTCTCGCTGTACCTGTCGCTGTACCCGGCGTTCTCCGCCGGGCTGTGGTCGTTCTGCGCGGGCCACGCGTGGCATCGCCGCGAGCCCGACCCGCGGCCGTTCTCGCCGACCTGGCACGGCGCGTTCGCATTCGCGAGCGCGTGGGCCCTCGGCGAATGGCTGCGCGGCACCGTGTTCACCGGCTTTCCTTGGCTCGCGAGCGGCTACCCGCAGGTCGACGGCCCGTTCGCGGGCTTCGCGCCGGTCGCCGGCGTGTACGGGATCGCGTGGGTGCTCGCGCTGTTCGCCGCGCTGGTCGTGCAGTCGCTTGCCGCCGCGCGCCCGTCGCCCGCACGTGAAAGCGCGGCCGGCGGCAGTGCGCGCATCCGCGTCGCCGCGCCGGCCGGCATCGCCGTCGCGCTCGTCGCGGCCGGCCTCGGGCTGTCGCAGGTCACGTGGACCGTGCCCGCGAACACGCCGCTCACCGTGCGGCTGCTGCAGGGCAACGTGAAGCAGGACATCAAGTTCGAGGAAGCGGGCATCGACGCGGCGATCAAGATGTACACGCAGATGATCATCGAGAAGCCCGCCGACCTGATCGTCACGCCCGAGACCGCGATCGCGGTGATGATCCAGGAGCTGCCCGAGCCGTTCGCCGTCGCGATCCGCAAGTTCAGCGACACGACGGGCTCGGCCGTGCTGTTCGGCGCGGTCGGCGCATCGGTGACCGAGGACGGCCGCTACGTCGACTATACGAACAGCCTGTACGGCGTGACGCCGAACTCGCGCGACATCTATCACTACGACAAGCATCACCTCGTGCCCTTCGGCGAATTCATCCCGTGGGGCTTCCGGTGGTTCGTCAACCTGATGAAGATGCCGCTCGGCGACTTCGCGCGCGGCGCGCCCGTGCAGAAGCCGTTCCTGGTCCACAACCAGCCCGTGATGGCCGACATCTGCTACGAGGACTTGTTCGGCGAGGAAATCGCCGCGACGATCCGCGACAACCCGCAGCCGCCGGGCGTGCTCGTCAACGTGACGAACCTCGCGTGGTTCGGCGACACGATCGCGCTCGACCAGCACCTGCAGATCGCACGGATGCGTTCGCTCGAGACGGGCCGGCCGATGCTGCGCTCGACCAACACGGGGATGACGGCCGCGATCGATGCGCGCGGCCGCGTGCTCGGCCAGTTGAAGCCGTTCACGATCGGCTCGCTCGACGTGCGGATCGAAGGCACGAGCGGCTTCACGCCGTACGTGACGAGCGGCAACAACATCGTGCTCGCGGTGTCGTTCGTGCTGCTCGCGTTCGGCTTCACGTTCGGGCCCGGGCTGCGCCGGCGCAACGGCCGGAACAACGGCGGCGATAAGCCGGCATGACGCAACCGGCGGCCGCTGCGCACTGCGTGGAGGCCGCCGCCGCACGCGGCGGTGCGTGAGCGCGAACCGGCCGGCCGCTCAGGCCTGCCGGGCCGATCGAGCCTACCGTGCGGCCAGGCTCCGCAGGTCGCGGCTCACGTCCTCCATCACCGGTTCCCACGCGCCGAACGTTCGTTGCCGGTACAGCGTGGCGGTCGGATACCACGGGCTGTCGGTGCGTTCGAGCAGCCACGGCCAGTGCGGATTCACGTCGAGCAGCACCCACGTGCGCGCACCCAGCGCGCCCGACAGGTGCGCGACCGACGTGCACACCGTGATCACCAGATCCAGCGCGCCGATGAACGCGGCCGTATCGTCGAAACTCTTCAGTTCGGCCGTGAAGTCTTCGATCGCAAAACCGGCCGCGCGCGCCGCGGCGACATCCGCGTCCGCGCCCGGCTGCAGCGAATGAAACGCGACGCCGTCGATCCCGCGAAACGCATCGGCATAGCGCTCGAGCCCGACGCGCCGGAACGGATTGCGCTGGTGTCCCGCGCTGCCCGTCCACACGAGCCCGACCTTCAGCCGGCCGTCGCCGGCGAGCCGCGCGCGCCACGCGTCGCGCGCGTGCGAATCGGCCCGCAGGTACGGCACCGACGACGCGAGCGTCGACGTCTCCATCCCGAGCATCAGCGGCAGGCCGATCAACGGCACTTCGTAGTCGAAGGCGGGCAACACGTCGATGCCGCCGCCCGCGCTGAACGCGTCCGCGTGTGCGCCGAGGCTGCGTTCCATCAGCGCGCCCACCTGCGGAAACGTGTTCCACGCGAGCCGGCCGCCCTCCCGGTGCACGCGCTCGGCGAGCGGTGCGACGAAGCGGGCGAACTGCAGCACGTCGCCGAGCCCCTGCTCGCCCCACACGAGCAGCGTCTTGCCCGCGAGCGGCTCGCCCTGCCAGCGCAGGCCCGGCAACGCCGGCCGGCGGCCGCGCAGTTCGCCGGCGCCGTCCCAGCGCGCCTCGTGGCCGCGCCAGCCGGCCGCGAAGTTGCCGCGCACGAGCCGGATGATCGCGAGGTTGAAACGGAACGACGCGTCGTCGGGCGCCAGATCGCACGCGCGCGCCGCGTAACGCTCCGCGTCGTCCCAGCGCTGCGCCTCCTTCATCGCCATCGCGATGTTGTTCATCGCGAGCGCATTGTCGGGCGCGATCTCCGCGAGCCGCGCCGCGCACGCGAGCGCACCGTCGAGGTCCTGCGTCGCAAGCCGCGCGACGACCAGGTTGATCCACGCCTGCACGTCGAGCGGATCGGCCGCCACGGCCCCTTCGAGCAGCGCGATTTCCTCGCGGCGGTCGCCGCCCGACAGCCGCAGCGCGATCGCGAGGTTGTTGCGCAGCGACGGCCAGCCCGGATCGAGCGCATGGGCGGCGCGGTACGGCGCGATCGCGTCGGCGTGACGGCCGAGCATCTGCAGCGCATAGCCGTGATTGAAGCGGGCACCGGCATCGGGATACACGCGCGCCGCGCATTCGGCCAGCGCGAGCGCGTCGGCCGTGCGCTGCCGCGCGACGAGCGCCGCGGTGAGCTGCGCGAGCGCGGCCATGTCGACGGCATGCAGATGGCCGGCGGCGCTCAGCCAGAGCGCGTGCGCATCGCGCTCGCCGCGCGAGCGCGCGTCGGCGGCCTGCCCGAGCAGCGCAAGCAGCGGCGGCATCAGCGGAATGAGGAAGTCGTGCGTATCGTCCATGCGGTCCGGGCTCGGCAATCGGTGGCGCGGCAGGCGTCGCGCGCACCGCAATACGCGCATCTTAACGCCCGCGGAACGCGGTGCGGCAAGCGCATCGCGACGCCGCACGCGTGAGCCCACCGCACGCATCGGCCACCCGCGCACAGGCAGCGTGCGAGCCACGGGAACGCCGCCGACGGCCCCTTCATCCGTGTTCCGGCCGCATCCGGTCGCCGATCCGGTAAAATTACGCGTTTCAGCACACTAACAAGCCGCGCCGCCGCGCGAGCCGACCCTCCGGCCCCTGCCCGGAGCGCCGCCCGCAACGGAGCGCCAGCGCCACGAAGGCTCTTCATGCTTACGTTTCAGCAAATCATCCTGACGCTGCAGTCCTACTGGGACAAGCAGGGTTGCGCTCTGCTCCAGCCCATCGACATGGAAGTCGGCGCGGGCACGTCGCACGTCCACACGTTCCTGCGCGCGGTCGGCCCCGAGCCGTGGCGCGCCGCCTACGTGCAGCCGTCGCGCCGCCCGAAGGACGGCCGCTACGGCCAGAACCCGAACCGCCTGCAGCACTATTACCAGTACCAGGTCGTGCTCAAGCCGGCACCGGAGAACATCCTCGACCTGTACCTCGGCTCGCTCGAGGCGCTCGGCTTCGACCTCCAGCAGAACGACGTGCGCTTCGTCGAGGACGACTGGGAAAACCCGACGCTCGGCGCGTGGGGCCTCGGCTGGGAAGTGTGGCTGAACGGGATGGAAGTCACGCAGTTCACGTATTTCCAGGAGGTCGGCGGCCTCGAATGCAAGCCGGTGCTCGGCGAGATCACGTACGGCCTCGAGCGCCTCGCGATGTACCTGCAGAAGGTCGAGAACGTGTACGACCTCGTGTGGACGGAGTGGGAAGAGCAGGGCCCGAACGGCCCCGAGCTCCGCCGCCTGTCGTACGGCGATGTCTACCACCAGAACGAGGTCGAGCAGTCGACCTACAACTTCGAGCATGCGAACGTCGACCTGCTGTTCACGTTCTTCAACAGCTACGAAGCGGAAGCGAAGAAGATGATCGACGCGCAGCTCGCGCTGCCCGCATACGAACTCGTGCTGAAGGCCGGCCACACGTTCAACCTGCTCGACGCGCGCGGCGCGATCTCGGTCACCGAACGCGCGGCGTACATCGGCCGCATCCGCGCGCTGTCGCGTCTCGTCGCGCAGGCTTACTACGACTCGCGCGAGAAGCTCGGCTTCCCGATGCTCGGCAACCCGCCGGGCGTGCCGGGCCTCACCACCGATGCCCAGGACGCCGCACAGCCGGCATGGGCGCCGCCGCTCAAGGTCGAACGCAAGATCGATCAGGACTGACGAGACGAGATTTATTCCAATCATGACGCACAATCATCCCGCCCCCCTGCTCGTCGAACTGCTGACCGAAGAGCTGCCGCCGAAGGCCCTCGCGCGCCTCGGCGACGCATTCGCCGAAGGTCTCGCGCAACGCCTCGCGGCGCGCGACCTCATCGACGGCGAACTCGTGTTCGAACGCTACGCCACGCCGCGCCGCCTCGCCGTCGTCGTGCAGAACGTGCGCGCCGTCGCGCCTGAAAAGCAGGTCCGCGAAAAGGTCCTGCCCGTGTCGGTCGCGCTCGACGCCGAAGGCAAGCCGACGGCCCCGCTCGCGAAGAAGCTCGCGGCGCTCGGCCACCCGAACCTGTCGATCGCCGATCTCGAGCGCGCGCAGGACGGCAAGGCCGAAGCGTTCTTCGTCAACTACTCGGCAGCCGGCTCGACGCTCGCCGACGGGCTGCAGGCCGCGCTCGACGAAACGCTCGCGAAGCTGCCGATCCCGAAGTTCATGACCTACCAGCGCCCGGACGGCTCCGACGTGAAGTTCGTGCGCCCGGTGCATCGCCTGACGGTGCTGCACGACGATCGCATCGTGCCCGTCACCGCGTTCGGCATCGACGCCGGCGACACCACGCTCGGCCACCGCTTCCTGTCCGACGGCCTCGTCGCGATCCAGCATGCGCGCGCCTACGCCGACACGCTGCGCGACAAGGGCCGCGTGATCGCGCACTTCGCCGATCGCCGCGAAACGATCCGCACGCAGCTGAACGAACACGCGAACGGCGACACGGTCGTGATGCCCGAAGCGCTGCTCGACGAAGTGACGTCGCTGGTCGAATGGCCGGTCGTCTACCCGTGCCGCTTCGAGGACGAATTCCTGCAGGTTCCGCAGGAATGCCTGATCCTCACGATGCAGACGAACCAGAAGTATTTCGCGCTGACCGACATCGACGGCAAGCTGCGCTCGCGCTTCCTGATCGTGTCGAACATCGAGACGAAGACGCCGGGCGAGATCATCGAAGGCAACGAGCGCGTCGTGCGCCCGCGCCTCGCCGATGCAAAGTTCTTCTTCGAGCAGGACAAGAAGAAGCCGCTCGCCGAGCGCGTGCCGCAGCTCGCGAACGTCGTGTATCACAACAAGCTCGGTTCGGCGCTCGCGCGCGTCGAGCGCCTCGAGGCGCTGGCCGGCGAGATCGCGTCCGCGATCGGCGCCGACGCCGCGCATGCGAAGCGCGCCGCGCGCCTCGCGAAGGCCGACCTGCTGACCGACATGGTCGGCGAGTTCCCGGAGCTGCAGGGCACGATGGGCACGTACTACGCGCGCCACGACGGCGAAGCCGACGACGTCGCGCTCGCATGCGCCGAGCACTACCAGCCGCGCTTCTCCGGCGACGCGCTGCCGACCACGCCCGTGTCGACCTCGGTCGCGCTCGCCGACAAGCTCGAGACGATCGTCGGCATCTGGGGCATCGGCCTCGCGCCGACCGGCGAGAAGGATCCGTTCGCGCTGCGCCGCCACGCGCTCGGCGTGCTGCGCCTGCTGCTCGAGAAACAGTTGCCGCTCGATCTCGTGTCGCTGCTGCGCACGGCCCATGCACGCTTCGAAGGCGTGCCGGGCGTGGCCGAATCGACCGATGCGATCCTCGCGTTCTTCATGGACCGCCTGCGCGGCCTGCTGCGCGAGCGCGGCTATTCGGCCGGTGAAATCGACGCGGTGCTGAGCCTGAACCCGACGCGCGTCGACGATCTCGTCGCGCGCCTCGACGCGGTGCGCGAATTCACGCACCTCGCGGAAGCCGAAGCGCTCGCGGCCGCGAACAAGCGGATCTCGAACATCCTGAAGAAGTCGGAAGGCGGCGCGAACGGCGCGGTGCAGCCGACGCTGCTCGTCGAGGCCGCCGAGAAGGCGCTGCACGAACAGCTCGCGGCCGTGACGCCGCACGTGCAGTCGCAGCTCGAGGCGCGTGCGTACACGGGCGCGCTGTCTGCGCTCGCCGCGCTGCGTGCGCCGGTCGACACGTTCTTCAACGACGTGATGGTCAACGCGGACGATCCCGCGCTGCGAGCGAACCGTCTCGCGCTGCTGTCCGCGCTGCACCAGCAGATGAACTGCGTCGCCGACATCTCGAAGCTCGCCGCATAAGGGCCGCACGATGCCGATCAGCCCCAACCGAAAGCTCGTCGTCCTCGACCGGGACGGCGTGATCAACGTCGATTCGGATGCGTTCATCAAGACGACCGACGAATGGATCGCGCTACCCGGTAGCCTCGAGGCCATCGCCCGGCTCAACCACGCAGGCTATCGCGTGGTCGTCGCGACCAACCAGTCCGGCATCGGTCGCGGGCTGTTCGACATGGCCACGCTCAACGAGATGCACCTGAAGATGCATCGCGCGGCGGCCGCGGTCGGCGCGCGCATCGATGCGGTGTTCTTCTGCCCGCATACGGCCGAGGATCACTGCGACTGCCGCAAGCCGAAACCCGGCATGATGCAGATGATCGCCGAACGCTTCGAGATCGATCCCGATCACACGCCGGCCGTCGGCGATTCGCTGCGCGACCTGCAGGCCGGCGTCGCGGTCGGCTTCCAGCCGCACCTCGTGCTGACCGGCAAGGGCAAGAAGACGCTCGCCGCGGGCAATTTACCGCCCGGCACGAAGGTCCACGACGACCTGCGCGCGTTCGCGCTCGATTTCCTTTCACACGAATACGAGTGATGCGGCCGCCGTGCGCATCCTCCCTAACGCCAGACCGACGCCGATGCGCTTCATCCGCTCCCTGCTGCTGCTGATCTACTTCATCCTGTACACGGTGCCGTACGCCACCGCGTGCTTCATCGCGTTCCCGTTCATGCGCCCCGACGCGCGCTACTGGATGGCGGCCGGCTGGTGCAAATCGACGCTGTGGGTCGTGCGCTGGCTGAACGGCATCCACTACCGCATCGAAGGGATGGACAACCTGCCCGACGGCCCGGCCGTGCTGCTGTCGAAGCACCAGTCCGCGTGGGAGACGCTCGCGTTTCCGGCGCTGATGCCGAAGCCGCTCTGCTACGTGTTCAAGCGCGAGCTGCTGTACGTGCCGTTCTTCGGCTGGGCGCTCGGGCTGCTGCACATGGTCAACATCAACCGCAAGGAAGGCAAGAACGCGTTCCACTCGGTGATCCGCCAGGGCAAGAAGCGCCTGTCGGAAGGCGCATGGATGATCATGTTCCCCGAAGGCACGCGCACGCCGGTCGGCAAGCAGGGCAAGTACAAGACGGGCGGCGCGCGCTTCGCGATCGAAACCGGCGCGCCGGTCGTGCCGATCGCGCACAATGCAGGGCGGGTGTGGCCGCGCAACTCGTTCACGAAATTCCCGGGCGTCGTCACCGTGTCGATCGGCAAGCCGATCCCCAGCGAGGGGCTGACGCCCGATGCATTGAACTCGCAGGTCGAGGCATGGATCGAAGCGGAAATGCGCCGCATCGATCCGGATTCGTATCGCCAGGCGGGCAATGCCGGCACGCGCGATGCCGCGCGTGCCTGACGCCTCCGGATTGCAGCCGTTGCGTACGACAAAAAGAAGCGAACTGATGAAACAGCGTCCGCGGCCACGGCCAGCCGTCGTGGCCCTCGATCATCGCCAGATGGACCTGCCGCTCTTCGACGGGCCGGCCGCCGCACCGTCGGCGCCCGCCACGCCGCCGGCGCCGCCCGCTGCAGCGCCCGCCGCGCCCCTCGATCCGGGCCCGGCGCCCGACCGCTCGCGCGTACGCACGTTCGCGCTCGACAGCCGCGTCCTCGAATACCGCCTGAAGCGCTCGGCGCGCCGCACGATCGGCTTCACGATCGACGGCAGCGGGCTGTCGATCACCGCGCCGCGTTGGGTCACGCTCGCCGACATCGAAGCCGCGATCTCCGAGAAACAACGCTGGATCTTCGCGAAGCTCGCGGAGTGGAAGACGCGCACCGAGCAGCGCGCGCTGCCGCAGATCGACTGGCGCGACGGCGCGCAGCTCCCGTATCTCGGCAAGACGGTGACGATCGCGCTCGGTGCGGGCGCCGTCGCGTTCGACGCCGATGCGCTGCGGCTCTCGCTGCCGCTACCCGCGCAGGCCGACATGCAGCAGATCAAGGATCGCGTGCAGGGCTGGCTGCAGGGCGAGGCAAAGCGGATCT
Organism: Burkholderia catarinensis; assembly: GCF_001883705.2. Lineage (GTDB taxonomy): Bacteria > Pseudomonadota > Gammaproteobacteria > Burkholderiales > Burkholderiaceae > Burkholderia > Burkholderia catarinensis. The sequence continues at coordinate 15,854 of NZ_MDEQ02000028.1, forward strand.
TCGGCGAACGCCTCGTGGTCTACGCGGAAAAGCTCGGCGTCACGTATTCGATGGTCGCGCTGTCGTCGGCCGCGACGCGCTGGGGCAGTTGCTCGAGCGACGGCAAGATCCGCCTGAACTGGCGGCTGATCCATTTCCCGATGTCGATCATCGACTACGTGGTCGCGCACGAGCTGTCGCACCTGCGCGAAATGAACCACAGCCCGGCCTTCTGGCAGACCGTCGAATCGATCTTCCCCGAGTTCCGCGAGGCACGGCACACGCTCAAGCATCACCCGCCCGAGCTGCTGCCGTCGCTGTAAGCACACGGCGGCACGCGCGCAAACGCGCACGGGCGGTGCGGGTTCCCCCGCACCGCCCGTGTTTCGTATCGCCGCGGCACACATCGCGCGCCGCGGCCCGTTCATCCGGCGCTCAGTGCGCCTTCTTCTGGATGAACTCGATCTTGTAGCCGTCCGGATCCTCGACGAACGCGATCACGGTCGTGCCGTGCTTCATCGGGCCCGCTTCGCGCGTGACCTTGCCGCCTTGCGCCTTGATCTTCTCGCACGCCGCATACGCGTCGTCGACTTCGAGCGCCAGGTGGCCGAAACCGTTGCCGAGATCGTAGGCCGGCGTATCCCAGTTATGGGTCAGCTCGATCACGGTGCCCGTGCTTTCGTCCTCATAGCCGACGAACGCGAGCGTGAACTTGCCTTCCGGATAGTCGTCGCGGCGCAGCACCTTCATGCCGAGCAATTCGGTGTAGAACTTGATCGAGCGGTCGAGATCGCCGACTCGCAGCATCGTATGCAGCAATCGCATGTGTTGTACTCCTGTGGGGCCTTTCCAGAACCGGGAACTCTACCAGAGTCGGGTGAACTTCGCCGGGGGCGCCTAGCCGGGGGCGCCTAGCCGGGGGCGCCTAGCCGGGGGCGCCTAGCCGGGGGCGCCTGGCCGGGGCGGCCGATATGGCGCATGGGCCCGACATGCCCGGGCACGAGTACGCCGGCAGAACCGGTCGCGCCCGACCTCCCCCTCTGGCCTGCCGATCGGGTACCATCTTCCACCTCGCACCAAAAGCGGGCATGTGCTCCCCGCCCGAACGCGACCACCCATCCTCCGATACAGCCACACTGCCGTGCGAAACCGCCGATTCGAGCACACCGGACGCGCCCCTCATCCGACCTCACTGCCGCCATGCCGGATTGGCGAGGCCCGCCGATGACCACGCTCGCCGCCGCCCCCATGCGCCGCGCGCTCGACACACGCGCCGTCGGCCTGATGCTGCTGCTATGCGCGGTCTGGGGCTTCCAGCAGGTCGCGATCAAGAGCACGAACGCCGCCATCGCGCCGATGTTCCAGGCGGGGTTGCGCTCGGTGATCGCCGCGGTGCTGCTGTGGGGCTGGGCCCGCTCGCGCGGCACGCCGCTGTTCCAGGCGGACGGCACGTTCACCGCGGGCCTCGCGGCCGGTGCGCTGTTCGCCGGCGAATTCATCTGCGTGTTCTTCGGGCTGACGCTGACGAGCGCATCGCACATGGCGATCTTCCTGTACACAGCGCCATGCTTCACCGCGCTCGGCCTGCACCTGTTCGCGCCAGGCGAACGGCTGCAGCGCACGCAATGGGCCGGCGTCGGCCTTGCATTCGCCGGGATCGCGCTCGCGTTCGCGGACGGTTTCCTGAAGCCGCGCGCGCCCGGTGCGTCCGTGCTGGCGGGGCTGGCCGGCGACGCGCTCGGGATTCTCGGCGGTGCGATGTGGGCCGCGACGACCGTCGTCGTGCGCTCGACGGCGCTCGCGCGGGCGAGCGCAAGCAAGACGCTGTTCTACCAGCTCGCGGTGTCGGCGGTCGTGCTGGTCGCGCTTGCCGCACTGTTCGGCCAGATGTCGTTCGCGCACGTCACGCCGGTCGCGGTGGCGAGCCTCGCGTACCAGTCGGTGATCGTCGCGTTCGTCAGCTACCTGTCGTGGTTCTGGCTGCTGACGCGCTACAGCGCGTCGCGGCTGTCCGTCTTCACGTTCCTGTCGCCGCTGTTCGGCGTCGCATTCGGCGTGCTGCTGCTCGGCGAATCGGTCGGCTGGCGCTTCATGTCCGCGGCCGCGCTCGTTCTGACCGGCATCGCGCTCGTCAACGCGCCGCCGCGCCGGCGGGCGTGACGGCCGCCAGCCGCCCGGCATGCACCACGCGCCCCCATAGTGAAAAAGGCTGCCCCGCGGGGCAGCCTCCTCGACACATCCGGTGCGCGGCGTGCGCCGCGCGCGTCATCCGGCCTTGCGCACCGCCGCGAGCGCCTGCGCGACGCCGACGTATTCGGCCACGCTCACGTCCTCCGCACGGCGCGCGAGATCGAAGCCGAGCGCGTCGAAATCGATCGTCTCGCGGTAGTCGCCGAGCGTATTGCGCAGCATCTTGCGGCGCTGCGAGAACGCGGCGGTGACGATTTCGCCGAGCAGCACGGGATCGACGTCCGGCAATTCGTGCAGCTCGTACGGAATCATCCGGACGATCGCAGAATCGACCTTCGGCGGCGGCTGGAACGATTCCGGCGGCACGTCGAGCATCTTTTCCATCACGTAGCGGTACTGCAGCATCACCGACAGACGCGAAAACGCCTTCGTGCCCGGCTCCGCCACCATCCGTTCGACGACTTCGTTCTGCAGCATGAAATGCTGGTCGATGACCGCATCGGCGAACGTCATCAGGTGAAACAGCAGCGGACTGGAAATGTTGTACGGCAGGTTGCCGACGATCCGCAGCGACGGCTTGTCGCCGGGCGCCGCGAGCGAACGGAAGTCGAACGCGAGTGCGTCGCCCGCGTGCAGCTCGAGCAGCGCGCCGAAGCGCTGTTGCAGGCGCCCGATCAGGTCGCGGTCGAGCTCGACCGCGTGCAGCGGCGACTCGGGCGTCGCAAGACGCTCGATCAGCGGCCCGGTCAGCGCGCCGAGCCCGGGGCCGATCTCGACCATGCGCTGGCCGCGCGCGGGACCGATCGTCGATACGATCGAGTCGATCACACCGTGATCGACGAGGAAGTTCTGCCCGAAGCGCTTGCGCGCGAAGTGGCCTTGGTGCTGTCTGCTGTTCGACATCGACTGAGTAAAACGAAAAATACGACGAATGGAGTCTGGGCGGGCTGCGTCAGGCCGCGCGGCGATGGCGTGCCATCGTAACGGCCGTGTCGAGCGCGGCAATCATGCTGCCCGGATCCGCGCGGCCCGTGCCGGCCAGGTCGAGTGCGGTACCGTGATCGACCGACGTACGGATGATCGGCAGCCCGAGCGTCACGTTGATGCCCTCGCCGAACGTCGCGTACTTCAGCACGGGCAGCCCCTGGTCATGGAACATCGCGAGCACGCAATCGGCGTCGGCGAGATGGCGCGGCTGGAACAGCGTGTCGGCCGGATACGGGCCGCGCGCGTCGATGCCCTGCGCGTTCGCGCGTGCCAGCGCCGGCGAGATCACGTCGATTTCCTCGCGGCCGAGATAACCGTTCTCGCCCGCATGCGGGTTCAGGCCCGTCACGAGGATGCGCGGCGCGGCCAGACCGAAGTCGCGCCGCAGGTCGCGATCGATGATCGCGAGCGTCTCGACGAGCCCATCGACCGTCAGCGCGGCCGACACGTCCTTCAGCGGCAGGTGCGTCGTCGCGAGCGCGACGCGCAGCGGCCTGTCGCCGGTGCCCGCCAGCATCATCACGACACGCGGCGTATGCGTGCGCTCCGCCAGGTATTCGGTGTGGCCGGTAAACGGCACGCCCGCATCGTTGATCGTGCTCTTCTGCAGCGGCGCGGTAACGATCGCGTCGTACCGGCCCGCCAGCGCGCCGTCGATCGCCGCATCGAGCAGCCCGAGCACGTACCGGCCGTTCGCCGCGTCCAGCTTGCCCGCGTGCGCGGGCACGGCGAGCGCGTGATGCGCGACCGACACCGGTCCGCCGCCGGCAAGCGCGGCCTGGCCGGCGCCGACGGCCGCCGCACGCGCGTCGAGCAGCGCCGCATCGCCGAGCACGGTGAAATGCGCGTCGGGCCAGCGCTGCGCGGCGTCACGCAGCGCCTGCACGGTCAGCTCCGGGCCGACCCCTGCGGGTTCGCCGGTCGTGATCGCGATCTGCAGCGCGGGTGTCGTCACCTGAAGCTCGCTCAGTTCGCCGGGCCGGCGCCGCCGATCTTGTACTGCACGTACGACGAATCGCGCAGCTCGCGCAGCCAGTCGGCATACGCCTGCTCGGCCTTGCGCTGGCCGATCGCCTGACGCGCGATGTCCATCTGCTGCTGCACCGAGCCTTCCGCGTCGCGGCGGCTCAGCACCTGGATCAGGTGATAGCCGTACTCGGTACGAATCGGCTGGCTGACCTGGCCGTCCTGCAGGTTGTTCATCGCGCGCTCGAATTCCGGCACGGTCTCGCCCGGGCTGATCCAGCCGAGATCGCCGCCCTGCGACGCCGAACCGTCCTGCGAGTAGGTGCGCGCGAACTTCGCGAAATCGCCGCCGGCCTCGACCTGGTTGCGGATGTCGGCCAGTTGCTGGCGCGCCTGGCCTTCCGACTTGCCTTCGCCCACGCGCAGCAGGATGTGGCGCACGTGCGTCTGGACGATCTTCGGTGCCGCGGCGGTCGCGCCCTGGCTCTGGCGGCGGTCGACGAGACGCACGATCTCGAAGCCGTCCGGCACGCGGATCAGCGTCGGGTTGACCTGGCCCGGGCGCAGCTTCGATGCGGCGTCGACGACGTCGGCCGGCAGCGCGCTCGGCGCCTTGAAGCCGAGGTCACCCCCCTTCTTCGCGTCGTTCGCTTCCGAATTGTTCTTCGCGAGCCGCTCGAAATCGGCGCCCGACTTCGCCTGCTGCAGCAGTGCTTCCGCCTTCTTCTGCGCGGCTTCGATGTCGGCCTGCGGCGCGTTGGCCGGTGCCTTGACGAAGATGTGCTGGAACCGCAGGTCCTGCTGCTGCGCCGCATTCGGCCCGCGCTGGCTCGCGATGTAGTTCGCGACCTCGGCGTCCGACACGGTGATCTTGCCGTCAACCTCGCGCTCGCGCAGCTTCGACAGCATCAGCTCGGTACGCGCGTCGCTCGTGAAGATGCTCCAGGGCACGCCTTGCGCCTCGAGACGCGCGCGGTACTGTTCGAGCGTCATCCCGTTCGCTTGCGCGAGGCGCTGCAGCGTGGACTGGACGGTCGCGTCGTCGATACGGATCCCGTCGTCCTTGGCCTTTTGCACCTGGATCCGCTCGAGCACCATCTGGTTCAGCACCTGCGCGCGCAACTGGTCGTCCGGCGGCACGGGTGCGTTCTGCTGCTGCAGCCGGCGCGCGATCAGGCCGGCGCGCTGGTCGAGTTCGCGGCCCGTGATCACGTCGTTGTTGACGACCGCGACGACTTCGTCGGCGAGCCGCGCACCTTGCGAACCGAGTGCCTGCGCCGCGGCCGGCGCGGCGGCGAGCAGTGCGGCGGACGCGGCGAGGCTGGACACGACTGCCGCGAAACGAAGGGTTTTCTTCATTGCCACTGAAACTCCATTGAAATCGTGCTGACCGGTGCAGACAAGCCGGCGTTACTCGTAGTTGCTGAAGCGGGACATCGGCGGCGGCGGCGGCGGCAGCGGCGTATAGCCCGGCACCCCGGCGCGGAATGCGGACACGAGGCCGTTATCGACGGTCGACAAGCCCTTGAGCGTCAGCTGCATCATGAATCGCGTCGACGAGTTCTGCTGTCCCGACGAATTGATGCCGTTCGCAGCCCGCTGCACCCCGACCCCGAGCGCCCAGCAATCCGCGTCGTATTGTAAGCCGACCAGACCGTCGACCACGCGATCGCCGGCGAGATCGTAGTTGAAGCGGCCGATCGCATACAGGCGGCGCGTGAGCGGCCATTGCGCGGACACCAGGAACTGGTTGATCGGCTGGTTGTCGAGCGTCGTGTTCGAGCGCGTATAGCGGTAGCCGACGTTGATCACGCGGCGCTCACCCGGGCTGTAGCCGAAACCGACGCTCGATTTCACGAGCTGGTTGTTGTTCTGGTTGTACTGGAACGCCGTCTCCGACATGAAGCCCGAGCCGAGCTTCAGCGCGGCGCCGACGATCAGGTCGGAGTGGCGCGCCAGCACGGCGCTCTGACCGGAATTCAGCGTGACGCGCTGATCGGCGAAGTAGTACTGCTGCGCGATCACGAAGCGCGCACGCTCGTCGCCGGTGCGCGGATCGATGAAGCGCGACGTGAGGCCGGCCGTGATCCGGTTCGCATCGGCGATCCGGTCGTTGCCGACGAACGTGTTCGGCTGGTAGATCTCCGCGAGGCCGAAGTCCGATTCCGCGGTGTCGAACAGCGGCGCGTTCGACTGGTCGCGATACGGCGTGTACACGTAGTACAGGCGCGGCTCGAGGGTCTGGATGAAGTCCTGGCCGAACAGGCGCACCGAGCGGTCGAAGATCAGGCCCGTATCGAAGCTCACGGTCGGGATCGACTCGGTGAAGCGCTTCGGGCTGTTCGGCGTGCCCGACGACAGGTGGTTCAGGTCGTACGACGCGAAGTGGTACTGCACCTTCGGCACGACGAAGTAGCCGGGGCCGTACACACCGTACGCGATGTACGGGTTGAAGACGATCCGGTCGCCTTCGGTCGCATCGCCCGTCGTGATGCGGAACCGCGAATAGTCGGCTTCCGCGCCGAAGTCGAACCCGCCGACGTTGTACTTCGTGTACTTCACGTTCAACTGCGGCTCGCGGCTGTACGGCGCGATCGACGGCGGCAGCGTCTGCCAGTGCTGGTAGCGCGCAAGCACCGACCACGGGCCGTTGTTGTACGTGAGGCCCGCTTCCTGCTGGTACAGCGTCTGCGTCCCGTTGATGAACTGGTTCATCGAACCAAGTTGTTCGGGATACGTGTTGTCCGAGACCTTGTTGTAGTAGACGTAGCCGCCGAACCCGCCGCCGAAGTTCTGCTGGTGCTGCCAGTAGATCGCGTAGCGGTTGCGGTGCTCGAGCCGGTCATTCGGCAGGTAGTTGGCCGTAAACGTGCCCGAATACGACGGCGACAGGTAGCGGAACGTCGCCTCGGCCATCACGCCGCGCCGCGAGATGATGCGCGGCGTGAGCGTCAGGTCGCGGTTCGGCGCGATATTGAAGTAGTACGGCAGCGTCAGCTCGAACCCGTTGCTCGAGTTCACCGAGAACGTCGGCGGCAGCAGGCCGCTGCGCCGGTCGCCCGACAGCGGGAACGTCATCCACGGGCTCGCGAAGATCGGCACGCCCTGGAAGAACAGCACGCCGTTGCGCGCGGTGCCTTCGTCGGCGCCCGTATCGAAGTCGAAGCGGCTGCCCTTGATGTACCACGCCGGGTCCGTCGAGCACTGGCACGCCGTGTAGGTACCGTTGACGAACACCGAGCGCTCGTTGTCGACCATGTCGACACGCTCCGCGCTGCCCGAGCCGCCCGTCACGTTGAAGTGGTACTTCGGCGCCGTCATGAAGCCCTGGTTCGCCTCGATCTTCAGATGCGCCTCGGGGCCGACGAACGACGTGCCGGAATTGACCACCTTGACCTGGCCGTACGCATCGGCCATGTCGGTATCCTGATCGTAGTGGATCGCGTCGGCCTTCACGACGACGTCGCCGCGCCGCAGCTCGGCCGAACCCTTGGCGGCCAGGTCCTGTTCGGCCGTGCCGCTCGTGTGGTCGGCGATCACGAAGGCGGACGGCTTCGCGCCGTCCTTCAGCGGACGATCCTCGAGCTGGGGCGCGAGACGCAGATCCCACGGCGAGTCGAGCGGCTGCGGCTGCGCGGCCGCACCCGACAGCTGCGCGTACGACACGGCCGGCACGAGGCCGGGCACGGCCAGGAGCGCGAGCGCGAGCCGCCGTTTGCGCGGCACCCCGTCACCGGGGAAAACATTCGGGAATAGCGGTTTGGGCGGCATCTATCGTTTGGCGAATCGCCCCTTGTCAACCGCGCCTTCACCCACGGCCAGCCGCGCCGTCGAACCGTGACTGCGGCTGAGCGCAAACCGGGGAGGCGATCGGGCGGACGGCGCGACAGGCGGCGGGCCTGCACGGCGGAAGCTGACGCGGGGCGCGTCAAAAAAGTCGTGGGGTATTATATGGCAAGACGTTCCCCCCTCCCCCGAGTTTCATGACGCCCCCATCCGCCGCATCCCAGTCCGACGCCCGCCTCGAAGCGCTCACCGCGTGGCTGCAGCCGCTCGCCGAGCGCTACACCCTCGACCTGTCGACCCTCGCACCCGCGTCGTCGGACGCCAGTTTCCGCCGCTATTTCCGTGTCGCGTCGGCCACGAGCCCAGGCGGCGCGCTGATCGCCGTCGACGCGCCGCCGCCCGAGAAGTGCCGCGAATTCGTCCAGGTCGCGCAGTTGCTCGCCGCGGCCGGCGACCACGTGCCGGATGTGCTGGCCCACGATTTCACCGCGGGTTTCATGCTCGTGACGGACCTCGGCCGCACGTCGTACATCTCGGTGCTCGATCCGGCCGACCCGGCCGCCGCGCGGCCGCTGATGCGCGAAGCGCTCGACGCGCTGATCCGCTTCCAGCTCACGTCGAAGCCCGACGTGCTGCCGCCGTTCGACGAGGCGTTCCTGCGCCGCGAAATGGAACTGCTGCCCGAATGGTACGTCGGCCGCCACCTCGGCAAGCCCGTCACCGATGCGATGCGCGGCACGCTCGACCGCACCTTCGCGCTGCTGGTCGCGAGCGCGCACGCGCAGCCGCAGGGTTTCATGCTGCGCGACTTCATGCCGCGCAACCTGATGGTCTGCGAGCCGAACCCGGGCGTGCTCGACTTCCAGGACGCGGTCTACGGGCCACTGACGTACGACGTCGTGTCGCTGCTGCGCGACGCCTTCATCAGTTGGGACGAGGAGTTCGAGCTCGACTGCTTTGCGTACTACTGGGAAAAGGCGAAAAAGGCCGGCCTGCCGGTCGACCCCGATTTCGGCGAGTTCTACCGCCAGCTCGAATGGATGGGGCTGCAGCGCCACATCAAGGTCCTCGGCCTGTTCGCACGCATCAATTACCGCGACGGCAAGCCGCACTACCTGAACGACCTGCCGCGCTTCCTCGCGTATGCGCGCAAGGTCGCGCTGCGCTATCGCCCGCTCGTGCCGTTCGCGAAGCTGCTCGACGAACTCGAGGGCAACGCAGCGGCCGACGTGGGCTATACGTTCTGACCGTCCCGACCGTCCCAATCGTCCCGATACCCAGCCGAACATGAGCAACACCCTGACCACGGCGATGATCTTCGCCGCCGGACGCGGCGAACGGATGCGCCCGCTGACCGACACCCGCCCGAAGCCGCTCCTCGAAGCGGGCGGCAAGCCGCTGATCGTGTGGCAGATCGAAGCGCTCGCGCGTGCGGGCATCGAGACGATCGTGATCAACCACGCATGGCTCGGCGAGCGGATCGAGGCCGCGCTCGGCGACGGTTCGCGCTGGGGCGTGCGGCTCGCGTATTCGGCCGAGGGCGAAGCGCTGGAGACCGCAGGCGGCATCGCGCAGGCGCTGCCGCTGCTCGAACGCGACGGGCGGCCGACGGTGTTCGCGGCGGTCGCGGGCGACGTGTTCTGCGCATTCGACTACCGGACGCTCGCCGCACACGCCGCGCGCATGGCCGCGCTCGACGCCCCCGCGATGCATCTCGTCATGGTGCCGAACCCGCCGTTCCATCCGGCCGGCGATTTCGTGCTCCACGACGACGGCCGGCTGTCGCTCACCGGCGCCCCGCGCGTCACGTTCGGCAGCATCGGCGTCTACGACACGCGGATGTTCCGCGACATCGTGCCCGGCATGCACCGCGCGCTGTCGCCCTACTTCAAGGCGACCATCGAGGCCGGCCGCGCGAGCGGCGAATTATATGAAGGCATCTGGGAAAACGTCGGCACACCCGCGCAGCTCGGCGAACTCGACGCGCGGTTGCGCGCCGCGGGCTGAGTAAGCGCCCGGCGTGCAACCGCCGGGCAAGCGGCCCGGCCGGCGTGAGGCCATCCGGCGCCATGCCCGACCCGCACGTCGGCACCACCCGCGCCCCGTCTTCCGGGAAACCGCCCTGCCAGCCGCACGCCGCAACCTGCGGCGCGCGTGGACTCAAGCGGCCTCGGCCTCTTCCCCGCCGGCCGCCGCGCGCTGCTGCTGCAGCGCCCACATCTGCGCATACAGCCCGTCGGCGCGCACGAGTTCGTCGTGCGTGCCGCGCTCGACGATCCGTCCGTGGTCCATCACCAGGATCTGCTGCGCGTGCACGACCGTCGACAGCCGGTGCGCGATCACGAGCGTCGTGCGATGCCGCGCGATCTGGTCGAGTTCATGCTGGATCGCGCGCTCCGAGCGCGAATCGAGCGCCGACGTCGCTTCGTCGAACAGCAGCACCGGCGGATCCTTCAGCAGCGTGCGCGCGATCGCGACGCGCTGCTTCTCGCCGCCCGACAGCTTCAGCCCGCGCTCGCCGACCGGCGTGTCATAGCCCTTCGGCAAGCTTTCGATGAAATCGTGGATGTGCGCGGCGCGCGCGGCCGCGATCACCTCGTCGCGGGTCGCGGTCGGCCGGCCGTACGCGATGTTGTAGTAGATCGAGTCGTTGAACAGCACGGTGTCCTGCGGCACGATCCCGATCGACGCGCGCAGCGAGTCCTGCGTGACGTCGCGAATGTCCTGGCCGTCGATCCGGATCGCGCCGCCCGCCTGCCGGTCGAGATCGTAGAAGCGGAACAGCAGGCGCGACAGCGTCGACTTCCCCGAGCCGCTGTGGCCGACCACCGCGGTCGTCGTGCCCGCGTCGACCGTGAACGTCACGTCGTGCAGGATCTGCCGCTCCGGCTCATAGGCGAAGTTCACGTGTTCGAAGCGCAGTTGCGCGCCGGTCACCGCGAGCGGCCGCGCATCGGGCCGGTCCGCGACTTCCTTCGCGGCCGACAGCAGCCCGAACATCCGGTCCATGTCGGTCAGGCTCTGCTTCAGCTCGCGATAGACGACGCCGAGGAAGTTCAGCGGGATATAGAGCTGCAGCATGAACGTGTTGATCAGCACGAGATCGCCGAGCGTCAGCTTGCCTGCGAGCACGCCCTGGGTCGCGCGCCACAGGATGAACACGAGCCCCGTGCCGATGATCGCCTGCTGGCCGAAGTTCAGCACCGACAGCGAGTTCTGCGAGCGGATCGCGGCCTTCCGGTAGCGCTTCAGGTTCTCGTCGTAGCGCTGCGCCTCCCACTCCTCGTTGCCGAAATACTTCACCGTCTCATAGTTGATCAGCGAATCGATCGCCCGCGAGTTCGCGCGCGAATCGAGTTCGTTCATCGTGCGGCGGAAATGCGTGCGCCAGTTGGTGACCTTCACGGTGAACACGATGTACGTGACCAGCGCCGCGAACGTCACGTATGCGTAATAGGCCTCGTACTTGACCACGAAGAAGCCGAGCACGAGCCCGACCTCGACGAGCGTCGGCAGGATGCTGTACAGCGAATAGGAAATCAGTTGCTGGATGCCGCGCGTGCCGCGTTCGATGTCGCGCGACATGCCGCCTGTCTGGCGCTCCAGATGAAACCGCAGCGACAGCCCGTGCAAGTGCCGGAACACCTGCAGCGCGAGCTGGCGCACCGCGCTCTCGGTAACCTTCGAGAACAGGATCTCGCGCAGCTCGGTGAACAGCGACGTCGACAGCCGCACGAACGCATACGCGACGACCAGCAGCCCGACGCCGCCCGCGAGCACGATGGCCGCCGACTGTTCGGCGCGGCCGAGCGCGGTGATCTGTTGCACGTAGGACAGGTGGTCGACGATGCGCTTCATCACGACCGGCACGCCGAGGTTCGCGACCTTCGCGCCGATCAGGCAGCCGAGCGCGAGCGCGACGCGCCATTTGTAGGTGACGAGGTACGGCAGCAGCGACCGGATGGTCTGCCAGTCGTTGCGGGGCCCGGTCGAAGCCGGCGCGGGCTCGCCGGAAGCAGGAAATCGGCGCATGGAGGGGGAAGGATCGGCGGCGGTGCCGGGCGCATGTATCGGCGACCGGCTCGCGCGCTTTCTCGTACAATTTGCGGACGTTGTATTGTCGCAGAAGCCGCTTCGCGCCGCTGCCGGCGGCCTCGCCGGCCGGCCTGCGCGTGGCGGCGCATTTATTACAGGATGAAAGCCCCCGCCATGACCGATTCGACCCTCGAACTCCCGCAAAAGCAGCCCGCGCTGCGCGTCGTCCCGCAACCGCACGACGCGAATGTCCACGGCGACGTGTTCGGCGGCTGGATCATGTCCCAGGTCGACATCGCCGGTTCGATCCCCGCGAGCCAGCGCGCGAACGGCCGCGTCGCGACGGTCGCGGTCAACTCGTTCGTGTTCAAGCAGCCGGTGTTCGTCGGCGATCTGCTCAGCTTCTACGCGACCATCACGCGCACCGGCAACACGTCGATCACGGTCGACGTCGAGGTGTACGCACAGCGCATGCGCCTGATGGGCGAAATCGTGAGGGTCACCGAAGCGACGCTCACGTACGTCGCGACCGGCCCGGACCGCAAGCCGCGGCCACTGCCGCCGCTCTGACCGGCGAGCGCCGCGCGACGGCGCGGCACGCGTCCCGTCAGTGCGTGGCCGTCAGCCCGAACTCCCGCATCGCGGGCAGGAAATCGTGATTCAGCTTCGGCTTGCGCGACAGCTTCACCAGCACGTAGCGCTGGAACGGCGCGAGCCGCTGCCACTGTGCGAGCTCGGGCGCCGTCAGCCCGGCCAGCGCGCTCTGCTGCACGAGCGACGCCGGCACCGTGTCGACGGCGCGCCAGCTCGGCAGCTCGTCCGGCTGGAACCACGACGGTTCCAGATCGGCGTGCGTGCGCAGCATTTCGAACAGCGCGTGATCGAAGTTGGGCTCGATCGCGATGTCGTCGTCGGCCGGAAAGCACGCGAGCAGCTTGCGGTCCTCGAGCGGCAGCAACTGCCACTGCTCGAGCGAAATCCGCAGACCGAAACGGTCGAGATTGAAACGCACGATCATCGGGATGTACGTCAGGTTTTCCGACGAATCGTGTTCGAAGTTGAATAGCAATGGAGCGTCGCTGAGTCCCATGGTCGTTACCTGATGTGGCGGATGCCGGCGCGGCTGGCCTGCCTGAGGTATTTTAGAACCTCTGCGCGCGGGCGGCGGACACGATTGTCGCCGGCCGTGCTTCGAACCAACGGGAGTGCTCGTGAATCCGACCGAATCCGGTGAACTGCGCGACGAACCGCGCACCGAACCGCGCGGCGCGATCGAATTGTCCGTTCGCCGCACGCGCGGCGGCGCCGTCGAAACCGCGCACGACTACGTGGGCCAGGAATGGCCCGTCGCCCTCGTTTTCAACGGCATCTCGCATGCGGTGATGATGTGTACGCCGTGCGACCTCGAAGCGTTCGCGGTCGGCTTCGCGATCTCGGAAGGGATCGTCGCGCGCGGCAGCGACATCAAGGACATCGAGGTGATCCTGCACGCCGACGCGCCGCTGCCGCACGCGGAGGTCCACCTTGAGGTCGTCCAGCAGGCGTTCGCCGCGCTGAAGGACCGGCGCCGCGCACTCGCGGGGCGCACGGGCTGCGGCGTATGCGGAATCGAAAGCATCGACCTGCTCGACCTTGCGCCCGAACGCGTGCCCGACACGGACTTTCTCGCGCGCCTCGCGCCCGACGCGCTGGCGCGCGCGGCACATGCGCTGCCGGCCCACCAGGCGCTTACGCAGCTCACGGGCGGCCTGCATGCGGCCGCGTGGTGCGACGCAACAGGCGCGATCGGGATCGCGTTCGAGGATGTCGGCCGCCACAACGCGCTCGACAAGCTGATCGGCTCGCTCGTGCTGTCGCGCGCCGACGCGACCGACGGCTTCGTGTTCCTGTCGAGCCGCGCGAGCTACGAGCTCGTGCGCAAGGCCGCCCGGGTCGGCATCCCGCTGGTCGCGACGATCTCCGCGCCGTCGTCGCTCGCGATCGAGATCGCGAAGGCGGCCGGCTTGCGGCTCGTCAGCTTCTGCCGCGAAACCGGCCACGTCGACTACGGCACAGCCTGATCGCGAACGCGGGCGCGCGCCGGCGATCCGCCGCCGGCGCGCGCCCGCGATCCGCCGCCGGCGCGACCTGCTCCGTCAGTCGAACTGACGGAAATCCGGCTTGCGCTTCTCGAAGAACGCCGTCATCGCCTCGCGCGCTTCCGGCGCGCGCAGCATCGCGGCGAAGTGGCCCGCTTCCTCGGCCATCCGTGCGGGCGTCGCCACGCCGCCCGTATCCTTCAGCAGCGCCTTCGTCACGCGCAGCGACGCCGCCGGCAGCGCCGCGAGCTTCGCCGCCTGCTTCGCCGCGAACGCGTCGAGCTCGGCAGCCGGCAGCACGCGGTTGACGATGCCGATCCGGTACGCTTCCAGCGCGTCGAACGCCTCGCCGAGCAGCAGCTTCTCGGCGGCGACCTGATGGCCGGCCAGGCGCGGCAGCAGCGCACTCGACGCGGCTTCCGGGCACAGCCCGAGCTGCGCGAACGGCAGCGAGAACGTCGCGGTATCGGCCGCGTAGACCAGATCGCAGTGCAGCAGCATCGTTACGCCGACACCGATCGCGAGGCCCGGCACCGCGGCCACGATCGGCTTGCCCGCGCTGCTGATCCGCGCGAGAAACTGGAACACCGATGCGGTGTCGTCCTTCGGCGGCGACTTCAGGAAATCCTCGAGATCGTTCCCCGCGCTGAAATTGCCGTCGCTGCCGCGCAGCAGGATCACGCGGACCGCCTTGTCTTCCTGCGCATCGGCGAGCGCATCGGCCATCGTCTGGTACATCGCCGCCGTCAGCGCGTTCTTCTTCGCCGGGCGCGCGATCGTGATCGTCATCACGCCTTCGGCGCGTTCCACTTGAATTTCGGCCACAACCGTCTCCTTTGACTTTCCTCTACCGGAATGAAAAAACGGTGCGCGAGCTCGTGGCCCGCGCACCGTCGTCGCTTTTCGTCGCGTCCCGCTTACAGGCGTTCGATGATGCCCGCGGCGCCCATGCCGGTGCCGACGCACATCGTGACCATCCCGTACTTCAGGTTGCGGCGGCGCAGGCCGTGCACGACGGTCGCCGCGCGGATCGCGCCGGTCGCGCCGAGCGGGTGGCCGAGCGCGATCGCGCCGCCCAGCGGGTTGACCTTCGACGGGTCGAGGCCGAGATCGCGAATCACCGCCAGCGACTGCGCGGCGAACGCCTCGTTCAGCTCGATCCAGTCGAGATCGTCCTGCTTCAGGCCCGCGGCCTTCAGCGCGGCCGGAATCGCTTCCTTCGGACCGATGCCCATGATTTCCGGCGGCACGCCGCGCACCGCGAAGCTCACGAAGCGCGCGAGCGGCGTCAGGTTGAATTCCTTGAGCACCTTCTCCGACACCACGAGCAGCGCGCCCGCGCCGTCCGACGTCTGCGAGCTGTTGCCGGCCGTGACCGAACCCTTGTTCGCGAACACCGTGCGCAGCTTCGCGAGGCCTTCGATCGACGTATCCGCGCGCGGACCTTCGTCGAGCGCGATCTCGCGCGTCTTCACGTCGACTTCGCCCGTCGCGAGGTTCGGGAAACGCTCGGTGAGCGTGTACGCGGCGATCTCGTCGTTGAACTCGCCGGCCTGCTGCGCGGCGAGCGCCTTGCGGTGCGACTCGACCGAGAACGCGTCCTGGTCTTCGCGGCTCACCTTCCACTGATCGGCGACGCGCTCGGCCGTCAGGCCCATCCCGTAAGCGATGCCGAAATCTTCGTTGCGATCGAAGATGTGCGGCGACATCGACGGCTTGTTGCCCATCATCGGCACCATGCTCATTGATTCGCAGCCGCCCGCGAACAGCGCGTCCGACTCGCCGACGCGGATGCGGTCGGCCGCCATCGCGAGCGCCGTGATGCCCGACGCGCAGAAGCGGTTGACCGTCACACCGCCGACCGTCTGCGGCAGGCCCGCGAGCAGCGCGCCCATCCGCGCGACGTTCAGGCCCTGCTCGGCTTCCGGAATCGCGCAGCCGATGATCGCGTCCTCGATCAGCTTCGTGTCGAAGCCGGGCACCTGCGCGACCGCCGACCTGATCGCGTGAACCAGCAGCTCGTCGGGGCGCGTGTTCTTGAAGACACCGCGCGGGGCCTTGCCGATCGGCGTGCGGCTGGCGGCGACGATGTATGCGTCTTGCAGTTGTTTGCTCATTTGAAGCTCCTGTCGGCCCGAGTTGGCGCTTCAGCGCTTACTCAGGCCCCATGCCTTGGCGATCGGCCGGAGTCGGTGCGTTAGCGCCGACTCCGGCCTCGAACACAGTCCTCAGTTACGCACCGGCTTGCCGGTCTGCAACATGCCCATGATCCGTTCCTGCGTCTTTTGCGTGCCGAGCAGCTCGACGAACGCGCGGCGCTCCAGCGCGAGCAGCCACTGCTCGTCGACGAGGCTGCCGGCTTCGACGTCGCCGCCGCACACGGCTTCGGCGATGCGGCTCGCGATCAGGTAGTCGTGGTCGCTGATGAAGCGGCCGTCGCGCATGTTGACGAGCGATGCCTTGATCGTCGCGATCGCCGAGCGGCCCGCGACCGGCACATCCTTCGCCCGCAGCGGTGCACGGTAGCCGGCTGCGGCCAGCGCACGCGCTTCCTTCTTCGCGGTGTCGAGCAGCTCGAACACGTTGAAGATGATCGTGTCGGACGGCTTCAGGTAGCCCATCGCGCGCGCATCGTGCGCGGACGCCGAGACCTTCGCCATCGCCGCGTTCTCGAACGACTTCGTGACGAACTTCAGGATGTCGGTGGTCGCGTTCGCGGCCGTGGCGGCGTCCGCCGCGCGCAGCGCCGCTTCCTTCAGGCCGCCGCCCGCCGGCACGAGGCCGACGCCCACTTCGACGAGACCGATGTAGCTCTCGACGTGCACGACGCGCTTCGCGCTGTGCAGCATCAGCTCGCACCCGCCGCCGAGCGCGATGCCCGACACGGCCGCGACGACCGGCACGTTCGCGTACTTCACGCGCAGCATGCCTTCCTGGAACTTCTTCACGAACGGCTCGATGCCTTTCGCGCCGCCCATCATGAACGCGGGCATCGCCTCTTCGAGGTTCGCGCCGGCCGAGAACGGGCCGCCCGGCGTGCCGAGCTTCAGCGACGTCGGCTGCCAGATCACCACGCCCTTGTAGTCCTTCTCCGCGAGCTCGATCGCCTGCACGAGGCCGTCGATCACGCTCGGCCCGATCGTGTTCATCTTCGACTTGAACGACACGATCACGACGTCGTCTTCACCGGCACGGTCGTCGACCCATGCGCGCACCGCGTCGGTCTCGAACAGCGTCTTGCCGTACGACTTCGGATCGGCTCCCGCTTCGCCGAGCAGCGGCGCGCGGAATACCTGCTTGCCGTAGACCGCGAGGTCCGAGCGCGGCACGAAGCGCTGCGCCGCCGGCGCCCACGAGCCTTCGGCCGTATGCACGCCGCCCTTCTCGGCGACCACGCCTTCGAGCACCCACGACGGCAGCGGCACGTTCGCGAGCGCCTTGCCGGCCGCGATGTCTTCCTGCACCCACTCGGCGACCTGCTTCCAGCCGGCAGCCTGCCAGCCTTCGAACGGGCCTTCGTTCCAGCCGAAACCCCAGCGGATCGCGAGGTCGACGTCGCGCGCGTTGTCGGCGATCGATTCGAGATGCACGCCGATGTAGTGGAACACGTCGCGGAAGATCGACCACAGGAACTGCGCGTGCGGATGGTCCGTCTCGCGCAGCAGCTTCAGGCGCTCGGCCGGCGGACGCTTCAGGATGCGGCCGACGGTTTCGTCGGCCTTCGCGCCGGCGTCGACGTAGCTGCCCGTCTTCGCGTCGAGCACCTTGATCGCCTTGCCTTCCTTCTTGTAGAAACCGCCGCCCGTCTTCTGGCCGAGCGCGCCCTGCTTCACCAGTTCGGCGAGCACGGCGGGCGTCTGGTAGACCGGGAAGAACGGATCATCGGCGAGGTTGTCCTGCATCGTCTTGATCACGTGCGCCATCGTGTCGAGGCCGACCACGTCCGCGGTGCGGAACGTCGCCGACTTCGCGCGACCGAGGCGGCTGCCCGTCAGGTCGTCGACTTCGTCGAAGCGCAGGCCGAACTTCGCGGCCTCGGTGATCACCGCGAGGATCGAGAAGATGCCGACGCGGTTCGCGATGAAGTTCGGCGTGTCCTTCGCGCGCACGACGCCCTTGCCGACGATGCTCGTCAGGAACGTCTCGAGCTGGTCGAGGATCTCCGGACGCGTATGCGCGGTCGGGATCAGCTCGACGAGGTGCATGTAGCGCGGCGGGTTGAAGAAGTGCACGCCGCAGAAGCGCGACTTCAGCTCGTCCGAGAAACCTTCGGACAGCTTCGTGATCGACAGGCCCGACGTGTTGGTCGCGAAGATCGCGTTCGGTGCGATGTGCGGCGCGACCTTCTTGTACAGGTCGTGCTTCCAGTCCATCCGCTCGGCGATCGCCTCGATCACGACGTCGCACTCGGCGAGCTTCGCGATGTCGTCTTCGTAGTTCGCTGCTTCGAGGTACTTCGCGTCGTCCTTCACGCCGAACGGCGCGGGCGACAACTTCTTCAGGTTCTCGATCGCCTTCAGCGCGATCGCGTTTTTCGGGCCTTCCTTGGCCGGCAGGTCGAACAGCAGCACCGGCACGCGCGCGTTGATGAGGTGCGCGGCGATCTGCGCGCCCATCACGCCGGCGCCCAGCACGGCGACCTTGCGAATCAGGAAATTGCTCACGGGATGTCTCCGGATGGTGTCGTGCAGCGCGGGAGGTGAGGGCTGCACGGCGTAGTGAGTACCAGGAACCGTTGCGTTCGGGCGGCGCGCATCGCGCACCGCCCGGACTCGCGTCAGAACAACGATTCGTCGACTTCCATCAGCGTCTTCGAGCCGGCGCGCGCGGCGCGGATCGTCGACGCCGTCTCGGGCAGCAGGCGCGCGAAGTAGAAGCGGGCCGTCGCGAGCTTCGACTTGTAGAACGGATCGCCCGATGCTTCGTTGTCGAGTGCGAGGCGCGCCATCCGCGCCCAGAAGTACGAGAACACCAGATGGCCGACGGTGCGCAGGTACGGTACGGCGGCAGCGCCGACTTCGTCCGGGTTCTGCATCGCCTTCATGCCGATTTCCATCGTCAGCTTCTGCACCTTGTCGCCGATGTCGGCGAGCGGGTTGATGAACTCGGCCATCTCCGGCTTCACACCTTCGGCTTCCGCGAATTCCGTGACGAGCTTGCCGAACTTCTTCAGCTTCGCACCCATGTCGCCGAGCACCTTGCGGCCCAGCAGGTCGAGCGACTGGATCGAGTTCGTGCCTTCGTAGATCATGTTGATCCGCGCGTCGCGCACGTACTGCTCCATGCCCCACTCGGAGATGAAGCCGTGGCCGCCGTAGATCTGCATCGCGTGGTTCGTGCACTCGAACGCGTTGTCGGTCAGGAACGCCTTGATGATCGGCGTGAGCAGCGCGACGAGGTCGGCCGATTCCTTGCGCACCGCTTCATCGCCGTGCGACAGTTCCTTGTCGATCTGCAGCGCCGACCAGTAGGTGAACGCGCGCGCACCTTCCGCGTAGGCCTTCTGCGTGAGCAGCATGCGGCGCACGTCCGGGTGCACGATGATCGGGTCGGCCGGCTTGTCCGGTGCCTTCGGGCCCGTCAGCGAGCGCATCTGCAGGCGCTCCTTCGCATACGCGAGCGAGTTCTGGTAAGCGACCTCCGTGAGGCCGAGGCCCTGCGCGCCGACGCCGAGGCGGGCCGCGTTCATCATCACGAACATCGCGTTCAAGCCCTTGTTCGGCTCGCCGACCATCCAGCCCTTCGCGTTGTCGAGGTTGATCACGCAGGTTGCGTTGCCGTGGATGCCCATCTTGTGCTCGATCGAGCCGCACTTGACGCCGTTGCGCTCGCCCGGCGCGCCCGACGCATCGGGAACGAACTTCGGCACGATGAACAGCGAGATGCCCTTCGTGCCCTGCGGCGCTTCCGGCAGGCGCGCGAGCACGAGGTGGACGATGTTCTCCGCCATGTCGTGTTCGCCGCTCGAGATGAAGATCTTCGTGCCGCTGATCGAGTAGGAACCGTCGCCGTTCGGTTCAGCCTTGGTGCGCAGGATGCCGAGGTCGGTGCCGCAGTGCGGTTCGGTCAGGCACATCGTGCCCGTCCATTCGCCCGTCACGAGCTTCGGCAGGTAGGCCTTCTGCAGTTCCGGCGAGCCGTGCGCGTGCACGCATTCGTACGCGCCGTGCGACAGGCCCGGATACATCGTCCATGCCTGGTTCGCCGAATTCATCATTTCGTAGAGCGCGTTGTTCACGAACGCGGGCAGGCCCTGGCCGCCGTAGTCCGGATCGCAGCCGAGCGCCGGCCAGCCGGCCTCGACGTATTGCCGGTAGGCCTCCTTGAAGCCGGTCGGGGTCTTCACGACGCCGTCGCCTTCATACGTGCAGCCTTCGCGGTCGCCGACCTGGTTCAGCGGGAACAGTACCTCGGAGCAGAACTTGCCCGCTTCCTCGAGGACCTGGTTGATCGTGTCGGCGTCGAGGTCCGCATGCCGCGGCATTTGCTTGACCTCGGCTTCGACGTTCAGAAGCTCGTGCAACACGAATTGCATGTCGCGCAGCGGCGCGGCGTACTGTCCCATGACTCTCTCCAAAGGTGGGCAAAACGGCTCGAGCTCCTGGCGGGCGGGTCACGCGCCGCTAACGGCTCTCGCTCTGATACGAAACAATCGTCTTTTCCAGCGCGGCCCACGTGAGGCGCACGGCATCCGGCGAATGCAGGAAGCGCGCGTCGTGATGCAGACCGAGCGTGAAGCTGTACAACTCGAAGAGCATCAGGTCCGGATCGGTGTCCGGGCGCAGATGCCCCTCTTCCATCGCCTGCGAAATCGCGCGCAGCAACGCCGCACGCCAGGCTGTCACGCTCGCGATCAACTGCTCGCGCACGGGGCTGTCCGGCCGGTCGTCGTACTCCACTGCACCGCTGATGTAGATGCACCCGGTCGTCACCTCCTGGATGCGCTTCTCGATCCAGCGCGCCAGCATCGCCCGCAGACGCGGTAGACCGCGCGACTCGCGCAGGCTCGGAAAGAACACCTCGTTTTCGAAACGATGGTGATACTCGCGGACGACCTCGACCTGCAGGTCCTCGCGCGATCCGAAGTGCGCGAACACGCCGCTCTTGCTCATCTGCATGCGCTCGGCCAGCAGGCCGATCGTCAGCCCCTCCAGCCCATCACGGCTGGCGAGGTCCAAAGCAGCTTCAAGTATCGCGGCACGCGTCTGTTCGCCTTTTCGCATAGCTATTTCTATAACCGTTCGGGGGTTCGAATAAAATCGAACGGCCGTACTATTATTGAGTGCGGCCGCTCGCGAAACAAGGAAATTATTAGAAACCGGTGTCTAACCGAGCCGCTATTTTGCGCGATTCCGGCGGGACCGGAGCGGCTTTTCCGCACGAACGTGCGGACAGATTTTTTGAAGCGAACGCTTAGTCGCAGCCTTAGTCGTAACTGCCGACCGTCAGCGCCTTCATCACGAGGCGGTAGGTGTTGTACGCGAGCCAGTTCAGCATACGCTCGATGCGCGGCCGTGCGGCGTACCGGGCGGCGTCGATCTCCCGGCCATCGGCGAACGCGGCCGCGATCGCGTCGCGCAGTTCGTTCGTGACTGCATCGTAGCGCACCAGCACGACGTTCGCTTCATTGTTCAGCATCAGGCTCAGCGCGTCGAGGTTCGACGAGCCGACCGTCGCCCAGTTGTCGTCGATCACGGCCACCTTGCCGTGCAGCATCGTCTTGTCGTATTCGGCGACGCGCACGCCCGCGCGCAGCAGCGCGTGATAGAGGAACGGCACGGCCGTATCGAGCGCCGCGAACTCCTTGCGGCCGATCAGGATCCGCACGTCGACGCCGCGTCGCGCGGCGCCCGTCAGCGCGCGGCGCAGCTTGCGGCCCGGCATGAAGTACGGATTCGCGAGCAGGATCTGCTGACGCGCCTGGCCGATCGCCGCGAGATAGGCCTTCTCGATCGCGCGGCGGTTCACGACGTTGTCGCGCGCGACGAACGCGACGCTCGGCTCCGTCACGACCC
Source organism: Burkholderia catarinensis (assembly GCF_001883705.2). GTDB lineage: Bacteria > Pseudomonadota > Gammaproteobacteria > Burkholderiales > Burkholderiaceae > Burkholderia > Burkholderia catarinensis. The sequence goes on from NZ_MDEQ02000028.1 coordinate 37,890, forward strand.
GCAGCGCGCCGGCCTTGATCCAGCGGTGGCTGCGCATCCAGCGCCGGAACATGTCGGGGAACGCTTCGCCGCCGTGCAGCCCGGCCGCGTATTGCGCATACGGCTTGTGGCCGAACCGGATCCGGTGCCATTGCAGCTCGAACGCGGCGCGCACGTCGGACACCGCGGGCCCCGCCATCTCGACCGCGAAATCCCAGCGCGGAAACGGCAGCGTCGTGCCGTTTTGCGCGTAGTCGTCGATGATGTTGATGCCGCCGCAGAACGCGCTCGCGTGATCGATCACCGCGAGCTTGCGGTGCGTGCGGGAGAAGCCGAAGCGGCCGAACAGGAAACGGTTGTAGATGCAGTGCTCGACGCCGGATTGCACCCACGTGTCGAACAGCGGCAGGCGCGCGGTACCGATGCCGTCGGTGATCACGCGCACGCGCACGCCGCGCTGCGCCGCGCGGATCAGCGCGTCCGACACCGGCCGGCCGGCCGCGTCGTCGCAGAAGATGTAGGTTTCGAGCATCACCTGCTCGCGCGCGGCGTCGATCCGTTCGATCAGCGAGTGGAAGAATTCGCCGCCGGTCTCGCACAGCCGCACGGTGTTGCCCGACGTGAATGCGAGCCGCGACGCGGAACCGCGTTCCTGCAGGAACATCTGCCGCAATTGCGCGAAGCGCTTGCGGGTCTCCGCATTCATGCGGACGAGCCGTGCGGCACCCGCGCGAGTGCCACGCGCACGGGCAATTGCAGGATCGCCTCGGCATTCGACGGCGAGAAGCAGCGCGCGGCCGCCTCGCGGAACGGCAGCCATGCATGGTCGACATGCTCGCGCGGCGACAGCGTCACGTCGACACGGCGCGGCACGCACAGGCCGAACCAGTGCTCGACGTTGCGCGTGACGCCCGGCGCATAGCGGTGCAGGTATTGCGGATAGATCGTGTATTCGATCCGGTGGCGCCAGTCGACCAGCGCGGTGGCCGGCACGTCCGCCGTGCCGACCGAAATGCCGGTTTCCTCCGCGACTTCGCGCGCGGCCGTGAGCGCGAGCGGCTCGTCGAGCGCGTCCTTCGAGCCGGTTACCGATTGCCAGAAATCGGGCTGGTCGGCACGCTTGATCACGAGCACATCGAGGTCGGGCGTGTAGATCACGACGAGAACGGATTCGGGGATTTTCGGCGGCTTCGTCATCTTTGTTTCACGCGGCACGGGGCCGTGCGTCGGCCATGTGCTCCGAACGTGCGGCAAGTGCTGCGACTGTACCGCAAAAAATGAAAAAGGCGCATCGCGGCGCCTTGTTCATGTGCGTCGTGTGCGCGTCGCCGCACACACGACCTGCGCGACGCGCGTTACGCCTTCGGCTGCTCCGGCTGACGCAGACGGATGTGCAGTTCGCGCAGCTGGCGCTCGTCGACCGGGCTCGGCGCCTGCGTGAGCAGATCCTGCGCACGCTGCGTCTTCGGGAACGCGATCACGTCGCGGATCGAGTCGGCACCGGCCATCATCGTGACGATACGGTCGAGGCCGAATGCGATACCGCCGTGCGGCGGCGCACCGTACTGCAGCGCGTCGAGCAGGAAGCCGAACTTGAGCTGAGCCTCTTCCGCGCCGATCTTCAGCGCGCGGAACACCTTGCTCTGCACTTCCTCGCGGTGGATACGCACCGAGCCGCCGCCGATTTCCCAGCCGTTCAGCACCATGTCGTAGGCCTTCGCGAGGCAGCGGCCCGGATCGGTCTCGAGGTACTCGAGGTGCTCGTCCTTCGGGCTCGTGAACGGGTGGTGCGCAGCGACGTAACGGGCATCTTCGTCGTCGTATTCGAACATCGGGAAGTCGACGACCCACAGCGGCTTCCAGCCGGCCTGGACGAGGCCGCTTGCCTTGCCGAATTCCGAATGGCCGATCTTCAGGCGCAGCGCGCCGAGGCTGTCGTTGACGACCTTCGCGCGGTCGGCCGCGAAGAAGATGATGTCGCCGTCTTCGGCGCCCGTGCGCTCGAGGATCGCCGCGATCGACGCGTCGTGCAGGTTCTTGACGATCGGGCTCTGCAGGCCGTCGCGGCCCTTCGCCTTTTCGTTGACCTTGATCCAGGCGAGGCCCTTCGCGCCGTAGATGCGCACGAATTCCGTGTAGCCGTCGATGTCGCCGCGCGACAGTTCGCCGCCCTTCGGCACGCGCAGCGCCGCGACACGGCCGTCCTTCGCGTTGGCCGGCGTGCTGAACACCTTGAAGTCGACGTCCTTCATCGCGTCGGTGAGCTCGGTGAATTCGAGCTGCACGCGCAGGTCCGGCTTGTCCGAACCGAAACGCGCCATCGCTTCCGAGTACGGCATCACCGGGAAGGTCGCGTCGAGCTCGACGTCGATCGTCGTCTTGAAGATGTGACGGATCATGTCTTCGAACAGGTCACGGATTTCCTGCTCGCCGAGGAACGACGTCTCGCAGTCGATCTGCGTGAATTCCGGCTGGCGGTCGGCGCGGAGGTCTTCGTCGCGGAAGCACTTGGTGATCTGGTAGTAACGGTCGAAGTTCGCGACCATCAGCAGCTGCTTGAACAGCTGCGGCGACTGCGGCAGCGCGAAGAACTGGCCCGCGTTCACGCGCGACGGCACGAGGTAGTCGCGCGCGCCTTCCGGCGTGCTCTTCGTCAGCATCGGCGTTTCGATGTCGATGAAGCCCTGCTCGTCGAGGTACTTGCGCGCCTCGATCGCGACGCGGTAACGCAGGCGCAGGTTGTGCTGCATCTGCGGACGGCGCAGGTCGAGCACGCGGTGCGTGAGGCGCGTCGTTTCCGACAGGTTGTCATCGTCGAGCTGGAACGGCGGCGTGACCGACGCGTTCAGCACGGTCAGCTCGTGGCACAGCACTTCGATCTTGCCGCTCTTCAGCCCGGCGTTGACCGTGCCTTCCGGACGGTTGCGCACGAGGCCCTTCACCTGCACGCAGAACTCGTTGCGCACGCCTTCGGCGGTCGCGAACATCTCCGCGCGATCCGGGTCGCACACCACCTGCACGAGGCCTTCACGATCGCGCAGGTCGATGAAGATCACACCACCGTGATCGCGGCGGCGCTGCACCCAGCCGCACAGCGACACGGTTTGGCCCAGCAGGTGTTCGGTCACGAGACCGCAGTATTCAGTACGCATCGACATGATGTTTGCTTTCGTTCGGTTTAATCAACGGGCGCCGCGACGCGCGGCCCGGGCGATGATTCTTTACTTACAGCGGCGGCTCGACGGGGCGGCGGGCGGGCGCCGGAGCCGGCGCCGTAGGCGCCACGACGCCCATCGAGACGATGTACTTGAGCGCGGCATCGACCGACATGTCGAGTTCGATGACTTCGCTCTTCGGCAGCATCAGGAAGAAGCCCGACGTCGGGTTCGGCGTCGTGGGCACGTACACGCTCACGTACTCTTCCGTCAGATGGTTGACCACGTCGCCGCCGGGCGTGCCGGTCAGAAACGCGATCGTATACGAGCCGCGGCGCGGGTATTCGATCAGCAGCGCCTTGCGGAACGCGTTGCCGCTGCTCGACAGCAGCGTGTCCGACACCTGCTTGACGCTCGTGTAGATCGGCCCGACGACCGGGATGTGACGCACGACCGCGTTCCACCACGTGACGAGCTTCTGGCCGATGAAGTTCCGCGTGGCCAGGCCGACGACGAAGATGAACGCGAGCGTCAGCACCGCGCCGATCCCCGGCAGGTGGAAGCCGAGCAGCCGCTCGGGCTGCCACGATTCGGGCAGCAGGAGCAGCGTCTGGTCCATCGTACCGATGATGAGACCGAGCACCCACAGCGTGATCGCGAGCGGGACGAGAACCAGCAGGCCGGTCAGAAACACCGATTTCAGGGTCGTCTTTTTCATCATCTGCCGTCAATGAACCGCGCCTGCGGCGCGGATTGGTCGCGACCCGGGCGGGCCGCGACGGTCAACTGCTGGCGGCGGGCGCTGCAGCCGGGGCGGGCGCGGCGCTCGTCGTCGTGCTTTCGGAACTGCTCGCCGCAGCCGGCGCGGCCGCTGCGGGTGAAGCTTCCGCCGGAGCTGCCGGCGCCGCGTCGCCCGACGCCGTCGGCGGCGCGCTGGCACCAGCCGAACCGCCGCGGAAATCGGTGACATACCAACCCGAACCCTTCAGCTGGAAGCCTGCGGCAGTGACCTGCTTGCGAAACGCATCCTTCCCGCATTCCGGGCACTGCGACAGCGGCACGTCGCTCATCTTCTGGAGCACGTCCTTCGCGAAGCCACACGCTTCGCATCGATAGGCGTAGATCGGCATGATATTTTTCCCGCAGAAACTGGAAACGGCTTGCAAAACCTTGAATTATAGCTGAAACCCCGGCGCACTCCGGCAATGACCGCGACGCCCGGGCATCAGCGGCGGCGCCACGTGAGCCAGCGCTCGTGCCCTTCGAATACGGCCAGCGAATCGGTCACGGGCAAATCCTCGATCAGTTCGAAGTGCGGCGAGAGCAGCGCGTCGAGTTCGGCGCGCTCGATCCCGAACGGCGGCCCCTTCGGTTTCGCCATCAGGAAGAAATAGCCGGCCAGCAATCCGTCCGCGGGCAGCAGCTCGGCCATCCGTGCCGCATAGTCGGCGCGCATACCCGGCGGCAGCGCGCACAGGAACGCGCGCTCGTACACCCACTGCACGTCGAACGGCGGCCGGTACGCGAAGAAGTCGGCCTGCTCGACGACGTCCGCGTGCGCACCGAGCTGCGCCTTCGCGGCGGCCACCGCCTGCGCGGCGAAATCGATCGCACGCACGGGCCAGCCGGCCTGCGCGAGCCATCCGGCCTCCTGCGCACTGCCGCAGCCGGGAATCAGCACCGTGCACGGCTCGAGCCGGTGCGCGAATACGCGAAAGCCGTCGGGCACGCCGCCGAATTCCCACGGCGTCACGCCGCGCTCGAAACGCTCGTCCCAGAACGATGCGTTGCCGGGGTCGCGCGTCGCGAAATCGGCGGCCGCCGGTGCGGCCGGTTGCTTCGGATCGGACATCGCCCTGCTCCTTTCGGTCATGTGCCGTACGCAAGCGCGAGCAGCACGCGCGCGACGAGCGCCCCGACGCCGACGGCAAGGCCGAAGATCAGCAGCGCCTGCAACAGCCGGTTCGTGCGTTTCTGCTCGATGAGGATCTGGCGCATCAGGTCCTCGCTCGCGGCGCGCGGCGCGTCATGGCGCGCCGCCATCGCGTGGTGGATCAGGCGCGGCAGTTGCGGCAGCGTCTTGCTCCACTGCGGCGCCTCGACCTTGAAGCGCTCGTACCAGCCGCGCAGGCCAATCTGCTCGGTCATCCAGCGCTCGAGGTACGGCTTCGCGGTCTTCCACAGATCGAGTTCGGGGTCGAGCGAGCGGCCGAGCCCTTCGACGTTCAGCATCGTCTTCTGCAGCAGCACGAGTTGCGGCTGGATCTCGACGTTGAAGCGGCGCGACGTCGAGAACAGGCGCATCAGCACCTGGCCGAGCGAGATGTCCTTCAGCGCACGGTCGAAATACGGCTCGCACACGGCGCGGATCGCGCTTTCGAGCTCCTCGACGCGCGTCTCGGGCGGCACCCAGCCCGATTCGAGGTGAAGCGTCGCGACGCGGTGGTAGTCGCGCTTGAAAAATGCGAGAAAGTTCTGCGCGAGGTAGTTCTTGTCGAAATCGGACAGCGCGCCGACGATCCCGAAATCGAGCGCGATGTAGCGGCCGAACGTGTTCGGGTCGAGGCTCACCTGGATGTTGCCGGGGTGCATGTCCGCGTGGAAGAAGCCGTCGCGGAACACCTGCGTGAAGAAGATCTCGACGCCTTCGCGCGCGAGCTTCTTGATGTCGACGCCGGCCGAGCGCAGCGTCTCGACCTGGCTGATCGGCACGCCGGTCATGCGCTCCATCACGAGCACCTGCGACGTCGAGAAATCCCAGAACATCTCGGGCACGAGCAGCAGGTCGAGGCCCGCGAAGTTGCGGCGCAACTGGCTGCCGTTCGCGGCCTCGCGCATCAGGTCGAGCTCGTCGTGCAGGTATTTGTCGAATTCGGCGACGACCTCGCGCGGCTTCAGGCGCCGGCCGTCGGCCCACATGCGCTCGGTCCAGATCGCGATGTCGCGCATCAGCGCGAGGTCGGAGTCGATCACGGACAGCATGTTCGGGCGCAACACCTTGACGGCAACGGCCTTGCCCGCGTGCACGCCCTCCTTGAGCTTCGCGAAATGCACCTGCGCGATCGACGCGCTCGCGATCGGCTCACGCTCGAATTCGTCGAACAGCTCGTCGACCGGCGCGCCGAGCGACTTCTCGATGATCGCGATCGCGACCGCCGAATCGAACGGAGGCACCTGGTCCTGAAGCTTCGCGAGTTCGTTCGCGAAATCGACCGACAGCAGGTCGCGGCGCGTCGACAGCACCTGGCCGAACTTCACGAAGATCGGGCCGAGGCTTTCGAGCGCGTGGCGCAGCCGCACGGCGGGCGGATCGGAATAGCGGCGGCCGATGGTCGTGATCCGCAGCAGCAGTTTCACGCGCCGGTCGTCGATCCGGGACAGCATGACTTCGTCGAGACCAAAGCGGATGACGGTGTAGACAATCTTGATAAAACGGAAAATGCGCATGCCCTGCGGCCCTCAGTGCGCGCCGCGCGGGCCGGAACCCGTGCGCGCGCCGATTTTTTGTTCGAGTCGCTCGACCCGCTTTTCGACCCGCGCGAGCGCATCGCGTGCGCGCGCCAGTTCGGCGTCGAAGCCGCCGAGCGACGCGCGCCGGACGACTTGCGGGTTCTCGTCGAGCCAGTATTCGGCGACGGTATCGAGCATGTTGCGGCCGGTGCGTCGCGCGCGGGCACCGGCGTCGCGCACGACCGTCGCGATCCGGTATGCCGCCGCGTCGCCGACCAGCTTCGCGAGATCTTCTTCAGGTTCCCAGCGCAGGTGCTCGGCCAGCTTAGCGATCTGCGTCGCGAACTCCGCGTCGCCCTCGATCTTCACATGCTTCATCACGGCCGCCTGGCCGCCCTGCAGGAACGCGGCGACCGTATCGCCGGCGAGTGCGATCGACACGTCGACCTGTTGCGCATCGTGCGCGTCGACGGCCGACAGATAGCCGTCGGGCTGCACCAGCAGCGTGAGCGTAACGGGAGGCACGTCGATCCGGGCAGTCTTGCCCGCATAGGGAATCAGGCGGTCGCGCGCCCACGATTCGCGCGCGAGCAGGTGATTGACAGCAGCAGCAAAAGGCTTGGCGGCAAAGGTCATCGGGCTGGGAAAGAAAAAACCCGCGCAGGCCGGGCGCCCACGCGGGTTTCTATTGTAACGTCGGATCGTCGGCAGACCGTGCCCGACCGCACACCCGGGCGGCAAGCGGTCGCAGTGCGGCGGCCGTCGCCCGGGTGACCGGCGGCACGGGCCGCCGGTCACGCTCAGTGCGTGTTGATCTGCTGGATGCCCGCGAGCAGCCAGCCCTGACTGCCCGACTTCGACAGGTTCCACACCTCGTCGAACGGCGCGGCCGACGCACTCGCCGACTCGCGGATCAGGCCGTGGAAGCGCACGCTCGCCGACTGCTCGATGCCGCGATCCTCGATCGCGACCAGTTCCGCGTCGAGCTGCACGACGTCGGTCTGGTTCGACTCGTTGCCGCGCGAATCGAGGTCGATCTTGATCTCGGCGAACATTTCGGGCGTCGTGAACTCGCGGATGTCGGCCAGGTTGCCCTGGTCCCACGCGGCTTGCAGGCGCACGAAATAGACCTTCGAGCTGCGCAGGAACGCTTCGGTGTCGAAGCCGGCCGGCACCTGGAGCGGCGCCGCCGCAGCAGCAGCGCCGGCGGCCGCGGCACCGCCGCCGAACACGCCTTGCGCTTCGTTCGCGTAGCTGCTGCCGCTGCCCGCATAGTTGCTGCCGGTGCTGTTCTGCTGGAACGACGGGCTTTGCGAGTAGCCGCCCGATGCTGACGACGACGCCGACGCCGAGCCGCCGACCGAGTACGCCGGCTCCTGCGTACGACGGCGGTTCATGAACTTGCGGACCAGCCAGATGCCGACCATCGCGAGCAGCGCGATCACGATGATGTTCGACATCATGCCGGCGAACGCCTCGCCGAGACCGAAGTGCGACAGCAGCGCCGCGATGCCGAGACCGGCCGCGAGACCGGCGATCGGCCCGAGCCAGCGCGAGCGGTTGGGCTGCGCGGCCGGCGCGGGCGCGGCCGGGTTCGCACGCTGCGCCTGCGACGGCGCGGCCTGCTGCATCGGCTGCTGCGCGGGCGGCGTGGCCTGGCGCTGCGTGACGGTGGAATTCTGGCGGCCGATGCTGCGCCCGCCGCCCACGCGCCTGGCTTCAGCGTCGAGCGATGCGAACGTGCCGGCCGTGAGCAGGCCGACCATCAGCAGCGTGCCGACCCGTCGAGCCCACGGCTTCGACGGCTTGCTACGGTTGAACAACGAACGCGAATCGGACATCAGTTTCTCCAGATGTAAGGCGAATGTATGGAAAGAACCCCTTAGTACTTGGTTCCCATGTGTAAAGCTACCACGCCACCTGACAAATTGTAATATTTGACGGCATCGAGGCCCGCTTGTTCCATCATCGTCTTCAGTGTGTCCTGGTCGGGGTGCATCCGGATAGATTCAGCAAGATACCGGTAACTTTCAGCATCTTTCGCGAACTTGTCGCCAAGCCACGGTAATACTTTGAAAGAATACAGATCGTACGCTTTTTTCAGCGGATCCCAGACTTTCGAGAATTCCAGCACCATCACGCGGCCGCCGGGCTTCGTCACGCGGCGCATCTCGGCCAGCGCGGCGTCCTTGTGCGTCATGTTGCGCAGCCCGAACGCGACCGTGACGACATCGAAGTAGTTGTCCGGAAAGGGCGTTTTCTCGGCGTCGCACAGCAGCGACGGCGTCACGATCCCCTTGTCGAGCAGCCGGTCGCGGCCGACGCGCAGCATCGATTCGTTGATGTCCGTGTGCCAGACCTCGCCCGTCGGGCCGGCCGCCTTCGCGAACGATCGGGTCAGGTCGCCGGTGCCGGCCGCGATGTCGAGCACCTTGAAGCCGGGGCGCACGTTCGCCTGCGCGATCGTGAACGCCTTCCACGCGCGGTGCATGCCCGCCGACATCAGGTCGTTCATCAGATCGTAGTTGCTCGCGACCGAATGGAACACACCCGCCACTTTCTTCGCTTTTTCGTTTTCCTCGACGCTTTCGAAGCCGAAGTGGGTTTTGCTCATCGCGTTGATCCTCAGTAAATGGCAAGACGGCGCCGAGCGGGCGCCGTCGATTTCAGTGGCAGTGGCCGTGCGGCGCCGCGGCCGCCTGCATCGGGGCGTCGCGATCGGCGCCCGCCGCCTTCAGTTTGTCGAAATAGTCGCGCCACAGCGCATCCTGCTGCGTGGCCAGCTCGTACAGCAGATCCCACGAGTAGATGCCGGTCGAATGGCCGTCGGAGAACGTCGGCTGCAGCGCATAGTTGCCGACGCCCTCGAGCGCCGTGATCGTCACTTCGCGCTTGCCGGTCTGCAGCGTCTCCTGGCCCGGCCCGTGGCCGCGCACCTCGGCCGACGGCGAATAGACGCGCATCAGCTCGAATGGAATCCGGTAGCTGTCGCCGTTCGGGTACTGCAATTCGAGCACGCGCGACACCGCGTGCACGACGACGCCGGACGGAATCGGCGTCGTGGAAGTCAAACCGCTCATGGCTGCCTCGAATCGGTCATGCGTTGAATTTCCTCGCGCACCGCATTGTGCAGCAGCGAGGCCTGCGCGGCGCGCGTGCGCAGCAGCGCCTCGGACACGCTGCGCTGGCGCGGCGCCCACACGGGCTGCGGGAAATGGGCGTCATTCGAAAAGCGCGGGATCACGTGCCAGTGCACGTGCGGCACCATGTTGCCGAGGCTCGCGAGATTCACCTTGTTCGGCTGCATCACGCGGCGCACGGCCCGCTCGACCGCGGAGACCACGCGCATCAGGTGTGCCCGCTCGGGCTCGCCGAGATCGGAGAATTCGGCCACGTGCGCGCCCCAGATCACCCGGCAGAAGCCCGGGTACTCGTGCTCGCCCGTCGCGAGGACGACGCGCAGCGCATCGTCCCGCCAGAGCAGCTCGCCGCCGTCTTCACGGCAAAACACGCATTCCATCGTCGCTCCCATGTGGACGGGCGCCGGCACTGCTGCGCCGGCGCCCGCTCATCCCAAGCCCGGTCGGGCGGTCGTCATGCCCGCATTAGACCAGCACGCGCTCGATCCCGCCATTGTTCGCGTGTGCGACATAATCGGCCATCCAGTTCTCGCCGAGCACCTGGCGTGCGATTTCGACCACGATGTAGTCAGCTTCGAGGTTCGCGTCCTCGCTGTAGCGCGACAGCCCCTGCAGGCACGACGGGCAGCTCGTCAGGATCTTCACGTCCGGGCCGTTCGCGGCCGCGGCGGCCGCTGCAGCCGGCCCGGGCGCATCGCCTGCCACGACCGGAATCGCGCGCAGCTTCGCGGCGCCCTTGCGGATCTCCTCTTCCTTGCGGAACCGGACCTGCGTCGAGATGTCGGGACGCGTGACCGCGAGCGTGCCCGATTCGCCGCAGCAGCGTTCGTTCTTCTCGATCTTGTAGCCGTCCTTCTCCGCGCCCATCAGCTCGTTGACGAGCTTCACCGGATCCATCGTCTTGATCGGCGTGTGGCACGGGTCGTGATACATGTAGCGCGTGCCCGCGACGCCGTCGAGCTTCATCCCCTTCTCGAGCAGGAACTCGTGGATGTCGATGATCCGGCAGCCCGGGAAGATCTTGTCGAATTCGTAGCCTGCGAGCTGGTCGTAGCAGGTGCCGCACGACACCACCACCGTCTTGATGTCGAGGTAGTTCAGCGTGTTCGCGACCCGGTGGAACAGCACGCGGTTGTCGGTGACGATCTTCTCGGCCTTGTCGTACTGCCCCGAGCCGCGCTGCGGATAGCCGCAGCACAGGTAGCCCGGCGGCAGCACCGTCTGCACGCCCGCTTCCCACAGCATCGCCTGCGTCGCGAGCCCGACCTGCGAGAACAGGCGCTCGGAGCCGCAGCCCGGGAAGTAGAACACCGCTTCCGAATCGACCGTCGTCGACTTCGGGTTGCGGATGATCGGCACGATCTTGTTGTCCTCGATGTCGAGCAGCGCGCGCGCCGTCTTCTTCGGCAGGTTGCCCGGCATCTTCTTGTTGACGAAGTGGATCACCTGCTCGACGACGGGCGGCTTGCCGACCGTCGCCGGCGGGTGCTGCGTCTGCTTCGTCACGACCTTCTTCAGCATGTCGTTCGCGAAGCGCTGCACCTTGTAGCCGACGCCCATCATCACGCCGCGCGCGACGTTGATCGTCTGCGGGTTGGTCGCGTTCAGGAAGAACATGCCCGCCGCATTGCCGGCGTTGAACTTCTTCTTGCCCATCTTGCGCAACAGGTTGCGCATGTTCATCGTGACGTCGCCGAAGTCGATCTTCACCGGGCACGGCGTCGCGCACTTGTGGCACACCGTGCAGTGGTCGGCCACGTCGTTGAACTCGTCCCAGTGCTTGATCGACACGCCGCGGCGCGTCTGTTCCTCGTACAGGAACGCCTCGACCAGCAGCGATGTCGCGAGGATCTTGTTGCGCGGGCTGTACAGCAGGTTCGCGCGCGGCACGTGGGTCGCGCACACCGGCTTGCACTTGCCGCAGCGCAGGCAGTCCTTCACCGAATCGGCGATCGCGCCGATGTCGGACTGCTTCATGATCAGCGATTCGTAGCCCATCAGCCCGAAGCTCGGCGTATAGGCGTTGCGCAGATCGGCGCCGTCGAGCAGCTTGCCCTTGTTGAAGCGGCCGTTCGGGTCGACGCGCTGCTTGTACGCGCGGAATTCGGCGATCTCGTCGTCGGTCAGGAACTCGAGCTTCGTGATGCCGATGCCGTGCTCGCCGGAGATCACGCCGTCGAGCGAACGCGCGAGCTTCATGATGCGCGCGACCGCCGCGTGGGCGTCCTGCAGCATCTCGTAGTTGTCGGAGTTGACCGGCAGGTTGGTGTGGACGTTGCCGTCGCCCGCATGCATGTGCAGCGCGACGAACACGCGGCCGCGCAGCACGCGCTTGTGGATCGCCTGCGCTTCATCGAGGATCTGCTTGAACGCACCGCCGTTGAAGATCGCGCGCAGCTCCGCGCGGATCTCCTGCTTCCACGAGATGCGCACCGTGCGGTCCTGCGTGACGTGGAACACGGTCGCGCCCGGCTGGTCGTCCGCGCGATCCGCGAACTTCTCGGCGAGCGCCTCGTAGCCGAGCTGCACGAGGTAGTGCTGCGCCTCGCGCAGCGGCTGGTCGAGCCGGTCGCGCACGAATTCCCAGCGTGCGCGCACGCGCTTGAGCAGCTCCAGCGCCTGCTGCACACGGTCTTCGAGCAGTTCGGCGCTCGGGATCTCGTTCGCGTCGTCGGTCTTGCCGAGCGGCAGGTTGCCGGCCCGGAAGAACGCTTCCAGCGCGTCGACGAGCTGCAGCTTGTTCTTCAGCGACAGCTCGATGTTGATCCGCTCGATGCCGTCGGTGTACTCGCCCATCCGGTTCAGCGGGATGACGACGTCCTCGTTGATCTTGAACGCGTTCGTGTGCTTCGCGATCGCGGCCGTGCGGCTGCGGTCGAGCCAGAAGCGCTTGCGCGCCTCCGCGCTGACCGCGACGAAGCCTTCGCCGCTCTTGCCGTTCGCCATCCGGATCACTTCGGACGTCGCCTGCGCGACCGCATCGGCATCGTCGCCGACGATGTCGCCGATCAGCACCATCTTCGGGAATGAATTGCGCTTGCTCTTGGTCGCGTAGCCGACCGCGCGCAGGTAGCGCTCGTCGAGATGCTCGAGGCCCGCGAGAATCGCGCCGCCCTGCTTCGACGTCTCGAACAGGTAGTCCTTGATCTCGACGATGCTCGGGATCGCCTCGCGCGCCTGGCCGAAGAATTCGAGGCAGACGGTGCGCGTGTTCGCGGGCATCTTGTGCAGCACCCAGCGCGCGGACGTGATGAGCCCGTCGCAGCCTTCCTTCTGCACGCCCGGCAGGCCGGCGAGGAACTTGTCGGTCACGTCCTTGCCGAGCCCTTCCTTGCGGAACCGGCGGCCTTCGATCTCGAGCATCTCGGTGCGCAGCAGCTTCTCGCCCGGCGCATACGCGCCGTCGAACCACTTCAGCTCGAAACGCGCGACCGCGATGTCGTGGATCTTGCCCTGGTTGTGCTCGTGGCGCGTGACCTCGAGCCAGTTGCCGTCCGGGTCGACCATCCGCCACCAGGCCAGGTTGTCGAGCGCGGTGCCCCACAGCACGGCCTTCTTGCCGCCCGCGTTCATCGCGACGTTGCCGCCGATGCACGACGCGTCGAGCGAGGTCGGATCGACCGCGAACACGTAGCCGGCCGCCTCGGCCGCTTCCGTCACGCGGCGCGTGACGACGCCCGCGCCGGAAAAGATCGTCGCCACCTTGTGCGCGACGCCCGGCAGTTCGGTCAGCTCGACCGCGCCGAGCTGCTCGAGCTTCTCGGTGTTGATCACCGCGGAGAACGGCGTGAGCGGCACCGCGCCGCCCGTGTAGCCGGTGCCGCCGCCGCGCGGGATCACGGTCAGGCCGAGCTCGAAGCAGGCCTTGATCAGCGCCGCGATCTCGGCTTCGGTGTCGGGCGTCAGCACGACGAACGGGTATTCGACCCGCCAGTCGGTCGCGTCGGTCACGTGCGACACGCGCGACAGCCCGTCGAAGCGGATGTTGTCCTTCTGCGTGCAGCGGCCGAGCGCCTTGGTCGCGCGGCGGCGCAGGTCGGCCAGTTTCTCGAATTCGTCGGCGAACTCGTCGACCGCGCGCTGCGCGGCGGCTTCGAGCATCTCGACGCGCGACGCACGCTCGCGGCCCGCGTCGTCGCGGTGGGTGGTGAGATCCGCGCTGCGACGCTTGCCGATCTCGGTCAGGCGGTGGTTCAGCGCCTCGATCAGCAGCGCGCGGCGCTTCGGGTTGTCGAGCAGGTCGTCCTGCAGGTACGGGTTGCGGCGCACGACCCAGATGTCGCCGAGCACTTCATACAGCATCCGTGCCGAGCGGCCCGTGCGGCGCTCGGCGCGCAGCTCGTCGAGCACCGACCACGCCTCTTCGCCGAGCAGGCGGATCACGATCTCGCGATCCGAGAAGGACGTGTAGTTGTAGGGAATCTCGCGCAACCGGGGCGCGGGGTCGGCGGCGACGGCGGCGGCCGCGCCATGCGGATCGAAAACTTGTGGTGCGTTCATGTTCGGACGACTCGGAGGGCCGATACACCGTACACGGGCGTCGGCATGCGCGTGGGCGCAATCTTGGGGAAATCTGTTCTGTTACCAGGCGCGCGGCTGTCCTTCATGGGGCCGGAGCGGGCGACTCGCCCCTCCTGGCCGGCGACAGGGCCTGGCGGCACTCGGAACCATCAGCACGATCGCGCGCGGCGCGCATGCCGTTCGGCCGCGGGGCTGGCTGCGCGCGGCGTCGGCTTCAACGGGGCGATCCGAGGGTGCCTCTGCATCTTCCGATCCTTGATTCAAAACGGAATTCTAACCCATGATCGGGCCACGCGTGACACGCCAGACAGGTCGTGGGGCTATCGCCGCAAGCCGCGCCAGGCCTGGTTCGGCGCGGTTTCGTGCGACGATTCGCCGGCCGTCCGGTCGGTAACCGTGCGGTTAAACCGGTAAAAAATGGATGCTCCGCGTCGCGAACGCGCCGCCCGCACGGCCCCGCGACCGCTCGCCCGGCATGCCGCTTGCATGCCGGTGGACCCTTGGCGCTATCATTGATCCTTTACCGTCTGCTTCCCCGCACTGCACGCGAGCGCCCATGGCATCCCACGATTACCTGAAGAAAATCCTCACCGCGCGCGTCTACGACGTCGCGCTCGAGACGGAACTCGAACCCGCCCGCAACCTGTCGGCCCGGCTGCGCAACCCCGTTTACCTGAAGCGCGAGGACAACCAGCCGGTGTTCTCGTTCAAGCTGCGCGGGGCATACAACAAGATGGCGCACATTCCGGCCGACGCGCTCGCGCGCGGCGTGATTACGGCGTCGGCCGGCAATCACGCGCAGGGCGTCGCGTTCTCGGCGGCCCGCATGGGCGTGAAGGCGGTGATCGTCGTGCCGGTCACGACGCCGCAGGTGAAAGTGGACGCGGTGCGCACGCACGGCGGCCCGGGCGTCGAGGTGATCCAGGCGGGCGAATCGTACAGCGACGCGTATGCGCACGCGGTCAAGGTGCAGCAGGAGCGCGACCTCACGTTCGTCCACCCGTTCGACGATCCGTACGTGATCGCCGGCCAGGGCACCATCGCGATGGAAATCCTGCGCCAGCACCAGGGCCCGATTCACGCGATCTTCGTGCCGATCGGCGGCGGCGGGCTCGCGTCCGGCGTCGCCGCGTACGTGAAGGCGGTGCGCCCGGAGATCAAGGTGATCGGCGTGCAGGCCGAGGATTCGTGCGCGATGGCGCAGTCGCTGAGCGCGGGCAAGCGCGTCGAACTGAGCGAGGTCGGCCTGTTCGCGGACGGCACCGCGGTGAAGCTCGTCGGCGAGGAAACCTTCCGGCTCTGCAGCGAACTCCTCGACGGCGTCGTGACGGTCGACACCGACGCGCTGTGCGCGGCGATCAAGGACGTGTTCCAGGATACGCGCAGCGTCCTCGAGCCGTCGGGCGCGCTCGCGGTCGCGGGCGCGAAACACTATGCGGAACGCGAAGGCATCGAGAACCAGACGCTCGTCGCGATCACGTCCGGCGCGAACATGAACTTCGACCGGATGCGTTTCGTCGCCGAGCGCGCGGAAGTGGGCGAGGCGCGCGAAGCCGTGTTCGCGGTCACGATCCCGGAGGAGCGCGGCAGCTTCAAGCGCTTCTGCTCGCTCGTCGGCGACCGCAACGTCACCGAGTTCAACTACCGGATCGCCGATGCGCAGTCCGCGCACATCTTCGTCGGCGTGCAGATCCGCCGCCGCGGCGAATCGGAGGAGATCGCCGCGAACTTCGAGTCGCACGGCTTCAAGACCGTCGACCTGACGCACGACGAGCTGTCGAAGGAACATATCCGCTACATGGTCGGCGGCCGCTCGCCGCTCGCGCTCGACGAGCGCCTGTTCCGCTTCGAATTCCCGGAGCGGCCGGGCGCGCTGATGAAGTTCCTGTCGTCGATGGCGCCGGACTGGAACATCAGCCTGTTCCACTACCGCAACCAGGGCGCGGACTACAGCTCGATCCTCGTCGGGCTGCAGGTGCCGCAGGGCGATCGCGCCGAATTCGAACGCTTCCTCGCGGCACTCGGCTATCCGTATGTCGAGGAGAGCGCCAACCCGGCTTACCGCCTCTTCCTGTCGTAAAGGCGTCACGCATGAATCCCGAACATTCCCCGCTCGGCAAGGCCACCGTCTACGCAGCCCAGTACGACGCGTCGCTGCTGTTCCCGATCCCGCGCGCCGGCGCGCGCGCGCAGCTCGGCATCACGTCGACGCTGCCGTTCTTCGGCACCGACATCTGGAACGCGTACGAGCTGTCGTGGCTCAACGCGCGCGGCAAGCCGCAGGTCGCGGTCGCAACGTTCTACGTGCCGGCCGAATCGCCGAACATCGTCGAATCGAAGTCGTTCAAGCTGTATCTCGGCTCGTTCGCGCAGTCGAAGTTCGACTCGATCGATGCGGTGCGCGACACGCTGAAGCGCGACGTGTCCGCATCGTGCGGCGCGAGCGTCGCCGTGCAGCTCGTGTCGGCGCACGATTTCCGCAAGCTCGAAATGGACGAACTCGACGGGCTGTCGCTCGACCGGCTCGACCTCGACACCGACGTGTACGAACCCGATCCGTCGCTGCTGTCGGCCGCCGAAAACGAAGCGCCGGTCGAGGAGACGCTCGTGTCCGACCTGCTGCGCTCGAACTGCCCGGTCACGGGCCAGCCCGACTGGGGCAGCGTGCAGATCCACTACGTCGGGCCGCAGATCGACCAAGCGGGCCTGTTGCGCTACATCATCTCGTTCCGCAACCACACGGGCTTTCACGAGCAGTGCGTCGAGCGGATCTTCCTCGACATCCTGCATGCGTGCAAACCGGTGAAGCTCGCGGTGTATGCGCGCTATACGCGCCGCGGCGGGCTCGACATCAACCCGTTCCGCACCAACTACAACCAGCCGATGCCGGACAACGCGCGCACCGCGCGGCAGTGACGGCGGCGGGCGGTCGCCGCCGGCCGTAGCGGCGTAGCGGCGAACCCCAAACGAAACAGCCCGGTCGGCTTCAACCGACCGGGCTGTTTGCTGTGCGCGGGGAAGCGCGAACGCGTTACTTCGCCGGCGCCTTGTACGCGATGCAGTCGACCTCGACCTTGCAGTCGATGACCATGCTCGACTGCACGCACGCACGTGCCGGCGGATGCTCGCCGAAGTACGAAATGAACACCTTGTTGAACGACGCGAAATCACGCGCGTCGTCGAGCCACACGCCGCAGCGCACGACGTGCTCCAGGCCGTAGCCGGCTTCCTTCAGGATCGCGATCACGTTCTCGATCGTCTGCTTCGACTGCGTGACGATCCCGCCTTCGACGACCTCGCCGTTCACCATCGGCGTCTGGCCCGACACGTACAGCCAGCCGTCGGCCTCGACCGCACGCGCGAACGGCATGACCTGACCGCCGGTCCCCTTCGCTTCGCCTACGCCATATCGCTTCATCGTTTCACTCCTTGTTTTGTCGACCCGGGCAGGCGCTTCGGCACTGACCCGGATCCCATGCAACGCACGGTTGCGGATGCGCGCGCCTGCAGCGGCACACGCGGAAGATCGGAACAAGAACCGCGTTCAGAACGCGGCGTCGGCACTCGCCGGCACGCGCTCGCCGCGCGCAACGAAACCGCCGGCGCGCTCGCCGGTCGGCTGGCCGTTCTCGTAGGTCAGCACGCCGTTCACCCACACGGCGTCGATCCCGTGCGCGGGCTGCTGCGGCTTCTCGAACGTCGCGGCGTCGAGCACGCGCGCCGGGTCGAACAGCACGAGATCGGCGTGATAGCCCACATGCACCTCGCCGCGCCGCGCGATCCCGTAGCGGCGCGCGGACAGCGACGTCATCTTGCGGATCGCCTCCTCGAGCGGCAGCAGGTTCGTGTCGCGCACGTAATGGCCGAGCACGCGCGGGAACGCGCCCCACAGCCGCGGGTGCGGCAGCGGATCGTTCGGCAGGCCGTCCGAGCCGACCATCGTCGCGGGGTGCGACAGGATCCGGCGCACGTCGTCCTCGGACATGTTGTGGTACACGGCGCCCGCCGGGCGGATGCGCTGCGCGGCCTCCTGCTCGGTCACGCCCCAGTCGGCCGCGATCGCCTTCAGCAGCTTGCCCGCGACTTCCGGATGCGGCTCCGACCACGTGATCGTGATGTCGATGTCGCCCGTCACCTGCTTCAGGTCGAGCGTCGACGAGCTGCGGCTGTACGGATAGCAGTCGCAGCCGACCGGCTGGTAGCGGCGCGCGCCGTCGAGCGACGCGAGCACTTCGGTGCTGCGCCCCCAGTTCGACGGGCCCGCGCACTTCAGGTGCGAGATCACGACCGGCACCTGCGCATGGCGGCCGACGCGATACGCCTCGTCCATCGCATCGAGAATCGCGTCGAATTCGGTGCGCATGTGCGTCGTGTACAGCGCGCCCGCGTTCGCGAGCGGCTCGGCGAGCGCCATCACTTCCTCGGCCGGCGCCGCGAACGCGGAGCCGTATGCGAGCCCCGACGACAGGCCGAGCGCGCCGTTCGCCAGCGCCTCCTCGAGCTGTGCGCGCATCCCGGCGATCTCGCCGTCGGTCGCCGCGCGGTCGAGGCGGTCCATCTGGTTGTTGCGCAGCGCCGTGTGGCCGACGAGCGCCGCAACGTTCACGGCCGGACGCGCGTCGTTCACGGCCGCGACGTAGTCGGCGAAGGTCGGGTACAGGAACGCGCCGCGCTCGCCGAGCAGGTTCATCGGATCGGGCGGATCGCCGGCGAGCGTCACCGGCGACGCGCTGATCCCGCAGTTGCCGACGATCACGGTCGTCACGCCCTGCGAGATCTTCGGCAGCATCTGCGGCGCGCGGATCACGTGCGTGTCGTCGTGCGTGTGCACGTCGACGAAGCCCGGCGCGAGCGCGCGGCCGTTCGCATCGACGACAGTCTCGGCGAGCCAGTTCGACAGGTTGCCGATCGCCGCGATCACGCCGTTGCGAATCGCGACGTCGCGCGTGACGGGCGGCGCGCCGGTACCGTCGTAAAGCTGCGCGCCGACGATCAGCGTATCGGCGGCTTCGGGATGCGAATGCATGGTCAGTCTCCTACCGGTTGACGGTCTCCGCCGCCGCGATGCGCATCGAGCGCATGCTTGATGCGGCGCAACGATTCTCGGCCCGCATCGCCGAGCCGCAGCGCGACTCCGGTGACGAGCACGTCGATCGCCATCATCATCGCGTAACGCGATGTCGACGGCTTGTAAATGAAATCGGTTTCGAACGCGACGACCGGGATCAGGTGGTCGGCCAGCTTCGCGAGCGGGGAAGCCGGCGCGGTGATCGCGATCACCTTCGCGCCGTAGCGCTTCGCGAGCCGGCAGCTCTCGAGCAGCTCGGGCACGCGTCCGCTCACCGACAGCGCGACGACGACGGCGTCGCGCGACAGCGTCGCCGACACCATCCGCTGCAGCAGGCTGTCCTGGTAGCTCGCGACCGGCCGGCCGAAGCGCACGAGCCGGAAGCGCAGCTCGTCGGCGAGCGCGGTCGAGCCGCCGCCCTGCCCGTACACATAGATCATCTTCGCACCGGCGAGCAGGTCGGCCGCCGCATCGAACGACGTGTTGCGCAGCAACTGGTGGTTGTGCGCGAGCGCCACGCGGATCTCGTCGTAGACCATCGACGCGGGGCTCGCGTCGCCGGCCGGCGCATCGTCGGACGGCACGAGAAAGCGCTGGCCGACGGCCGCCGCCTGCGCGACGAGCACCTTCAGTTCGCGCACGTCGCGGCAGCCGACAGCCTTCGCGAAACGCGTGACCGTCGCGACGCTGACCTCCGCGTCGCGCGCGAGCGCGCCGATGCTCGCATGCGCGGCACGCGCCAGATCGGCGAGGATGAACGCGGCGACCTTGCGCTCGGCTTCGCGCAGCTCGGGCGCGCATTCGGCGATCCGCGCGACGATGTCGAGGACCGGCGGAGCGGCCGGAGCCGGATGGGGCTCGGCCGCGAGCGGAGCGGACGGGGTGGCGGGCGTATTCATCTGCGGAAAAAGGGTGTGGCACCTGATGTTACTAAATAACATCACCGCGCCGATGCTACTTTCTGTACCATCGGCGTGTCAACTTCAGTGCAATGTATAGTAATGATGGAGCGGGATGACATGAAAGTTACAAACTATCAGGAAGCGACGATCGATCCGTTCGGCAAGGGTCTCGGCAATCTGCCGAGCGCAAGCGTGCCGCTCGGCGACGCGGGCCGCCTCGAGTGGAACCTGCTCGCGGAAGACGTCAGCCTGCCGGCCGCCGTGCTTTACGAGGATCGCATCGAACACAACCTGAACTGGATGCAGGCATTCGTCCAGCAGTATGGCGTCAAGTTCGCGCCGCACGGCAAGACGACGATGGCGCCGCAACTGTTCCGCCGCCAGCTCGACGCGGGCGCATGGGGCATCACGCTCGCGACCGCGCACCAGGCGCAGGCCGCGTATCACGGCGGCGTGCGGCGCGTGCTGCTCGCGAACCAGCTCGTCGGCCGCCAGAACATGACGATCATCGCCGGGCTGCTGTCCGATCCCGACTTCGAATTCTTCTGTCTCGTCGATTCCGCCGAGAGCGTCGACCAGCTCGGCCGCTTCTTCGGCGCGCTGAAGAAGCCGCTGAACGTGCTGCTCGAGCTCGGCGTGCCGGGCGGCCGCGCGGGCGTGCGCGATGCCGCGCAGCGCGAGGCCGTGCTGGCCGCGCTCGCGCGCTATCCCGACACGCTGAAGCTGGCCGGCATCGAACTCTATGAAGGCGTGCTGAAGGAGGAAGGCGAGATCCGCGCGTTCCTGCAGGACGCGGTCGCGCTCACGCGCGAGCTGGCCGAAGCGGGCCGCTTCGCGCGCACGCCGGCGATCCTGTCCGGCGCCGGTTCGGCGTGGTACGACGTGGTCGCGGAAGAATTCGCGAAGGCGTCCGACGCGGGCTTCGCGGAAGTCGTGCTGCGTCCGGGCTGCTACCTGACGCACGATGTCGGCATCTACAAGAAGGCGCAGACCGACGTGTTCGCACGCAACCCGATCGCCCGCACGATGGGCGAAGGGCTGCTGCCCGCGCTGCAGCTGTGGGCGTACGTGCAGTCGGTGCCGGAGCAGAATCGCGCGATCGTCGCGCTCGGCAAGCGCGACGCGGCGTTCGACGCGGGCCTGCCTGAGCCGGCGCGCCACTTCCGCCCGGGCCGCGACAGCGCGCCGCGCGACGTCGCCGCCGCCGAAGGCTGGGCCGTTACCGGGATGATGGACCAGCACGCGTACCTGCAGATCCCGCCGGGCGCGGACGTGAAGGTCGGCGACATGGTCGCGTTCGACATCTCGCACCCGTGCCTGACGTTCGACAAGTGGCGCCAGGTGCTCGTACTCGATCCGCAGTTCCGCGTGACGGAAGTGGTCGAAACCTTCTTCTGACGCGCGTTGCGCGCGCCGCCCCGCCGCTCGCGCGGGGCGGCCGTCACGCGCGCTTCAATCTGCCGGAGTACACTGCGCTTTCGTCCTCGGGGCCTCTTCGCGGTCGTTGCGCTTGCCTGCCGCGCACGGCGCGAACGGGCCCTCAACGCCGCTTCACTGGAGAAAGCCATGGCCGCGAAGAAGATCCTGTTCCTGACCGGTGATTTCGCCGAAGACTACGAAACGATGGTGCCGTTCCAGGCGCTGCAGGCCGTCGGCCACCACGTCGACGCAGTCTGCCCGGGCAAGCGCGCGGGCGACAAGATCAAGACCGCGATCCACGATTTCGAGGGCGACCAGACCTACACCGAGAAGCCCGGCCACCAGTTCACCCTCAATGCGGCGTTCGACGACGTCGACGAGACGCGCTACGACGCGCTCGCGATCGCCGGCGGCCGCGCCCCCGAATACCTGCGGCTCGACCCGAAGGTGATCGCGCTCGTGCGCGCGTTCGCCGAGGCCGGCAAGCCGATCGCCGCGATCTGCCACGCGGCGCAACTGCTCGCGGCCGCCGACGTGATCCGCGGCAAGCGCATCTCGGCCTACCCGGCCTGCGCGCCCGAGGTGAAGCTCGCGGGCGGCGAATACGCGGACATCCCGGTCGACGCGGCCGTGACCGACGCGCCGTTCGTCACCGCGCCCGCGTGGCCCGCGCATCCGGCCTGGCTCGCGCAGTTCCTCGTGCTGCTGGGAACGCGCATCGAGCTGTGAATGAAGTTGAAATGAGATGAAGTGAAACGCCGGGCGGCTGCGGGTTCGTGCGACCCGCGTGCCGCACCGGTCGCGATCGGCCGACGCGTGCGCTCCGTCGCGCTGCTTCCCGCCCTGCTCTTCAGTGCGATGCCGGCGTCGAGCCGACGTCCGCGATCCGCGATTCCAGCATCGCCAGCGCGCCCGACAGTGCGCTCAGCACGTCGTCCGGCAATTGCGCCATCGTCTGATCGAGAAACGCCTTGCGGCGCGGCAGGCACGCGTCGAACGCGGCACGGCCGTCGTCCGTCAGCGTCACATTGGTCACGCGATTGTCGCGAGCATCGGATTCGCGCTCGATCCAGCCGAGCGCGTCGAGCGATTTCAGCTGGCGCGTGAGCGCGCCCGGATCGATGCGCAGCACCTCGACGAGCTTCTTCTGCGACGAATGCCCGCCCATCGTGTGCAGCGCGACCATGATGCGCCAGCGCGGCATCGGCTGCCCGACGTGCGTTTCGAATGCGCTCATGAACGCGCGATACGTGCGTCCGAATTGCTGCAAGATCGCGACGCGGTCCTGTTCTTCCATGCGCTGATTTCGTTTCCGGTAAATCGTTGAATCATTGAATCGTTCAGTCGGCCGCGACGTGCGGCTCAAGCTTGCGCCGCAACGCGATCGGCGGCACGCGGCGGCACTGCCACACCGACACCACGGCGATGACGGCCGCCATCGCGACGCCCAGGTGAATCGCGCCGACGAGCGATTCGCGGGCCGCTTCCAGCAGCAGCGCGCCATTATGCCCGGCACGCGTGAGCTCGGCGACGAGACCGCCCTGCGCCGCGCGATCGATCAGGATCTGCGGATCGGCGAGCCGCGCATGCCACTGCATCGCATGGTCGGCCGCCAGCGCATCGCGCACGCCGCCCGAATACATCTGGTTCACGAGCGTGCCCGTCAATGCCGTGCCGATCATCCCGCCGACCATCCGCAGCGACTGCAGCAGCGCCGTCGCGATGCCGAGGTGCTCGCGGCCGGCCGTCTGCTGAGCGAACACGGTGAGATTCGGCAGCACGAAGCCGAGCCCGATGCCGCCGGCGACCATCAACGCCATCAGCATCCAGGTCGGCGTCGTGTGCGTCGACACGACGATGCCCGCGCACGTGATCGCGAACAGCACGAAGCCGACGTGCAGCATCGCGTTCGGATTGCGGATGCGCGTGACGACACGGCCGTTCATGATGCTGCCGATCGTAATGAACACGACGAGCGGCGTGATCACGAGCCCCGCCTCCTTCGGCGACATCCCGAAACCGCCCTGGAACAGCAGCGGCGCGTAGAACAGCAGCGAGAACATCGAGAAACCGGCGAGGATCGCGAGCACGAAAAGCGCCGACAGCGCGCGGTTGCCGAACATGTCGAACGGCAGGATCGGCTGCGCGCAGCGCTTCTCCCAGTGCCACAGGCCGAAGCCGGCCGCGAGCGCGACGACGAGCAGCAGCGACGCCCAGCTCGCGACGCCGTACTTCGGCAACCATTCGACAAAGAGTTGCAGCGCGCCGAGCGACAGCGCGATCAGCAGCGCGCCCGGCCAGTCGAGCCGCATCTTGCGGTCGTGCTCGACATGGCGCAGGTGCGGCAGGTAGCGCCACACGAACAGCAGCGACAGCAGGCCGACCGGCAGGTTCACGTAGAACACCGAACGCCAGCCGAACGACTGGGTCAACACGCCGCCGAGCGACGGGCCGACCGCGTTCGCGATGCCGAACGCGGAGCTCATCAGCACCTGCCAGCGCAACCGCACGACGGAATCGGGAAACAGGTCGGGAATGCATGCGAACGCGGTGCCGACCAGCATCCCGCCGCCGATCCCCTGCAGCCCGCGCGCGAGCACGAGATACAGCATGTCGTTGGCCATCCCGCACAGCACGGATGCGCCGGTGAACACGACGATCGACACGATGACGAACGGCTTGCGGCCGTAATAGTCGCCGAGGCGGCCGAAGATCGGCACCGTGATCACGGAACTGAGCAGGTACGAGGTCGCGACCCATGCGTACAGGTCGAAGCCCCGGAGCTCGGCGACGATGGTCGGCAGCGCGGTGCCGACGACGGTCTGGTCGAGCGCGACGAGCATGGTGACAAACGAGATCCCGATCATCGCCAGCAGCGATTCGCGGAACGGCAGGACTTGCCCGCTCGAATGGTGGGCGGCAGTATGGACGGCCATTTTTTGTCGATGCAACTTTTGACGGGTCAAACAATCTCAAAATTCTAGCATGCCGGAGTAATCTAGGCTGGCGCAGGTCAACCGGCTCCGGCCGCCAAGGAGAAAGATGGAACCGATTTCAATCACCCCCGCGACCACGCTGTCGCAGGAGGATCGGGACGCGCTGTGGCGCGCGAAGCAGGTGCTGGAAAGCCCGTCGCTGACGATGAAGCTGACGGGCATGCTCGGCGCGCCGGTCGAGAAAATGATCGCCCGGCTGCCGGATTTCGCGACCGGCAAGATCAACGATGCGACGCAGCTCGCGCTGCGCAAGTGCCTGAACATCGCGCTGCGCACGCTCGGCAAGCCGCCGGCGCCGGACGCCGAGCCCGACAAGCCGAGCAACCTGCTGCACAAGCTTGCGGTCGCAACGACCGGCGCGGCGGGCGGCGCGTTCGGCTTTCTCGCGCTGCCGGTCGAGCTGCCGGTGACGACCACGCTGATCTTCCGCTCGGTGTGCGACATCGCGCGCAGCGAAGGCGAGGACCTGGCGTCGGTCGATACGCAACTGCAATGCCTGGCGGTGCTCGGCATGGGCGGCAACCCGGACAAGCAGGAAGAGGACGCCGATCTCGGCTATTTCGTGCTGCGCGGCGCGCTCGCGCAGACGATTTCGAAGGCGTCGTCCGACATCACGACGAAGGGCATCGCCGCGCACAGCTCGGCGGCCGTGTTCAAGCTCGTGCAGACGGTGGCGTCGCGCTTCTCGGTGCAGGTGACCGAGCAGATGGCCGCGAAGTCGATTCCGGCGATCGGCGCCGTGCTCGGCGCGACCGTCAATACGCTGTTCATCGACCACTTCCAGCAGATGGCGCACGGCCATTTCACCGTGCGCCGGCTCGAGCGCAAGTACGGCTCGGTGGCCGTCAAGGCCGCCTATCAGGCGATCGACGGCTCGCCGACGCGCTGAACCGCACGTTCGACCGCGACGCGGCGCAGGAACGCGGCCGCGCGGTCGAGCGCGTCGCGCGCTTCCGGCACCATCGGCGCGTATAGCTGCCACACGTGCGGCATGTCCGGCCACACCTCGATCTCCACCGGCACGCCGGCCGCCTGCGCCTTCTCGGCGACGCGGCGCGAATCGTCGAGCAGCACCTCGGTGCTGCCGACCTGGATGTACAGCGGCGGCAGGCCCGCGAAATCCGCATAGAGCGGCGACGCGTACGGATTCGTCGCCGGCTCGTCGCCGAGATACAGCTTCGCGGCCTTCGGCAGCGCCGCGCCGGCGAACATCGGATCGGCGCCGTCGTTCGTGCGCAGCGTGGCGCCGGTGGCCGCCAGGTCGGTCCACGGCGAGAACAGGATCGCGCCGGCCGGCAGCGGCTCGCCACGGTCGCGCAGCGCGACGAGCGTCGCGAGCGCAAGGCCGCCGCCCGCCGAATCGCCGCCGAGCACGATCGACTCGGGCGGCGTGCCGAGCGCGAGCAGTTGCCGGTACGCGGCCAGCGCATCGTCGAGCGCGGCCGGGAAGCGGTTTTCGGGCGCGAGCCGGTAGTCGAGCGAGAACGAGCGCACGCCCGCGCGCTTCGTCAGGCCGAACACGAGCGGCCGATGGGTCTTCGTCGAACAGAAGTAGTAGCCGCCGCCGTGGAAGTACAGCAGCGTGCGGCCAGCGCCGCGACCCGCGCCCGCATCGGTGCGTTCGAGCCATTCGCCGCGCAACGGCGCGTCGCCCGCGCCGTAGCATTCGCGCAGCCGGTAGCCCGACGGCGCACGGCGCGGCACAACCATCCGCAGGTCGGTAAAGCGCCGGGCGCGCGCGGGGTCGAGCACCTCGCGCGTGGTCTCGGGACGAAACTGCCAGCGCAGCAGCCAGCACGCGAACTTGCTTTGCCAACTCATCGGACGCACTCCGTAATCACAGTGTGACGATGGTACGTGCGATCGTTCCCGCGCCGCTCGACAGGTGCCTCTACATCAAACGCCGGCGCTCAGCTCGCCGGCATCAACTGGCCGCGGATTTCGCCGGACGGGTGCTCCTTCGTATGGACGTTGAAATACCACTTGCCGCCCATCAGGTCGGTGACCTGCGCGTCGGTGAGCGCCTTCGAACCCTTGATCGGGCTCGCCAGCTCGTCCTTCGGAATCGGCACCTGCACGCCCGCGTTCTGGCCGACCGGCGCGGGCCCGTGGAAATGCGCGGCGATGGCCGGCCCCGTGAGGCGTTCGTAAGTCGCCGTCCACTGCAGCATGTGCGTGGCCGTGTCGTAGGTGGCGTCGACGGCGCCCGAACCTTTGGTCGCCGTCGGCGGCACTTCGCTCGACGGCTGGAGATTGGCGGACAGGCGCACCGTTTCGGCGGCGGCGCTGCCGGCGGCCAGCACGCCCGCGAGTAACGCGACCTGGAGCAAACGCAGCTTGAGCATAGGCTCTCCTTGTACGACGTTGTACGCCGCCCGAACGGGGGGCGCCACACATGATGGTAGTCGATCGCCGCCGATCCGGGAGTCCGCCGAACGGCCATGCAGCGAATCGCCGCACCGCCCGCCGCGTCGGTCTGCGTCAACCTGGAACAGACCTTTGCAGCCTGACGGCTGAATCCGCGCGCGGCCTTTCGCTACACTTCGTCTCACAGTTGCTTGTTTCCTTCGTCCGAAGGAGTCTGCGAGTATTCACGCGGCCACCCGGCCGCGTTTTTTTTGCGTGCGCCGCCGGATCCGGTTCATGCCGTATCGAGCATGGCGAAGCGATCACGCTGCTTCGCATCACGCGCGATAGCCAGGATCGATCCGATCGACGATGCGCTGCAACGCATCGAATGCGTCCTGCCCCGCGCCATGCTTCGGATCGAAATTCAGCGAATCGCGCACGCACGCTTCGAGCACGGGCGGTGCGATCGGCAGCGCGTCGCCAATCGCGTGCGTGGCGACCTGCACCTCGCACGCGCGATTGAGCAGCCACATCAGAGAGAACGTCTGTGCAAGCGTCGCGCCGATCGTCACGGGCCCGTGGTTGCGCAACAGCAGCACGGGCCGCCCGCCGGCGCTCTCGACGATGCGCCGCCCCTCTTCGAGATGCACGGTGATGCCCTCGAAGTCGTGATACGCGACCTTCCCGTACAACTGCGCCGAATAGAAATTCGAGAACGACAGCCCGTCGCGGGAACAGCACACGGCCATCGCGGGCGTCGTGTGCACGTGCATCACGCAGTGCGCATCGGGCAGCGCCGCATGGATCGCGCTGTGGAACGTGAAGCCGGCCGGATTGATCGGCCAGTCGGAATGACCGATCACGTTGCCGTCGATGTCGATCTTCACGAGGTTCGACGCGCACACCTCGCGGTAATGGAGCCCGAACGGGTTGATCAGGAAATGCCCGTCCTCGCCCGGCACGCGCAGCGAGATATGGTTGTAGATCAATTCGGTCCAGCCGAGGTAGTCGAAGATGCGATAGGCCGCCGCGAGCTGCACGCGCGCCTGCCATTCGGCTTCGGAGAAGCGGGCGGGACGCGTGAACGGCTGGTTCGGTACACGTTGCATGGGGAACTCCGGTTGCGGGTGGGCGCGGCGCGCGTGGCGCGAGCCGCCCGGCGGCATCGCCACGCTGCCATGATCGTTGCGCACACAACCATATCACCTTCCCCGCGCCCGAGTAACGCGGGTTTAGCCGGAGCGTTTCCGTCCCCTTAAAGCTGGTCGTCGACCGGCAGCAGCATGAAGATGCCGGTCATCAGGTTGCGCAGCAGCCCCGCGTGCGGATCGACGTGATAGGTGGTCGGCTGGCCGTTGTCGGTGCCCGTCCATTCGAGTTCGGGCGTGCCGCCGCCCGCCGGCGTCACGAGGCTCACGCGATAGCTTTCGTCCGGCTGCGTCGCGCGCGCGAAGATCGTCGCCGCCTGCTGCGCGAGCGCCGGGCTGTGGATCACGAGGGCCAGTTCGGTATTCAGGTGCGCGGAGCGCGGATCGAGGTTCAACGAGCCGATCACGAGGATCGCCCGGTCGATCACGTACGCCTTCGCGTGCAGGCTCGCCCGCGAGCGCGACCCGAACAGGCGCGCGCTCGGCCGGCCCGGCTGCGCCTTGAATTCGTACAGCTCGACGCCGTGCTGCAGCAGCGGCACGCGGTACGGCCCGTAGCCGGCCTGCACGGCGACCGCGTCGGTCGCGGCGAGCGAATTCGTCAGGATCGCGACGCGCACGCCGCGCGCGCTCGTGTCGCCGAGAATCTTCACGCCCGCGTCGTGCGGCACGAAGTACGGCGAGAACGCGAGGAATTCCTGCTGCGCGCCGCGTACCAGCTCGGCGAGGCGCCGCATCGGCGGGCTCACGTACGCGTCGGTCGGCTGCGCGACCTTGTCGGGCGCGTCGGCCTCGAACTCGGCCGGCGCCCACACGAGCCCGAGCTCGTCGCGCGCGATCTGCTGCGCGAGCGGCGTTGCGTTCAGCGGCTTCGCGTTGTACGGATCGGCGTTCTTGCGCCAGTGGTCGCGCAGCTCGTCGCGCATCGCATCGAGATCCTTCGGATCGAACGACTGGTGATTCAGCACGCGTAGCGGATAGCTGCTCGCGCTCGACCAGTAGGTGTCGAAGCTCGCCGAGATGTCGTTCGTCACGGCGCCCGCCGCGAGCACGTCGAGATCGCGGAACTGCAGCGTCGGGCTCGCGCTGAAATATTCGTCGCCGAGATTGCGGCCGCCGACGATCGCGAGCTGGTTGTCCGCGATCATCGCCTTGTTGTGCATCCGGCGCGTGAAGCTGTCGATGCGCGTGAAGAAATCGGCCGTGCGCTCGACCATGCGCTGCGACGCGCCGAACGGATTGAACACGCGGATCTCGATGTTCGGGTGCGTGTTCAGCGCGGCCATGATGCGATCGATGTCGCGGAAGTTCAGGTCATCGACCAGCATTCGCACGCGCACCCCGCGATCGGCCGCGTACAGGGCCGCGGCAAGCAGCAGCTTGCCCGTCGTGTCCTCGGTCGCGATGTAGTACTGCATGTCGAGCGTCTTCGTCGCGGCGCGCGCGAGCGCGATGCGCATCTGCAGCGCCTCGGCACCGTCGGCCAGCAGCCGGAAGCCCGACTGGCCCGGATGCGCGGCCTCGGGTGCGGCCAGCGCGTTGCGTAGCGGCGTCGCGGTATCGGGCGGCAGCGCATGGGAAACCGGGCGATCGAGCGTCGTGGCGGGCGGATGCGTCGCGCAGGCGGCGACGAGCGACAGCAGCGCGCACACGGCCAGCGCGCGGGCCGGGCGGCTCACGGCGCGCCACGACAGCGCGGCCGGCACGCGCCGGATCAGAAACGTGAGCACGGAAGCTTCCTCGACAGGCGGGTCAAAGGGTCCGCACTCGCCGCGGCGCGCGGCTGACGGGCGGTTCCAGCCGATTCTAGTAGGCGCCCGACGAACCGGTCAATCGCGCGGGCGGCACGGCCAGCGGCAGGGCGTCAATGTCCCGCCGCAGCGCATTCGCCCGCCGGACGGGCCACGCAACGAACTGGTCCGACCAATCTCATCGCGCATCGCCGCTGCGCTCGAAATGGCTGCGCACGTAGTCGATATGCGCCTGCATCGCGGTGCGCGCCTCTTCGGGCCGGTGCGCGCAAATCGCGTCGCACACGACGCGGTGCTGCAGCAACAGCAGCTCGGACGCCTGCTCGTCCCCCATCGTCATCCCGGCCACGTTGATCGAGATGTGCTCGCGCAACATCCCGATCACGCTGGTATGCAGGTGCAGGAACATCGTGTTGTGCGACGCGAGCGCGATCGCCTCGTGCAGCTTCGCGTCGGTCGCGGCTTCGACGGCCGCGGCGCCGTTCGCGTGCGCGGTTTCGAGTTCGCGCAGCAGCGTACGGATCCGGCGCCGGTCGGTCGCGTCGGCCCGCAGCGCGGCGAAATACGCGGTCGCGCCTTCGAGCACGCGGCGGAATTCGAGGATGTCGTCGCGCAGCGCCGGATGATCGGCGACCAGCTGGCCCCACGGCGACGCGATGCCCGCGCGCAACTGTTCCGTCACGTAGACGCCCGCACCGCGCCGGCTCTGCAGCAGCCCGCGCGCGACGAGCCGCTGGGTCGCCTCGCGCACCGTATTGCGTGCGACGCCGTACTCCTGCGCGAGCACGCGCTCGGCCGGCAGCCGCGCGCCGGCCGGCCAGGTGCCGTCGAGCAGCGCCGTCTCGATCTTGCGCATCACTACTTCGGTCCGGCCCCGCGCCGTCATCGCTGCCATCGTCGTGCCCCTCTCCGGAATGCCCGTCGCGCCGATTGGCCCAACCAATTTGAGCTGCGGCGCCGTCGCGGGAATTATGCAGCGAAATCGTCGTCCCGCATGCCGGGCCGTCGCCCCTGGAGCGAGACATGAACGAAAGGCAGTACCCCGCCGCCGCCGCCGCTGCGCACGTCTATCTGTTCGCGACCTGCCTGGTCGACCTGTTCGTCCCCGAAGCGGGGCTCGACGCGGTCCGCCTGCTGGAGCGCGAAGGCCTGACCGTCCACTATCCGCGCGGCCAGAGCTGCTGCGGGCAGCCGGCCTACAGCAGCGGCAATCCCGACGAAGCGCGCCGCGTCGCGGCCGCGCAGCTCCACCTGTTCGCCGAACCATGGCCCGTGATCGTGCCGTCCGGCTCGTGCGCGGGCATGATCCGGCACCACTGGCCGGCGCTGTTCGCCGACGATCCGGTCCACGGTCCGAAGGCCCGCGCGATCGCGGAGCGGACCTACGAACTCGCCGAATTCCTCGTCCATGTGCTCGACGTACACGTCGACGCGGCCCCGGCCAACGCCGGGCCCGACGAGCGCGTCGTGCTGCACACGTCGTGCGCGGCGCGGCGCGAGATGGGCACGCGCGGGCACGGCGTCGCGCTCGTCGACGCGCTGCCGGGCGTGACGCGCATCGAACACGAACGCGAATCCGAATGCTGCGGCTTCGGCGGCACGTTCTCGCTGAAACATCCCGACATCTCCGGCGCGATGGTGCGCGACAAGGTCGCGTCGGCCTGCGCGACGGGCTGCGACCGGCTCGTGTCCGCGGACTGCGGCTGCCTGCTGAACATCGGCCACGCTGCGACCAAGGCCGGCGCGCCGCTGCCGGTCGAGCATCTCGCGAGCTTCCTGTGGCGGCGCACGGCCGGCGCCGCATCGCTGCGCGGAGGCAAGCGATGAGCGCGCGCGCCGCGATTCTCGCGCGCCTGCGCGCAGCCGCCCCGGGCGTCGCCGCGACGGCCGCCTCCGCGCTCGACGCGCGCATCGACACGCATTACGACACGCGCCGCGCGTCGGTCTCATACGATCCGCATACGCTCGCGCAGGCGATGCAGGCCGCGCTCGCCGCCTCGCATGCGGACGTCTGGTGCGCGACCGAAGACGCATGGCCCGCGCAGCTCGCCGCGCGTCTTGCCGACGCCGGCGTGTGCCGCCTGCTGCTCGACCCGGCCCGCGCCGAATCCGCGGCGCTCGCCCACGTGCTGCCCGGCACGATCGCGCCGGTGCCGTTCGACCGGCCGATCGACGCGTGGAAGGCCGAGCTGTTCGACACGATCGACGCGGGCTTCACCGTCGCGCGCTCGGGCATCGCGGCAACCGGCACCGTCGTGCTCGCGCCCGACGCCGGCACGCCGCGCACGGTGTCGCTGGTGCCGCCGCTGCATGTCGCGCTTGTCCACGCGAACACGCTGCATGCGGACCTGCACGCGGCCGTGCACGCGGAGCGCTGGCACGCCGGCATGCCGACCAACCTCGTGCTGGTGTCGGGCCCGTCGAAGACATCCGACATCCAGCAGACGCTCGCCTATGGCGCACACGGCCCGCGCCGCCTGTGGGTCGTGATCGTCACCGATGCCGCCGCCCGGCCGGCCGCAACCGCCAACGAGGACCTGCCGCGATGAGCGACCACACGCTGCAATTCGTCGCCCCCGGCGACTTCAAGGCCCGCGCGCGCGCCGCGCTCGACGATCCCGCGCTGCGCCGCAGCTTTCGTGGCGCGATGGACTTCCTGCAGGGCAAGCGCGCGACGCAGTTCCCCGACGACGCCGAGTTGCAGCAGCTGCGCGATCTCGGCGAAGCCGTGCGGCAGCATGCGCTCGCGCAACTGCCCGCGCTGCTCGAGCAACTGGAGACGAAGCTCGCCGAAGCCGGCGTGCACGTGCACTGGGCCGAGACGGCCGCCGACGCGAACGCGATCGTGCTCGGCATCGCACAGGCGAAGAAGGCGCGCCGCGTGATCAAGGGCAAGTCGATGGCGAGCGAGGAAATCGAGCTGAACCATTACCTCGCGGAGCACGGCGTCGACTGCATCGAGTCCGACATGGGCGAGTTCATCGTGCAGCTCGCGGGCGAGAAGCCATCGCATATCGTGATGCCGGCGATCCACAAGACGCGCGGCGACATCGCCGAACTGTTCGAGAAACACATCCCCGGCACGCGCTACACGGAGGACGTCGACGAGCTGATCCAGACCGGCCGGCGTGCGCTGCGCCGCGCGTTCGCGGAAGCCGACGTCGGCCTGTCCGGCGTGAACTTCGCGGCAGCCGACACGGGCACGCTATGGCTGGTCGAGAACGAAGGCAACGGCCGGCTCTCGACGACGGTGCCCGACACGCACATCGCGATCATGGGAATCGAGAAGGTCGTCGAGAAGCTCGAGCACATCGTGCCGCTGTCGAGCCTGCTCACGCGCTCGGCCACCGGCCAGGCGATCACGACTTACTTCAACCTGATCTCGGGCCCGCGCCGCGACGGCGAACGCGACGGCCCGCGCGAACTGCATCTCGTGCTGCTCGACAACGGCCGCACGCAGGCCTACGCGGACGAACAGCTGCGCGCGACGCTGCAGTGCATCCGCTGCGGCGCGTGCATGAACCACTGCCCCGTCTATACGCGCATCGGCGGCCACGCATACGGGACGACCTACCCGGGGCCGATCGGCAAGATCATCTCGCCGCACCTGCTCGGCCTCGACGCGACGGCCGACCTGCCGACCGCGTCGACGCTGTGCGGCGCATGCGGCGAGGTGTGCCCGGTGCGGATTCCGATCCCGCAGCTGCTCGTGCGGCTGCGCACCGAGGCGAACCGCAAGCCCGACGAACCGGTCACGCACCCGCTGCGCGGCCAGGGCGCGAACTACAGCCGCGCGGAAGACCTCGTGTGGCGCTTCTGGTCGGGCGCGTTCGCGCATCCGCGCGCGTACCGCGCGTTCCGCTGGGCCGCGACGCGCCTGCATGCGCTGACGCCCGCGAAACAGATGGGCTGGACGCAGCACCGCACGCCGCTCGAACCGGCGCCGCGCAGCCTGTCCGACCTGCTGCGCGCACGCGGCCAGCCCGAATAGCACCCCGCTTTACCCGCCAGTACCCATAGAGATACAGACACACAGATGGAGGAGACACCCATGCAGGTTTGGCATCAGATCTACACCCCGCTCGGCAGCCTCGGGCTGTCGGCATTCGTTGCCGCGATCCCGATCATGTTCTTTTTCGTCGCGCTGGCCGCGCTGCGGATGAAGGGCCACGTCGCCGCGGCGATCACGCTGCTGCTGTCGCTCGGCGTCGCGATCCTCGCGTACGGGATGCCCGTGCCGCAGGCGCTCGCGGCGGCCGGCTTCGGCTTCGCATACGGCCTGTGGCCGATCGCGTGGATCATCGTCGCGGCCGTGTTCCTGTACAAGATCGTCGTGAAGACCGGCCAGTTCGACATCATCCGCGCGTCCGTGCTGTCGATCACCGACGACCAGCGCCTGCAGATGCTGCTGATCGGCTTCTCGTTCGGCGCGTTCCTCGAAGGCGCGGCGGGCTTCGGCGCGCCCGTCGCGATCACGGCCGCGCTGCTCGTCGGCCTCGGTTTCAAGCCGCTGCATGCGGCCGGGCTGTGCCTGATCGCGAATACCGCGCCGGTCGCGTTCGGCGCGATGGGCATCCCGATCATCGTGGCCGGGCAGGTGACCGGCATCGACCCGTTCCACATCGGCGCGATGGCCGGCCGCCAGTTGCCGCTGCTGTCGCTCGCGGTGCCGTTCTGGCTGGTGTTCATGATGGACGGGCTGCGCGGCGTGCGGCAGACGTGGCCGGCCGCGCTCGTCGCGGGCGGCAGCTTCGCGCTCACGCAGTACTTCACGTCGAACCACATCGGGCCCGAGTTGCCGGACATCACGTCGTCGCTCGTCAGCCTCGTCGCGCTCGCGGCCTTCCTGAAGGTCTGGCAGCCGCGCACTGCGAGGCAGCCGGCAGGCGGGATCGTCGCGTCCGGCGGCGCTGCCGCGCTGGCCGGGTTCGGTGCAGGCGGCAACGGCTTCGGCACGGGCCCGAGCCGGCAGGCATCGCCGTACACGCTCGTGCAGACCGTGCGCGCGTGGTCGCCGTTCCTGATCCTGACGGCCGTCGTCACCGTGTGGAGCATCGCGCCGTTCAAGGCGCTGTTTGGCGCGCACGGCGCACTCGCATGGACCGTGCTGAAGTTCCATGTGGCGGGGCTCGACCAGCTCGTCGTGAAAACCGCGCCGATCGCCGCGACGCCGAAGGCGCTCGAAGCCGTGCTGAAGCTCGATCTCGTGTCGGCGGTGGGCAGCGCGATCCTCGTGACCGCGCTGATCTCGATGGCGCTGCTGAGGATGAAGCCGCGCGACGCGCTCGTCACGTTCGGCGAGACGCTGAAGGAGTTGACGCGCCCGATCCTGTCGATCGGCCTCGTGCTCGCGTTCGCGTTCGTCGCGAACTACTCGGGGATGTCGTCGACGCTCGCGCTGATGCTGGCCGCAACCGGCGCGGCGTTCCCGTTCTTCTCGCCGTTCCTCGGCTGGCTCGGCGTGTTCCTGACCGGCTCGGACACGTCGTCGAACGCGCTCTTCTGCTCGCTGCAGCAGGCCACGGCCCATCAGCTCGGCGTGCCCGAAACGCTCGCGGTGGCCGCGAACACGACGGGCGGCGTGACCGCGAAGATGATCTCGCCGCAGTCGATCGCGGTCGCGTGCGCGGCGACGGGCCTCGTCGGCAAGGAGTCGGAGCTGTTCCGCTTCACGGTGCGGCACAGCCTGCTGTTCGCGGTGATCATCGGGTTGATCACGCTCGCGCAGGCGTACGTGCTGCCGGGGATGGTGCCGTAAGCGGCGCGCAGGCCAAAAAGACAAAACCCCACGCCCGGAAGAGCGTGGGGTTTTTCTTTCAGCTTCACGATCGCCGGCGCTGGCCGGCGATCGGCGGCTCGATCAGCTGCCCTTCGCGATGCGATCCTCGATGTGCTGCGCACGGCTCGACGACGACGGGTGCGAGCTCATCATCGAGCTCTGGCCGCCGTCGAGCTTCGCAAGCTTCTGGAATGCGGTGACGAGGCCCTTCTGGCTCATGCTCTTCTGCTTCATCAGGTCGAACGAGTAGTCGTCCGCCGCGCTTTCCTGCGTCTGCGAGAACTGCGCGTTGATGAACTTCTCGGTGATGTCGCCGAGCTGCGAGCTCGACAGCGCCGCCACGCCCGGCGATGCCGCGCCGGCCGCGCTGCGCGCCGCGCTCACCGCGTAGGCCGTCTGCATCGCCTTCTTCGAGTGACCCAGTGCGACGTGGCCCATTTCATGGCCGATCACGCCGCGCAACTCGTCGTCGTTCATCATGTCCATCAGGCCGCTGTACACGCGCACGCAACCGTTGCCCATCGCCCACGCGTTGACGTCCTTGGTCATGTAGACCTTGTAGTTGACCTTCTGGCCGTTCAGCGTCATGTCGCCGAAGCCCTTCATCACCTTCGTCAGGCGCTTCGCGTACGCGCTGTTCGCCGGCGCGATCTTCGATTCGGCATCGCTGGACTTGCACGATTCGTTCGACAGCGCGGCGATATCGCTGTCCGACAGCGTCGCCGCCTTGTACAGGTTCGTCCCCGCCGACGTCAGGCTGTTCGCGTCAAGGCTCTGTACCCCACCGCATGCGCTCAACAGGAACGCCACGCCACACGCCGCCACCGCTTTCTTGAGTTGCATCCCGGAATCCCTCGATAGTTGTATTTGGAAGCGGGGATTTTGCATAATCCGGCAGGAAATTACCAGATGTTTACATCCGATGACACGTTCATTACTCAGAAAATTGGAATGAGACGGCGATCCGGAACGAAATTGAGGACAAAAAGAGACGCAATCGCCGCGATCGGGCGATGGCCAGGATCGAACCCGCGCACGCCGCTCAGGCCGCCTGGTCGCGGCGTCGCGTCAGCCGCCGCGCGACCAGCATCGGCAACCGCACCGCGAAGCCGGCGAAGAGCCGCAGGTGCATCCACGCGAGCAGCGCGTTGTCGCGGCCGTAGTGAAAGTGCGACACCCCCCCCTCGTGCCGGCCGAAATAGCGCACCGGCGCGTCGATGCGGATCGGGCGCACGCCGGCCCAGCACAGCCGCACGGCCGCCTCGGGATCGAAGTCGAAGCCGCGCATCCACGGCTGGCGGCGCATGATCGCCGCAAGCGGCGCGACCGGATACACGCGAAACCCGTACAGCGAATCGCCGATCCCGGCCCACAGCGTCTCGAGGTCGGCCCATGCGTTCGACAGCCGGCGCCCCTGCACGCGCAACTGCGGCGCGCTCGCATCGAACTTCGGCACGCCGAGCACCATCGCGTCGGGCGCGGCCTGCGACGCGGCCATGAACGCGGGAATCAGGTCGGCCGGATGCTGGCCGTCGGAATCCATCGTCAGCACGTGCGTGAAGCCGCTCGCGGCAGCCGCGTCGAGCCCCGCGAGTACCGCGGCGCCCTTGCCGCGATTCTCCGGCAGCACGATCACGCGCAATCCGGGATCGCGCTCGGCCATTGCCTGCAGCCGTTCGGCGCTGCCGTCGGTGCTGCCGTCGACGACGACCCACACCGGATTCCACTGCGCGCGGGCATTGCGCACGGTCGTGTCGACCTTGACGCCCGGGTTGTAGCTCGGGATCAGCACGAGATGGGTGGACGAGGCGTGCAGCTTGGACATGGAAACGGCCGATGGCGAAGACGGGGATCCTGACAAAAGTTTATGACTTGCCGGCGACCGTCGGCAGGCTTCGTCGACGCCTGCCGACGGTTGCCGGATCGTGAAGCTCTCGCGCCTCATGACAGCCACTCCACCGCATGACCCGCGCTGGCCTCGATCTCGACCAGCAGGTCGTCGCGGCACACGTCCGCATGGACGACGAGCGGCCGCACGCCGGGGCCGGCCGCATCGCGCAGCACGCGCTCGATCGCGGCCAGCGCCGCGGCATCGCCGGCGTCGCGCACGTAGACGCGATAGCTCAGGTCGGCGAGCGAGAACGGGCCATGCCCCTGCCGCGCGGCCTGCTCGAGCACGGCCGCGAGGTTCGCGACCGTCTCGCGCGTTTGCGCGACGACGTCGCCGTGATGCACGGTGCGGTGCCCGACGATGCTCGCGGTGCCCGACACGAACAGCACCGGTGCGGCGTCGCCGTCCGTCCACGCGGCGGCGCGCGCGAACGTCGGCGCACGCGGGCCGTACTGCGCCGGATAGTGATACGCGCTGACCTGGCGCGGGTTCTCGACGGAATCGGCCGGCGTGCGGCTCGCGAGGAAATGGATCGCGAGCGGCGCCGCCGGCGGCTCATCGCCCGCGACCGGCACGACCGAGCCGAGCGCGCACGCGGCCGGCACGCCGCCCGTCAGCGCACGGCGGCATGCGTCGAATGCGCGCTGACGGCCGATATTGAACTGACGATAGCGTTCGATCCCGAACTGCACCGCATTGATCGCCGGCACGGTATTCCAGATGCGCAGCGGATGCGGCATGCCGAGCGTATCGAGCAGATCGAACAGCGCGCGGTACGCATCGAACGTCGCGCATTCGAGCGGCGTGCCGCCGTCGCGCGGCACGCCGTGCGTCCCGTTCGTTTCGTACACGACGATGCTGCCGAATACGAGGCCCGCCGATTCGGAGTAGCGATAGTGCAGCGCGCCGCGCCGTTCGCTGCGCAGGTCGCGCGCGTTGCATTGCCAGATTTCGTACACCGCATCGCCCGGCGCGGCATCGGCACCGAGCAGCGCCATCGGCACCGGGACGACCGGCAGGTCGGGCGCGGCATCGGCCAGTATCCGCTCGGCCGCACGGGCATGAGATTCGGTTTGAGATTCGTCCTGCAACCCGGCCGCGCCGATGCACACCGCGCCCAGCGCACCGGGAAACGCGCGGTCGAATCCGTCGTTACGGATGCGCGCATCGTGCAGCAACGCGGCGAGCCGCGCATGGCTCATCTGGACGAGCCGCAGTGCGCGGTCGCCGCCGTGCGCGAGCGGCGCGGCGGGGGACGACAGGGAATACGGGCGCCGTTCGGCGGCGACTGGATGCACGGACACTTCGATTTCCTCACTATGCGGCACTGGCCACGCGGCATCGCGGCCCTGCGCCGCGTTGCGTTACGTCAGGCCGACGCTGCGCGCTTCGTCATGCGAGCCCGCCGTTGACGGACAACACCTGCCCCGTCACATAGGCCGCGGCGTCGGACACCAGATAGGCGACCATCGCCGCGACTTCGTCGGGCCGGCCCGCGCGCTGCGCGGGCACGAGCTGCTTGATACGTTCGGCGGGAAACGCCTGTTCGGCCATCGGCGATTCGATGATGCCGGGCGCGACCGCGTTCACGGTGATGCCGCGCGACGCGAGCTCCAGCGACAGCGACTTCGTCGCGCCGATCAGCCCCGCCTTCGCGGCCGCGTAATTGACCTGCCCACGATTGCCGGTCACGCCGGCCACCGACGCGATGTTGACGATCCGGCCGCGGCGCGTGCGGATCATCGGCAGCAGCAGCGGCTGCGTGACGTTGAAAAAACCGTTGAGCGTCACGTCGATCACGCTGTGCCACTGCCGGCGAGACATGCCGGCCATCGGCGCATCGTCGTGAATGCCCGCGTTGTTGACGAGGATCTGCACCGGCGTATCGTCGGCGAGCGGCGCCAGCGCGGCGAGCGTCGCATCGGCGTCGGTCACGTCGAACGCGATCGCGCGCGCGGTTCCGCCGGCCGCGACGATCTGCTGCGCGACCGCCTCCGCCTGCGCGAGATGGCGGTTCGCATGCACCCACACTTCATGGCCGGCCTGCGCGAGCGCCGCGCAGATCGCCTGCCCGAGTGCGCCGCTGCCGCCCGTCACGAGCGCCCGCATCGAATTGCTCCGTTCATCGCGTTCCACCTTGATCGACGCGGCGGCGTATCGTCTGACGATCGCCGCCGCGTGCCTTCATCACCTGCGCGCCGCGCCCGTGCGCGACGCCGTCACTTCGTGCGATGCGCGGCGACGTACGCAGCCAGTGCGCCGAGCGTCGCAAAGATCTTCTGGTTATCCGGATTGTCCGAGCGCAGTTCGAAGCCGTATTTCTTCGAGATCAGCAGCGCGATTTCCAGGATGTCGATGGAGTCGAGCCCGAAACCCTCGCCATACAGCGGGGTCCCGGCCGTCACTGTTTCGAGCGGGACGTCTTCGAGATTCAGTTCGCCGATGATCAGCGTGGCGAGCTCTTGTTCCAGTGCGTTCATCATGCGTGCGGGCAGGCGGACCATGGCAGCGGGAGGCGCCCGGAAACGGCAACTGTCGTGCACGCCCGGCGCGTGCAAATCTCCGTCCCTCCGGCGTCTGCCGGCGTCCCCGCCTGCGTTATTTGGGGATCGTTTGTAAAAGTTACGCGGATTCTAGACGAAGGTGTATCGGGCCGTATACCGCGAATGGTTACAGACTGGCGAGCCGGCGCCGCAGCGCGTTTCGGGACGCAAATGCACGAGACGCTTGAGCCGCTTTGGATGGATATGGACCGACCCCGCGAAACCGTTCGCCCGGTGCCATACAATCGGTTACAAAACCCGCTCGCGCCCGCCCCGAACACGCGGTGCAGCGGCCCTAAAATGAGCGTGCCCGACCACCGGCCCGGACCCGCGTCCCGGTCGCCATTCATATGATGTTTGACGGCCCGACCACCGCGTCCGGCCACGATCCGCCCGATGTCTCCAGTCATGCCGCGCCCGTCCTTGCGCTCCGTTCCGGTTCGCCCGTCCTCCAGCCGCTGCACCGCAGCGCAAGCCGGACGCGCAGGCTCGCGCCGCGCGCCCGGAGGCCATCGATGAGCCGGCTGCTGCCCGTCGCGCGCGGCGTCGCCGCGGTCGGCGCCGTCGCGGCCTACCAGGCCGGCGCGCACTACGCGGCCGCGACGCCCGGCGCGCACGGCTTCGGCCTCGCGATGGCGCTCGTGCCGCCGCTCCTGCTCGCGCTCGGCGCTGCGCTGCGCTCGCCAAAGCGCGCATGGCTCGTGCCGGCGTGGCTGCTTGCCGCCGCCGTGCTGTGGGCCGCGCGCGCACCGCTCGCCCGGCATTTCGAATGGGGCCTGTATCTGGAGCACGCGAGTTTCAACATCGCGATGGCGCTGCTGTTCGGCAGCACGCTCGCGGCGGGCAAGGTGCCGCTGTGCACGCGCTTCGCGACGATGATCCACGGCACGATCACGCCGGCCGTCGCGCGCTATACACGGCAGATCACCGTTGCGTGGACGCTGTTCTTCGTCGCGATCGCCGCCGTGTCGACGCTGCTGTTCGCGACCGCGCCGATCGTCACGTGGTCGACATTCGCGAACTACCTGTCGCTGCCGCTCGTCGCCGTGATGTTCGCCGCCGAGCATGCGTGCCGGCGCTTCGCGCTGCAGCACGAGCCGCGGCCGCGGATGGTCGACGCGGTGCGCGCGTATCGCGCGTCGACACACGCATCGCAGGCCTCACGATGAATTCACGACCGGCGCGGCGCCGCAACGCGGCCGCGCCGGCCTTCGCTCCCGTTTTTACCGATTTATGCCGACTCACCCGCTGGTATTCCACTCCTCGCCGGACCAGACGATCGCCTGGCGCGACGGCGCGCCCGTCACCGTGCGTGCGTTCGTCGCCGACGTCGCGCGCGTGGCCGCCGCGCTGCCCGCCGGCGCTCACGTGTTCAACGTGTGCCGCGACCGCTACCGCTTCGCGGTCAGCCTGTGCGCGGCGCTCGTCGCCGGCAAGGTGAGCCTGCTGCCGTCGACGCACACGCCGGAAATGGTCCGCCAGCTCGCGTCGTTCGCCCCGGACGCGTTCTGCCTGCACGACGCGCCCGACTGCGCGATCGACCTGCCGCGCTTCGCGTACCCCGATGCCGCACCGGGCGGCCTCGCCGGCGATGCGCCGTTCGCCGTGCCGCAGATCAACGCGGCGCGGATCATGGCCTACGTGTTCACGTCCGGCTCGACCGGCGCGCCGGTGCCGCACCGCAAGACCTGGGGCTTCCTGGTCGGCTGCGTGCGCGCGGCGGCCGACCGCCTCGGACTGCTCGACGGCCGCGCGGCCACGCTGATCGGCACGGTGCCCGCGCAGCATATGTACGGCTTCGAGTCGACGGTGCTGCTCGCGCTGATCGGCGGCCTCGCGTTCAGCAACCGCCAGCCGTTCTACCCGGTCGACATTCGCGACGAACTCGACGCGATCCCGCAGCCGCGCGTGCTCGTCACGTCGCCGATCCACCTGCGCGCGCTGCTGTCGGCCGGCCATGCGCTGCCGCGCGCGGCGCTCGTGCTGTCGGCCACCGCGCCGCTGTCGGAAAAGCTCGCATGCGAAGCCGAGGCCGCGCTCGACGCGCCGCTCGTCGAGATCTACGGCAGCACCGAGACCGGCCAGATCGCGACCCGCCGCACGTCGCAAGGCGCGACGTGGCAACTGTTCCCGGGCATCCGGCTCGACGCGCGCGACGAGCCGGATGCCGACGGTACGTGCGACGACGGCGGCCCGACCGTCTGGGTGTCGGGCGGGCACGTCGAGGCGTCCGTGCCGATGGGCGACGCGCTCGAACTGCTCGGCGACGGCCGGTTCCTGCTGCACGGCCGCAAGGCGGACCTCGTCAACATCGCCGGCAAGCGCACGTCGCTTGCGTACCTGAATCATCAGCTCAATGCGATTCCCGAGGTGATCGACGGCGTGTTCTTCATGCCCGACGAAGCCGCGCCGGCACACGCCGACGCAGGCCTCGAACCGGTCACGCGCCTCGTCGCGCTCGTCGTCGCGCCGACGCTCGCGGCGGCCGATCTGCAGCGCGCGCTGCGCGAGCGGATCGATCCCGCGTTCATGCCGCGCCCGCTCGTGTTCGTCGACGCGCTGCCGCGCAACGAAACGGGCAAGCTGCCGCGCGACGTGCTCGCCGCGCTCGTTGCGCAACACACGCGCGCCGCAGCCGCGCCGACGCCCGAACGCGACACGGCCGGCACGCCCGCGCCCGTGCTCGCATTCACGATTCCCGCCGACCATCCGGCGCTGCCCGGCCACTTCCCCGGCCATCCGGTCGTGCCGGGCGTCGTGCTGCTCGATCATGCGATCCACGCGATCGGCGCGGCGCTGAACCGTCCGCTGCACGCATGGCGGCTCGGCTCCGCGAAATTCCTGAGCCCGGTCGCACCCGGCGAACCGCTCGATCTCGCGTTCGACGCCGCGGCCAGCGGCGCGATCCGCTTCACGCTGCGCGCCGGGCCACGCGAGGTCGCAACCGGCGTACTGTCCGCGCCGCCGGCCGCGCAGGACGGCGCGCGGCCATGAAGCGCACCGCGTGGGCCGAACGCCAGGAGCGCAGCAACGCGGGCTTGCTGCGCGCGATGACGTGGATCTCGCTGCGCTTCGGCCGGCAGCGCGCGCGCGTCGTGCTGCATCTGATCGCGACGTATTTCGTGCTGTTCTCGCCGCTCGCGTGCGCGGCATCGCGCGACTACCTGCACCGCGTGCTCGGCCGCCCCGCGCGCTGGCGCGACGTGTACCGGCACGTGTTCACGTTCGCGGCGACGATCCACGACCGCATCTACCTGATGAACGGGCGCTTCGACCTGTTCGACATCCGGCTGCACGGCGAAACGCTCGTCGACGATGCGCTCGCGGGCGGACGCGGTGCGTTCCTGATGGGCGCGCATCTCGGCAGCTTCGAGGTCGTGCGCGCGATCGGCCGCACGCATCCGGACCTGCGCGTCGTCGTCACGATGTACGAGAAGAACGCGCGCAAGATCAACGCAACGCTCGCCGCGGTGAATCCCGCCGCGGTGC
Source organism: Burkholderia catarinensis (assembly GCF_001883705.2). Lineage (GTDB taxonomy): Bacteria > Pseudomonadota > Gammaproteobacteria > Burkholderiales > Burkholderiaceae > Burkholderia > Burkholderia catarinensis. Next base: position 81,470 of record NZ_MDEQ02000028.1, read on the forward strand.
CTGAAGTGATCCCGCTCGGGCAGGTCGACTCGATGCTGAAGGTGCGCGAGCGCCTCGACGCGAACTGCATGGTCGGCATGCTCGCCGACCGCACGCTGCTCGACGACTCGGCCGCGTCGCTGCGGCGGCTGCCGCTGCTCGGCGCGCCGGCCGCGTTCCCGCTCGGCCCGCTCTACATGGCCGCGATGCTGCGGCGCCCGGTGATCTTCATGGCGGGCCTCTATCGCGACGGCAACCGCTACGACGTGCATTTCGAGACGCTCGCCGATTTCTCCGACGTGCGGCGCGACGCGCGCGCGGCGGCCGTCGACGCGGCGCTCGCGCGCTACGTCGCGCTGCTCGACAAGTACTGCCGCACGGCCCCGTACAACTGGTTCAACTATTTTGATTTCTGGCAAGCCGGCGATGCCGCGGCCGCGCGCCGCGACGCGGCGCACGCCGGTGCCGACCTGCCCGCCACGAGGGATTCCGACGCATGACCGCCGTTCGCCGCTTTCCGCCCCGCCGCCTGCCCCCGTTCCCGCCCGCACTGCATCGTGCCGTCCGCACGCTCGCCGTCGCGATCGCGGCAACTGCTGCCGTGATCGCGCTGGCCGTGCCCGCGCAGGCAGCCGACACGGGTTCGACGTGGAGCCTCGACCGGCTGATGTCGACGCTCGCGCAGCACAAGTCGGGGCGCGCGACGTTCACCGAGACCAAGTACCTGTCGATCGCCACGCAGCCGGTCGAATCGTCCGGCGAACTCGTGTTCGTCGCGCCCGACCATCTCGAGAAGCACACGCTGAGCCCGAAGCCCGAACACCTCGTCGTCGACGGCGACATGCTCACCGTCGAGCGCAACAACCGCAAGTACACGCTCGCGCTCGCGCGCTATCCGGAACTCGGCGCGTTCATCGACAGCATCCGGGCGACGCTCGCCGGCAACCGATTCGCGCTCGAGCAAATCTACAAGGTCGCGCTCGCCGGGCGCGGCGACGACTGGACGCTGACGCTCACGCCGCTCGACTCGCGGATGCTGAAGGTCGTCAGCACGATCACGCTCGACGGCACGCGCGACGTGTTGCGCAGCGTCGCGATCCGGCAGGCCGACGGCGATCGTTCGGTGATGCGCCTGCAACCCGTTCCGGCGAACCCGAACTGATGGACGAACGCATCCGGCCCTCGCCCGTCAGCCGTCGCCTGCATGCGTTGCGGCAGCGCGCGGTGCTCGTGTGGCTGCTCGCGCTCGTCGCGTGCGGCATCGCGATCGGGCGCGCGCACTTCACGGCCGACCTGTCCGCATTCCTGCCCGGCTCGCCGAGCGCCGGGCAGCGCGTGCTCGTCGACCAGTTGCGCGACGGCATCGTGTCGCGGCTGATCCTGGTCGCGATCGACGGCGGCGATGCCGCCACGCGCGCCGCGCTGTCGCGGCGCGTCGCCGGCGCGTTGCGCGCCGATCCGCGGTTCGCGGCCGTTCATAACGGCGAAGCCGCGAACGACGCGCGCGACCGGCAATTCATCTTCGACCACCGCTACCTGCTGAGCCCGGCGGTCACGCCGCGGCGCTTCAGCGCCGACGGCCTGCACCAGGCGCTCGGCGACAGCCTCGACCTGCTGAGCTCGTCGGCCGGCCTCGTGGCCAAGGCGATGCTGCCGCGCGACCCGACCGGCGAAGTCGCCGCGCTCGTCGACCAGCTCGACAGCGCGGCGGAACCGGCCAGCCGCGACGGCGTGTGGGCGTCGCACGACGGCACGCGCGCGGTGCTCGTCGTGCAGACGGCCGCCGCCGGCTCCGATACCGACGCGCAGGCCCGCGCGATCGACGCGGTGCGCCGCGCGTTCGCCGCCGCCAAGCTGGCCGTGCCGGACGCGGCCGCCGCCACGCTCGCGATGACGGGCCCCGGCGTGTTCTCGGTCGACATGCGCGACACGATCCGGCACGACGTCGAACGGCTGTCGACGGCGAGCGTCGTGCTGATCGTCGCGCTCCTGCTGACGCTGTACCGCTCGCCGCGCACGCTCGCGCTCGGGTTGCTGCCGGTGCTGACGGGCGTCGCGGCGGGAATCGCGGCGGTCAGCGTCGCGTTCGGCACGGTCCATGGGCTGACGCTCGGCTTCGGCACAACGCTGATCGGCGAAGCCGTCGACTATTCCATCTACCTGTTCGTGCAATCGGCGCAGGCCGGCACGCGCGGCGCCGTGCGCCCGGCCGACGCGACGCGCGCGTGGCTCGCCGCGTACTGGCCGACGATCCGGCTCGGCGTGCTGACGTCCGTGTGCGGTTTCGCGTCGATGCTGTTCTCCGGATTCCCGGGCCTGGTGCAGCTCGGGCTGTATTCGATCGCCGGGCTGACGGCCGCCGCGCTCGTCACGCGCTTCGTGCTGCCGCACCTGCGCGGCGAGCATGTCGCGATCCGCGACGTGTCGCGCGTCGGCGCCGTGCTCGCGCGCGCGGCCGACGCCGCGCCGCGGCTGCGCTGGCCGCTCGCCGCGCTCGTGGTCGCCGCGCTCGCGACGCTCGTACTGCATCGCGACGGACTGTGGAGCCGCGAGCTCGCCGCGCTCAGCCCCGTGCCGGCGCAAGCCCAGGCGCTCGACGCACGGCTGCGCGCCGATGTCGGCGCGCCCGACGTGCGCTATCTCGTCGTGATTTCCGCGCCGACCGAACAGGCCGCGCTCGAACGCGCGGAACGGGTCGCCGCGCAGTTGCAGCCGCTCGTCGAGCGCGGCGCGCTCGCGGGTTTCGAAAGCCCCGCGCGCTACCTGCCGAGCGACGCCGCGCAGCGCGCGCGCCAGGCGAGCCTGCCGGATGCGGACGCGCTCGCCGCGCGGATGCGCGACGCCGTCGCGAATCAGCCGATCGCGGTAAAACCCGGCCTGTTCGCACCGTTCATCGCCGATGTCGAGGCCACGCGCCACGCGCCGCTGCTGACGCGCGCCGACTTGCGCGGCACGTCGATGGCGCTCGCCGTGGACGCGCTGCTGACCGAACGCGAGGGCCGCTGGAGCGCGATGCTGCCGCTGCGCGCGCCGGACGCCGCGCGCACCGCGCAGCCGGCGCCGGGGCTCGACGCGACGCCGGTTCGCGCGGCCGTCGCGCGCGCGGGCGTGCCCGATGCGCTGTTCGTCGACATGAAGGCCGAAGCCGATCGCCTGTACGTGAGCTACGTGCACGAAGACATCCGGCTGTCGCTCGCGGGTTTTGCCGCGATCGCCGTGCTGCTGTTGATCGCATTGCGCTCGCCGCGCCGCGTCGTGCGCGTGCTCGCGCCGCTCGTCGCGGCCGTGCTGGTCGTGACGGCCGGCTTCGCGCTCGCCGGCGTGCAACTGACGATCCTGCACCTCGTCGGCATGCTGCTGATCGTCGCGGTCGGCTCGAACTACGCGCTGTTCTTCTGCAAGCGCGACGACGCGCAACCCGTCACGCCGACCACGCTCGTGTCGCTGCTGATCGCGAACCTCGCGACGGTCGCCGGCTTCGGGCTGCTCGCGCTGTCGCACGTGCCGCTGCTCGAAACCTTCGGGCTGACCGTCGGCCCGGGCGCGATGCTCGCGCTCGCATTCGCGGCGATTCTCGCGCCGCGCGCAGCCGCCGCGCCCGGCAATCGTCATCCAGGAAGCCGCGCATGAACGCACCGTCATCCGTCCCGCCCCGTCGTGCCGGCGATACGCGCCGCTGGAAGCCGACCCCGCTGATCGCGGGCACGGCCGCGCTGCATGCGGGCGCGGCCGCCGCCGTCGTCGCGCAGCCGGGCGCGTGGCCGTGGGCCGTCGGTGGCGTGGTCGCGTCGCATCTCGCGCTGACCGCAGCCGGCCTGTGGCCGCGCAGCACGCTGCTCGGCCCGAACTGGACACGCCTGCCGGCGAGCGCCGGCCGCCGGATCGCACTGACGATCGACGACGGCCCGGACCCGGACGTCACGCCGCGCGTGCTCGACCTGCTCGACCGTTACGACGCGCGTGCGACGTTCTTCTGCATCGGCGATCTCGCGCGCCGCCATCCGCGGTGGATCGAAGCGATCGTCGCGCGCGGTCACGCGGTCGAGAACCACAGCCAGCGGCACCGCCATACGTTCTCGCTGTCGGGGCCCGCCGCGCTGCGGCGCGAGATCGCGGCCGCGCAGCAGACGCTGACCGAGATCGCCGGTACGCGCCCGCTGTTCTTCCGCGCACCGGCCGGCCTGCGCAATCCGTTTCTCGAACCGGTGCTGTGCGAGCTCGGCCTGCAGCTTGCGAGCTGGACGCGCCGCGGCTTCGACACGCGCGCGCGCGATGCCGCGACCGTTACGCGCCGCCTGCTGCACGGCCTCGCACCGCGCGACATCCTGCTCGTGCACGACGGCCACGCGGCGCGCGACGCGCGCGGCGAGCCGGTCGTGCTCGACGTGCTGCAAGCGGTGCTGCGCGCGGCCGACGACGCGCGGTTGCACTGGACCACGCTGCGCGCGGCGCTCGCGCCCGAACCGCCGGGCGGCCCGCGCGCGCCGGGTGGCTCGGCACCCCCGTTTGATAAAATCTGACCTCGAACGGCGCGCCTGCCAGCCCTGCTGCGGCGCCCGTTCCGGCCACCGGATGCGACCCTCGTGAAACCTCTCCTGCTCTCGCACTTCACCGCCACCAGTTGCATCGGCCACGGCCTCGACGCGACCCTCGATGCACTGCGCCATGCGCGCGGCGGGCTCGTGCCGTGCAACTTCGAGCGCGCGGATCTCGACACGTGGATCGGTGCGGCGGACGGCGTCGATGCGCAACCCGTACGCGCGGACCTCGCCGACTTCGACTGCCGCAACAATCGCCTCGCGCAGCTCGGCCTCGCGCAAGACGGCTTCGACGCAAGCGTCGCGGCGGCCGTGGCACGCCATGGCGCGGCGCGCGTCGGCGTGTTCGTCGGCACGAGCACGGCCGGCATCCTCGAGACCGAGCGCGCGTACCAGCGCCGCGATCCGGCGAGCGGCGCGCTGCCCGCCGACTTCCACTATGCGCACACGCACAACCCGTATTCGCCGGCCGCGTTCGTGCGCGCGTATTTCGCGCTGCGCGGGCCGGCGATGGCGATCTCGTCCGCGTGCTCGTCCGGCGCGAAGGTGTTCGGCTCCGCGCGGCGCATGATCGAGGCCGGGTTGATCGACGCGGCCGTCGTCGGCGGCGTCGATTCGCTGTGCCTGACGACGCTGTACGGCTTCAATTCGCTCGAACTGCTGTCGCGCCGGCCATGCCGGCCGTTCGACGTCGCGCGCGACGGCATCTCGATCGGCGAGGCCGCCGCGTTCGCGCTCGTCGAGCGCGTGCCCGAGCCGCCCGCCGCGCTCGACGGCAACGCGATCCTGCTGCTCGGCATCGGCGAATCGAGCGACGCGCATCACATGTCGTCGCCGCATCCGGAAGGGCTCGGCGCGCGCGTCGCGATCGAGCAGGCGCTCGCGTGCGCCGGCCTCGGTGCGCACGACATCGACTACGTGAACCTGCATGGCACCGCGACGCCGAGCAACGATGCGGCCGAAAGCCGCGCGCTCGGCACGCTGTTCGCCAGCACGCCGTGCAGCTCGACGAAGGGCGCGACCGGCCATACGCTCGGCGCGGCGGGCGCGCTCGAAGCGGTCGTCGCCGCGCTCGCGCTGCGCGAGCAGTTCGTGCCGGCCGGCGTCAACACGACACAACCCGACCCTGCGCTGGCCGCCGACTACGTGCTCGCGAGCCGCGAGTCGCGCGTGCGCGCCGTCCTCTCCAATTCGTTCGGCTTCGGCGGCACGAATTGCAGCCTGATCCTCGGCCGCGCCGACCACGCACGCCGTTGAGGCCCGACATGACACTCACCGCCTTCATCGAAAGCATCGGCCTCGTCGGGCCGGGATTGAACGACTGGCCGCACGCGGCCGACGTGCTCGCGGGCCGTGTACCCTATGTGCCCGCCCGTACCGAGTTGCCGCCGCCGGCCGGCCTGCCGTCGGCCGAGCGCCGCCGCACGGGCCCCGTCGTACGCGTCGCGCTCGCGGTCGGCCACGAGGCGGCGGCCGCGAGCGGACGCGATGCGGCCACGCTCGCGACCGTGTTCAGCGCGTCCGGCGGCGACGGCCAGAACTGCCACGCGATCTGCGAAGCCCTTGCCGGCGACGATCGCCAGCTATCGCCGACCCGCTTCCACAACTCCGTGCACAATGCGCCGGCCGGTTACTGGAGCATCGCGGCCCGCGCGATGGCGACGTCGAACGTGCTGTGCGCGCACGACGGCAGCTTTGCCGCGGGCCTGCTCGAGAGCCTGTGCCAGGTCGTCGTCGATCGCGTGCCGAGCCTGCTGATCGCCTACGACACCGACTATCCGGAACCGCTGCGCGCGGTGCGGCCGATCGGCGACGCATTCGGCGTCGCGCTCGTGCTCGCGCCCGAAGCGAGCGAACGCGCGCTCGCCCGTATCGACGTACAGCTCACCGACGCGCCGGCCACGACGCTCGCGAATGCCGAACTCGACGCGCTGCGCACCGGCAATCCGGCCGCGCGCGTGCTGCCGCTGCTCGACGCGCTCGCCGCGCGGCGTTCGATGCGCGTCGTGCTCGACTACCTGGCCGATACGCGCGTGCAGGTCGATATCGCGATGCCGGATACCGTTGCGGAGCGCGCATGATGGCTGAAACGATCACGTTGACGCCGCCGCTCGACCACGCGTGGATCGCCGCGCACATTCCGCACGGCGGCGCGATGTGCGTGCTCGATACGGTCGATGCGTGGGATGCCGAACGCATCCGTTGCACCGCGACGAGCCACCGCGATCCGCACAATCCACTGCGCTCGCACGGCCGGCTCGCATCGGTCTGCGGCATCGAATACGCGGCGCAGGCGATGGCCGTGCACGGCGCGCTGCTCGGCGTGCACGAAGCGCACCCGCGCGTCGGCTATCTCGCGAGCGTGCGCAATGTCGACGCGTTCGTCGACCGGCTCGACACGTTCGAGCAGCCGCTCACCGTCGACGCGGAACGCGTGAGCGGCGACGGCCGTTCGGTGCTGTACGGCTTCGCGCTGCGCTGCGGCGATCGCGTGCTGCTGTCCGGCCGCGCCGCGGTGATGCTCGACGCATCGACGGGCGGCGCGTTTCGCCCGGCGCCTGCCGGCAATGCGAATCCTCGATGAAGCTATTTACCCAAGGAAACCAGGTCGTGAAAGTTCGTCAGTTCATTGGCACCGCGCTCGTTCTGGCGCTGATCAGCCCGATCGCGCACGCGGACATGTCGGAAGTAAAACAGGACATCAAGCGCGATTCGAAGGAAGCCGCGCACAAGACCGGCGAGGCGGCCCGCAGCTTCGGTCACGCGACCGCGAGCGCCGCGAAGTCGGTCGGGCACGGGGTCGCCCACGCGTCGCGCGAGGGGTGGGACGCCACCAAGCGCACGACGAAGCGGATCTTCCACAAGAACGACTCGGGCGAGTCGGGCAGCAAGAGCGAAAAGAGCGATTGAGCACACGCATCGCGCGCCTCACCGACTGCATGCGCGCGATGCGTGACCGCTCGTCGATCGTGACGCGTCAACGCCGCGCTACCGCCGCCGTCAACGCGCGGCGCGCATCCGGCGTGCCCGCCTCGCCGGCCCGCGCGCGATGCACTTGCCGTACGCGACGAGCCAGCAATCGCGATGATCGAAGTTCCGCAGCAGCCGCGCGCGGCGCCGCTCGAGCCAGTAGAGCGAGATCGCCATCGTCAGCGCGACGGCCAGTGCCGAGCCGCCGATCGCGAGTCCCATCCAGGTGTCGCCCATGCCTTCTCCGGAATGCGGGGCCGAAGCGGCGCGCCTGCCGCCGCTTCGGCACTGGATACAGCGGAACGCGGCCCGGCACGTTCGCGAATGCCGTCCGGGCCGCCGCGCGTCAGTGCATGTGCTGGCCGCCGTTGATCGCGATGTTGGAGCCCGTCACGAAGCCGGCCTCCTCCGAGCACAGGTAAGCGACCAGCGCCGCGACTTCCTCGGGCTTGCCGAGCCGGCCCGCCGGAATCTGCGGGAGGATCTTCGTGTCGAGGATCTCCTGCGGGATCGCCGTGACCATCTTCGTCGCGAGGTAGCCCGGCGACACCGTATTCACCGTCACGCCCTTGCGCGCGACTTCCAGCGCGAGCGATTTCGTGAAGCCGTGCATGCCGGCCTTCGCGGCCGCGTAGTTGGTCTGGCCGACCGAACCCTTCGAGCCGTTCACCGACGAGATGTTGACGATGCGACCCCAGCCGCGCTCGACCATGCTCTCGCAGACAGGCTTCGTCATGTTGAACACGGAGTCGAGGTTCGTGCGGATCACCGCATCCCAGTTGACCTTGTCGAGCTTGCGCAGCGTCATGTCGCGCGTGATGCCCGCATTGTTCACGAGAATGTCGACCGGGCCGACCTCCCGCACGATCTTCTCGATACATTGCTGGCACGAGTCGTAATCGGCCACGTCCACCGGGTACGCATGGAACTCGCGGCCGGCCGCGTGCATCTCGGTCAGCCAGCGGTCCGCGCCGGTGTTGTTCGGCGAATACGTGACGACTACCTGGTGGCCCGCGTCGTTCAACCTGATGCTGACCGCTTCGCCGAGGCCGCCCATTCCACCTGTCACAACTGCAATTCGCTTAGTCATACTATTTATTACCGACAAAAAAGTAATCGATGAAAGCGGGGCGACGGCATCGCACATGCTGCCGCCCCACCGCTTCGATGCGCAGCCGCCCGCGTCGCGGGCGCGGCACGCACCGGAACCTCGCGCTTGTTGTTGGCTGCCTGTCGCGCGCGAAAACCGCTTTGCCCGCCTGCGGTGCCTGCCGGCGCCACGGGCGAACCATGTCGTCAGACCCTGCTCAGACGCGCTCGACCGCGAGCGCGACGCCCATCCCGCCGCCGATGCACAGCGACGCCAGCCCGCGCTTCGCATCGCGCTTGGCCATCTCGTGCAGCAGCGTCACCAGGATCCGGCAGCCCGACGCGCCGATCGGGTGACCGATCGCGATCGCACCGCCGTTCACGTTCACCTTCGACGTGTCCCAGCCCATCTGCTTGTGCACCGCCAGCGCCTGCGCCGCGAACGCCTCGTTGATCTCCATCAGGTCCAGGTCGCCCGGCGTCCAGCCCGCGCGCTCCAGGCACCGCCGCGATGCCGGCACCGGCCCCATCCCCATCACGCTCGGATCCACACCCGCGTTCGCGTACGCCTTGATCCGCGCCAGCGGCGTCAGGCCCAGCGCCGCCGCCTTCTGCGCCGACATCACCAGCACCGCCGCCGCGCCGTCGTTCAGCCCCGACGCATTCGCCGCCGTCACCGTGCCTTCCTTCGAGAACGCCGGCTTCAGCCCCGCCAGCGATTCCGCCGTCACGCCGTGACGCACGAATTCATCCGTCGCGAACTGCAGCGACTCGCCCTTGCGTTGCGGAATCGACACCGGCACGATCTCGTCGTCGAAGCGACCGGCCTTCTGCGCCGCTTCCGCCTTGTTCTGCGACAGCGCCGCGAACGCGTCCTGCTCGTCGCGCGTGATCCCGTATTCCTTCGCGACGTTCTCCGCCGTGATGCCCATGTGGTACTGGTTGTACACGTCCCACAGCCCGTCGACGATCATCGTGTCGACCAGCTTCGCGTCGCCCATCCGGAACCCGTCGCGCGAGCCCGGCAGCACGTGCGGCGACGCGCTCATGTTCTCCTGGCCGCCCGCGATCACGATCTCCGCATCGCCCGCGACGATCGCATTCGCCGCCAGCATCACGGCCTTCAGGCCCGAGCCGCACACCTTGTTGATCGTCATCCCCGGCACTGCCGCCGGCAGCCCGGCCTTGATCAGCGACTGCCGCGCCGGGTTCTGCCCCGAGCCGGCCGTCAGCACCTGGCCCATGATCACTTCGCTGACCTGATCGGGCTTCACGCCCGCACGCTCCAGCACCGCGCGGATCACCGTCGCGCCCAGCTCCGGCGCCGCAATCTTCGCAAGCGAGCCGCCGAATTTGCCGACCGCGGTCCGCGCGGCCGATACGATCACTACGTCCGTCAT
>NZ_MDEQ02000029.1 GCF_001883705.2 Burkholderia catarinensis
CGTCATCCCCGGCACTGCCGCCGGCAGCCCGGCCTTGATCAGCGACTGCCGCGCCGGGTTCTGCCCCGAGCCGGCCGTCAGCACCTGGCCCATGATCACTTCGCTGACCTGATCGGGCTTCACGCCCGCACGCTCCAGCACCGCGCGGATCACCGTCGCGCCCAGCTCCGGCGCCGCAATCTTCGCAAGCGAGCCGCCGAATTTGCCGACCGCGGTCCGCGCGGCCGATACGATCACTACGTCCGTCATTTCCCTTTCCTCCAGGCCCGCACGACACGGCGCATCGTTACCGGCCCTGTTAAAAAACTGCGGTGCACCGGACAGCGTGCGCCGCTGTCCGGTTTTCGTCAATCGCGCTGCAACACGTAACGCCCCGGCGCCGGCTCGATCGCCGGGAACTGCGCGGAACCGGGCTGGGCGGGCGGCGCCACCTTGCGGCCGCCATACTGGTCAAGCCACTCGACCCAGGTCGTCCACCAGCTCCCCGGCTGCTCGGTCGCACCGGCAAACCAGTCGTCCGCGGATTCGGGCAGATCGCTGTCATTGACCCAGTAGCTGCGCTTCTTCTTCGCCGGCGGATTGATCACGCCCGCGATGTGACCCGACGCGCCGAGCACGAACTTCAGCGGGCCCGACAGGATCGACGTCGATGCGTAGGCCGTCTGCCACGGCACGATGTGATCCTCGCGCGAGCCGTAGACGAAGGTAGGCACGTCGATCAGCGACAGGTCGACGGATTCGCCGCACACGGTCAGCGCGCCCGGCTCGCGCAACTTGTTCTCGAGATAGGTATTGCGCAGGTACCACGCGTACATCGGGCCAGGCAGGCTCGTCGAGTCGCTGTTCCAGTACAGCAGGTCGAACGGCGCGGGCGTGCGGCCCTTCAGGTAGTTGTCGACGACGTAGTTCCACACGAGGTCGTTCGGCCGCAGGAACGAGAACGTGTTCGCGAACTCGACGCCGCGCATCAGCCCCGGTTGCGTGCCGTTCTTGCCGCCGATGGTTTGCTCGCGCATCTGCACGTGCGCTTCGTCGACGAACACGTCGAGAATGCCCGTGTCGGTGAAATCGAGCATCGCGGTGAGCAGCGTCATCGACGCGGCCGGATGTTCGCCGCGCGCGGCGAGCACCGCCAGCGCGGTCGCGAGCATCGTGCCGCCGACGCAGAAGCCGAGCGTATTGATCTGCTCGCGGCCGCTGACCTGCTGCACGGCATCGATCGCCGCGAGCAGCCCTTCGTTCATGTAGTCGTCCCACGTCTTGTGCGCGACCGAAGCATCCGCGTTGCGCCACGACACGAGGAACACCTGATGGCCGCTCGACAGTGCATGCGCGACGAGCGAATTCTCGGGCTGCAGATCGAGGATGTAGAACTTGTTGATGCACGGCGGGACGATCAGCAGCGGCCGCTCGAACACCTTGTCCGTCTTCGGCGTGTACTGGATCAGCTGGATCAGGTCGTTCTCGTAGACGACCGCGCCTTCGGTACACCCGAGGTTCTTGCCGACCACGAACCGCGATTCGTCGGTCTGCGAAATCTTGCCGCGCTGCAGGTCGCCGAGCAGGTTCATCATCCCCTGCCGCAGACTTTCGCCCTGCGTCTCGAGAATCGACTTCTGGGCGTCGGGATTGAGCGCGAGGAAGTTGCTCGGCGCTGCGGCGGCCGTCCATTGCTGGACCGTGAAGCGGATGCGCTCGCGCGTCTTCGTATCGGTCTGAAGCGCGTCGGCCAGTTCCTGCAGATAGCGCGCATTGAGCAGATACCAGGCGGCCGCGAACGCATGCGCGGGCGACGCCTTCCATGCATCGCCGCTGAAGCGGCGGTCCTTCAGTTCGGGCGACTCGAGCTTCGCGGCGGCCGCCTGCTGCATCAGCGTCATGCAATCGCGCGCGTAGTCGGCCTGCAGCGTCTGGAGCCGCTCGGGCGGAATCGCGGCAACCGGCAGTTTCAGCCCCGCGAACGGCGACGCCATGCCGCTGAAATCGGGCATCGACGGCACCTGGAACGGAAACGACGTCGGGAACTGGAATGTCGCGAACGGATTCACGGTGGCCGATGCAGTCGCGGCGCGCGCCGGATCTGCAAAACCGCGCCATGCGTTCAACCACGACTCGAACATCTGCTGCATCGGCTGGGCGGCCGGATCGAATCCGGTGCTGCCTGCGGAAGTGCCCGCCTGAGCGGACGTCGACGAATTTTTCGATGCTGTCATTACCTGCCTTACCGGTGATTCGTGAGCGTCAATCGTGAAATCCTGCTCGCGCGCGGCGCGCCGGCTGCGAGCCGGGCCGTCATGCTCTGGAGAGGCGTCTCCAGATTCTGCCGCAGTGCGGTATTTTTATCATTATCGTTTTCCCCATGTGAAGCGCCATGTCAAACCACTGAACATTTCCGCACGGAGATAATCCGCGTGCAACAGACGGGACAAGGGTTCTGGCAAAACATAAAACATTTTTACTGACTTGACTTCGCAATTTATCATTCAGCCGCGCATGCAACGCCGCATTGCCGTCTAAATATCGAGATAACCCGATTTCGCGGCGCAACAAACCACGCGCGCATGCGCTTCTCGTCAATCGGCCAACCAGATCGCCGCCGCCATGCGGCCCGTCACGCGATCGCGCCGGTATGAATAGAAGCGTGCGTGTTCGGCGACCGTGCAGGCAGTCCCGCCGCTCACATGCGCCACGCCCGCACGCGCGAGACGCAGGCGCGCGAGCGCATAGAGATCGGCGAGGAACTTGCCGGGCGCGCCGTCGATCGCGACGAACGCAAGCCGGGTTTCATCATGCTCCGACTGCGGGGCCGTGTCGAGAAACGCGTCGCGCACGTCGGCGCCGACCTCGAACGCCTGCGGGCCGATCGCCGGCCCGAGGTACGCATGCAGTGTGTCCGTCGCGCCGCCCGCGAGCGCCGCGACCCGCGTCGCGGTCTGCTCGACGATGCCGGCCGCGAGCCCGCGCCAGCCCGCATGCGCGGCGCCGACCGCCCGGCCCTGTGCATCGCACAACAGCACGGGCAGGCAATCCGCGACCATCACGACGCAGACGGCGCCGGCCCGATCCGTGACGCTCGCGTCGGCCTGCACCGGCGCCGCAGCCGCGGGCGCCGCCGCGATCACCTCGTCCGCGCGCACGATTTGCGCGCCGTGGACCTGCTCGAGCCAAGCGGCGCCCGACTGGCCTGCCAGTGCGAGCAAGCTCGCGCGATTCCCGGCGACATGCGCCGGATCGTCACCGGTATGCAGGCCGAGATTCATTCCGCCCGGCAGCGCGGTGCCGCCCTGCCAGCGCCCGTACGGGCCTTCGCTCACACCGCCGTCGCGCGTCGTGATCAGCGCGCGCACGCGCGGCGACACCTGCCAGTCGGGCTGCACGCAGTCCTGCCACGTCAACGGCGCCAGGTTCGTCATCGGCACTCACTCCTCCTCGTCGTCCGGATACGGCTCGTCGTCGTGATACTCGCCGCCGAAATCGTCATCGTCGTAGACACCGTCGTCGTCGTCGAATTCCTCGTCGCCCTGCCCGAAGCCGAGCGCCGCGACGAGCGCGTTCATGTCGTCCGGCAGCGGGCAGCGCCACTGGATCGCCTTGCCCGTGACCGGATGCACGAGGCCGAGCCGCCATGCATGCAGCGCCTGTCGTGCGAACCCGTCCGGCAGCGGCGTGACCGAGCGCTTGCCGCGTGCGCGCCCGTAGACGGGATCGCCGAGCAGCGGGTGCCCGGCGTGCGCGCAATGCACGCGGATCTGGTGCGTGCGGCCGGTTTCGAGGTCGCACTGGATCGCCGAAACCGGCTGACGTTGCCACAGGCATGTGTCAACCGTGCGGAAATGCGTGCGGGCGGGCTTGCCCGACGCGCCCGTGACGACGGCCATGCGCGTGCGCTCGCGCGGGTCGCGGCCGATCGGCGCGTCGATCGTGCCTTCCTCGGGCATCGTGCCCCACACGAGCGCGAAATAGCGACGCTTCACCGTACGGGCCTGCAACTGGCGCACGAGATCCGTCTGCGCGGCCAGCGTGCGCGCCACCACCATCAGGCCGGACGTTTCCTTGTCGAGCCGGTGGACGATCCCCGCGCGCGGCAGGCCGGCCGCCGCGTCGCCGTAGCGGTGCAGCAGGCCGTTGAGGATCGTGCCGCTCCAGTTGCCGGCGGCCGGGTGCACGACGAGGCCCGCCGGCTTGTTGATGACGACGAGCGCGTCGTCCTCGTAGATGACGTCGAGCGGCACGGGCTCCGGCGTGAACGCGAGCTGCTCGGGAAGCAGGTCGGGCACGAGCTCGATCGTCGCGCCGAGCGGCACCGGCTGGCGGATCTTCGCCGGCGCGCCGTCGACCAGCACGCGCTGCGCCTCGATCCAGCTCTGCAGGCGGCTACGGGAGAATTCGGGGAACAGTTGCGCGAGCGCCTTGTCGAGGCGTTCGCCCGCGAGCGACGGCGGCACTGCGACGATGCGCGGCGCTTCATCGGCCGCCGCGGACGGCACAATGGGCGGCTGAATCGCGTCGCCGGTCAGATCGTCATCGAGGGAATCCCCCGAGGCAGCGTCGGCGGGCCGATCGCTTGGGCTATAATCTTCGCGATTTGGTGTGCCCGGCTGGGCATTCTGCGAACTTGAACGGGTCATTTAGACTGGGTCACCGAGACTTGAAGCTAGGACATGCGAGCATGATGAATTCGACCAAACGTACGGCCAGAACCGTCGCCGCCCGGGCTGCGGCGGTAGCGGCCGCGGCCCTCATCGCCGGCTGCCACGGCTTGCCGCAGAAGCAGGACGAGACGGCTACCTGGTCGAACAACAAATTATACTCAGAGGCCCAGGACGCATTGTCCGGCGGCGACTGGGGCAAGTGCGCGAAATATTTCGAATCGCTGCAAGGCCGCGATCCGTTCGGCCATTTCGCGCAACAGGCACAGATCAACGTTGCATACTGCAGCTGGAAGGACAACGAAGCGGCAGCCGCCGACCAGGCCGTCGATCGCTTCATCCAGCTCCACCCCGATCATCCGGATATCCCGTACGCGTACTACCTGAAGGGGATGATCCACTTCAACGACGATCTCGGCCTGTTCGGGCGCTTCTCCGGCCAGGACATGAGCGAGCGCGATCCGCAGGCGCTGCGCGAATCGTACGATGCGTTCAAGGTCGTCGTCGACCGCTTCCCGAAGAGCAAGTACGCACCCGACGCCGCCGCGCGGATGCGCTACATCGTGAACGCGCTTGCGTCGCACGAAGTGCACGCGGCCGACTACTACTACCGGCGTGGCGCGTATGTCGCGGCCATCAACCGCGCACAGCTCGCGATCAAGGACTACAAGGGTGCACCGGCGATCGAGGACGCGCTGCACATCATGATCCTGTCGTACGGCAAGCTGGACCAGCCGCAACTCGCCGAGGACACGAAACGCGTGCTCGCGGGCACGTTCCCCGACAGCCCGTACGTCACGGGCCACTCACGCCCCGGCGCGAAGAAGTCGTGGTGGCAGTTCTGACGAACGCGCGACGCGACACCCGTTGCACCAAGAAAAAACCCGGCCATCGAGCCGGGTTTTTTCTTGGCGCCGCATTCACGCGGCGCAGGCGAACTCGCGCGGCAATCTCCGCGCGCGCCGTCACGTGCGCTTTTCCGTCCGACGCTCTTCGAAGAAGTCCTCGACGACCGCGATCTCGCGGGTCCGCTTGAACGGCGGCAGGCTCTGCCAGATCCGGCGCCCGTAAGGCTTGTCGACGAGCCGCGTGTCGCAGATCATCAGCACGCCGCGATCCGTCTCCGCGCGAATCAGCCGGCCCGCGCCCTGCTTCAGCGTGATCACGGCCTGCGGCAACTGGTGCACGGCAAACGGGCTCAAGCCCTTCTTCGTCAGCGCATCGAGCCGCGCGGCCAGCACCGGATCGTCCGGCGGTGCGAACGGCAGCTTGTCGATCACCACGAGCGACAACGCGTCGCCGCGCACGTCGACGCCTTCCCAGAAACTCTGGCTGCCGACCAGGATCGCATTGCCGTACGCGCGAAAGCGGTCGAGCAGCTCGGTGCGGCTCGCATCGCCCTGCACGAGCAGCGGCGTGTTCCAGCCGCGCGATTCGATCACGTCGCGCAGCTTCGACGCGATCCGGTCGACCGCGCGCAGTGTCGTGCACAGCATGAACACGCCGCCGCCGGACGCCTCGATCGCCGGCAGCGCGGCATCGAATACGGCATCGGTAAACGCCGGCGAAGACGGTTGCGGCAGGTTGCGCGGCACGTACAGCAGCCCCTGCGCCTGGTAGTCGAACGGGCTCGCAAGCGTCATCGAGCGACGCGAGTTGAGGCCCATCTGAGCCGCGTAGTGCGTGAAATCGCCGCGCACCGACAACGTGGCCGACGTGAACACCCATGCACGCGGCACGCCCGCGCGCTGCTTTGCAAAGATCGGCGCGACCGACAGCGGCGTTTCGTGCAGCTGGACGGTATGCGCGAACACCTCGACCCAGCGCACCTTCTCGTTCGGATCGCCGTCGGATGCCGCCTTGTCGCCGGCCGCTGCGTCGACCTTCGCGGCCGCTTCCGCCGCGCCGGGTGCGACCCAGCCGGCCAGCAGGTCCTGCAGCTCGCGTGCGCGCCGCAGGCAGGCGCCGAGCGATTCCGCTCGTTCGGCCTGGCTCGCGAGCGCCGACGCGAGCGCGTCGAGCGCGGCCTCGAGCGCGTCGAGCGCGCCGAACATCGGGTGATCGTCGCCAAGCTGCGCGAGCGACATGCGTACGATCTGGTCGTTCGCGAACGCGAGGCGCAAGTCGCGCGCCGCGCGTTCGAGATCGCCGCCGAGCTTCACCCACTCGACCGCGTCACGCGCATGGCTCAGGCCTTCGGCCACCGTGTCGCGTGCGAGCTCGAGGATCTGCGTCGTCGACAGCGTCTCGCCGAAGAACAACGTCGCCGTTTCCGGCAACTGATGCGCCTCGTCGAAGATGACCGTGTTCGCGTTCGGCAGCAGCTCGGCCATCCCCGTGTCGCGCAGCATGATGTCCGCGAAGAACAGGTGATGGTTGACGACGACGACGTCGGCCTGCTGCGCCTCGCGCCGGGCCTGCATCACGAAGCACTCCTTGTAATGCGGGCATTCCTGGCCGAGGCAGTTGTCGCGCGTCGACGTGACCATCGACCACACGGGCGCCGTTTCCGGCACGCTCGCGAGCTCGGCCTTGTCGCCGCTCTTCGTGAGCTTTGCGAAGCGGACGATTTCCTGCAGATAGGCCGTGTCCTGCCGCGACGGCAACCGGCCGTTGTCGGCCGTGCGTTGCAGGTAGTAGTGACACAGGTAGTTTGCGCGCCCCTTCAGCATCGCGACCGTCACCGGCACCGCGAGCGCGTTGCGCACGGTCGGAATGTCGCGCTGGAACAACTGGTCCTGCAGGTGTTTCGTGCCGGTCGACACGATCACCTTGCCGCCCCACAGCATCGCGGGCACGAGATACGCATAGGTCTTGCCGGTACCTGTGCCGGCTTCCACGATCAGCGTGTTGTCGCCTGCGTCGCTGTCGGACTCGGCCGCCGCGACGGCGTCCGCGCCCGGTTCGGCCGTCTTGTCGCCGTCGCCGAGGCGGCGCGCCGGCCGCTTGCGGGTCTCGAAGATCTCGGGCTCGGGCATCCGGCGCGCCGACGCTTCCATCGCGGACGCGACAGCACGTGCCATCTCGATCTGCGACGTACGCGGCCGATAGCCGTCGAGTGCGCGCGCCAGCAACCCGCCGTCGCCGAAGATCGTGTCGAGTTCGTCGACGCGCTTGCGGCTCAGCTCGAAGGTGCCTTCGGGCGCACGGGCGCGCCCGGCGGACGACGCGTCACGCCGGGCATCGGGGGTGGCTTCAAGCGGTGAATTCAAGGCAAGCGTTCCTGTGTCCAGCGCCCGGGCGGCACCGGCGCTTGCCAGGCCGCGCTCAGGCGCGCTTATCCGGTTCCAGCTGCGATTGCAGCAAAATGATTTTGTCTTTGGCCGCCAGCTTTTCCTTCTTCAGCCTGTGCAGCGTAATGTCGTCGATGTCGGAGTGTCCTTCCTTCAGCTCGATCTCCCGAGCGAGCTGCTGGTGCTGCTCCTGCAATGCAGCCAAACGGTTTTGCAATTCCTGCTGCTGTTCCGTGTGACGGTTTTGCATACTTGCCTCCTCATCGAAGCAGCGCGCCGGCTGGCGTGCCAGCGCGCACGAGACTGATTCCGGATCAATCCAACACGTTACTGCCCCTGCTGTTGCTGCTTGGCCTTCTCGGCCGCTTCCCGCTGACGCCGCTCGACATCGGCCTTGTGTTGCACGGCTTCCTTCTGCTTCTGCTCGTAGCGCGTGGCATTGTCCGCCCGCTCCTGCGCCTTCTGCGCCGCCTGCTGGTGCGCCTGATCGAGCTTGTGCTGGAAGTCGGCCTGCTTCTGGTCGTATGCCTGCTTGCTCGCCGCGCGCTGCGGCCCTTCCGCGCCGCGTTGCGCCTGCTTCACAGCATTCTGCTCCTGCTTGTCGCGGAATGCCGCCGAGTTTGCCGCTTCGTTCGCCGCGCGCTGCGGCGCTTCAGCCGCATTCTGCGCCTGCTTCAGCGCCTGCTGCTGGTCGCGCTGCTGCGCGCGCACCGCACGCTGCTCGTCGTTGAGCGCGAGCTGCTCCTGGCGGATGCTCGCCCGCTCGTCGCGCATCTGGTCGCGCGCCTTGCCGAGACAGTGATTGACGAAGAATTTGCTGTAGCAATCGTGCTCGGCCACCGCATAACGATAATCGTTTTCCGCGGAGCGTTGATTGAGCACTTTTTGACGGGCGTCGAAATCCGGCGCGGCGAAAGCCGCCACAGGCGCGGTTGCGTCCGAGGCCTGCGCGAACGCGCCGGAAGGCCCGGCAGACAAAGCCGCGGCGAGCGCTGCGCCGAGCGCGACGAGAGAAATGCGGGAAGTTGGCAACGTCGTAGGAAAGCTGCGGGACATGTGTCAAATTCTATCACCCCCGGCTGGACGCTCCGCCATTTATGGCAAAATGCCCCGCTTCACTCACCCGCGGCATCTGGCCCGTCGGGCCCGCCATGCAGCCCGCCGCTCAGGGCCTGCCGGCCCGCGCCGCGATTTCAGCATGCAGATCATCCACGACATGACGGAAACCGTAGCACTCAAGATCGTACAGCGCATCGCCACCGAACTGTCCGTCCAGCCGCGCCAGGTCGCGGCGGCCGTGCAACTCCTCGACGAAGGCTCGACCGTTCCGTTCATTGCCCGGTACCGCAAGGAAGTGACCGGCAACCTGGACGACACGCAGTTGCGCCAGCTCGAGGAACGCCTCCTGTATCTGCGCGAGCTCGAGGATCGACGCGCGGCGATCCTGTCGAGCATCGACGAACAGGGCAAGCTGACCGACGAACTGCGCGCCGCGATCGACGCGGCCGACAGCAAGCAGGTGCTCGAAGACCTTTATCTGCCGTACAAGCCGAAGCGGCGCACGCGTGCGCAGATCGCCCGCGAGGCCGGCCTCGAGCCGCTCGCGCAGGCGCTGCTCGCGAACCCGCTGCTCGACCCACAGGCCGAGGCGGCCGCGTATGTCGACGCCGACAAGGGCGTTGCCGACGTGAAGGCCGCGCTCGACGGCGCGCGCGACATCCTGTCCGAACAGTTCGGCGAGACGGCCGAGCTGCGCGGCAAGCTGCGCGACTACCTGCACAACCAGGGCGTCGTGTCGTCGGTCGTCGTCGAGGGCAAGGAAAACGAGGAAGGCGAGAAATTCCGCGACTATTACGACTACGCGGAAACGATCAAGACCGTCCCGTCGCATCGCGCACTCGCACTGTTCCGCGGCCGCAACGCGGGCGTGCTGACGATCAAGCTCGGCCTCGGCGAAGAGCTCGACGCGCAGGTGCCGCATCCCGGCGAGGCGATGATCGCGCGCCATTTCGGCATCGCGAACCAGAACCGCCCGGCCGATAAATGGCTGTCCGACGCATGCCGCTGGTGCTGGCGCGTGAAGGTGCAGCCGCATATCGAGAACGAACTGCTCACGCAACTGCGCGAAACGGCCGAAACCGAAGCGATCCGCGTGTTCGCGCGCAACCTGAACGACCTGCTGCTGGCGGCGCCGGCCGGCCCGAAGGCCGTGATCGGTCTCGACCCCGGCCTGCGCACGGGCGTGAAGGTCGCGGTCGTCGACCGTACCGGCAAGGTGCTCGCAACCGATACGATCTACCCGCACGAGCCGCGCCGCGACTGGGACGGCTCGATCGCGAAACTCGCGCGCATTGCCGCGCAGACGCAGGCCGAACTGATCAGCATCGGCAACGGCACCGCATCGCGCGAAACCGACAAGCTCGCGAGCGAACTGATCGCGAAACACCCGGAACTGCGCCTGCAGAAGATCGTCGTGTCGGAAGCCGGCGCGTCGGTCTACTCGGCGTCCGAGCTCGCCGCGAAGGAATTCCCGGACCTCGACGTGACGCTGCGCGGCGCCGTGTCGATTGCGCGCCGCCTGCAGGACCCGCTCGCCGAACTCGTGAAGATCGAGCCGAAGGCGATCGGCGTCGGCCAGTACCAGCACGACGTCAACCAGCGCGAACTCGCCCGCTCGCTCGACGCGGTCGTCGAGGATTGCGTGAACGCGGTCGGTGTCGACGCGAATACGGCGTCTGCCCCGTTGCTCGCGCGCGTGTCGGGCTTGAACGCGACGCTCGCGCGCAACATCGTCGACTATCGCGATGCGAACGGCCCGTTCCCGTCGCGCGAGCACCTGCGCAAGGTGCCGCGCCTCGGCGACAAGACGTTCGAACAGGCCGCCGGCTTCCTGCGCATCAACGGCGGCGAGAATCCGCTCGATCGCTCGTCGGTGCACCCGGAAGCCTATCCGGTCGTCGAACGGATGCTCGCGAAGATCAGCAAGCGCATCGACGATGTGCTCGGCAACCGCGAAGCGCTGTCGGGCCTGTCCCCGGCCGAATTTGTTGACGAACGTTTCGGCCTGCCGACCGTGCGAGACATCCTGTCCGAACTGGAGAAGCCGGGCCGCGATCCGCGTCCGGAATTCAAGACCGCGACGTTCCGCGAAGGCGTCGAGAAGGTGTCGGATCTCGTACCGGGCATGACGCTCGAAGGGGTCGTGACGAACGTCGCCGCCTTCGGTGCATTCGTGGATATCGGCGTCCACCAGGACGGCCTCATCCACGTGTCCGCGATGTCGACGAAGTTCATCAAGGACCCGCACGAAGTCGTGAAGGCCGGCCAGGTCGTCAAGGTGAAGGTGCTCGACGTCGACGTGAAGCGCCAGCGCATTGCGCTGACGATGCGCCTCGACGACGACGCGGCAGCACCCGGCATGTCGTCGCGCAGCGGCCAGGAGCGCGGCAACGCGGGGCGCGGCGCCGCCCGCCCGCAGCGTTCGCGTGAGCCGGAACCGGCCGGCGCGATGGCCGCGGCATTCGCGAAGCTGAAGCGCTGAGCACGCGAAAGCCGTCGACGCACGAAAAAAAGCCCGCCGGAAGGCGGGCTTTTTATTGCTTCGGCGACACGGCGCGCGACCAGGCGGCCCGCGCGCCGCGCCCGGTCAGATCTCGATCTTCGTACCGAGCTCGACGACGCGGTTCGCCGGAATCGAGAAGAAGTCGGTCGGCTTCGCGGCATTCTGGTGCATCCACGCGAACACGCGCTCGCGCCAGATCGACATCCCGGGCAGATGCGTCGGCACGACCGTTTCGCGCGCGAGGAAGAACGACGTGTCCATCAGCTCGAACGTCATGTCGTGCGCGCGGCCGAATTCCTCGAGCACCGCCTTCACGTCCGGCGTCTCGTTGAAGCCATACTCGGCCTTGACGATATACAGCCCGCCGCCCGCATCACGCGAGCTCTGGCGCTTGTCGTCGCGCACGTAAGGAATGTCGCGCGTGACGAACGTCAGGAAAATGGTCCGCTCGTGCAGCACCTTGTTGTGCTTCAGGTTGTGCAGCAGGCTGACGGGCACGAGCTTGTCGTTGCCGGTCAGGTAGATCGCGGTGCCCGACACGCGATGCGGCGGATGCGCGAGCAGCCCCTGCAGGAACGGTTCGAGCGGAATGCCGTCGGCTGCCGTGCGCTCCTTGACGATGTGGCGCCCCTTGTACCAGGTCATCAGCAGGAAGAACAGCAGCGCACCGATGCCGAGCGGCAGCCAGCCGCCCTGCGCGACCTTCAGCAGGTTCGCGCCGAAAAAGCCGAGGTCGATCACGAGGAACACCGTGATGATCGCGCCGACCAGCAGCCGGTTCCAGTTCCACACCTTCACCATCACGACGCAGGCAAGCACGGTCGTGATCACCATCGTCGCCGTCACCGCGATGCCGTACGCGGCCGCGAGATTGTCGGAGCTCTTGAAGCCGACCACGATGCAGAGGATCACGAACAGCAGCAGCCAGTTCACGACCGGCACGTAGATCTGGCCAATCGCGAGTTCGGACGTATGCAGCACCTTCATGCGCGGCACGTAACCGAGCTGGATCGCCTGCGACGTCAGCGAGTACGCGCCCGAGATCACGGCCTGCGACGCAATCACGGTCGCGACCGTCGACAGCACGACGAGCGGCAGCAGCCCCCATTCCGGCGCCAGCAGGAAGAACGGGTTCTCGATCGCTTTCGGATTCTGGATCAGCAGCGCACCCTGGCCGAAGTAGTTCAGCACGAGCGACGGCATCACGAGCCCGTATGCGGCGAGGCGGATCGGCTTCGCACCGAAGTGGCCCATGTCCGCGTAGAGCGCTTCCGCGCCGGTCAGCACCAGCACGACCGAGCCTAGTACGACGTAGGCCTGCAGCAGGTGATCGGCCATGAACGACGCCGCGTAATACGGATTGATTGCCGCGATGATGCCCGGCACGCGGACGATATGGTACACGCCGAGTGCCGCGATCACGATGAACCACAGCACCATGATCGGGCCGAACAGCTTGCCGACCAGCGCGGTGCCGTGACGCTGGATCCAGAACAGCGCGATCAGGATCACGATCGTGATCGGTAGCACGAGATGGGACAGGTGAGGCGTCGCGATTTCGAGACCTTCGACCGCCGACATCACCGAGATCGCCGGTGTGATCACCGCGTCCCCGTAGAACATGCACGCGCCGAATATCCCGAGCGCCATCAGCGCGCCCGTCACGCGGGATTTTGAATTCAGCGGCCGCAGCGACAGCGCCATCAGCGCGAGCACGCCGCCTTCGCCGTTGTTGTCTGCCCGCATCACGAACAGCAGGTACTTGACGCCGACCACCAGGATGATTGCCCAGAACAGCAGCGAAATGACGCCGAGAATCGACGCTTCGGTGAGCGGAATGCCGTGTGCGGGGCTGAACGCCTCCTTGAGCGAATACAGCGGGCTGGTGCCGATGTCGCCGAACACGACGCCGATGGCTGCTATCGCTAGCGCCCGCATCGAGTGTTGTTGCGTCGAATGCGGCGAGTGTACAGCGTCGGTCGCGTGGATCGTGTCGTTCATATGAAGCGTAATAATCGGGTCCGGGTCGGACAAAACGAGCGCTATTCTACTCGCGCCCCCGTGAAACGCCGCCCTGCTCTGTTGCCGCGGAACCACGTGATCCACGCTGCGCATGCAATCCGGCGCGAGCTGTGGCAGGGCTGCCATCATAGCCGGGGCAGCGCCGTCTGCCTACCGGAGACGCGAGGCCCGCCGCGCGGCGCACGCTGCGCCCCAATGAAAAACGGCGCCGCAAGCGGCGCCGTACAAGGCTTTCCTTCGATCGGCCGGCCGCTTACGCGCCCGAACCGTCGCGCTGAGCGCGACCGCGCTTGATCCACGCCTCGAGGTTGTGCGGACGAACCGTGTCCCATTCCTCGAACGGCTGATGAATCCACGGATTCGTCGGCAGATACTGCGTGTGATAGTCGGGCTT
The DNA here is from genome assembly GCF_001883705.2 of Burkholderia catarinensis. GTDB lineage: Bacteria > Pseudomonadota > Gammaproteobacteria > Burkholderiales > Burkholderiaceae > Burkholderia > Burkholderia catarinensis. The sequence goes on from NZ_MDEQ02000029.1 coordinate 13,861, forward strand.
GACCTTCGAGCACCCCTTGTACCAGAGCACGGCCGAACGCACGGCCGTCACGGACGGATAGCGCTCCTTCAGGTGCTCCTGCACGCGCGCAAGTGTGACACCCGAATCGACGAGATCATCGACCAGCAGCACGTTGCCCGCAAGATTGCCGCGCGTCATCGTGATGTACTGTGCGATGTCGAGCTCACCCTGCTCCGTGCCGGCCGCTTCCCGGTACGAACTCGTCGCGAGGATCGCGAGCGGCACGTCGTAGATGCGCGACAGCTGGTCACCGACGCGCAGGCCGCCGCGCGCGAGGCACAGGATCTGGTCGAACTTCCAGCCCGACGCATGCACCTCGAGCGCCAGCAGCTCGATCAGACGGTGGTACTCGTCCCAGCCTACCCACAGGTTCTTGTCGTCGTTGCGCGGATCGGTCATCAAGTCTGCCGCCGTCATCGAAATTTGCTGCGTCATCTGGCAATTACACCTTGAACGGATGGCGGAGCAGGATCGTTTCGTCGCGGTCCGGGCCCGTCGACACCATGTCGACCGGCACGCCGGCCACTTCCTGGACACGGGTCAGGTAGGCCTGTGCGTTCGCCGGCAGTGCGTCCCACGCCTTGATGCCGACGGTGCTTTCCTTCCAGCCGGCGAACGTTTCGTACACGGGCTCGCAACGGGCCACATCGGCGGCACCGCGCGGCAGGATGTCCACATCCTTGCCGTCGATCTTGTAGCCGACGCACAGCTTGACCTCGTCGAGGCCGTCCAGCACGTCGAGCTTCGTCATGCACAGGCCCGACACGCCGTTGATCTGGATCGAGCGGCGCAGCGCGGCCGCATCGAGCCAGCCCGTGCGGCGCGGACGGCCGGTGACCGAACCGAATTCCTTGCCGACGTTCGCGAGCGTGACGCCGACCTGGTCCTGGCGCTGCGGATTGTCCGCATCGTACAGCTCGCTCGGGAACGGGCCCGCACCGACGCGCGTGCAATAGGCTTTCGTGATGCCGAGGATGTAGTTGAGCTTCTGCGGACCAACGCCCGCGCCCGCCGACGCCGCACCCGCGACGCAGTTGCTCGACGTGACGAACGGATAGGTGCCGTGATCGATGTCCAGCAGCGTGCCCTGCGCGCCTTCGAACAGCAGGTTCTGGCCCGCGTTGTTCGCGTCGTACAGGCGACGCGACACGTCGGCCACCATCGGCTTCAGGCGGTCGGCATAGCCGAGCATCGTGTCGAGCGTAGCCTGGAAGTCGACGGCCGCGCCACCCAGGTACTGGGTCAGCACGAAGTTGTGGAAATCGAGGTTTTCGCGCAGGCGGTCGGCGAAGGTCTTCGCGTCGAACAGGTCCTGCACACGCAGCGCGCGACGGCCGACCTTGTCTTCGTACGCGGGGCCGATGCCGCGGCCCGTCGTGCCGATCTTGCCCGCGCCCTTGCGTGCTTCGCGCGCCTGGTCGATCGCGATGTGGTACGGCAGGATCAGCGTCGTGGCTTCGGAAATGAACAGGCGGTCGCGCACATTCACGCCGGCCTCTTCGAGCTCGCCGATTTCCTTGAACAGTGCTTCGGGGGACAGGACGACGCCGTTGCCGATGTAGCAGGCGACGCCTTCACGCATGATGCCCGACGGAATGAGGCGCAAGATCGTTTTCTTGCCGCCGATGATGAGGGTGTGGCCGGCGTTGTGGCCGCCCTGGAAACGCACGACGCCCTGAGCGTGGTCCGTCAGCCAGTCGACGATCTTGCCCTTGCCTTCATCACCCCATTGAGTTCCCACGACGACGACATTGCGCCCGGGAGTCACGTTCACTGCGCTGGCAGACATGTTGATTCGTTAGCTGGTTAAAAACGTATTCTACCTATGTTCGCGGGCGATTCCGATTTTTTCCGTTTCGCTTCAACGATATGCACGTCGAAGCACGGCCCGCGAACCCCTGTTTATCGGGGTTCGACCACCCATGCGCCATTGCGCTCGACGAGCGAGCGATCGCATGCGAACTCGTCGAGCACGTGGTCGTGGCCCGGCAACGCCTGGATCACGACCTCGCCCGCATCGCGCAGCGCCGCGACGGCCGCACGCAGCGCGTCGTCCTGTGCCCAGGGCGCGAGAATCGCCGTGCCACGTGCCTCGACCGGGGAAATTCGCGCGAGCTCGCGCAGGTCGAGCGAGAAGCCCGTTGCCGGACGGGCACGGCCATACGCCTGGCCGACGTGGTCGTAACGGCCGCCGCGCGCGATCGCGTTCGGCACGCCGTCGATGTAGGCGCTGAACATCGCGCCGCTGTGGTACGCGTAGCCGCGCAGGTCGGCGAGGTCGATCGCGACTTCGGCGCCGTTCGCCTGCGCTGCGAGCTGCGCCAGATCGTCGAGCGCCCGCGTGATTTCGGGCAGCACCGGCAACCGCGCGCGCGCCTCGGCGAGCACGCTCGCGTCGCCGTAAAGGTTCGGCAGCGCACGCAGCGCTGCGCGCGTATCGGCACCAAGATCGTCGGTGAGTTCGTTCAGCAGCGGCACGTCCTTGCCCGACAGCGCGTCATACAGCGACTCGCCGCGCTCGGCGGCCTGCGCATCGCGGGCCAGCAGCGCCGCGAGCACGCCCGCATGGCCCAGGTCGAGACGGATGCGCGACAGGCCCGCGAGATGCAGCGCATCGAGCATCAGTTGCTGGATCTCGAGATCGGCTTCCAGCCCGGCATGCCCGTAGATTTCGGCGCCGATCTGGATCTGCTCGCGCGTCGCGTGCAGGCCGCGCGGGCGCGTATGCATCACGTGGCCCGCATAGCAGAGGCGCGTCACGCCCTGACGATTCAACAGGTGCGCGTCGATCCGCGCGACCTGCGGCGTGATGTCCGCGCGCAGGCCGAGCGTGCGGCCCGACAGCTGGTCGACCAGCTTGAAGGTGCGCAGGCGCAGATCCGCGCCCCCGCTCGTCAGCAGCGACTCGAGATACTCGAGCAGCGGCGGCATCACCATTTCGTAGCCGTACGAACGGAAGCGGTCGAGCAGCCTGCGGCGCAGCTCCTCGATCTTGCGCGCTTCCGACGGCAGCACGTCGGCGATATTCTCGGGAAGTAACCAGGTCGACATCGGTACGGTCCTACGACGGGAAACAGCGCGCGACACGCGCGCCGCGATATGAATCGGAAATTCGGAATCGGGCGGAACGAACGGCGGATGCGCCGTCCGGATCAAGTGGCGAGCAGCAGCAGCACGAGCCCGAGCGCCATCACGATCAGCCCGCCGATCCGGATATGATGCGGCGGCCGCTCAGCTATTCTACGAAACGTGTCGCGCCAGGCGACGGGAAACACGAAGGGGAACGCCCCCTCGATGATCAGCATCAGTGCCACTGCGAGCAACAACGAGCCAGCCAGGTTCATGCGAGCGACGGCGCCGCTCGACGCGGCACCCCAAGGTCAGTGTTTGCGGGGAGCAGGCGCCGCCGGTGCGGCACCGCCCGTCGGGCTGCGCATGAAGCGGAAGAACTCGCTGTCGGGATCGACGACGATGATGTCGTTGCGCTTGAACGTGTTCCGGTAGGCCTGCAGGCTCGCGTAGAACTGATAGAACTGCGGATCGCGGCCGAACGCATCGGCGGCAATCGTTGCGGCCTTCGCGTCACCTTCGCCCTTGATCGTCTGAGCGGACTTGTAGGCGTTCGCGAGCACGGCCTGCTGTTCGCGTTCGGCGTCGGCCTTGATCTGCTCGACGTCGGCCGCGCCTTGCGCATGCACCTGCGCCGCCTGGTCGCGCAGCGCAGCGATCATCCGTTGATAGACGGCATCCGCCTGCGCGGCCGGCAAATCGACGCGCGTTAGCTGGACATCGACCACGTCGACGCCGAAACCGGACGCCTTCGCCTTCGCCGCGTCGCGGGCCGCATCGGCGATCGCACGCTGGCCGCCGAGGGCGTCGTCGAGCGCGCGCTTGCCGAACGCGTCGCCGAGTGCGCTCTTCAGCGTGCCGGTCAGACGTTCGGCGGCTGCCGCCGGGTCGCCACCGGTCGCCGTGAAATATTTCATCGGATCGCTGATCCGGTACTTCACCGCATAGGCGACGAGCAGGTCGTGCTTGTCTTCCGTGGCCAGTTGCAGCGGATCGGACGACTCGAGCGATTGCAGCCGCGTGTCGATCAGCGTGGCCGTCTGCAGCGGCGGCGGCAACTTGAAATGGATGCCGGGGCCCGCAAGCTCCGGCTGCGCGCCGTCGCGGCCCGACAGCACGGCCGTATGGCGCGGATCGACGGTGAGGACCGTCGAGGACGCCGCGAAGGCAACGATCACGATTGCGACGACGAGCGCAATGATTCGGTTCATGTTCTGCGCTCCCGTTACTTCAGATCGTCTTCACGCGACCGGCTGCGAAACGCTTCGCGCGATCGCAGCACGTCGACGCCCGACGCGGCGGCGGCCGGTGCCGCGCTCGCGGGTACGGCTGCCGCCGGTGCCGACGCCGCATCGGGTGCGGATGCACCGGTGGGCGCCGCGGCGTTTTGTCGCCCCTGCTCGACGAGCTTGTCGAGCGGCAGCACGACGGTACTGCCGCCCTTGTTGCCGACGAACACCTTCGTCGCGTTCGAGTAGATTTCCTGCATCGTCTCGAGGTACATCCGCTCGCGGATCACCGCGGGCGCCTTCGAGTACTGCGCATAGACCTGCTTGAAGCGGTCGGCATCGCCTTCGGCCACCGTGACCACGCGATCGGCATAGGCCTTCGCTTCGTCGACGAGCTTCGCGGCATTGCCCTGCGCCTTCGGCAGCAAGTCGCTTGCATACGCCTGCGCGGCGCGCTTCGCGCCCTCGCGCTCGTCGCGCGCCTTCGCGACTTCGGCGTAGGCGGCCTGTGTCTGCTCGGGCGCCGCGACGCTCTGCATCGTGATAGCCGTCACCTCGAGCCCCGACTGGTAACGGTCGAGATCGCGCTGGATCGCGGCGGAAAGCTGCTCACGCAGCGCGTCGCGATCCTGGTTCAGGATGTCGGCCGCGCTGCGCGTGCCGACGATCGCACGCACCGCGGCCTGTGCGGCCTGCGATACGCTGCGCTCGGGATCGGCGCTGCGGAACAGGTAATCGGTCGCGGAGCGGATCCGGTACTGGACGATGAAGCGCACGTCGACGATGTCGGCATCGCGCGTCAGCATCGCCGCTTCCTTCACGTTCGCGAGACGCACGACGTTGTTGCGGCCGATCTCGATCGAGCGGACCTGCGACGTATCGACGATCTCGTGCGACGCGAACGGATACGGCGCACGCCAGTGCACGCCCTGGCCGACCGTGCCCGACAGCTTGCCGAGTTGCAGCACGACGCCCGTCTGGCCGTCCTGCACGACGAACAGTCCGCTGCCTGCATAGACCGCGACCAGCACGCCGATCACGATGCCGACGCCGACCCGCGCGGCCCGCCCGTTGTCGGGACGGAAGCCGTTGCCGCCCTTGCCGCCGAAAAGGCCGCTCAGGCGCCGGTTGAAGTTGCGCCACATCTCGTCGAGATCGGGCGGACCATCGCCATCGCCGCCTTGCGGACGTTTCGATTCATTTGCACGGGGACGGGATCCGTCTTTGCCATTGCCTTCGCCGCGTCCCCAGCGGGGATCGTTGATCGACAGCAAGGCGCGCATCCGCCGCCAGGTACTCCGCTCTTTGTATTCGTTCACCAGAGTTTGTTCACCAGATTAGACGCCGGCGAACCGGCCGGGACCGGTTAGCGCCCGTGTTCGGAAATCGTGCGGTCTTCGTGTGGTTCAGCGGGGGCGCCGTCGAGCGCGCCGTTGGGTAACGTCGCGCCGGAAAGGTGTTCCTCGGAGGCGATCTCGGCGATGGCGGCACGCAACGCGTCAAGACCCTGACCGGTGCGCGCGCTCAAAAAGACGCGCGAAATATTACCATACTCGTCCCGCTCGACCGCGTCGCCGCGGGCCGCCAGCTCGGGCACGGCGTCAATTTTGTTGAACACCAGCACCTGCCGGACCGTGTCCGCGCCGATCTCGTGCAGCACGCCGTTGACCTGCTCGATCTGTTCGAGCCTGACCGCGCTCGACGCATCGACCACGTGCAGCAGCAGATCCGCGTGGATCGTTTCCTCGAGGGTCGCGCGGAATGCGGCGACGAGCTGGTGAGGCAGCTCGCGGATGAACCCGACCGTATCCGACACGACGATCTGGCCGACCTCGTCGCCGAGGTACACGCGCCGCGACGTCGTGTCGAGCGTGGCGAACAGCTGGTCGGCCGCGTAGGCCTGCGCTTTCGTCAGTGCATTGAACAGCGTCGACTTGCCCGCGTTCGTATAACCGACGAGCGACACCGACATCGTGCCGCTGCGCGCGCGCTGCCGGCGTTGCGTGCTGTGTTGCCGGCGCAGCCGGTCGAGCCGCGACTTCAGCATCTTGATGCGCTCGCCGATCAGCCGGCGGTCGGTTTCGAGCTGGGTTTCCCCGGGGCCGCGCAGGCCGATACCGCCCTTTTGCCGTTCGAGGTGGGTCCACGCGCGAATGAGCCGCGTCGACAGGTATTGAAGCTGCGCGAGCTCGACCTGCAGCTTGCCTTCGTGGCTGCGGGCACGCTGCGCAAAGATGTCGAGGATGAGGCTCGTGCGATCGACCACGCGCCTGTTAAGCGCTCGCTCCAGATTGCGTTGCTGGGCTGGCGCCAGTGCGTGGTTGAAGATGACGATTTCGACGTTGTGTGCGTCGCAGGCAAGCCGGAGTTCTTCGGCTTTGCCGCTGCCGATGAACATCGCGGCATCGGGACTGGAGCGACGGCCCGTGAGGGTGACGGCGGGATGAGCCCCCGCGCTGGAGGCGAGAAGACTGAGTTCTTCGAGACTGGCTTCGAAATCGGTCTTGCCGAAATCGATGCCGACGAGCGCTGCGTTGATCAAATTATCGGGTGTCAAGATAAGGCGGCTGGCATCGGTCGCTCGCGGCGACCGGATGCCGGCCGCTGCGATAGGTTAGGACGAGACTTCCGCGTCCGGGTGGAAATTCACCGGGCGCGCCGGCACGACCGTCGAGATGGCGTGCTTGTACACCATCTGGGTCACCGTATTACGGAGCAACACGACGTACTGGTCGAACGATTCAATGTTCCCTTGGAGCTTGATGCCGTTGACGAGGTAGATCGAAACGGGAACGTGCTCTTTGCGCAGTGCGTTCAAAAACGGGTCTTGTAACAATTGCCCTTTGTTGCTCATGGCGTACTCCATCTTTTTTTGCAGGTTGATCTGGATTGGCGACGAAGAAAAAGAGATCCGGCGCCAATCGCTACACTATAGCCGATTTTGCCTACCCAGCCCGGGGCATAGGCCTTGCGGCCTAGCCCTTGCGGGGCGTGCTTCAGCCCTTGTCCGCGTACGGGTTGTTCGACGAACGGAACTCTATTCGCAATGGAGTCCCGGTCAGCGAGAAAGTTTCGCGGAACCGGTTTTCCAGGTAGCGCTTGTACGTTTCCGTCACCGCGTCGAGCGCGTTACCGTGGATGACGATAAGCGGCGGATTCTGACCGCCCTGGTGCGCGTAGCGCAGCTTCGGGCGCACCGGGCCGCGACGGCGCGGCTGCTGGAACTCGACGGCCTCGATCAGCGCGCGTGTGAGCTTCGGCGTCGGCAGCTTCGCCATTGCCGCCGCGTACGCGTCGTCGACCGAGCGCATCAGCGTGCCGATACCCGTCTTCTTCGCGGCCGAAATGAAGTGCGATTTCGCGAAGTCGAGGAATTTCAGCTTGCGGGTCAAATCCGCTTTCGCACGATCGCGTGCGTGCTCGTCGAGCCCGTCCCACTTGTTGACGCCGATCACGAGCGCGCGGCCCTGCTCGACGACGAAGCCGGCGATGTGTGCGTCCTGGTCGGAAATGTCCTGCTGCGCATCCAGCAGAAGAATGACGACGTTCGCGTCGGAGATCGACTGCAGCGTCTTCACGACCGAGAACTTCTCGATCGCCTCGAACACCTTGCCGCGGCGCCGCAGGCCGGCCGTGTCGATCAGCGTGTATTTCTTGCCGTTCCGCTCGAAGTCGACGTAGATCGAGTCGCGGGTCGTGCCCGGCATGTCGAACGCGATCACGCGGTCCTCGCCGATCAGCGCGTTCACGAGTGTCGACTTGCCGACGTTCGGACGGCCGACGATCGCGATCTTGATGCCGCGCGACGGATCGTTCTCGTCCTCCTCCTCCGGCCGGTCCGCGTACGCGACCTCCAGCGCCTCGTTGATCATGTCGGTCACGCCGTCGCCGTGCGCGGCCGAGATCGCGCGCGGGTCGCCAAGCCCGAGCTCGTAGAACTCGGACGCAACCGACGTGTACTTCATCCCCTCGGCCTTGTTGACGACGAGGAAGATCGGCCGGCCGGTCTTGCGCAGGTAGTCGGCAATCGACTTGTCCTGCGGCGCGAGCCCGTTGCGGCCGTCGACGATGAACACGACGATATCGGCTTCCTCGACGGCTTGCCGCGTCTGGCGCGCCATCTCGTGCAGGATGCCGTCCTTCGCGACGGGCTCGAAGCCGCCCGTATCGACGACCAGGTACGGTCGCTCGCCGACCCGCCCTTCGCCGTAATGGCGATCGCGCGTGAGGCCCGGCAAGTCGGCGACCAGCGCATCGCGCGAGCGCGTGAGCCGGTTGAACAGCGTGGATTTCCCCACATTGGGGCGCCCAACAAGGGCAATGACCGGTTTCATCTGTGTTTTCTACGGTGAAGCGCAGCAGCGGGGGGCCCGCTGCTGCGGGCGGCTGCGCTGAATGAAAATATCACGAATTCGCGCCGCACCGGATGCGCGCGCCGGGCGCGCGTTGCGCGCCGTCGTCTTTCGTCTCGAACTGCCTTTCAAATACCGAGCGGCCGGGAACACCGGCCGCCTTCATGTCGCGCGGCCCGGGCGAGCGGGACAAGCCCGCCGCGCCGCGGCCGCGCATGTTTCTGCGCGTCAGCGCGGACGGAACCCGTACAGGCCGCCGTCCTTCGTCTGTACGACGAGCGTATTGCCCGCGAGGACCGGCGCCGCCGTAATCGCGCTGCCGTCCGTCTTCATCCGCGCGATGAAGCTGCCGTCTTCGCGCGACAGGAAGTGCACGAAGCCCTTGTAATCGCCCATCACGACCGCATGCCCGAGCAGGTACGGCACGCCGACGTCACGGCTCTTCAGCTTGTCGTTGCGCCAGAGCTGGTTGCCGGAGGCCGCGTCGTACGCCGTCACGACCGACCAGTCGTCGCCGCCTGCGACAACCGAATCGTCCTGCGCAAGACCGCTGCGGCTCGAGAACGCCTTTTCCCACAGCGGACGGCCCGAGTTCGCATCGAAGCAGCCGAGCTGACCCTGGAACGTCACCGCGCAGGCTTCCGCGCCCACGAGCGTCGGCGGCCCGCTGACGTCGTTGATGCGCTCGACCTCGGTCACGCCCTTCGGGAACGACACGGGCGTCTGCCAGAACGGCTCGCCCGTCTGCAGGTTGATCGCGACGAGGCCGCCGCCCGGGAAGCCCGCCAGCACCGCCGCGTCGCCCGCGAACGTCATGCCGGCCGACACGCGCAGGTTCAGCGGTACCGCACGGTTGCGGTAGTTCCACTTCTGCTCGCCCGTCTGTGCGTTGAACGCGATCACCTGGCCGTCGATCGTGCGGACGACCACGAGCCCGTTGCCGACGAGCGGCGGCGAGAAGATCTCGCCCTGCACGCTGGTCTTCCATAGTTGCTTGCCATCCGGACCCAGCACGAACACGCCACCCTTCAGCGCGCCGACCGCGGTCAGGTTGCCGTCGCTGCCGACACCGGCCGACAGGTCCGAACCGACCTTCGAGCGCCAGAGCGTCTGGCCCGTCTTCGCGTCGATCTTCTCGACCGAACCGTTTTCGCCCGCCGCGTAGACGGCGTCGCCCACGGCCACCGGCGAGAACAGGTAGCGTCCGCCCTTGCCGACGCTTGCCTTCCAGACCTGTTGCACGTCCATGACGGACTTGAACTCGGTGAGCGGCGTCGGCACGCGGCGCGCGTCCTTCGACGACGAGCAGGCCGCCAATGCCAGGACAGCCGCCGCGCAGGCAGCGGGCACAGCGTAACGTTTCAGCAAATTCATCGGTTAGCGAAGCAGAGTTAAGAGGTTAAGGGGGCCGGGATTCAGCCGCCGAGCGCGTCCAGCTTGAACTGCACGAGCTGGCGCGCAGACTGGTCGTCCTTCGACAGGCCGTCGAGCGCGAGCTTGTAAGCGGCGCGCGCATCGCCGGTCTTGCCTTGCGCGGCAAGCAGATCGCCACGGCGATCGGCCACGAGGCCCTTGAATGCATCGACCGGCGTACCCGACAGCAGCGCGAGGCCCGCGTCGTACGCCTTCTCGTCGAGCAGCAGCGAAGCGAGACGCAGCTTCGCGATCTGCTTGTACTCGTCGTCCTTGGCGTGATCGACAGCCCATTGCAACTGCGCCTTCGCGCCTGCCGCGTCGCCGGCCGCGTACAGCACCTTCGCGGCCGTGAGCGCCGTCATCTGCGCATACGGCGTGCTGCCGAACTTGTCTTCCATGTCGCCGGCCGCGCGGGCCATCGTCGCCTTGTCATTCGCGGCGGCTGCCTTCTGGACCTGCTCGTACAGCCCGGACGCCCCGGCGGCCTGACGGCGTTGCCAGTAGTTCCAGCCGTTGAAACCGGCCGCGACGACGAGCGCCGCGAGCACGATCCACGTGGTGAGGTTGCCCCAGCGGGCCCACCACGCCTTGAGACTTTCAATCGATTCTTGTTCGTCGTGATAACTCATCGGCGAGCGATTCCTTCCTGTTCAGGCCTTTTTTGTCGAGCGGATGCCGGCGCGATCAGTCGTCGCCGTCTTCGGCGGATGCAACCATCGCATTGATTAGGAATTCGGTCAAGCTTTCGACCGGTACGGTCTGCTGAACGTTCTTTTCCCCTTCTTCGCCTGCACCACGCAGCGCTTTCACGCCCACCGTGCCGTTCGCGACTTCCTCTTCACCGAAGATCACCGCGAACGCGGCGCCGCTCGCGTCGGCCCGCTTCATCTGCGACTTGAAGCTCGCCGTCGCGCCGTCAGCGCTGCAGTGGAAGATCACGTCGAGGCCCGTGTCGCGCAGGCGCTCGGCCGCGATGAACGCCTGTTCGCGCGCGGTCTCGCCCTGGTGCACGACGTACACGTCGACGCCTTCCTGCTCCGGCACGAGATCGTCTTCCTTCAGCAGTTCGAGGATGCGCTCGATGCCCATCGCCCAGCCGCATGCGGCGGTCGGCTTGCCGCCGAGTTGCTCGATCAGCGGATCGTAGCGGCCGCCGGCCGCGACCGTGCCCTGCGCACCGAGCTTGTCGGTCACCCACTCGAACACGGTCAGGTTGTAATAATCGAGGCCGCGCACGAGACGCGGGTTGATCTTGAACGGAATGTTGTTCGCGAGCAGCAGACGCTGCAGTCCGTCAAAATGCGCGCGCGATTCGTCGCCGAGGAAATCGATCAGCTTCGGCGCGTTCTGCGCGATCTCCTGCAGCGCGGGATTCTTCGTGTCGAGCACGCGCAACGGGTTCGTATACAGGCGGCGCTTCGCATCCTCGTCGAGCACGTCGGCGAACTGCTCGAGGTACTTGATCAGTTCGACGCGGTGCGCGGCACGCTCTTCGGCGAGGCCGAGCGAGTTGATCTCGAGCTTGATGCCGGTCAGGCCGAGGTCGTCCCACAGGCGCTGGCACATCATGATGATCTCGGCATCCGCATCGGGACCCGCGAAGCCGAGCGCCTCGACGCCGACCTGGTGGAACTGGCGATAGCGGCCGCGCTGCGGGCGCTCGTGGCGGAACATCGGGCCGATGTACCACAGGCGCTTCGGGCCGTCGTACAGCATGTTGTGCTCGATCGACGCGCGCACGACGGCCGCGGTGTTTTCCGGGCGCATCGTCAGGTTCTCGCCGTTCAGCGCGTCGGTGAAGCTGTACATCTCCTTCTCGACGATGTCCGTGACTTCGCCGATGCCGCGCGTGAAGAGTTGCGTGTGTTCGACGATCGGCGTGCGGATGTTCTGGTAGCCGTACGCGCGCAGCAGCGATTTCACGGTGGCTTCGAAGAACTCCCAAAGGCCGGCATCCTGCGGGAGGATGTCATTCATGCCCTTGACGCCGGTGAGCTTCTCGATCTTGCGTTTCTGTTCAGTCATCGTGTGTATGGACGAATTAATTCAGGGCCTCGGTGCGGCCGTAATTGCGTGCGACGTAGTCGCTGACGATCTGCTGGAATTCCTCGGCGATCCGCTCGCCGCGCAGCGTCTTGACCTTCTCGCCGTCGATGAAGACGGGAGCGGCCGGGTTTTCGCCCGAACCCGGCAGGCTGATGCCAATGTTCGCGTGCTTCGATTCGCCCGGGCCGTTGACGATGCAGCCCATCACCGCGACGTTCATCTTCTCGACGCCCGGATACTCCTTGCGCCAGGTGGGCATCTGCTCGCGCAGGTAGGTCTGGATCTGCATCGCGAGTTCCTGGAACAGCGTGCTCGTCGTACGACCGCAGCCCGGGCACGCGATCACCATCGGCGCGAACGAGCGCAGGCCCATCGTCTGGAGGATTTCCTGGCCGACGATCACCTCGCCCGTGCGCGACGCGCCCGGTTCCGGCGTCAGCGAGATGCGGATCGTGTCGCCGATCCCTTCCTGCAGCAGCACGCCGAGCGCTGCCGTCGATGCGACGATGCCCTTCGAGCCCATGCCGGCCTCGGTCAGCCCGAGGTGCAGCGCAAAGCCGCAGCGGCGGCCGAGCTCGCGGTACACGGCGATCAGGTCCTGCACGCCGCTGACCTTGCACGACAGCACGATGCGGTCGCGGCCGAGGCCCAGTTCGACTGCACGCTCGGCCGAGCCGATCGCCGACTGGATCAGCGCCTCGTACATCACGCTTTGCGCGTCCCACGGCTGCGAACGCGCGCCGTTCTCGTCCATCATGCGTGCGAGCAGGTCCTGGTCGAGGCTGCCCCAGTTCACGCCGATCCGCACGGCCTTGTCGTACCTGGCCGCGGCCTCGATCATCTGCGCGAACTGCGTATCGCGCTTCGCGCCCTGACCGACGTTGCCGGGATTGATCCGGTACTTCGACAGCGACTCCGCGCAGCCCGGGTAGTCGCGCAGCAGCAGGTGGCCGTTGTAATGAAAATCGCCGACGAGCGGCACGGTCACGCCCATCCGGTCGAGCTGCTCGCGGATCGCCGGCACGGCGGCCGCCGCCTCGGGCGTGTTGACCGTGATGCGCACCAGTTCGGAGCCCGCGTTCGCGAGTTCCTTGATCTGGATCGCCGTGCCGATCGCGTCGGCCGTATCGGTATTCGTCATCGACTGCACGCGCACCGGCGCGTCGCCGCCGATCGTCACGAGCTGCCCGCCCCAGCGGACATCCACCGCATGCGATACGCGGCGCGGCTGATGCCCGCCGAACACCGGCTCGGTTGAACAAATCTGACTGCTGCGTGGGGATTGAGCTTCGGATTGCATCGATAGATCCATTTACGCGGAATGCGCCGCGACGCGGCGCATGAATTGAAAAAGCGCCGTGCCCTCACGGCCTGCCGATATCGACGACAGGCGTTCGCCACGGCGCTTGACGTCAGGGCAACGTGAACCGCGCCACATTACCCCGCGCTGCCGAATATTTTGCCGGATCGACAGGCTTCCCGTCGAACGCAACCGCGTCGAGGCCCGCCTTGTTGCCGATCGTGACCTTGAACGGCCCGTCGCCGGCGACCTGCTTCGTCTCGCCGGCCCGCACCAGCGCCGAGAACAGCTCCTTGCCGTTCTTGTCGCGCACGCTGAACCAGCAATCCTGCTTGACCTTCAGTTCCACCATCGACTGGCCTGCCGCGACCACGACGCTCGCCGGCTGGGCCGGCGCAGCGGCGCTCGCCGCCGCCGGCGCCACGACAGGCTGCGATGCAACGGCGGCCACGACCGGTGCCGCGGGCGCCGGCGCCGCGGACGTAATCGGCTGCGTTGCCGCAGCGGACGTCGCAGCCGGGGCCGGAACCTCATTGGCGGCGACGGCCGACGCGCCGCTCGCAGCCGCCTCTTCGACGGAAGAAGACGATGCCGCCGGCGCGCTCGCGGCCGACGCATGCTCCGCGTCGCTGCCCTTGAAGCGCGCAAGCAGGCTCGACGAATCGCCGCCAGTGTGCCACATCAGTACTGCGACCACCGCGACGACGACGATCGCCGTTCCCCACAGCCACGGGTGCTGGCGCGACGAGCCGCCGAGCGGAATCGACACGCGGCCGCGCGGCAGATCCGTGCCCGACGATGCAGGCATCGACAGGTCGACTTCCGGCACCCCGCGCTCACGGCGCAGCGCCTGCGCGAACGGTTCCGGGTCGACGCCGAGCATCTTCGCGTAGCTGCGGACAACACCGAGCGCGAACGTCACGCCGGGCAAATGACTGATGTCGCCTGCCTCGAGCGCCCGGAGCTTCTGCGGTGCGACCTTGAGCCGCGCCGATACGTCGTCGACCGACCAGCCCTTCGTCTCCCGAAGCTGCGCCAGCCGGCTGCCGACCGCCGCCAGCGATTCCAGTCCCGCCGGTGCCGGCTTCGCGGCATTCGTCTCTGCGCCGTTAGACGGCTGCGGCTCACTCATCCTTGTCCTCGCGTCGATTCTTCTTCACTGGCGGCTGCCGCCAGCTCCCGCCGGCCGGCACCCGCAACTGTTCATACCATGCGCGGCGCCGTGGCACCGCGACCGATCGCTATTCGCGTGTTGTACCGCCCGAAGGTTCTGGCATCCCCGGCCAGGCGCCCCGACTAGGCGTCCCCGACTAGGCGCCCCCGTCAAACCGCCCGAACTTCGATGATTTTTCCTGCTGCGCCCGTTCGCTCCGCGAGGCGAGTGCGGTCCTTCACCGCGCCGGCCAGCTGGCCGCATGCGGCATCGATATCGTCGCCGCGCGTCTTGCGCACGGTCGTGACGACACCCGCGTCGATGAGGACCTGCGCAAAACGCTTGATCTGCTCCGGCTTCGAGCGGATGAGGCCCGATTCCGGAAACGGATTGAACGGGATCAAATTGAACTTGCACGGCACGTCGCGCGTGACGGCCAGCAGCTCGCGCGCATGCGCTTCGGTGTCGTTGACACCGTCCAGCATGCAGTATTCGAAAGTAATGAAGTCGCGCGGCGCGACTTTCAGATAGCGCTGGCACGCAGCCATCAGCTCACGAAGCGGATACTTCTTGTTGAGCGGCACCAGCTCGTCGCGCAGCGCATCGTTCGGCGCGTGCAGCGAAACGGCCAGCGCGACCGGCAATTCGGCGCCGAGGCGGTCCATCATCGGCACCACGCCGGAAGTCGACAGCGTGACGCGGCGGCGCGACAGGCCGTACGCGTTGTCGTCGAGCATCAGCCGCATCGCGGGCACGACCGCGCTGTAATTCAGGAGCGGCTCGCCCATGCCCATCATCACCACGTTGGTGACGACCCGTTCGGCCTTGCCGTTCGGGCCGGGCGCGCGGCCCAGCGACGCTCGCAGTGCAAATTCGGCCATCCGGAGCTGGCCGATGATTTCGGCTGTCGACAGGTTGCGGGAAAAGCCCTGCTTGCCCGTCGAACAGAAGCGGCAGTTGACCGCGCACCCAGCCTGCGACGACACGCACAGCGTGCCGCGCGTCTCTTCCGGGATGAACACGGTTTCGACCGCATTGCCGTTTCCGACGTCGATCAGCCACTTGCGCGTGCCGTCGGTGGAAACGTGATCGCTGGCGATGTCCGGCATCACGATCGACGCGCGGCCCTTGAGTTTCTCCCTCAGGGACTTCGCGAGATCGGTCATGCCGTCGAAATCGCCGGCGTTGTATTGGTGGATCCAGCGCTGCAACTGCTTGGCGCGGAACGGCTTCTCGCCCAGGCTGCCGCAGTACGCGACAAGACCCTCGGCATCGAAGTCGAGAAGATTGACGGAAGTTTCGCTCGTCATGATGTGCTGCCTTGCCGCGTGCGCTGAATCCTGCCTACTTGCTGTCAGCCAGGGCTTAGCGCGAGTAAACGTTCATTTCCGGGAAGAAGAACGCGACTTCGACCGCTGCCGTTTCCGCAGCGTCCGAGCCGTGAACGGCGTTCGCGTCGATGCTGTCGGCGAAGTCGGCGCGGATCGTGCCCGCTTCCGCCTTCTTCGGATCCGTTGCACCCATCAGGTCGCGGTTCTTCAGGATCGCGCCTTCACCTTCCAGAACCTGGATCATCACCGGGCCCGAGATCATGAAATCGACGAGGTCCTTGAAGAACGGACGCGCTGCGTGAACCGCGTAGAACTTCTCGGCGTCGGCACGCGACAGGTGGGCCATGCGCGATGCGATGATCTTCAGGCCGGCGCCTTCGAAACGGCTGTAGATCTGACCGATCACGTTCTTTGCCACCGCATCCGGCTTGATGATCGACAGGGTGCGCTCGATTGCCATAAAAACTCCAAAAAATTAAGAAGTTACAGGTTCAAATGAATCCGCTATTGTAGCACGATCCCGTGTATCATTGCGATTGAACCCTTACACGCATGAAAGGTTCAGAATCCCTATGTTTTGTGTCGCCGGCCATTGAAACCTCGTGGCACGGAACGTATCTTAGCCATAGCTGCCCCGGTTTGCTGCGCCGCACACCGCGCGCGCCGAACCGGCCCCGGACGCTCACGCGTTCAATGTTAGGAGAAACCATGAACGACTATCCGTACAATTTCGGCCGCGGCGGTTCCGTCAGCACCGCCGAGGTACGCAACCGCGTACTGCGGAACACGTACTGGCTGCTCGCGCTGTCGATGGTGCCGACCGTGCTGGGCGCCTGGGTCGGTGTCGCGACGGGCTTCTCGCTGTTCGCGGCCACGAGCCCGATGATGAGCCTGCTCGCGTTCTTCGCGATCGCGTTCGGCTTCATGTTCGCGATCGAGCGGACGAAGAACAGCGCCGCCGGCGTGTTCGTGCTGCTCGGCTTCACGTTCTTCATGGGCCTGATGCTGTCGCGGCTGCTGAGCTTCATCCTCGGCTTCTCGAACGGCCCGTCGCTGATCATGCTCGCGTTCGGCGGCACCGGCATCATCTTCGCCACGATGGCGACGATCGCCACCGTCAGCAAGCGAGACTTCTCGGGGCTCGGCAAGTGGCTGTTCATGGGCGTGATCGTGATCCTGCTCGCGTCGGTCGCGAATATCTTCCTGCAACTGCCGGCGCTGATGCTCACCGTGTCGGTACTCGCGATCGCGATCTTCTCCGCGTACATGCTGTTCGACGTCCAGCGCGTCGTGAACGGCGGCGAGACGAATTACATCTCGGCCACGCTCGCGATCTACCTCGACCTGTACAACGTGTTCACGAACCTGCTCGCGCTGCTCGGCATCTTCGGCGGCAACCGCAACTGACGTTCGCCACGCACCATGAAAAAACCGGCCCGCGGGCCGGTTTTTTTACGTCCGCCGCCCGGCTCAGTCGCGCTCGAACAGCGCGATCGATTCGACGTGCGACGTATTCGGGAACATGTTCACGACGCCTGCGCCCTTCAGCCGGTAGCCGGCCTCGTGCACGAGCAGGCCCGCGTCGCGCGCCAGCGTCGACGGGTTGCACGACACGTAGACGATGCGCTTGGGCAGCGGGCCTTCGCCGCTCTGCGCGATCTCGGCCAGCGCCTTCGACACCGCGAGCGCGCCTTCGCGCGGCGGGTCGATCAGGAACTTGTCGAATGCGCCGAGCGCACGGATGTCGTCGCCCGTCACTTCGAACAGGTTCCGGCATGCGAACGTCGTGTGGCCGTCGACACCGTTTTCGCGTGCATTCGCCAGCGCGCGCGTCGTCAGCGTTTCGCTGCCTTCGATGCCCACCACTTCGCGCGACAGCCGCGCGAGCGGCAGCGTGAAATTGCCGATCCCGCAGAACAGGTCGAGCACGCGCTCGTCGCGCGACGGCGCGAGCAGGCGCAGCGCACGGCCCACCAGCACGCGGTTGATCTGATGGTTGACCTGCGTGAAGTCGGTCGGCTTGAACGGCATGCGGATACCGAATTCCGGCAGCGTGTAGTCGAGCGACACGTCGAGCGGATAGAACGGCGTCACCGTGTCGGGGCCCTTCGGCTGCAACCAGAACTGCACCTTGTGCTCGTCCGCGAACGCGCGCAGCAATGCTTCGTCGTCCGCGTTGATCGGCTCCAGCACGCGCAGCACGAGCGCAGTGACCTCCGAGCCGACCGCGAGCTCGATCTGCGGCATCCGATCGCGGATCGACAGCCCCTCGACGAGCCGGCGCAGCGGCACGAGCATCGCCGACACGTGCGGCGGCAGCACTTCGCAGCTCGTCATGTCGGCGACGTAGCTGCTCTTCTTCTCGTGGAACCCGACCAGCACGCCGCCCTTCTTCGCCACGTCGCGCACGGTCAGGCGCGCACGATAGCGATAGCCCCACGACGGCCCGTGGATCGGCGCGAACATCGTTTCCGCGCGCAGCTTCGCCAGGTGCCACAGGTTGTCTTCGAGCACCCGCTGCTTGACCGCCACCTGCGCGCGCATGTCGAGATGTTGCATCGAGCAGCCGCCGCAGGTGCCGAAGAACTTGCATTTCGGCTGCGTGCGCATCACGCTCGGGCGCAGAATGTCGACAACCGTCGCCTGCTCGTAGCTCGGCTTGCGGCGGTAGCTCGAATAGGTCACGCGCTCGCCCGGCAGCGCACCTTCGACGAAGATGACCTTGCCCGGCTCGCCGTCCTCGGTGATCGTGCGGCCGACACCGCGGGCTTCCATGTCGAGCGATTCGATCTCGAGAACCGGGGCGATCCCGGGCGCGACGGGCGCATTTTTCGACTTGCGCGCAGAAGTGGGGACGGCTTCGGACACCAGCTTTTCCTGACAAACGTTGAAGAAGGCGAGATTGTAGACGACGAAGGCCCGCATCGCCCGCTTTGCTTGGGACGCGGGCTCATACTGAAGCATAGACGGCCCTGCATCGCGCCGGAATCGACCGGCAGAGTCGATCGGGACCGGCCTGCAGCCCGAAATCCGCCCGACAGGAGTTTCCACCATGCAGCTGATCGACTGGAACATTCAATGGGGTCGGGACGCGGACGGCGTTGTCGACCTTTCGCGCACCGTCGCGGCAATCCGCCGGCTCGGCGACTTCGACGTGCTGTGCCTGCAGGAGGTCACGCGCGGTTTCGGTGCATTGCCCGGCCAGCCCGGCCCCGACCAGTTCGCCGAACTGGCGGCGCTGCTGCCCGGCCATACGATCATCGAAGCAATCGGCGCCGACCTGCCGGCCATCGAATCCGGCGCGCCGCGCCGCCAGTTCGGCAATGCGATCGCGACCCGGCTGCCGGTCGGCCGCGTGCTGCGCCAGTTGCTGCCGTGGCCGGCCGACGCCGGCGCGCCGTCGATGCCGCGCGTCGCGCTCGACGTCGAGCTGCAGGCACCTTTCGGGCCGCTGCGCGTGGTCACCACGCATCTGGAATACTATTCGGCGCGCCAGCGGCTTGCGCAGGCCGATGCGCTGCGCGATCGGCATCGCGAGGCCTGCGCGCATGCGGAACGGCCGGCGCCCGCCGAAACCGCCGAGGGGCCGTTCAGCGCGACAGGCCAGCCGCGCGATGCGATCGTCTGCGGCGATTTCAACAGCGCGTTCGGCAGCGATGCCTACTGCCGCTTCCTGGAGCCGATCGCGGACGCTCCACGCTTCATCGACGCCTGGGTCGCGCGGCACCCCGGCCGCACGCCGCCACCGACGGCCGGCGTCTACGATACGGTGCAATGGTCGGAGGGGCCGCTCGCGTGCGATTTCGTGTTCGTGACCGAAACGCTGCTGCCGCGCGTCATGCGCTGCGAGATCGACGGCGACGTGCGTGCGTCGGATCACCAGCCGGTGCTGCTCGAACTCGCCTGATCGCGCCGGCCGCGGCGCGGCCGGCCCGCGCTACGCGTCGAAACCGGCCAGGTATTCGGCCCAGTGCGACGCCGGCTCCTGCGCAAGCGAGTTCTTCACGAGCAGGATCTCGTCCGCATACTCGCTCGGCGTCAGGCCGCCGCGCATCAACTGGAACCGGCAATACAGCAGGTACGTATTGACGACGTCGGTTTCGCAATAGTTGCGGATTTCCTCGATCCGGCCGGCCTGGAACGCCGGCCACACCTGGCTGCCGTCCATCCCGAGCTTGCCCGGAAAGCCGCACAGCTTCGCGAGCGCGTCGAGCGGCGCGTTCGCGCGCGCCTGATACATCGCGAGCACGTCCATCAGATCGGTATGCCGCGAGTGATAGCGCGAGATGTAGTTGTTCCACTTGAATTCGCGGTCGTCCTCGCCGAGATCCCAGTAGCGGGTCGCGGGGATGCCGTGCACGAGCGCGCGGTAATTGAGCACCGGCAGATCGAAGCCGCCGCCGTTCCACGACACGAGCTGCGGCGTGTATTTCTCGATCACGCGGTAGAACGACTGGACCAGCGTCGCCTCGTTGTCCTGCGGCGTGCCGAGCGAGCGCACGCGAAAACCGTTGTTGTCGCGGAACACGCACGAGATCGCCGCGATCCGCTGCAGATGGTGCGGCAGGAAATCGCCGCCGGTCTTCTCGCGGCGTGCGGCGAATGCATGCTCGGCCACCGCGGCATCGTCGAGCGTCGCGGGCAGGTCTTCCAGGCGGCGAATGCCGTCGACATCGGGAATCGTCTCGATGTCAAAAACAAGAATCGGAGTCATCAGTTACAGAACGGCGTCCTTGCGCACGCCGTTGGAGGCAAAGAACCGCTTGAGGCGCACCAGCGCTTCCTGCTGGATCTGCCGCACGCGCTCGCGCGTGAGCCCCATCTCGTCGGCCAGCTCCTCGAGCGTCGCCGGTTCGATGTGGTTCAGGCCGAAGCGGCGCTCGATCACATGCCGATGCTTGTCGGACAGCCGCGACAGCCACGCGCGCGTCAGCGTTTCGAGCTCGCGGTGCTGCACCTCGGCGTCGGGTGACTGGCTCTGGTCGTCGGGCAGCAGGTCGAGCAGGCTGCTCGCGGGATCGAGATCGAGCGGCGCGTCGAGCGACGCCGTGTGCTCGTTGAGCGCGAGGATATCGGTGACTTCCTCGGCGGTCTTGCCGGTGAGATAGGCGATGTCGTCGATGCTGGCTTCGCGGCGTTCGGCCGCCTCGCCCGTCGACATCGAATTCTTTTCAAGGTGGCGCTTCGCGCGCAGCACCTGGTTCAGTTCGCGGATCACGTGCACGGGCAGGCGCACCGTGCGGGCCTGGTTCATGATCGCCCGCTCGATGCTCTGCCGGATCCACCACGTCGCATAGGTCGAGAAACGGAAACCGCGCGTCGGGTCGAATTTCTCGATCGCGTGCATCAGGCCGAGGTTGCCTTCCTCGATCAGGTCGAGCAGCGGCACGCCGCGGTTCAGATACCCCTTGGCGATACTGACGACGAGACGCAGGTTGCGCTCGATCATCACCTGCCGCGCCTCGAATTCGCCAGCCTTGGCGAGACGGGAATAGCGCTGCTCCTCCTCGACGGTCAGCAGCGGCTTCACGCTGATGCGGTTCAGGTAATGCTGGATCGTGTCGGCCGTGAGCTCGGCCTGCAGCAGCGTGCGGAAATCGTCGACATCGGGCGCTGCTTCCGAGCGGCCTTCGCGCTCGTCGTCGCCACCGTCGGCCTCGGCGTCGCGCGCCTCGAGATCACGGTCGTTTTCCGCGACGTCGTCTTCGTCGTCCGTCGAAGCACCAGCTCGCCCCACCGATGCTTGCGTGGCACGACTGATTTTCTCAGACTCGGCTTGCGGCTCGTGGCGCTTCGATTTCGGCATGGTCGTCTCGGTTATTGAGGCGGCAAATACTTCAGCGGATCGACAGGCTTACCCTGCCGGCGAACCTCGAAATGCAGCATCACGCGGTCGGAATCGCTGTTACCCATCTCGGCGATCTTCTGCCCCTTCGTTACCGCGTCCCCCTCTTTTACCATCAAAGCGCGATTATGTGCATACGCCGTGAGGTAAGTTGCATCGTGTTTGATGATAATGAGGTTGCCGTAGCCGCGCAGGCCGCTGCCGGAGTAGACGACACGGCCGTCGGCCGCCGCTTTCACGGGCTCGCCGGCCGCGCCGCCGATGTTGACACCCTTGTTCTTCGCGTCGTCGAACCCGTTCAGAACGGGACCGCGCGCGGGCCACGCGAACGTCACGGGGCCGCTCGGGGCCGCCGCCGTGTCGCTCGATCCGGTGGCCGCTGCCGGCGCCGGCGCGAGCGTGGACGACGTGCCGGCAGCCGGCGTCGCGGGGCCGCTGCTCAGCGGCGCGGTCGCGACGGCGGCGCCCGCGATCGGCGCGGCGGCCGGTGCGCCCGCAACCGCGGCGCCGCCCGGCGGCGCGACGCGCAGCAACTGGTCGACCTCGATCTGGTTCGGGTTCGACAGGTTGTTCCACGACGCGATGTCGCGATAGTTCTGCCCGTTCTCGAGCGCAATCCGGTACAGCGTGTCGCCCGGCTTCACACGGTAGAAGCCAGGCGGCGGCGGGCCGAGCGGCACCGCGGGCTGCGCGGTGGCGGTCGAGCCGAGCGACCCGGAGCGGTCGACGACGGGCGCGTTGTCGAGCCGCGTCGCACAGGCAGCCAGTAGCGTGGAGAACGCAGCCACACAGATCGCGCGCTGGGCGAGCGTGAGCGGTTCCCTGGATCGGTTGTTTTGCATCGCGCGCAACATACTCATCGGTTTCAAATCACTCCGGATTTTAAAGGGACAAAGAAAACGCGATCAAGCCGTGACTCTCGCCATTGCGCGTGCGCGACGCGCTCGACGAGCGTGAGCACCTGGTGCTGCCCGCTCTGCGCGCCGACCGGCGCGACGAGCCGCCCGCCGATCGCGAGCTGCTCGAGCAGCGCCTGCGGCACGTCGAGCCCCGCCGCCGCGATCACGATCGCGTCGAACGGGGCCGCGGACGGCAGACCGACACGCCCGTCGCCGTAGTGCAGACGGATGTTCGGCACGCGCAGCGGCCGCAGGTTCAGCTTCGCGCGCTCGTAGAGCGGCTTGATGCGTTCAATCGAATACACGTCGCGTGCCACGTGGCTCAGCACGGCGGCCTGATAGCCGCAGCCCGTGCCGATCTCGAGGACGCGCTCGAGCGTGCGGCCGGCCATCGCGAGCTCGATCATGCGCGCGACGACCGACGGCTTTGAAATCGTCTGGTGGTGGCCGATGGGCAACGCGGAATCCTCATAGGCCTGCGTCGCGAGCCCCGGATCCACGAACATGTGGCGCGGCACCGCGGCCATCGCATCCAGCACGCGTGCGTCGGTCACGCCGTTCGCGCGCAGCCGTTCGACCATCCGCTCGCGCACACGTTCCGACGTGAGCGCGAACGCGCCGGCCGGCGCGACGCTCGGCGCAGCCGGCTTCGGCAGCGCGGGCTTCAGCGCAGTCGGCTTCGGCGCGGTCGCAGGCTTCGCGGCGGCCGGACCGGGCAACGTCGTTCGCACGGCAGCAGGCTTCACCGCAACCGGTTTCAGCACGGCCGCGGGCTTGTCGGCGGCCTTCGGCGCCGAGACCGCCGCATGGCGTTCGCCGGCCCGACCCTCCGACTTGCGTGGCGCTCGCTTGAGATCTTCGAGCGCGAGCGGGAACCGCTTCGCGCGCTCGCCGCTCATGAGGCCCGCCCTCCGGCGCGCGCCCATTCGCGCGTCGCGGGCAGCATCTGCGTATGCGTGAGGTCGAGCTGCAGCGGCGTGATCGACACGAAACCGTTTGCCACCGCGTGGAAATCGGTTCCGTCGCTCGCGTCCAGCGCCGCGCCCGCCGCACCGATCCAGTACACCGGCTCGCCGCGCGGGTCGGTCTGGCGAATCACCGGCTGCGACGGATGACGCTTGCCGAGGCGCGTGACCTTCCAGCCCTTCAGCTCGTCGTACGGCAGGTTCGGAATATTGACGTTCAGCAGCGGCTGGCCCGGCAGCGGATGCGCGAGGTAGTGCTCGACGATTTCCGCGGCGACGCGCGCGGCGTCCGCCAGATGGGCCCAGCCCTTGTCGGCCAGCGAGAATGCGATGGCCGGAACGCCGAACATGATGCCTTCGGTGGCGGCTGCAACTGTCCCCGAATAGAGCGTGTCTTCGCCCATGTTCTGGCCGTTGTTGATCCCGGAAACGACGAGGTCCGGCCTGGCGTCGGTCATCCCCGTCAACGCGACGTGCACCGAATCGGTCGGCGTGCCGTTCACGTAGAAGAAACCCGTACCCGCAGCGCGCTGCACCGACAGCGGCCGCGACAACGTGAGGGAATTCGACGCGCCGCTGCAGTTCTGCTCGGGCGCGATCACCGTGAGCTCGGCCAGCGGCCGCAGCGCTTCGCTGAGCGCGGCGAGACCGGGGGCGAGATAGCCGTCGTCGTTGCTGAGTAGGATTCGCATCCGGCGATTGTAACCGAGGAAAGATGGCGCGAGAGCGACAGTCCGGCCGCCGCGGACGCACGGGCGGGCGCATGCGCGCACGATGCGCCGCCGCATTGCGCGGCGGCGTTCTGCACTCAGATCGTACCCGCGTCGCGCAGTGCGGCAATCGCCTGCGCGTCGTAGCCGAGGCCGCGCAGCACCTCATCCGTATGCTCGCCGAGTTCGGGCCCGAGCCAGCGCGTTTCGCCCGGCGTATCCGACAGCTTCGGCGTGATGTTCGGCAGCGGAATGTCGGTGCCGTCAGGCAGCTTGAAGCGCTGGATCATCTGCCGTGCGACGAACTGCGGATCGGTGAACATGTCCGCGGCACTGTAGATGCGCCCGGCCGGCACGTCGGCCGCGTTGAGCACGACGAGCGCGTCGTCGATCGTGCGCGGCGCGAGCCACGCGGCAATCGCGTCGTCGATCTCCTGCGTGCGCGGCACGCGCCCGTCGTTGCGTGCAAGCGCGGGATCGTCGGCGAGGTCGTCGCGCTCGATCGCCTTCATCAGCCGCTTGAAGATCGGATCGCTGTTGCCGCCGATCACGATGCTGCCGTCGCGGCACGCATACGTATTCGACGGGACGATGCCCGGCAGCGACGCGCCGGTGCGCTCGCGCACCATCCCGTACACGCCGTATTCGGGCACCACGCTTTCCATCATGTTGAAGACGGCTTCGTACAGTGCAACGTCGACCACCTGCCCCGCACCGCCGTTGACCTTGCGGTGATGGAGCGCCATCAGCGCGCCGATCACGCCGTGCAGCGCGGCGATCGAATCGCCGATCGAGATGCCGATGCGCGGCGGCGGCAGATCGGGATAGCCGGTGATGTGACGCAGCCCGCCCATCGATTCGGCGATCGCGCCGAAGCCGGGCCGGTCGCGGTACGGGCCCGTCTGCCCGTAGCCGGACAGGCGCACCATCACGAGGCCCGGGTTGTCGGCCGACAGCACGTCGTAGCCGAGCCCGAGCTTTTCGAGCAGGCCCGGACGGAAGTTCTCGATCACGATGTCGGCCTCGCTCGCGAGTTGCCTCGCGATCGCCTTGCCGGCATCGGCTTTCAGATTGAGCGTGACCGATTTCTTGTTGCGCGCCTGGACGGACCACCACAGCGACGTGCCGCCCTGCTCCGGGTGGAGCTTGCGCCACTTGCGCAGCGGGTCGCCGCCGTTCGGATCCTCGATCTTGATCACTTCCGCGCCGAATTCGGCGAACAACCGCGACGCGAACGGTCCCGCGATCAGCGTTCCGAATTCGAGCACTTTGACGCCCGCGAGCGGGCCCTGGCTGGTGCTCATGTGTCTCCCTGGCATGAGGACGGCGCCGCCTGCCGGCGGCGCCCGGCTTACATCGTGCGGCGGTCGAGCATCGCGCGGGCGATGGTGCCAGCGTCGACGTATTCGAGCTCGCCGCCCACTGGCACGCCGCGCGCGAGGCGCGTGACCGCGAGCCCGCGCGCCTTCAGCGTCTGGCCGAGGTAGTGCGCGGTGGCTTCACCCTCGTTCGTGAAGTTGGTCGCGAGCACGACTTCCTTGACGATTCCGTCGGACGCACGCCGCACGAGGCGGTCGAAATGGATTTCCTTCGGGCCGATCCCGTCCAGCGGGCTCAGTCGCCCCATCAGCACGAAATACAGCCCGCGGTAAGTCATCGTCTGCTCGAGCATGATCTGGTCGGCAGGCGTCTCGACGACGCACAGCAGCGTCGGATCACGCTCCTCGTCGCTGCAGACCTCGCAGATCTGCGCTTCGGTGAACGTGTTGCACTTCTCGCAGTGCTGCAGGTGCTCGGTCGCGAACAGCAGCGACCGGCCGAGCCGCTCCGCGCCCTCCCGGTCGTGCTGCATCAGGTGGACCGCCATGCGCTGCGCGGATTTCGGCCCGACGCCGGGCAGCACGCGCAATGCTTCGACGAGAGCGGACAGGGCGGACGGCTGTTTCATACGGCGGCAAAAAGTGGCACGGACGCCGCGCTCAGAACGGCAGCTTGAAGCCCGGGGGCAGCGGCAGGCCCGACGTCATGCCGCTCATCTTTTCCTGCGACGTCGCTTCGGCCTTGCGCACGGCGTCGTTGACCGCGGCGGCGACGAGATCCTCGAGCATGTCCTTGTCGTCGGCGAGCAGGCTCGGGTCGATCGACACGCGGCGCACTTCGTTGCGGCACGTCATCGTCACCTTGACGAGACCCGCCCCTGACTGCCCTTCGACTTCGATCAGCGCAAGCTGCTCCTGCATCTTCTTCATGTTTTCCTGCATTTGCTGCGCTTGCTTCATCAGTCCGGCGAGGTTGCCTTTCAACATGGGAATACTCCTTCTTGATCGTGTGAAAACCGGCACGCGGCGCGTGCCGGCCAATGTGTGCGGGCGTGATTGTGCCTGTCGCGGTGCGCTCGGTTCAATGCAGCGTCGGCGGCGGGCCGTCCGGCGCCGAATCGGCGAGCGGTCGCACCGAGCCCTCGACGATGCGTGCACCGAAGTCGCGCACGAGCTGCTGGACGAACGGATCGCCGTGAATCTCCTGCTCGGCCTCGCGCTGGCGTGCCGCGCGCGCGGCCGCATCGAGCGCCGCCGCCGTGCGCCGTGCGGGCCCGACCTCGACAGCCACCTCGACCGGCTTGCCGAGCGCGTCGGCGAGCGCAGCCTTCAGCTTCGCCACCTGTGCGGCCTCTGCATACTGCGGCACCGGTACGGAAAGTTTCAACGTGGTCGCATCGACGGCCGTCAGTTCGCTGTTGAACGCGAGCTGGTACGCGACACCCTTCAGCGGCAGCCGCGCGGCCAGTGCCGGCCACTCGCCGTCGAAGCCGACCGGATCAAGCGCGACCGCAGGCGGCAACGGACGCGTGTCGACCGGTGCGGCCGGACGGGTTTCGGCCAGCTTCGGCGTCACGCGCACATCGTCGGGACCGCTGTCGAACACGGGAACGAAGCCATCGTCGGAGCCGCCGAACATCTCGTCGGCGCTGAGCGGCACGTAATCGTCCGGCGGGATGTCCTCCCACGGCGGCGAAGCCTGGCGCGAATCGGCCGCCTGCGGCGCGCGGGCGGCCGCGCGCGGCGTCGGCACCTGAACGGCGGGACGCGGTGCGACGGGCTTCTCGGCGGCCGGCTGGGCTGCCGGTTTCGGCGCGGCGCCTGCCCGCGCACGGTCGGACGACACGCGCATCCCCGCATTGCGCAGCACATCGAGCGCGGCGGCGGCACCGCCTGCGCGCACTGACGGGCGCGCGGCAGGCTCGGGCGGCGCAGCGCGCGGCGCCGGTTCGGCCGGCGCAGCCGGTTCGTCGTTCCGCTGCGCAACGGCAACCGAGGCAGCCGCAGGCGGCTCCGGTTCGTTGCGGGCGGGTGGCGGCATATCGCCGGCCGGTGCCGATTGCGGCATCGCATCCGTTTCCGGCTGCGGCTGCGGCTGCGGCGTTTCGATAACGGGTGCATCAGCCGAGGCCGGCGCGGATGCCTGGACGGCACGCGGCTTCACGGCCGGCAGGCCGGCTTCGTCGCCGGACTGCGCCGGCGCTGAACGCGCAACCGGCGCAGCCGGTGCGGCAGCCTGCGGACGCACTGCCTCCGCGGGCGCGGCCGATACCGGCTTCGCCGCAGCGGCCGATGCCGCGGCCGGGCGCGGACTCGGCACGGCACGCGGCACGGACGGCTGGCCGCCCGGCGCACTGCCGGCGGCAACGGCCGGCTCGAACGCGAGCATCCGCAGCAGCGTCATCGTGAAGCCGGCGTATTCGTCCGGTGCCAGGCCGAGCTCCGCGCGACCGACCGTCGCGATCTGATAGAACAGTTGAACCTGTTCGGGGCTCAGCGTCTCCGCGAAGCGGCGCAGGTCGGCCGCTTCCGGCCATTCGTCGAGCACCGAGCCCGGCGCGAACTGCGCCCATGCAATCCGGTGCAGCAGGCTCGCGAGATCCTGCAGCGCGGTCGAGAACGACAGGCTACGCAGCGACATCTCGTCGGCAATCGCGAGGATTTCCGGGCCGCTGCCACCCGCGAGCGAGTCGAGCAGGCGCACCATGTAGGTCTGGTCGAGCGCGCCGAGCATGCCCGACACGGCCGACTCGGTCACCTCGTTCGCCGAATAGGCGATCGCCTGGTCGGTGAGCGACAGCGCGTCGCGCATGCTGCCTTGCGCCGCGCGTGCGAGCAGGCGCAGCGCCTGCGGCTCGAACGTGATCTGCTCTTCGCCGAGGATCCGTTCGAGATGCGACACGATGTGCCCGGCCGGCATCTGCTTCAGGTTGAACTGCAGGCAGCGCGACAGCACGGTGACGGGAATTTTCTGCGGATCGGTCGTCGCGAGGATGAACTTGACGTGCGGCGGCGGCTCCTCGAGCGTCTTCAGCATCGCGTTGAACGCGTGATTCGTCAGCATGTGCACTTCGTCGATCATGTAGACCTTGAAGCGCGCATCGACGGGTGCGTACACCGCGCGCTCCAGCAGAGCGGCCATCTCGTCGACGCCGCGGTTGCTCGCGGCATCCATCTCGACGTAATCGACGAAACGCCCTTCGTCGATCTCGCGACAGGCACGGCACACGCCGCACGGCTGCGACGTGACGCCGGTTTCACAGTTGAGCGCCTTCGCGAAGATCCGCGACAGTGTCGTCTTGCCGACACCGCGGGTTCCGGTAAACAGATAGGCGTGATGGAGACGCCCGCCGTCGAGCGCGTGCGTGAGCGCCCTGACAACGTGCTCCTGGCCGACGAGCGAAGCGAAATCCTTCGGACGCCACTTGCGTGCGAGAACTTGATAGGTCATCGAGAAATTGTATCAGTAACGCTGCGTCGCGCCGACACGCGAAACGGTGCGGAAGACGGGCAAAGTGCAGGTCAAACGGAGTGTGGTGCAGAAATAAAAAACGCCCGGCGAACGGGGCGAGAAGGAAGGTGACGAGCCTGACCCTCGGCACTGGCGGAAAACGATTGTGGCTGCTTCGTTCCCGACCTGACCAGGTTCACCGCCCCACCATGCGAGGAGGCCCGTCACGGCATATTCTATCACCGCTTCCGGACGAATGCGACCGTTTGTTCGCACCAATGCGAATATGGCCGGGTAAACGGGCGCGGATCGGGCCGCCCGAATCGCATGCGTGCCCGCCCCCTTGTAATTTGCGGGCCGGCCTCCACCTGCAGGACACAACGGTCGAACGTCGCGTCGTACCCCTACTCGCGAAACGGCTACTATCGCCGCCCGCAGCAGATAGCAATTTAGGCTAATATGACGCCCGAACGACCCGCGAGCCGCGGCATGCAGCGCTTACGCCCCTCCTTTCCGGAGAGCGGGGTGGCCTGCCGCAGCGGCCGGCAGCCAGCGGCGGCCGGTACGCTGCAACGCGCAAGCAGGCAGTCCCCGAACCGTAAGAGGTATTGACCCAATGAGCGAACAGATCAAACACATCAGCGACGCATCGTTCGAACAGGACGTCGTCAAGTCCGACAAGCCCGTGCTCGTCGATTTCTGGGCCGAATGGTGCGGCCCGTGCAAGATGATCGCGCCGATCCTCGACGAAGTCGCGAAGGACTACGGCGACAAGCTGCAGATCGCGAAGATCAACGTCGACGACAACCAGGCAACGCCCGCGAAGTTCGGCGTGCGCGGCATCCCGACGCTGATCCTGTTCAAGAACGGCGCGGCCGCCGCGCAGAAGGTCGGCGCGCTGTCGAAGTCGCAGCTCACCGCATTCCTGGACAGCCACCTGTAATACCGGCAGTTCCGCGGACGTGTTGTCAACTGGCAACACGTCCGTCGTCAAGCCGCCGATCGGCCGCTCAAGCGTGAATCGGCCTATGCTAGAATTAAAAAACGTCACAAGACGCATTTAAGTCTCTGAGCGCCTCCGCTCGCCCTCCTCCCTTTATTTCTTTCGTCGTCTCCTCCCTGGCGGGTTCTCCGTATGCATTTATCCGAGCTCAAGTCTCTGCACGTCTCCGAACTGATCGAAATGGCCAATGGCCTCGAGATCGAAAACGCGAACCGCCTGCGCAAGCAGGAGTTGATGTTCGCCATTCTTAAAAAGCGTGCCAAGACGGGAGAGACGATCTTCGGCGACGGTACGCTCGAAGTGCTGCCGGACGGCTTCGGCTTCCTGCGCTCACCGGAAATGTCGTACCTGGCGAGCACCGACGACATCTATATCAGCCCGTCGCAGATCCGCCGCTTCAACCTGCACACCGGCGACACCATCGAAGGTGAAGTCCGTACGCCGAAGGACGGCGAGCGCTACTTCGCGCTGGTGAAGGTCGACAAAGTCAACGGGCAGCCGCCCGAGGCCTCGAAACACAAGATCATGTTCGAGAACCTCACGCCGCTGCACCCGAACAAGCCGCTGTCGCTCGAACGCGAAATGCGCGGCGAAGAGAATGTCACGGGCCGCATCATCGACATGATCGCGCCGATCGGCAAGGGCCAGCGCGGCCTGCTCGTCGCGTCGCCGAAGTCGGGCAAGACCGTGATGCTCCAGCACATCGCGCACGCGATCAAGCAGAACCATCCGGACGTGATCCTGTTCGTGCTGCTGATCGACGAGCGCCCGGAAGAAGTGACCGAAATGCAGCGCTCGGTCGCCGGCGAAGTGATCGCGTCGACGTTCGACGAACCAGCCACGCGCCACGTCCAGGTCGCCGAAATGGTGATCGAGAAGGCCAAGCGCCTCGTCGAAATGAAGCACGACGTCGTGATCCTGCTCGACTCGATCACGCGTCTCGCACGCGCATACAACACCGTGATCCCGGCATCGGGCAAGGTGCTGACGGGCGGTGTCGACGCGAACGCGCTGCAGCGCCCGAAGCGCTTCTTCGGCGCGGCGCGCAACATCGAGGAAGGCGGTTCGCTGACGATCATCGGCACCGCGCTGATCGAAACCGGCAGCCGCATGGACGACGTGATCTACGAAGAGTTCAAGGGCACCGGCAATATGGAAGTGCACCTTGAGCGCCGCCTCGCGGAAAAGCGCGTGTATCCGTCGATCAACCTGAACAAGTCGGGCACGCGTCGCGAGGAAATGCTGATCAAGCCCGAGATCCTTCAGAAGATCTGGGTGCTGCGCAAGTTCATCCACGACATGGACGAAGTCGAAGCAATGGAATTCCTGCTCGACAAGATCCGCCAGACGAAGAGCAACTCCGAGTTCTTCGACCTGATGCGCCGCGGCGGCTGATCGCCCCCGCCCGCAACGAACGGCCGCCCGCGCAGCTTGCCCGGCGGCCGTTTTTCGGCCCCAACCTGAACGTGAACGTATAGGTTGACCTATAATCGCGTCATCGCCCCGACCGAATCTTCCGCCTCCCGATGCCGAACGACGCCTCCACCCCGCTGCTGACCGTAAGCGATGCCGCTTCGCGGCTCGGCGTCACGCCGCGCACGCTGAAGTACTACGAAGAGCGCGGGCTCGTCACGCCGTCGCGCAGCGAAGGCCGCTACCGCCTCTACGACGAAGCCGATCTCGAGCGCTTCGCGCGCATCCTGCGGCTGCGCGCGCTCGGCTTTTCGCTGCACGGCATCACCGAAATGCTGAAGCGCCCGCTGGAAGAAACGGGCGATGGCCGACGCCGTTACTCGGATGCGTCGCTACGCGACATCCGCACCGGCCTCGCCGAACAGATCGACACGCTCGACCGGCGGATCGCGGCTGTCCAGCGCGAATTGAAGGAAGCCGTCGCGCTGCGCAAGGAACTGCAGCACGACATCGACTACGTCGAGCGGCGCCTCGCCGGCGAAAGCCCCGATGCGCTGATCGAGCAGCGGCAGGCCGAAGCCGGGGCGCGGCGCACGCGCAAGGATCGCGAATGAACGCGGCGCCCGGCCGCCCGCCGCTGTGGAGCCGCGCGAACCTGCGCGCCGACCTGTTCCCGTGGGCGCTGGCGCTCGTCACCGGCATCGACTACTTCGACAATGCGGCCTTCTCGTTCTTCGCGAGCTACATCGCGGGCGGCATCAACGCGTCGCCCGACGAACTCGTATGGTCGTCGAGCGCGTACGCGATCACGGCCGTGCTCGGTATCCTGCAGCAGCAATGGTGGGTCGACCGGCTCGGACACCGCCGCTACGTCGCCGGCTGCATGCTGATGTTCTCGTTCGGCGCGATCGCGGCCGCACTCGCCGATACGTCGCTGGAACTCGCGTTCGCGCGCGGCTTCCAGGGGTATTTCATCGGTCCGATGATGGGCGCGTGCCGGATCCTGATCCAGGTCAGTTTCAAGCCGCAGGAACGACCGCCCGCGACGCGGGCATTCCTGATCATGATCCTGCTCGGCAGCGCGCTCGCGCCCATCGTCGGCGGGCTGCTCGTCGCGCATTCGACGTGGCGCGCGCTGTTCGCGTGGACGGCGCCGGCCGGCATCGCGTTCGCGATCCTCGCGCTGCTCACGCTGCCCGATTCGGGCAGGACCCCCGACGACGAACGCGGGTCCGGACACTTCTGGCCGTATGTCGTGTTCGCGCTCGCGCAAGGTGCGCTGCAGATCGTGCTGCAACAGGTGCATTACCAGCTCTACAGCGGCTCGCCGATGCTGATCCTGCTGACGATCGCGGGGATCGGCGCACTCGCGTGGTTCGCGTATCACCAGTGGAATCACCCAACGCCGCTCGTGCGGCTGCATGCGTTCCGCGAGCGGACGTTCCAGGTCGGGCTGCTGCTCTACATGTTCTATTACTACGAGACCACGGGTTTCAGTTACCTGACATCGCGGTTGCTCGAAGGCGGGCTCGGCTATCCGGTCGAGAACGCCGGGCGCCTGGTGGGCACGATGTCGCTGATTTCGGCCACCGCGCTGTTCGCCTACCTGCGCTACGCGAAATTCGTCGCGCACAAGAAATGGTTCGTCGTGCCGGGGTTCGCGATCGCCGTCACGGCCGCACTGTGGATGACGCGGATGACGCCGCAGGTCGGCGAAGCCGCGCTGATCGTCCCGCTGCTGCTGCGCGGGCTGTTGCTGCTCTTCATCGTGCTGCCGGTGGCCAACCTGACGTTCCGGATCTTCGCGATCGACGAATACACGCACGGCTACCGGCTGAAGAACATCGTGCGGCAACTGACGATCTCGTTCGCGACGTCGTCGGTGATCATCGTCGAGCAGCACCGGCTGGCCTTGCACCAGACGCGGCTCGTCGAGCGCGCGAACGTATTCGACCCGCTGTTCCAGCAGACCGTCGACGCCCTCACGCGCAGCTATGCGGCGGCCGGCCACGCGCTGAACGAGGCACACGGCCTCGCGATCGCCGCCATCGCGCGAATGGTCGCGCAACAGGCGTCGTTCCTGGCGTCGCTCGACGGTTTTTACTTCCTCGCGGGCGTTGCGCTCGTCGGCGGCCTCTTCGCAGCATGGCAAAAAGAGATCGATTGAGTTAAAAGACAAGCTTTGGATTTCCGTCCACAGCCCCCATGCTCTCGAAACTGACCCGCTGGTTCGACGACCGCCGCCGCGACCGCGCGCTGCGCAGCCACCCGATCTCCGACGCGCTGTGGCAGGAAACCGTCGAGCGCCTGCCGTTCCTCGCGACGCTGTCGCCCGACGCGCTCGGCCGGCTGCGCGAACTGACGAGCCTGTTCGTCGCGAAGAAATCGTTTTCGACCGCGCACGGGCTCGAACTGACCGACGCGATGATCGTCGCGATCGCCGCGCAGGCCTGCCTGCCCATATTGAATCTCGATCTGTCGCTGTACGACGGCTGGGTCGGCGTCGTCGTGTATCCGGGCGAATTCCTGATCCGCAAGACCGTGCAGGACGAGGACGGCGTCGTCCACGAAGTCGAGCAGGATGCGAGCGGCGAGGCATGGGAAGGCGGCCCGGTGATCCTGTCGTGGGAAGACGCGCAGATGACGGACGGCCACGACGCGTACAACGTCGTGATCCACGAGTTCGCGCACAAGATCGACATGGTCAACGGCGCGGCCGACGGCTATCCGCCCCTTTTTCGCCGCTGGCATGCGCCGCACCTCGACGCGCAGGCGTGGGCCGACGTGTTCGAGCACGCGTACGACCAGTTCTGCGCGCGCGTCGATGCAGTGCCGGACCGCGCGTGGGCGCGCTTCGAGCGGGAGTCGCTGATCGATCCGTATGCGGCCGACCACCCGTCGGAATTCTTCGCGGTGTGCAGCGAAGCGCTGTTCGTGCGGCCGCGTGCATTCGAGTCCGAATTTCCGGAGCTGTACCGGCTGCTCGCGCGCTACTACCGGCAGGATCCGGCCGGCACCGGCGCGCTCGACGCACCGTGAAAATTATTCGTCAACCATCTGATTTTCTGGCATAATCGCCGTTTTTCGACCTTAGGCAAGTGGCTCG
The DNA here is from genome assembly GCF_001883705.2 of Burkholderia catarinensis. GTDB lineage: Bacteria > Pseudomonadota > Gammaproteobacteria > Burkholderiales > Burkholderiaceae > Burkholderia > Burkholderia catarinensis. The sequence continues at coordinate 48,489 of NZ_MDEQ02000029.1, forward strand.
CGCCGGGCTTGGCGTCGGCTGGCAAGCGCAATTTGCGCAGTCCGGCACGGCAAGCGGCGGGTTGGCTACCGCTCTCACCAAGGAAAGACCATGAAAGAAGGCATCCACCCGAATTACCGCGAAGTCGTCTTCCAAGACATGTCGAACGGCTTCAAGTTCATCACGCGCTCGACGATCCAGACGCGTGAAAACATCGAACTCGACGGCAAGACCTACCCGCTCGCCAAGATCGAAGTGTCGTCGGAATCGCACTCGTTCTACACGGGTCAGCAAAAGATCATGGACACGGCAGGCCGTGTCGAGAAGTTCAAGAACAAGTTCGGCGTACGCGCCAGCGGCAAGGCGAAGTAAGCTTCGCACCGCATCCGGTGGTTGCAACGCACCGGTATCGCACAAAAGGGCAGCCCAGGCTGCCCTTTTTTGTCTCTGCTCGCCCGGAAACCGCCCGCCGGTGCCCCGGGCATCGACCTGACGCGCAACAGCCGGCGCGTCTACAATGCCGGATGCTAGAAACCGGCTCGACCGCGCGCGACCGCGCCGGCCGCCCATAACAAAACGCTCATCTGCATGAAGCCTGTCGTCCGTCTCACCGCCTCCGCCACGCGTGCGCTGCCGCGCTGGCTGCTGCTCACGCTCTGCCTCGTCTACGCAGCGTTCGGCCTGTTCGGCCGCGACCCGTGGAAGAACGAGGACGCGGCGGGCTTCGGCGTGATGTGGACGATGGCCAAGGGCGGCTGGCACGACTGGCTGCTGCCGAACCTGGTCGGCAAGTTCATCACGACCGACGGACCGCTCGGCTACTGGCTCGGCGCGCTGTCGATCCGCGGCCTCGGCCCGTGGGTCGATGCGAGCAACGCGTCGCGCGTCGATACGGGCGTACTGTTCTGCGTCGCGTGCGCGTTCGTCTGGTACGCGGCCTACCTGCTCGGCCGACGCGCCGAGGTCCAGCCGTTCAAATACGCATTCGGCGGCGAGCCGGAGCCGCGCGACTACGGCCGCACGCTCGCCGACGGCGCGCTGCTGGTCCTGGTCGCATGCTTCGGCCTCGCGGAGCGCGGGCACGAGACGACGCCGCAGCTCGCGCAGTTTGCGTGGATCGCGATGCTCGTCTACGGAATCGTGCGCGGCATCGACAAGCCGATGCAGGGCGCGCTGTGGTGGGGCCTCGCGATCGGCCTCGTCGCGCTGTCCGGCAACCCCGTGCTGGTTGTCGCGCTGCTCGCCGGCACAGCCGTGCTGTGGCTCGTCACGCCCGAGATGCGCAACCTGCGCCTGCCGCTGGTCGGCGTGCCGCTCGCGGCCGCGATCTTCGCGTTGTGGCCGCTTGCCGCGTTCGTCGCGGCGCCCGACGACGCCGCATGGTTCTTCAACCAGTGGATCCACGGCAGCCTGATGCGCTTTTCGGGCCCGCCGACCGCCGTGCTCGGCTATGCGGCGAAGAACCTGCCGCTGTTCACATGGCCCGCGTGGCCGCTCGCGATCTGGGCGTGGTGGAGCTGGGCCGGCATGCGCCGCCGCGCGCACATCGCGATTCCGCTGTCGGTCGCCGTGCCGCTCGTCGCGCTCGTGATCCTGCAGAGCCAGCAGTCGAACCGCATGTACATGCTGCTGCTGCCGCCGCTGGCGGTACTCGCGACGTTCGCGCTGCCGACCCTCAAGCGCGGCGCGATCAACGCGATCGACTGGTTCGCGGTGCTGAGCTTCACGATCCTCGGCACCTTCGTGTGGCTGGTGTGGCTCGCGTCGCTCACGGGCTTCCCGCATCCGCTCGCGCGCAACCTCGCGCGTCTCGTGCCCGGCTACGAGCCGCATTTCAAGATCCTGTCGTTCATCTGCGCGGTGATCGTCACGGTGTGCTGGTGCATGCTCGCGCGCTGGCGCATCTCGCGGCAACCGAAGGTGCTGTGGCGCAGCGTCGTGCTGTCGAGCGCGGGCACCACGCTGATGTGGGTGCTGCTGATGACGCTGTGGCTGCCGATCGTCAACTACGGCCGGACCTATCGCGATGTCGCGCAGCAGATCGCCGTGCACCTGCCGTCCGACTATGAATGCATCTCGCCCGTGCGGCTCGGCGACGCGCAGATCGCGACCTTCGCGTATTTCGGCAACATGCACTTCGACTTCTCCGGCGACTGCGACGTGATCCTGCGTCAGGACCGCTCGGACTTCGGCGAGCCGAGCTCGATGTCGCAATACGTGTGGCGTCTCGTGTGGGAAGGTCGCCGCGTCGCCGACCGCGATGAACGCTTCCGCCTGTACGAGCGCATCGAACGGCCGAAGGCGCCCGTCAAGCGGCGTCCGCCGCGCCGCCAGGCGGCCGATTGACGATGTTCGGCGACATCCGGCGAATCGTCGGTCTCGCGTGGCCGGTGCTCGTCGGTCAGCTCGCGATCATCGCGTTCGGCGTGATCGATACCGCGATGGTCGGCCGTTACTCGGCCGTCGATCTGGCCGCGCTCGGGCTCGGCTCGTCGATCTATGTATCGATCTATATCGGCCTGACCGGCATCCTGTCCGCGCTGCAGCCGATCACCGGGCAACTGTACGGCGCGCGGCGCTATGCCGAGATCGGCGAGGAAGTGCGCCAGGCGCTGTGGCTCGCGCTGCTGCTCGCGGTGCCCGGCTTCCTGCTGCTGCATTTTCCCGAGCCGCTGCTGCGCGTCGCGCACGCGCCCGCCGCGCTGCACGAGCGCACCGTTGACTACCTGCGCATCCTGTCGTACGGGCTGCCCGCCAGTCTCGTCTTCCGCATCTACAACGCGCTGACCAACGCGGCCGGCAAGCCGAGGCTCGCGATGATCCTGCAGATCGGCGCGCTGCTGCTCAAGTTTCCGCTCAACGTGTGGTTCATCTTCGGCGGGTTCGGCGTGCCGGCCCTCGGCGGCCCGGGCTGCGGGCTCGCGAGCACGCTGATCAACTGGGCGCTCGCGCTGATCGGCTACACGCTGCTCGCGAAGCTCGACGTGTTCGCACCGCTCGCGATCTTCTCGCGCTTTTGCTGGCCCGTCTGGGAACGCCAGAAGGCGATCCTGAAACTCGGCGTGCCGATGGGCCTGTCGTACCTGATCGAGGTCACGTCGTACACGTGCATGGCGCTGTTCATCGCGCAGTTCGGCACGACGACGCTCGCCGGCCACCAGATCGCCGGCAACATCGGCGCGGTGCTGTACATGACGCCGCTGTCGATCGGCGTGGCGGCCTCGACGCTGGTCGCGCGCGCGCTCGGCGCCGGGCGTCCCGAAGAAGCCAGGCTGCTCGGCCGGCACAGCGTGATGTTCGCGTGCGGGATTGCCGCCACATACGGCGTGCTCGTGCTCTCGCTGCGCTCGCTGATCATCAGCGGCTATACGCCGAACCCGGCCGTCGCCGCGGCCGCGATGCCGCTCGTCGCGATCGTCGCGTGCTATCACTGCTTCGATGCGCTGCAGGTCACGTCGGCGTTCGTGCTGCGCGCGTACAAGGTGGCGATCGTGCCGACCGTGATCTATGCGGTCGCGCTGTGGGGCGTCGGACTCAGCGGCGGCTACGTGCTCGGCTTCGACGTGGGCGGCATCGCCCCCGCATGGCTGACGGGCGCGCGCGGCTTCTGGTTCGCGAACACGGTCAGCCTGATGCTCGCGGGCGCCGGGCTCGTGCTGTACCTGCGCCACGTCGGTCGTGCGCACGCCTCCGCCGCCGCCTGACGCGCTGCCCGCTACGCATCCGCCAGCACGTCGGCCGCGTGGTACGACGACCGCACGAGCGGGCCTGCAACGACTTCCCTGAAACCGAGCGCCAGCGCCTCGTCGCGCCACGCGGCGAATGCGTCCGGGCTCACGTAGCGCCGCACCGGCAGATGGTGCGCGGACGGCGCGAGATACTGGCCGAGCGTGAGCACGTCGACGTCGTGCGCACGCAAGTCGCGCAGCGTGTCGCGCACTTCGTCGTCGCGCTCGCCGAGCCCGAGCATCAGCCCCGATTTCGTCACCAGCGCCGGCCGCATGGCCTTCGCCTGCGCGAGCAGTTCGAGCGAGCCGCGATAGTCGGCGCCCGGCCGCGCCGCCCGATACAGCGACGGCACCGTCTCGATGTTGTGGTTGAACACGTCCGGCCACGCTGACGACAGCGCATCGAGCGCGCGCGCAATGCGGCCGCGGAAGTCCGGCGTCAGCACCTCGACACCGATGCCCGGCACGCTCGCGCGCACCGCCGCGATGCACGCGGCAAAATGCGCGGCGCCGCCGTCGCGCAGGTCGTCACGGTCGACCGACGTGATCACGACGTAGCGCAACCCGAGCGCCGCGGCCGCGCCGGCGAGCCGTGCGGGCTCGTCCGGATCGAGCGGCTCGGGACGGCCATGCGCGACGTCGCAGAACGGGCAGCGCCGCGTGCACAGCCCGCCCATGATCATGAAGGTCGCGGTGCGCTGCGCGAAGCATTCGCCGATGTTCGGGCACATCGCCTCCTCGCAGACGGAATGCAGCCGATGATCGCGCAGCACGGCCGCCATGTCGGCAACCGCCGCGCTCATCATCGGCCGCGCGTGCAGCCACGGCGGCTTCGGCAACGCCGCGCCGGCCGCGGGCTCGACGCGCACCGGAATGCGCGCGAGCTTGTCGCGGCTTCTCGCGCCCGGCTGGCCGAGCGCCGTGAGGCTGGGTCGTTCGAGCGCGGCGGCCATCGTCAGTCTCCGAGAAACGCGACGATCAGGCCGTTCACGTCGGCGGCCGCCTCCATCTGCACCATGTGCCCGCTGCCGGCGATCACCTCCGCACGCACGCCGTCCGGCAAGCCCTGCGCGTGCTGCGCGGGAATCACCTGGTCGTGCTCGCCCCAGATCACGAGCGTGCGCGGCGCGAGCGATGCGAGCCGATCGCGGAACACGCGCCGCTGCGCCGCGCCGTCGAACGCGGCGTTCGCGATCTTCTCCAGCGCGGCCTGCACGCCTTCGAGCCGCTTGTACTTCACCAGATCCTCGACGAGCTGCCGCGTCACGAGCGCGTTGTCCGCGAACAGCGCGCCGAGGTGCGGCTTCAGCGTATTGCGGCTGTTGCCGGCGACGAAACCGTCGATATAGGCGCGGTTGATGTCGGCGCCGAGCCCCGCGCTCGCAATCAGCGTCAGCGACGCGACGCGTTGCGGCGCGCGCTCGGCCGCCGCCATCGCGACCGCGCCGCCCATCGAATGGCCGATCAGGTGCGCGCGGTCGATGTGCTGCGCATCGAGCAGCGCGAGCACCGCGTCGGCCAGTTCGTCGAGGCTGCCCGTGTCGACCGCCTTGCCCGATTCGCCGTGACCGGGCAGGTCGAGCGCCCACACAGGGCGGTGCGCGGCGAGATCCGCGTGATTGAACAGCCAGTTGTTCAGGTCGCCGCCGAACCCGTGGATCAGCACGGCGGGCGTGCCCGTCCCGTCGCCGAGCTTCAGGAAGCGCATCGTGCGGCCGCCGATCTGCGCCTTCTCGGGCTGCGGGCCGGCGGCTTCGTCGGATGCCGCGCTCGGCACGAAATCGCGCTGGAAATCGGCGATCGCCGCATCGATGTCGGCATCGCTCGCCTCGGCCGCCGCGACGACACCGAGCAGCGCGCCGACCGGCAGCGTCTCGCCCTCCTGCGCGACCTGCCGGCGCAGCATGCCGTCGAACGCGCATTCGACGCCCGACGAAATCTTGTCGGTCTCGACATCGAGCACTTCGTCGCCCTTCGTCACGCGTTCGCCGATCGCCTTCAGCCAGCCGTTGACCTGCCCCTGCTCCATCGACAGCCCCCACTTGGGCATCGTGATCATGTGAATCGACATCGTGTCAGCTCCTCGTCTTCAGGACCGCCTGCGCAATCGCATCGGCGGACGGGATATACAGGTCTTCCAGCACGCTCGCGAACGGCGCGGGCGTATGCGGCGCGGTCACCAGCTCGATCGGCGCCTTCAGCGAGCGGAACGCGCGCTGCGCGACGAGCGCGGCGATGTCGGTCGCGATCGAGCAGCGCGGGTTCGCTTCGTCGACGACCACCACGCGCCCGGTGCGCTCCGCGCTGTCGAGGATCGTTTCCTCGTCGAGCGGCGACGTCGTGCGCAGGTCGATCACGTCGACCTGGATGCCGTCCTTCGCGAGCTTCGCGGCCGCATCCATCGCAAGATGCACCATCCGGCCGTACGTGACGATCGTCGCGTCGTCGCCGTCGCGCATGACGTTCGCCTCGCCGAACGGAATCGCATAGGACTCCTCCGGCACGTCGCCTTCGCGCGTATAGAGCAGCTTGTGTTCGAGGAAAATCACGGGATCGTTGTCGCGGATCGCCTGGATCAGCAGCCCCTTCGCGTCATACGGCGTCGACGGGCACACGACCTTCAGCCCGGGAATGTGCGTGAACAGCGACGTGAGCATCTGCGAGTGCTGCGCGGCCGCGCGCAGCCCGGCGCCGTACATCGCGCGAATCACGACCGGCGTCACGGCCTTGCCGCCGAACATGTAGCGGAATTTCGCAGCCTGGTTGAAGATCTGGTCGAAGCACACGCCCATGAAATCGATGAACATCAGCTCCGCGACGGGCCGCATCCCGCACGCGGCCGCGCCGACCGCCGCGCCGATGTAGCCGCCCTCGGACAGCGGCGTATCGAGCACGCGGCCCGGAAACTTGTGGAACAGCCCCTTCGTCACGCCGAGCACGCCGCCCCACGCGTCGTCCTCGCCCGGCGCGCCCGCGCCGCCTGCATTGTCCTCGCCCATCACGATCACGCTGTCGTCGCGCGCCATTTCCTGCGCGAGCGCCTCGTTGATCGCCTGCGAATAAGTGATTTTCCTTGCCATGTCTGTCTCCTGGAATGTTCGGTTCGCCGTGCCTGCTGCGGTGTCAGGCCGCGCTCACGGATACGACACGTAGACGTCGGTCAGCAGGTCCGCTGCATCGGGCACCGGCGCGGCCTTCGCCTGCGCGACCGCGTCGTCGATCAGCGCCTTCACCTGCGCATCGACCGCGCGCAGGTCGGCCGTCGTCAGCGCTTCGGCGCGCACGACACGCGTCTCGAAATGCTTCAGGCAGTCTTTTTCGTCACGCAGCTTCTGCACCTCGCCCGGCGCGCGGTAGGTTTGCGCATCGCCTTCGAAGTGGCCGAAATAACGTGTGAACTTCACCTCGACGAGCGTCGGGCCGCCGCCGTTGCGCGCGCGCTCGACGGCTTCGGCGAGTGCTTCATGCACCGCGAAGAAGTCGAAGCCGTCGACGATCACGCCCGGCATCCCGAACCCGTTCGCGCGATCGGCGATGTTGTCGGTCGCGACCGACCAGCTCGACGACGTCGCTTCCGCGTAGCCGTTGTTTTCGGCCACGAAGATCGCGGGCAGCCGCCACACCGACGCGAGGTTCATCGATTCGAAGATCACGCCCTGGTTCGACGCGCCGTCGCCGAAGAAGCACACGCCGACGCCCCCGGTCTTTTTGTGCTTCGCCGCGAGCGCCGCACCGCATACGAGCGGGCCGCCCGCGCCGACGATCCCGTTCGCGCCGAGCATCCCCATCGACAGGTCGGCGATGTGCATCGAGCCGCCCTTGCCGTGGCAGACGCCCGTCTTCTTGCCGTAGATCTCGGCCATCATCCCGTGCACGTCGACGCCCTTCGCGATGCAATGGCCGTGGCCGCGGTGCGTGGTCGCGACGTAGTCGTCGACGCCGAGGTGCAGTATCGTGCCGACCGCGGACGCCTCCTCGCCCGCGTACAGGTGAACGAAGCCGGGGATCTCGCCGGTCGCGAATTCGACGTGCAGGCGCTCCTCGAATTCGCGGATCGTGCGCATCAGCCGGTAGGCGTCCAGCAGCTTGTCCCTGCTGAGCTGTGTCGAAACGGTCATGTGTGTCTCCTGGGTAGGTCTGACTGCGAATGCCGCCACGGCCGCGCCGTGGCGACGGATTGCACGGCCCGCGGCCGTCAGTGGAACGTGAAGCCGCCGTCGACGTTCACGGCCTGGCCCGTCACGTTGTCCATCGTCGCGAAGAACAGCGCGAGCCGGCCCATGTCTTCCGGCGTCTGCGCGCGGCCCTGCGGGATCAGCGTCAGCTGGTGCCGCCGCCACGACTCCTCGACCGACTCGCCGTCGGTCTTCCATTCGTCGGACAGGCGGTCCCACATGTCGGTACGCACGATGCCCGGGCAGATCGCGTTGACGGTCACGCCGTCGCGCGCGACCTCCTTCGCGAGCGCGTTCGTGAAGCCGACGACCGCGAATTTCGATGCGCTGTAATGGGCGAGATTCGGAAAGCCCTCCTTGCCGGCGATCGACGCGACGTTGATGATCCGGCCGCGGCCCTGCGCCTTCAGATGCGCGAGCGCCGCACGGCAGCCGAGGAACGTGCCCTTCGCGTTCACGTCCATCACGAAATCCCAGTCGCGTTCGGTCAGCGCGTCGACCGGATGAATGCTGATCACGCCCGCGCAGTTCACGAGGATGTCGAGCCGGCCGAGTTCGTCGAGCGCCTGCGCGACCATCGCGTCGACCTGCGCGGCCTGCGTGACATCGACCTTCGCGACCGCCGCCCGGCGGCCGAGCGCGCGCACCTCGCGCGCGGTGGCGTCGAGCGCGTCGTCGAGCAGGTCGGCCAGCAGGAGGTCGGCGCCCGCGCCGGCGAGCGTCAGCGCAATGCCGCGGCCGATGCCGCGCGCGCCGCCCGTGACGATGGCGACCTGTCCTTCGAGAGGGGTTGTCATGCCGATGTCTCCTTGATGATCGTTATGGATGTCGAAATGTCGTTCGGGAAACCGGCGTCTCAGTCGCGCCACGCGCCGGCGTCGCGCAACAACTGCCGCGAAGACGCGTAGCGCAGCGTGCGGCCGACGTCGACCGTCAGCGGCCCGCACCAGTCGAGCGAAATCTCGTAGCGATCGCCGCGCGCAACCTCGATCTCGCGTTCGCCGTCGAACGCAAGCGTGCCGCGCTCGAACGGGATTGCCTGCCACACGCCCGGTTCGAGCCGCTCGCAACTGCGCATCACGACGCGGTCGACACGGCCCGGCGCGATCGGCGCGATGAGCGGCGTGCCGGCCGTCTTGCCTTCGGCTGCAAAGCGCATCGCCAGCCCGTGCGGCGCGCTGCGCTCGAGCGGCGCCCACGCGCCGCCCAGCGCGGACAGGCCGATACCGTCCGGTTCCGCGAACGTCAAATAGAGCGTGTCGATGTCGTCGGATCCCGAGATCGCGCGGGCGCCGATGAAGCGCTGTCGCGCGGCGCACACATCGACGAGCGCGATCTCCTCGCGCCCCGGCTGCGCGCCCGCCACGCAGCGCACGACCAGCCGCTTGTTGCGCGTGAACGCGACCTCGGCCGGCACGGCGCCGGTCGCGACGAGTCCTGCCGCGACGCCGGCGACGGTCGCTTCGCGATGTTCGGGAAACGCGTTGTTGGTGCCGGTGGACAGCGCGACGATCGGCGTCGCGCCGCAGTGCGCGGCGACGGCGCGATGGGTGCCGTCGCCCCCGAGCACGACGATCAGCGCGGCTTCCATCCGGTGCAGGTACGCGGCGCCGGCCTGCGTGTCGGCAACGGTATCGGTGATCGGCAGGTCGACGAATTCGACGGCAGGCCAGCGCTCGTGCGGCGCGACCGCACGATGCGTGTCGAGCGCGCGCAGCAGCAGCGTCGCGATGCCCGTCCGGTCGCGCAGCGTCAGCACGCGCTCGACGCCCATCGCACCGAGGCCGGCCAGCAGGCGCACGATCATGTTCGCCTTCTCCGCCGTCGGGAACACGGATGCATGCGTCGTAAGGCGGCGAATGTCGCGCCCCGATGCGGGGTTCGCGATCACACCGACGGTAACGGGCGTCGTCACGGGTTTGTCTCCATCCAGTTGGCCGGCACCGGCGCATTGGCGCTCGCTCCGGCCCTGCCTGTTTCGTCCGCTGCCATCGACGGGCCGCGGATCGTCGTCGCCGACGCGACTGCGCCGACTTGCCCGTGATCTCTGCAAGCGGCGTGCCATCGTGCGTGCGATGACCGTGAAACCCGCGCACAGGCTGGCGCAGCAGGCACGCCGGTGTTCCGGACTCGCTGCCGTGACGACGCGGCGCGCGGCGAATTCGCTCGCGCGTCTCACGCCATCGCCGCGACGACGCGGCCGTCGCGGCACCGGTACCAGCACGACGTCCCGCCCGCAAACCCTGCGGTATCGCGGCAGCGCGCATGCCAGCGCATGCCGGACCACGGCCGCGTAGCACACGTTCATGTGTCTCAACCGCGCGAGACGGATCGCGATACCGGTGAGACGAACGTCTCACGCGCGCCGCGTGCTGCGATGCAATGTGATCCGCCGCACCGGATGTGCTACAAGAGCATCGACACCCCGCCGTACGGAACCGGAGCCGACCATGCCCTACGCCGTCCCCCAGGCCCAGCACGCCGACCGCGTGCTCGGCGCGCTCGCCGGACGCCTGCCCGCGCCGGCCGATTCCGCGCGCCTCGTGTCGTCGTGGCAACGGTCGCTGGAGCGCTACAGTCTCGACCCCGCCTCGTCGATCGGCCCGCGCGTGCTGACCGCGGCCGAGTTGCGCGAAGTGCGCGACAAGGAGGAGGCCTTCCTGCGCGCGTCGGGCCAGTGCCTGACGCGGCTGCACGACATGATCCGCGTCGCCGACTACTGCGTGATGCTGACCGACGCACACGGCGTGACGATCGACTACCGGATCGACCGCGAGCGCCGCAACGACTTCCGTCATGCGGGGCTGCACATCGGCTCGTGCTGGTCCGAAAGCGAGGAAGGAACCTGCGGCGTCGCGAGCGTGCTGACCGATCTCGCGCCGATCACCGTGCACAAGACCGATCACTTTCGCGCGGCATTCACGACGCTCACCTGCAGCGCAGCGCCGATCTTCTCGCCGGGCGGCGAACTGATCGGCGTGCTCGACGCGTCGGCCGTCCATTCGCCCGACGGCCGCGACAGCCAGCGCCTCGTCTACCAGCTCGTGCGACGGAGTGCGGCGCTGATCGAGGACGGCTACTTCGTGCACAGCACCGCGCAGCACTGGATCTTGTTCGGGCATCCGAACCGTCACTACGTCGAAGCGCAACCCGAGTGGCTGATCGCTTTCGACGAATGCGGCAATATCGTCGCCGCGAACCGGCAGGCGCGAGACGCGCTGCCGGCGCTGCGCGAGCCGCGCCATATCGACGAGATCTTCGATGCGACCGAGATGCCGCTGCGCGATGCCGCGCGACTCGACACGATCGTCGCGCTGCGGCTGCGCGCGACGGGTGCCCCGCTCTATGCGCGGCTGCGTGCGCCGCTACGGCGCGCCGGCCGCGAGCCCGGCACGGCGTCGCGCCGCCCGGGCACCGCACAACGCCACGTCGGCGCGCTGACGCCGTTCCTGCACAGCAGCGACACGCACATCGCGCAACAGGCCGAGCTCGCGCTGCGTGTCGCAAGCAAGCGGCTGCCGATTCTCGTGCTCGGCGAAACCGGTGCGGGGAAGGAAGTGTTCGCACGCGCGATCCACGACGCCGGTGCGCGGCGTGCGCGGACGTTCGTCGCCGTCAACTGCGGCGCGCTGCCGGAAGCGCTGATCGAGAGCGAACTGTTCGGCTATGCGGCCGGCGCGTTCACCGGCGCGCGCAAGCACGGCGCACGCGGCAAGATCGCGCTCGCCGACGGCGGCACGCTGTTTCTCGACGAAATCGGCGACATGCCGCTCGCGCTGCAAACGCGCCTGTTGCGCGTGCTCGCCGACGGCGAGGTCGTGCCGCTCGGCAGCGACACGCCCGTGCGTGTCGATCTCGACGTGATCTGTGCGACGCACCGCGATCTCGCGCGGATGGTGGCCGACGGTACGTTCCGCGAGGACCTGTACTACCGGCTGAGCGGCGCGACGTTCGAACTGCCGCCGCTGCGCGCGCGCGCCGACGTGCGCGACGTGATTGCCGCCGTGTTCGCCGAGGAAGCGCAGGCGACCGGCCACGTGCTCACGCTCGACACGACGCTCGCCGAACAGCTCGCCGCGTACCCGTGGCCCGGCAACGTGCGGCAACTGCGCAACGTGCTGCGCTATGCGTGCGCGGTGTGCGACGCCGCGCGCGTGACGCGGCGCGACCTGCCGGCCGATATCGCCGCGCAGCTCGGCGCGGCCCCGGCCGGCGCGCTGCCCGACGACGAACGCGGCCGCATCGTCGCGGCGCTCACCGCGCACCGCTGGCGGCCCGACGCTGCCGCGCAGGCACTCGGCATTTCGCGTGCGACGCTGTACCGGCGCATCGCGAAACACCGGATCGTCGCGCCGCACCGCGCGTGACGCGCCGGCGCGACTGCCGTCATGCCGCCTGCTCGGCCGCTTCGCTCGCCTTCCCGGCCTCACCCGCCGCTTCGTCGCGCCGCGTGAACACCTCGTGCGCGGCGAACAGCGCGTTGAGCGCGGCCGGCATACCCGCGTAGACGGCCATCTGCATGAACACCTCGACGATCTCGTCGCGCGTGCAGCCGACGTTCAGCGCGGCCTCGATATGCACCTTCAGTTGCGGCTGCGCATTGCCGAGCGCGGCCAGCGCCGCGATCGTCGCGATCTCGCGCGCCCTCAGGTCGAGCTGCGGCCGGCTGTAGATGTCGCCGAAACCGAACTCGACCAGGAGCCGCCCGAAGTCCGGTGCAATCGGCGCGAGCGCCGCGATCACGCGTTCGCCGACTTCGCCGTCGATTTCCTTCAGTTTGTTCCAGCCGCGCGTGTAGCGATCTTCAGCGAGTTGTTCCATGGTGTCCGTCCTGTTCCGATAGAGAGTGAGAGGGGTTTGCCCGTCGTTCCGACTCGCGCTCCCGCGCCTCGTAATACGCGATCTTGTCGCCGATCGCGTCGAGGCTCGCCTGCAGCTCCGCGAGATGCGCACGCACCGCGTCGCGGTGCGCGACCAGCAACCTGCGCCGCGCACCGAACGTCAGCTCGCCTTGCGCGCGCAGCGCCGCGAATTCCTGCATCTGCGCGATCGGCATGCCGGTCGCCTTCAGGCGCATCACGAAGGCCAGCCAGTCAAGGTCGGCCGGCGCATAGAGCCGGTGCCCGGCCGCCGTGCGCGAAATCGCGCGCAGCAGGCCGGCCTGCTCGTAATACCGCAACGTATGCGTCGACACGCCCGTCGTTTCGGCGACTTGCCCGATCGTCAGCGGACCGGCGGCGGAAGATTTGGATAGGGTTTTCGACATGGCAGGAACAAGGTTAGGAGTTAGAGTTCACTCTAAGTCAAGCCCTGTCGAACAGCCAGCCTCATGAAAACCGGCAACACCGTAAAGAATGGTCAAAATCGGTGCCCGGCGCGGGTTTCGGCCTTTACAGCACTGCAAGCCTTCAGCAAGATTCGGTCAGCCTGTCTTAAAAAGGGCACGCATTTGTCCTATGCTTAACGGCGACGCCCGGCCAGGTCTCGCCCCGTCGTCCGTTGCAACAGCCATTCATCCGTCAGAACCAGGGAGCCTTTGCCATGCTGAAAAAGCTGCTGATGCTGTTCGTCGCGCTATCGCTGTCGCTCGCCGCCGGCCTTGCCGCGGCCGTCGAAGTCAACACGGCTGACCAGGCCGCGCTCGAATCCGTGAAGGGTCTCGGGCCCGTGAAGTCGAAGGCGATCATCGACGAACGCACCAAGAACGGCCCGTTCAAGGACGCGGACGATCTCGCGAACCGCGTGAAGGGCCTCGGCACGAAGTCGGTCGGGCATCTCGAGGAAAACGGCCTGACGGTCGGCGGCTCGTCGACGCCGCCGAAGGGCGTGAAGCTGTCGAAGCCGGCCGCGACGGCACCGGCCACCACGCCGGCGACGACGTCGGCAGGCACCGCGGCGACGTCCGCGACCGCGACGGCCGGCACGACGGCTACGGCGCCGGCGGCAAGCGCGCCGGAAGCGGCAACCAAGCCGGCGAAGAGCAAGCGCGCATCGAAGAAGGAAAAGGCCGCAGCGGCAGCGGCGGCATCCGCCGACGCGGGTGCGAGCGCACCGGCCGCAGCGTCGTCCGCGAAGGCGACGAAGGGTTCGAAGAAGAAGAGCAAGAAGGACAAGGCAGCCTCCGCCGCCGCGGCGTCGGGCGCCTGATGTGCGCCGCGCGCGCGACGGCGTGCGCGCGGTATTCGTTCAACGGGCGCCGTCGTCACGGCGCCCTTCTCAGTGAAGGTGAAGAACCATGGGTCTCCTCGACATCGTCGGTGGTCTGATCGGCGGCCAGGCCGGCGGCAACTCGCAAAGCGCGCTGATCACGACCGCGCTCGAATTCATCAACAACCAGCCGGGCGGCCTGAACGGCCTGATCGAGAAGTTCAAGGCAGGCGGTGCCGGCGACATCATCGGCTCGTGGGTCGGCAACGGCGAAAACCAGCCGATCTCGGCCGACGCACTGCAGAACGTGCTCGGCTCGGACGTCGTCGGCTCGCTCGCGAGCAAGGTCGGCATCGATCCGTCGCAGGCCTCGTCGATCCTCGCGCAAGTGCTGCCGCACGTCGTCAACGGCGCGACGCCGAACGGCGAAGTGCCGGCCGGCGGCCAGGTCGACACGTCGAACGTGCTCGGCACGCTCACGCAACTCGCCGGCATGTTCGGCGGCAACAAGCAGGCTTAAGCCCGTCGCCGCTGCGCGGCCGCTTCCGGCCGCTCCATAAGCAAACACCCCGCCGAGGCGGGGTGTTTGTTTTTGCGCGCCCGGCGTGAACCGGGCGGGCGACCGATGGCTGGCGATCAGTGAACGACGCGGTCGAACACGAACCCGCCGTCGTTGACGTCGACCGGAATCACGTCCTTCGGACCGAAGCGGCCCGCGAGGATCAGCTTCGCGACCGGGTTCTCGATCTCCTGCTGGATCGCGCGCTTCAGCGGCCGCGCACCGAACACCGGATCGTAGCCGACCTTCGCGATCTGCTCGAGCGCCGCTTCCGACACGTCGAGCGCCATGTCGAGCTTCGCGAGCCGGTCGTGCAGGCGCGCCAGCTGGATCTTCGCGATCGACTCGATGTTGCTGCGATCGAGCGCATGGAACACGACGACATCGTCGATCCGGTTCAGGAACTCGGGGCGGAAATGCTGCTTCACCTCGAGCCACACGGCGTCCTTGATCTCGTCCTGCGGCGCGCCCGTCATCGCCTGGATCACCTGCGAGCCGAGGTTCGACGTCATCACGATCACCGTGTTCTTGAAGTCGACCGTACGCCCCTGCCCGTCCGTCATGCGGCCGTCGTCGAGCACCTGCAGCAGCACGTTGAACACGTCCGGATACGCCTTCTCGATCTCGTCGAGCAGGATCACGCTGTACGGCTTGCGGCGCACGGCTTCCGTCAGGTAGCCGCCTTCCTCGTAGCCGACATAACCCGGCGGCGCGCCGATCAGCCGCGCGACACTGTGCTTCTCCATGAACTCGCTCATGTCGATGCGGATCAGGTGCTCTTCCGAATCGAACAGGAACGACGCCAGCGCCTTGCACAGCTCGGTCTTGCCGACACCCGTCGGGCCGAGAAACAGGAACGAGCCGTACGGACGGTTCGGATCGGCGAGACCCGCGCGCGAACGGCGGATCGCGTCGGCCACCGCGCTGATCGCCTCGTGCTGGCCGACCACGCGCTCGTGCAGCTTTTCCTCAATGTGCAGCAGCTTCTCGCGTTCGCCCTGCATCATGCGCGACACGGGAATCCCGGTCGAACGCGACACGACTTCCGCGATTTCCTCGGCGCCGACCTGCGTGCGCAGCAGGCGCGGACGCGTCGGGTTGTGCTGCTCCTGCTCTTCCGCCTGCGTGACCTGCTTCAGTTGCGCCTCGAGCTGCGGCAGCTTGCCGTACTGCAACTCGGCGACCTTCTCCAGCTTGCCGTCACGCTGCAGCCGCGCGATATCCGCACGCACCTTCTCGATCTCTTCCTTGAGCTGCGCGCTGCCCTGCACCGCGGCCTTCTCGGCGGTCCAGATCTCATCGAGGTCCGCATACTCGCGGCCGAGGCGGTCGATCTCTTCCTCGATCAGCTGCAGGCGCTTCTGCGACGCTTCATCCTGCTCCTTCTTCACCGCTTCGCGCTCGATCTTCAGCTGGATCAGGCGACGGTCGAGCTTGTCCATCTCTTCGGGCTTCGAATCGATTTCCATCTTGATCTTCGAAGCGGCTTCGTCGATCAGGTCGATCGCCTTGTCGGGCAGGAAGCGGTCGGTGATGTAGCGGTGCGACAGCTCGGCCGCAGCGACGATCGCCGGGTCGGTGATGTCGACGCCGTGGTGCAGTTCGTACTTCTCCTGCAGCCCGCGCAGGATCGCGATCGTCGCCTCGACGCTCGGCTCGTCGACGAGCACCTTCTGGAAGCGGCGCTCGAGCGCGGCGTCCTTCTCGATGTACTTGCGGTATTCGTCGAGCGTGGTCGCGCCGATGCAGTGCAGCTCGCCGCGCGACAGCGCCGGCTTCAGCATGTTGCCCGCATCCATCGCGCCTTCGGCCTTGCCCGCGCCGACCATCGTGTGGATTTCGTCGATGAAGACGATCGTCCGGCCTTCGTCCTTCGCGATGTCGCTCAGCACGGCCTTCAGGCGCTCCTCGAACTCGCCGCGGTACTTCGCGCCCGCGAGCAGCGCGGCCATGTCGAGCGACAGCACGCGCTTGCCCTTCAGCGTCTCGGGCACTTCGCCGTTGACGATCCGCTGCGCGAGCCCTTCGACGATCGCCGTCTTGCCGACGCCCGGCTCGCCGATCAGCACCGGGTTGTTCTTCGTGCGGCGCTGCAGGATCTGGATCGAGCGGCGGATTTCGTCGTCGCGGCCAATCACCGGATCGAGCTTGCCCGCACGGGCGCGCTCGGTCAGGTCGACCGTGTACTTCTTCAGCGCCTCGCGCTGGCTTTCCGCGTCCTGGCTGTGCACCTGCGAGCCGCCGCGCACCGCGGCAATCGCGGCTTCGAGCGCCTTGCGCGTGAGGCCGTGCTGACGCGCGAGCTTGCCGGCTTCGCCCTTGTCGTCGGACGCGGCGAGCAGGAACATCTCGCTCGCGATGAACGTGTCGTTGAGCTTCTGCGCTTCCTTGTCGGCCTGGTTCAGCAGCCCGGCCAACTCACGGCCGATCTGGATGTCGCCGCCCGTGCCCGTTACTTGCGGCAGGCGCGAAATGGCTTCGTTCAGCGCGCCTTGCAGCGCCTGCACGTGAACACCCGCGCGCGACATCAGCGAGCGGGCGGAACCGTCCTGCTGCGCGACCAGCGCCGCGAGTACGTGAACGGGTTCGATGTACTGATTGTCGCGGCCTGCCGCAAGGCTTTGCGCGTCCGAGAGTGCTTCCTGGAACTTGGTGGTGAGCTTGTCGATTCTCATTTAGTCGAGACCTCCAATTTTCGATTAACACCAAGATGAGGATGGTTATGCGGCTTTCAAGCGAAATTCGGGTTGATTCAGCGCAAAAAATGCTGGATATCTCCAAAGCGACCCGGGGCGGGCCACTGCAGGATCGCGCAACGCAGCGCCCGCGTGTCAGTCGACCGTCGACGGCGGCTCTGCCGGTGCAGGCGTTTCGTCCGGTGACGGTGCGGCACGCACGAGCGCGACCGGACGGATGCCGAGCAACGCCATGAGCGGCGACGGGGATTCGACCAGCTCGCCGAGCGTGTGACGATCGAGTTCGGCGAAGAACGCATCGCGCGCGGCCGCCAGCACGCCCTTCAGGCGGCACTGCGGCTCGATCACGCAGCCGCGCGACTCGCCGCCGTCGGCCGGAAAGCAGCCAACCAGCGCGAAGTCGCTCTCGGTCGCGCGCACGACCTGGCCGACCGTCAGTTGCAGCGATTCGGGGAAAAGCCGCAGCCCGCCATTGCGGCCGCGAACGGTATCGATCCATCCCAGCTCGCCGAGCTGCTGCACGACTTTCATCAGATGGTTCTTCGAGATTCCGTAGGCGTCCGAGATCTCCTGGATTGTCGCGAGCCCCTCGCCGCGCACGGCAAGGTACAGCATCACGCGCAGCGAATAGTCGGTGTAGTCGGTGAGTCTCATGGGCGAATACGGAAAGAATCGATCGTGCCCCGATTACGCGAGCCGAGCCGATCGGGATGCGCGCGAGGCCGGCTGACGGCTCCGTTCCGCGGCCCCGGGTTGCCGGGATCGCGTGCGCGCAATAAGATGTGTGACATTTACACGTTTTTCAGGGGTTGTTCGACGCTATTTTGCGTCAAAATCCGGCCGGCGTCCTGCCTGTTGCCCGCGCCGCCGCCCCGTCGTTGCTCCGCTGTTGCCCCGCCGTTGCCCCGCCGTTGCCCATATATCCCGGCCCTTTTTGCAATGACTGTCACATCCGCCTCACCCGATACCGCACCGGCCCGCCCCCGCGATGCCGAGCCGACCGAAGACAACATCCGCGATCTCGTCTACGCGTTCTACGACCGCGTGCGCGCCGATCCGCTGCTCGGGCCCGTGTTCGATGCGAAGCTGGCCGGCCGCTGGGACGACCACCTGCCGAAGATGGTCACGTTCTGGTCGAGCCTCGTGCTCGGCACCAAGGGCTATCGCGGCAACGTGCAGCAGGCGCACCAGCCGCTCGACGGGATCGAACCGGCCCATTTCAGCCGCTGGCTGTCGCTGTTCCTGAGGACCGTCGAGACGCGCTACGCGCCGCCCGCGGCGATCCGCTTCATGGAACCCGCGCTGCGGATTGCGCAGAGCCTGCAGTTGAGCCGGTTCGGCTGGGACTATCAGATTCCGCCCGAGCAGCAGGCACTGCTCGACGCGATCGCGCCTCGCCGTCGCGACGCGGGCGACGATCCACACGCGCTGGCGTCGCGCGCCCGCGGCGAGCCGTTTCCGACGAAGATCATCGGGCGCGGCACCGATCCGGACGCGTAACGCGTACCCATCACGCACGGCGATTGCGCGGCGCATGCGGCACATCGCCGCATCGCCCGGACGCTGTGCTCAGCGCGGCGTGTTGCGCGATTCGACGCCCCAGCGCGCGAGCGCGGCGTCGTCGGTATTGCGCGCATCGACCCAGCGCTCGCCGTCCGGCGTCGTTTCCTTCTTCCAGAACGGCGCCTCGGTCTTCAAATAGTCCATCACGAACTCGCACGACGCGAACGCATCGCCGCGATGCGAGGCGACCGTCGCGACCATCACGATCTGGTCGAGCGGAAGGAGTCTGCCGACGCGATGCACGATCGCGACATCGATGCCCGGCCAGCGCCGGCCGGCCTCGGCGGCGATCTTCTCGAGCGCCTTCTCGGTCATCCCCGGATAGTGCTCGAGCTCCATCGCGGCGACCGAGTCGCCTTCGTTCAGGTCGCGCACCGTGCCGACGAAGCACGCGACCGCGCCGATTTTCGGGTTTCGCGCGCGCAATGCCGCCACTTCGGCGTTCAGATCGAAGTCGTCGGTCTGGATTCGTATCGTTGCCATCGTCTGCCTCTATCGATCAGAGTTGGCGCTTTAGCGCTTACTCTGATCCCATGCTTCGCGTTCGACCGGAGTCAGCGCTTCAGCGCCCATTCCCGTCCCATGCAAAGCTCAACCGCCCGTCACCGGCGGAAAGAACGCGACCTCGCAGCCCTCGGTGAGCCGCGTATCGGGATCGGTCATCTCGTGGTTGCATGCCATGCGCAGCGCGCGCCCTTCGGCGAGCGTCTCGGCCCACGCACCGCCGCGCACGCGCAGCCACGCGCGCACGTCGCCGACGGTCGTCACGCCATCCGGCACGTCGGCCTGCTCGTCGGCAACGCCGAGTGCCTCTCGTACGCTTGCAAAAAATTTCAGATGAATCTTCATGGTTCGGGAAGCCGTCGCGTTACGACAGCAGTTCGGAAAACGGAATGAAACGCACGGTCTCGCCTGCGCTGATCGCGTGCTGCGGCGGATTGTCGATCAGGCCGTCGCCCCAGACCGTCGACGTCAGCACCGCCGAACTCTGGTTCGGGAACAGGTCGAGGCCGCCGGCCGCATTGACGCGCGCCCGCAGGAATTCGTTGCGCCGGTCGCCCTTGCCCTGCGAAAAGTCGGCCCGCAGCGACAGCGCGCGCGGCGCGACGTCGCGCACGCCGGACAGGCGCAGCAGGAACGGCCGCACGAACAGCAGGAACGTGACGAAGCTCGACACGGGGTTGCCGGGCAGCCCGACGAAGTGCGCATCGGCGCGTGCGTCGCCGCGGCGCACCGCGCCGTACGCGAGCGGCTTGCCGGGCTTCATCGCGATCTGCCACAGTGCGAGCCGCCCCTCGGCCTCGACGGCCGGCTTCACGTGATCCTCGTCGCCGACCGATACGCCGCCGCTCGTCAGGATCACGTCGTGATCGCGCGCGGCCTCGCGCAACGTGTCGCGCGTCGCGGCGAGCGAGTCGGGCACGATCCCGTAGTCGGTCACGTGGCAGCCGAGCCGCTCCAGCAGCCCGCGCAGCGTGAAGCGGTTCGAGTTGTAGATCGCGCCGGGCTTCAGCGGCTCGCCCGGCATCGTCAGTTCGTCGCCGGTGAAGAACACCGCGACGCGAATTCGCCGAGCGACCGACAATTGCGCGCAGCCGACCGATGCGGCCAGGCCGAGTGCCTGCGGCGTGAGCCGCGTGCCGGCCGGCAGGATCACCGAGCCCTGCCGGATGTCCGCGCCCTGCACGGTAATCCATTCACCACCCTTCGGCGTGTGCAGGATCTCGACCGCGTCGCCGTCGGCCGATGCCTGCTCCTGCATCACGACGGCGTCGGCGCCGGGCGGCACCGTCGCGCCGGTGAAGATCCGCGCGGCCGTGCCGGCCGCAAGCGGCGCGGCCGGATGACCGGCCGGAATGCGCTGCGACACCGGCAAGCGGCGCTCGCCGTGCAGCAGGTCGGCGACGCGCACCGCATAGCCGTCCATCGCGCTCGTATGCATCGGCGGCACGTCGAGCGGCGAACTCACGTCGGCCGCCAGCACGCGGCCGAGCGCGTCGAGCGTGGCGACGGTTTCGGTACCGGGCAGCGGCTTCGCGGCATCGAGCAGCGCGGCGAGCGCCTCGGCGGTCGACAGCATCGGCGCGCGCGGCGCCGCGGGATTCGGGTTCGACATCGATGGAATCGGGGATCGGTGGATTCAATACGTCATTGTAGCGACGCCGTCGCGCGGGCGCGCGATATGGCGGACATGCGAAAACTGTGATCGGCGCGAACGCGCGGGTCTGGCACTTGTTTCGCGCGGGTGGCGGCGGCAGGCACGCGGCGGGCTGCCGAACGCCTGCACACCGCGGCACCGCTACCTCCAAGCAAAACGGCCGGAACCCCGATCCGTTCGACGAATCGGCATTCCGGCCGTCCTGCGCAGCCGGGCCCGCGGCCCGGCCGTGCGTCACTCGCCCGTATGCGCGGCGATGAAGTCCTTTACCTGCTGCGCGTCGGCCTGCACGACCTCGAAGCGCTGCGGCAGCGCCTCGAGCCCGTCGAATGCGGCCGGCCGCTCGGGTTCGCGATCGAGTGCTTCACGGATCGTCTCGCCGAACTTGATCGGCTGCGCGGTCTCGAGCACGACCATCGGCACGCCCGCGTCGAGGTGCTCGCGCGCAACCTTCACGCCGTCGGCCGTGTGCGTGTCGATCGTCGTGTGGTAGCGCGAGAACACGTCGCGGATCGTCGCGATGCGGTCAGTGTGGCTGCTGCGGCCCGACACGAAACCGAACTCGGCGACGCGCGCGAAATCGCCGCTCGCCGCGAGATCGAAGCCGCCCTTCTCCTCGACGTCGCGGAACAGCTGCATCACGCGCGCCGGATCGCGGCCGAGCAGGTCGAACACGAAGCGCTCGAAGTTCGACGCCTTCGAAATGTCCATGCTCGGGCTGCTCGTGTGATACGTGTTCTCGGCGCTGCGCACGCGATACGCGCCCGTGCGGAAGAACTCGTCGAGCACGTCGTTCTCGTTGGTCGCGACCACCAGCTTCGCGATCGGCAGCCCCATCATCCGCGCGATGTGGCCCGCGCAGACGTTGCCGAAGTTGCCCGACGGCACCGTGAACGACACGCGCTCGTCGTTGGACTGCGTCGCCGCGAAGTAGCCCTTGAAGTAGTACACGACCTGCGCGACGACGCGCGCCCAGTTGATCGAGTTGACCGTGCCGATCTTCTGCTGCGCCTTGAACGCGTGGTCGTTCGAGACGGCCTTCACGATGTCCTGGCAGTCGTCGAACACGCCTTCGACCGCGAGGTTGAAGATGTTCGGATCCTGCAGGCTGAACATCTGGGCCGTCTGGAACGCGCTCATCTTCTTGTGCGGCGACAGCATGAACACGCGCACACCGGCCTTGCCGCGCATCGCGTATTCGGCCGCGCTGCCCGTGTCGCCCGACGTCGCGCCGAGAATGTTCAGCGCTTCGCCATGCTTCGCGAGCGTGTACTCGAACAGGTTGCCGAGCAGCTGCATCGCCATGTCCTTGAACGCGAGCGTCGGGCCGTTCGACAGTTCGAGCAGCGACAGCGCCGTACCGTTCTCGGTGCCGAGCGTCTTCAGCGGCGTGATGTCGGACGCGTTCTCGCCGTGGCGCGTGTTGCTGTACACGTCGGCCGTGTACGTGCGGCGCGTGATCGCGCGCAGGCCGTCGGCCGGCACGTCGTCGCAGAACTTCGACAGGATCTCGAACGCGAGATCCGCGTACGACAGCGAGCGCCAGCGCGCGAGCTCGTCGGCGGACACCTTCGGATACTCGGCCGGCAGGTAGAGCCCGCCATCCTTCGCGAGACCGCCGAGCAGGATGTCGGAGAACGTATGGCGCTCGCCGATGCCGGCGCCGCGCGTGGAGATGTAATTCATGTCGTCCTCGATCCTCAATTCAGCGCTTCCATGCGCAGCTTCGTCACCTTCGACACGACCGTCTCCAGGCTCTCGATTTGCGCGATCGCCGCATTGACGTTCTTCTCGAGCGTTTCGTGCGTGATCAGGATGATGTCGGTTTCGCCGTTCGCGTCGTCGACCTGTTCCGACTCCTTCTGCAGCAGCGCGTCGATCGAGATGCCCGATGCGGCGAGGATGCGCGTGATGTTGGCCAGCACGCCCGTCTGGTCGGCGACGCGCAGGCGCAGGTAGTAGCCGCTCGTCACTTCGTCGATCGGCAGAATCGGCGTGTTCGACAGGCTGTCGGGCTGGAACGCGAGGTGCGGCACGCGATGCTCGGGGTCGGCCGTGTGCAGGCGCGTGACGTCGACGAGATCCGCGACCACGGCCGACGCGGTC
This sequence comes from Burkholderia catarinensis, assembly GCF_001883705.2. Classification (GTDB taxonomy): domain Bacteria; phylum Pseudomonadota; class Gammaproteobacteria; order Burkholderiales; family Burkholderiaceae; genus Burkholderia; species Burkholderia catarinensis. The sequence goes on from NZ_MDEQ02000029.1 coordinate 71,600, forward strand.
GGCTCCGCGCCCGCGCCCTTGCCGTAGTACAGCGTCGTGCCGACCGCGTCGCCGTGCACGACGACCGCGTTCATCGCACCCTCGACGTTCGCGAGCAGGCGCTTCTCCGGGATCAGCGTCGGGTGCACGCGCAGCTCGATGCCGTTTTCGGCGCGGCGCGTGATGCCGAGCAGCTTGATCCGGTAGCCGAGCTCCTCCGCGTAGCGGATGTCGGTCGCGTCGAGCTTGCTGATGCCCTCGACGTACGCGCGGTCGAACTGCACCGGCACGCCGAACGCGATCGCGCTCATGATCGTCGCCTTGTGCGCGGCGTCGACGCCTTCGATGTCGAAGGTCGGATCGGCTTCCGCGTAGCCGAGCTCCTGCGCGGCCTTCAGCGCGGTCGCGAAGTCGAGCCCGCGGTCGCGCATTTCCGACAGGATGTAGTTGGTCGTGCCGTTGATGATGCCCGCGATGTACTGGATGCGGTTCGCGGTCAGGCCTTCGCGCAGCGCCTTGATGATCGGGATGCCGCCGGCGACGGCCGCCTCGAATGCGACCATCACGCCCTTTGCGCGCGCAGCCTCGAAGATCTCGGTGCCGTGCACCGCGAGCAGCGCCTTGTTCGCCGTCACGACGTGCTTGCCGTTCGCGATCGCGCGCAGCACGAGCTCGCGCGCGATGCCCGTGCCGCCGATCATCTCGGCGATGATCGCGATCGACGGATCGTCGACGACCGCATTGAAATCGTCGGTGATCTGCGCGGCGCCGGCGTCGCCGCCGAGCGCAGCCTGCGCCTTGGCCGGGTTGCGCACGGCAATGCGCGCAACCTCGATGCCGCGCCCCGCGCGTCGCTTGATTTCTTCCTGGTTGCGGCGCAGCACCGTGAAGGTGCCGCTGCCGACGGTGCCGAAGCCCAACAGGCCAACTTTGATCGGTTCCATGCTGCGTGTGATCGATGAGTAAGAAGTAGTGAGTTCCGTGTGGTCCTGCCCGCTCACGCCGAATAGCGCTTGCGGTAGCCGTCGAGGAAGCGTGCGATCCGGTTGATCGAATCGGTCAGGTCGTCGAGGTTCGGCAGGAAGACCACGCGGAAGTGGTCCGGTGTCGCCCAGTTGAAACCCGTGCCCTGCACGAGCAGCACGCGCTCCTCGAGCAACAGGTCGAGAATGAATTGCTGGTCGTTCTGGATCGGGTAGAGCTTCGGGTCGAGGCGCGGGAACATGTACAGCGCGGCCTGCGGCTTTACACAGGTTACGCCCGGAATCGACGTGAGCATGTCGTACGCGAGCTCGCGCTGCTTGTACAGGCGCCCGCTCGGCACGATCAGCTCGTTGATGCTCTGGTAGCCGCCGAGCGCCGTCTGGATCGCGAACTGCCCGGGCACGTTCGCGCACAGGCGCATCGACGACAGGATGCCGAGCCCCTCGAGGTAATCCTTCGCATGCCGGCGGTTGTCGCCGCCGAGGCCCGATACGGCCATCCAGCCTGCGCGATAGCCGCACGACCGATAGCTCTTCGACAGGCTGTTGAACGTGACGGTGATCACGTCCTCCGACAGCGAACCCATCGCGGTGTGCTCGAGGCCGTCGTAGACGATCTTGTCGTAGACCTCGTCGGCAAACACGATCAGCCCGTGCTGGCGCGCGATCTCGAGCAGCTCGAGCAGCAATTCGTCGGAATAGAGCGCGCCGGTCGGATTGTTCGGGTTGATCACGACGAGCGCCTTCGTGTTCGGCGTGATCTTGCGGCGGATGTCGTCGAGATCGGGCATCCACGCATTCTGCTCGTCGCAGACGTAGTGCACGGGCGTGCCGCCCGACAGGCTCACCGCCGCCGTCCACAGCGGGTAGTCGGGCGCGGGCAGCAGCACTTCGTCGCCGTCGTTCAGCAGCGCCTGGGTCGCCATCACGATCAGCTCGGACGCGCCGTTGCCGATGTAGATGTCGTCGAGACCGACGCCCACGACGCCCTTTTCCTGCGTGTAGTGCATCACGGCCTTGCGGGCCGAGAACACGCCCTTCGAATCCGAATAGCCGGACGACGACGGCAGGTTGCGGATCATGTCCTGGATGATCTCGTCCGGCGCGTCGAAACCGAACGGCGCGAGGTTGCCGATGTTCAGCTTGATGATGCGGTGGCCTTCTTCCTCGAGGCGCTTCGCGTGCTCGAGCACCGGGCCACGGATGTCGTAGCAGACGTTGAGCAGCTTGTTCGACTTCTGAATCGGTTTCACGACGACACGGTTCCTGGGTTGGCCTTGCGGCCGGGGGGCGGGATCAAAACTGGAAAGCGGCTGGTCTGCGCGCGCTGTCTAGACTGGAAAAAGCGGGCGGTCGGACGCAGCTTATGGCAACGCACGACGCAAGTGGCGCCCGGGGGCGACCAAAAAGTTATAATTTAGCGGATTTTGGCCGACTTTCGCAATGCACCATAGCCGCGCCGGGCCCGCGCCGTCAGGCGTCCCGCATGCGCAGGCGCGTGAAACCGGCTGCCCGGGCCCGTGCGGCCTGCGACACATTCCCCTACGGAAACGCGGAATACCGATTTGAAACTGCACCAGGATACGAGCGGCGCGCTCAACACCGTCACCGGCTACGGCCCCGATTATGTCGACGTCAATCTCGAACGCCATGAAACGAGCGTCATCGTGCTGCCCGGCTCGCCGGTCCAGGCATGGCCCGTGTCGTCATTCGACGCGCTCGCGCCCGAGCATTTCGCGATGCTGCTCGACCCGATACCCGAACTCGTGATCTTCGGCAGCGGCGCGCGGCTGCGCTTCCCGCACCCGCGGCTCGTCGCGGCACTCACGGCCAAGCGGATCGGCGTCGAGACGATGGATTTCCAGGCCGCCTGCCGCACTTATAACATCCTGATGGCCGAGGGCCGCAAAGTCGCTGCCGCGCTCTTAATTGAACGTTAATCCCCGATGCGGTAAAACTCGGGCCGGCGCAGCGGGTCGATCCCCCGGATCGGCCCGGCCAGGCCGCCCGCCCCCGGCGCAACCCGCCGGCGGCCCGTCACAACAACCAACAGGCTGAAAATCCATGAACGATACGCCGTCGAGGCTACCGCTCAATCGCATCACGCTCGCCCTCCTCATCGTCGCGCTCGCGATCGTCTGGTTCGCGCCGCTCGGGCTGCGCCACCTGATCCCCAGCGACGAAGGCCGCTACGCGGAGATGGCACGCGAGATGTTCGTCACCGGCGACTGGATCACGCCGCGCTACAACGGCTACAAGTACTTCGAGAAGCCGCCGCTGCAGACCTGGCTGAACGCGCTCACGTTCGCATGGTTCGGCATCGGCGAATGGCAGGCGCGCCTCTACACGGCCGTCGCGAGCTTCGCCGGCGTGCTGCTCGTCGGCTTCACCGGCGCGCGCCTGTTCAACCCGCTGTCGGGCTTCCTCGCGGCCGTCGTGCTCGCGTGCGCGCCGTACTGGAACCTGATGGGCCACTTCAACGCGCTCGACATGGGGCTCGCGTTCTGGATGGCGCTGTCGCTCTGCTCACTGCTGCTCGCGCAGCGGCCCGGGCTGCGCCCGGCCGCGGTGCGCGGCTGGATGTGGACGTGCTGGGCGGCGATGGCGTTCGCGATGCTGTCGAAGGGCCTCGTCGGCCTGATCCTCCCCGGCGCCGTGCTCGTGCTCTATACGCTGGTCGCGCGCGACTGGGCGCTGTGGAAACGCCTGTACCTGGTCAGCGGCCTCGTGATCTTCTTCGCGATCGTCACGCCATGGTTCGTGCTCGTCCAGCAGCGCAACCCCGAGTTCTTCAACTTCTTCTTCATCGTCCAGCAGTTCCGCCGGTACCTGACCCCGGAACAGAACCGCCCGGGCCCGCTCTACTACTTCGTGCCCGTGCTGCTGGTCGGCTTCCTGCCGTGGCTGTCGGTCGCGTGGCAGAGCATCCGCCATGCGCTGCGGATGCCGCGCCAGCCGAACGGCTTCTCGCCGATGCTCGTGCTGCTGATCTGGAGCGCATTCATCTTCCTGTTCTTCAGCACGTCGCACTCGAAGCTGATCTCGTACGTGCTGCCGGTCGCGCCGGCGCTCGCGCTGATCATCGGCGCGTACCTGCCGCTGATGACGGCCGACCGGTTCCGCCGCCACCTGCTCGGCTACCTCGTGTTCTTCGTCGCCGCCGCGTTCGGGATCATCTTCCTCGCGTACCAGGGCGATGCCCGCACGCCGAACGCGCTGTACCGCGCATTCCAGATCTGGTTGTACGCGGGCCTCGCGGTTGCGGCCGCACTGGCGCTCGCGGCCGCGTGGCTGAACCGCCGCGCGGGCGTCGCGGCCGCGATCGCCGCGTTCGGCGCCGCGTGGCTCGCCTTCTGCACGATCGGCGGCACCGGGCACGACGAGTTCGGCCGCTACAGCTCGGGCGCGCTGCTCGCGCCCGCCGTGCGCGCCGAACTGGCGAAGCTGCCGCCCGACACGCCGTTCTACTCGGTCGAGATGCTCGATCACACGTTCCCGTTCTACATGGGCCATACGACGATCATGGTCCAGCGCCAGGACGAGCTCGCGTTCGGGATCTCGGTCGAGCCGAACAAATGGATTCCGACCGTCGACGAATGGATCACGCGCTGGAAACAGGAAACCCATGCGCTCGCGATCATGCCGCCCGGCCAGTACGACACGCTGGTCAAGCAAGGTGTGCCGATGCGCGTGATCGCGCGCGACAGCCGCCGCGTGATCGTCGAGAAACCGCAATCGTAAGGACGCCCACCGCATGAATCCCGTTTCGTTCGTCTGCATCATCACCGGCGTCATGCTCAACGCCTGTGCGCAACTTTTGCTGAAAGCCGGCGTCAACGCCGTCGGGCACTTCGAATTCAGCCGTGCGAACATCGTCCCGGTCGGCCTGAAGATCGCGACCCAGCTGCCGATCATCGGCGGCCTCGGCTGCTACGTGCTGAGCGTCGTCGTCTGGATCGTCGGGCTGTCGCGGGTCGACGTGTCGATCGCGTACCCGATGCTGTCGCTCGGCTACGTCGTCAACGCATTCGCGGCCTGGTACCTGTTCGGCGAGGTGCTGTCGGTCCAGCGGCTCGTCGGCATCGGCATCATCCTGATCGGGGTGCTCGTGCTCGCGCGAAGCTGAGCATGCCCCGCGGCGTTAAGCATTCGCCTACAAAAAATCACGGTGCGAATCCGCCAACCGGTGTTTAATGCCGGTTTCGGCCGGGATCGCCCGACCCTTTTATTACACGCCATTACAGGCCAAAACGTTCATGAGCCAGACTATCGCTCCGTTTCTGCCGTTCACCCGCCCCGAGATCGATGAGGAAACCATCCAGGGCGTCGTCGAGGTGCTGCGTTCGGGCTGGATCACCACCGGCCCGCAGTGCCAGAAATTCGAAGCGGCGCTGTCCGAATACTGCGGCGGCCGTCCGGTCCGCGCATTCAATTCGGGTACCTGCACGCTCGAGATCGGCCTGCGCATCGCGGGCGTCGGCGCCGGCGACGAAGTGATCACGACGCCGGCGTCGTGGGTCTCGACCAGCAACGTGATCCTCGAGACGGGCGCGACGCCCGTGTTCGCCGACATCGATCCCGTCACGCGCAACATCGACCTCGACAAGCTCGAGCAGGCGATCACGCCGCGCACGAAGGCGATCATCCCGGTTTACCTGGCCGGCCTGCCGGTCGACATGGATCGCCTGTACGCGATCGCGCGTGCGCACAACCTGCGCGTGATCGAGGACGCCGCGCAGGCGCTCGGCTCGACGTGGAACGGCAAGCGCATCGGCGCGATCGGCGACATCGTGTCGTTCAGCTTCCACGCGAACAAGAACCTGACGACGATCGAAGGCGGCGCGCTCGTGCTGAACAACGAGGACGAAGCGACGCTCGCGCAGAAGTACCGGCTGCAGGGCATCACGCGCACGGGCTTCGACGGGATGGACTGCGACGTGCTCGGCGGCAAGTACAACCTGACCGATGTCGCCGCGCGCGTCGGCCTCGGCCAGTTGCCGCACCTCGAGCGCTTCACCGCGCAGCGCCGCGCGCTCGCCCGCGCGTATTTCGCCGCGTTCGACGGCGGCCCGGCCGTGAAGCTCGGCGTCGGCCTGCCCGTCGCCGAATTCGAGAACGGCAACTGGCACATGTTCCAGATCACGCTGCCGCTCGAACGGCTGTCGATCCCGCGCGCCGATTTCATGGCGCAGATGAAGGAGCGCGGCATCGGCACGGGCATCCACTACCCGGCGATCCACCTTTTCACGCTGTATCGCGCGCGCGGTTTCAAGGAGGGCATGTTCCCCCACGCCGAACGGTACGGCGCGTCGACCGTCACGCTGCCGCTCTTCACGCAGATGACGGAAGGCGACGTGCGTCGCGTGGTCGACGCCATCAACCAGATTTGCGAACAATACGGAAAATAAGCGTACATGAGTCACCTTGAAGCACGCGCCGGGCATCCGGGCGCCGGGCACCTGGACGCCGGCCGGCCCGAAGTATCGATCATCATCCCCGTGTACAACGAGGAAGACGGCCTCGCCGCGCTGTTCGCGCGGCTGTATCCGGCGCTCGACGCACTCGACACGTCATACGAAGTGATCCTGATCAACGACGGCAGCCGCGACCGCTCGGCCGCAATGCTCGCCGATCAGTTCCACGTACGCCCCGACACGACGCGCGTCGTGCTGCTCAACGGCAACTACGGCCAGCACATGGCGATCCTCGCCGGCTTCGCGCAGTCGCGCGGCGAAATCGTCATCACGCTCGACGCCGACCTGCAGAACCCGCCCGAGGAAATCGGCAAGCTGATCGCGAAGATGCGCGAGGGCTACGACTACGTCGGCTCGATCCGCAAGCAGCGCCAGGACAGCCTGTGGCGACGCAAGGCGTCGCGGGTGATGAACCGGCTGCGCGAGCGCATCACGCGCATCAAGATGACCGACCAGGGCTGCATGCTGCGCGCGTACAGCCGCCGCATCATCGACACGATCAACGTGTGCGGCGAAGTCAACACGTTCATCCCCGCGCTCGCGTATACGTTCGCGCAGAACCCGACCGAGATCGAGGTCGCGCACGAGGAGCGCTTCGCTGGCCAGTCGAAGTACTCGCTGTACAGCCTGATCCGGCTGAACTTCGACCTCGTGACGGGCTTCTCGGTCGTGCCGCTGCAGTGGCTGTCGTTCATCGGCGTGATCCTGTCGCTCGGCTCCGCCGCGCTGTTCGTGCTGCTGCTGGTGCGACGCTTCATCGTCGGCGCGGAAGTCCAGGGCGTGTTCACGCTGTTCGCGATCACGTTCTTCATGCTCGGCGTGATCGTCTTCGCGCTCGGCCTGCTCGGCGAGTACGTCGGCCGCATCTACCAGCAGGTGCGCGCACGGCCGCGCTACCTGATCCAGGCCGTGCTCGAGCAGCACGACGGCGTGCCGGCGGTGCCGGCCGGCGCGAACCGCTCGGAGGCCGCGCAATGAAGCCGCGCGCGGTCGTCTTCGCGTATCACAACGTCGGCGTGCGGTGCCTGCAGGTGCTGCTCGCGCGCGGCGTCGACGTCGCGCTCGTCGTCACGCACGAGGACAACCCGAACGAGAACATCTGGTTCGGCAGCGTCGCGTCCGTCGCGGCCGAGCACGGCATTCCGGTCGTCACGCCGGCCGATCCCGCCGATCCGGCGCTGCGCCGCGCGGTGTCGGACGCGCGGCCGGATTTCATCTTCTCGTTCTACTACCGGCACATGCTGCCGGTGGACCTGCTCGCGATCGCGCCGCGCGGCGCGTACAACATGCACGGTTCGTTGCTGCCGAAATACCGGGGTCGGGTACCGACCAACTGGGCCGTGCTGAACGGTGAAACCGAAACCGGCGCGACGCTGCACGAGATGGCCGCGAAGCCCGACGCGGGCGCGATCATCGGCCAGACCGCGGTGCCGATCCTGCCGGACGACACGGCCACGCAGGTGTTCGACAAGGTCACGGTGGCCGCCGAACAGACGCTCTGGCGCGTGCTGCCCGCGCTGCTCGCGGGCGAGGCATCGCACCTGCCCAACGATCTCGCAACCGGCAGCTACTACGGCGGGCGCAAGCCCGAAGACGGCCGCGTCGACTGGTCGAAGCCGGCCGCCCAGGTCTACAACCTGGTGCGCGCGGTCGCGCCCCCGTATCCGGGCGCGTTCACGGACGTCGACGGCACGCGTTTCGTGATCGCGCGCGCGCGCCTTGCGGCGCCCGGCAGCGCGGCGGCCGCCGCGGCGGCGGATTTGCCGCCCGGCCTGCACGTAAGCGATAATGCGCTATTCGGCGTCTGCGGCGACAGCCGCGCCCTATCCATTCTCGAGCTGTGGCAGCAGCGCGACGGCAGCGAAACCGTCGTGACGCCCGCGGAATTCGCGCAATTCATTCATTCTTCCCGTCATTCATGAAAGCAAAAAAAGTCCTGATCCTGGGTGTGAACGGCTTCATCGGCCATCACCTGTCGAAGCGCATTCTTGAAACCACCGATTGGGAAGTGTTCGGCATGGACATGCAGACCGATCGGCTGGGCGACCTCGTCAACCACGAACGGATGCATTTCTTCGAAGGCGACATCACGATCAACAAGGAGTGGGTCGAGTATCACGTGAAGAAGTGCGACGTGATCCTGCCGCTCGTCGCGATCGCGACGCCCGCGACCTACGTCCAGCAGCCGCTGCGCGTGTTCGAGCTCGACTTCGAGGCAAACCTGCCGATCGTGCGTTCGGCCGTCAAGTACGGCAAGCACCTCGTGTTCCCGTCGACCTCCGAGGTCTACGGCATGTGCTCGGACGAGCAGTTCGATCCGGATGCATCGGCGCTCACCTACGGCCCGATCAACAAGCCGCGCTGGATCTACGCATGCTCGAAGCAGCTGATGGACCGCGTGATCTGGGGCTACGGGATGGAAGGCCTGAACTTCACGCTGTTCCGCCCGTTCAACTGGATCGGCCCGGGCCTCGACTCGATCTACACGCCGAAGGAAGGCAGCTCGCGCGTCGTCACGCAGTTCCTCGGCCACATCGTGCGCGGCGAGAACATCAGCCTCGTCGACGGCGGCTCGCAGAAGCGCGCGTTCACCGACATCGGCGACGGCATCAACGCGCTGATGAAGATCATCGAGAACAAGGGCGGCGTCGCATCGGGCAAGATCTACAACATCGGGAATCCGAAGAACAACTTCTCGGTTCGCGAGCTCGCGCACAAGATGCTCGAACTGGCGGCGGAATTCCCCGAGTACGCCGATTCGGCCAAGCAGGTGAAGCTCGTCGAGACGACGTCCGGCGCCTACTACGGCAACGGCTACCAGGACGTGCAGAACCGCGTGCCGAAGATCGACAACACGATGCAGGAGCTCGGCTGGGCGCCGCAAGCAACGTTCGACGATGCGCTGCGCAACATCTTCGAAGCGTATCGCGGCCATGTCGGCGACGCGCGCGCGCTCGTCGAACAGCAAGGCTGATCGGGACGTTCGCTTGGCTCGCATCGTCCTCAAGATCGACGTCGACACGCTGCGCGGCACGCGCGAAGGCGTGCCGAACCTCGCGCGCATCTTCGATCGCTTCAGTGCGCGCGCGACCTTCCTCTTCAGCCTCGGGCCCGATCACACGGGCTGGGCGCTGCGGCGCGTGTTCCGCCCCGGCTTCCTGAAGAAGGTGTCGCGCACGTCGGTGGTCGAACACTACGGCGTGAAGCAGTTGATGTACGGCGTGCTGCTGCCCGGCCCCGACATCGGCCGCCGCGCGATCGCCGACATGCGCGCGATTCACGAGGCCGGCTTCGAATGCGGGATCCACACATGGGATCACGTGTACTGGCAGGACAACGTCCGCGCGCGCGATCGCGACTGGACCGCGCGTGAAATGCAGAAGAGCCACGCGCGCTTCATCGAGATTTTCGGTGCGCCGCCCGTCACGCACGGCGCGGCCGGCTGGCAGATGAACGACTCCGCGTTCGAGCAGATCGACGCATGGGGGATGCGCTACGCATCCGACGGCCGCGGCCATTCGCCGTACCTGCCCGTCGTCGAAGGCCGCACGCTATCGCACGTGCAGATGCCGACGACGCTGCCCACGCTCGACGAAGTCCTCGGCATCGACGGCGTCGACACGCACAACGTCGCCGCGCACATCCTCAAGTTCACCGAAACCAATCCGCGCGACCAGGTTTTCACGCTGCATGCGGAACTGGAAGGCCAGAAGCTCGCGCCCGTGTTCGAGCAACTGCTCGCCGGCTGGCGCGCGCAAGGCCACACGTTTGCGACGATGGGCGACTACCACGCGACGCTGGACCGCGACTCGCTGCCATCGTACCCTGTCACATGGGGCGAAATCCCCGGCCGCTCCGGCGAACTGATCGTCCAGCCCGACTGAGTTCGTACGCGAGCCGGCGTCGCCCGCTCCGCCCTTGCGGCGCGCCGCCGCGACGCCCCGCCGCAGCGGCGCCTTTCCATAACAACAGGAGAAACACGTGTCTGTCGAAGTTGACCGTCAAGTTCCCGATTTCACCGCACCGGCCACGGGCGGCGACATTTCGCTGTCCGACCTGAAGGGCAAGAAGCTCGTGCTGTACTTCTATCCGAAGGACAACACGCCGGGCTGCACGACCGAAGGGCTGCAGTTCCGCGACCTGTATCCGAAGTTCAAGAAAGCCGGTGCGGAAGTCATCGGCGTGTCGCGCGACAGCCTGCGCTCGCATGACAATTTCAAGGCAAAGCTCGAACTGCCGTTCCCGCTGATCTCCGATGCCGACGAAGCGCTGTGCGCGCTGTTCGATGTCATCAAGATGAAGAAAATGTATGGCAAGGAAGTGCGCGGAATCGAGCGCTCGACGTTCCTGATCGACGCCGGCGGCGTGCTCCGTCAGGCATGGCGCGGCATCAAGGTGCCGGGTCATGTGGACGACGTGCTAAGTGCTGTACAAGCGCTTTGAGGCGCGTTATATTGGCCCGCAATGAATGCCAGTTCGCCCCATATTTCTCGTAGCTGCTGCGCCGGTGCTCGTTGCGATGCTTGCCGGCACCTGACGCGCGTTACGACGGTATCAGCCGAGCCGCATGCCCCTGTCGACGGGGCAGCGGCTTTTTTTATGGATTGCGCGCCGGCCCTCGGTCCGGCTCTCACCCCGTCAAGGAGCTGATCGACACTTAGGCGAACCGGCTAGACGAAATTCCTGTGCGCCACCGCGCGCAAACTGCATGCGTCTACGTCACGCAGGATGCGATCAGCGGCGCACGCCGTGCGACACGATTCCTCCCGAGGGACACCATGCCATTGCCTACCCCCCCCAGCAAGCTCGGCAGCCTGCTGCCGCCCGACGAATACAAGGCGAAAGCGCGGCCCGCGAAAGCCGCGAAGAAATCCGCCGAAGGGGACGCATCCACAGCCGGTGACTATGGTCCGGCCAGCGTGGCCCAACCGATGATCGAAGCCGCGAATACGGCCGCGCCGCTGCGCGCCGTCGCGTCTTCGGCGCAAGATGCCGCGAGCGCACCCGTACGCGGCCGCAAGACCAAACAGACGGCTGCGCTGCTGCAGCCGATGCCGGCGCCCGCCGCACCCGCTGCGCCGGTCGTCGCGCGCAACGACAAGCCGGCCGCCGGCAAACCGGCCGCGGCGCCCGCGCGCGATGCAGGTGCCGCGACGAAGTCGCGCAGCCGCAAGCCCGCCGAAGCCGAACTGCAGAAACTGTTCGTGCTCGACACCAACGTGCTGATGCACGACCCGAGCAGCCTCTTCCGCTTCGAGGAACACGACGTCTATCTGCCGATGATGACGCTCGAGGAACTCGACAACCACAAGAAGGGGATGTCCGAAGTCGCGCGCAACGCACGCCAGGTCAGCCGCACGCTCGACGCGCTCGTCGCCGATGCAGGCCCGATCACGGCCGGCATCCCGCTGTCGCGCCTCGGCAGCCGCGAGGCGCTCGGCCGCCTGTACTTCCAGACGAAGCTCGCCGACATCGCGCCCATCGAAGGGTTGCCCGAAGGCAAGGCCGACAACCAGATCCTCGGCGTCGTGCGCGCGCTGCAGCGCGACCGGCCCGACCGCCAGGTCGTGCTGGTGTCGAAAGACATCAACATGCGGATCAAGGCGCACGCGCTCAGCCTGCCCGCGGAAGACTACTTCAACGACCAGGTCCTCGAGGATAAAGACCTCCTCTATAACGGCGTGCGCGAACTGCCGCAGGATTTCTGGACCAAGCACGCGAAGGGCATGGAGAGCTGGCAGGACACGAAGACGGGCACCACGTACTACCGCGTGACAGGCCCGCTCGTCGCGTCGATGCTCGTCAACGAGTTCGTCTATCTGGAGCCGCAGAACGGCGAGCCGACGTTCCACGCGATCGTCCGCGAACTGAACGGCAAGACGGCGCTGCTGCAGACGCTGCGCGACTACAGCCACCACAAGAACAACGTGTGGGGCATCACCGCGCGCAACCGCGAGCAGAATTTCGCGCTGAACCTGCTGATGAACCCCGAGATCGACTTCGTCACGCTGCTCGGCCAGGCCGGCACCGGCAAGACGCTCGTCGCGCTCGCGGCCGGCCTCGCGCAGGTGCTCGACGACAAGCGCTACAACGAGATCATCGTGACGCGCGCGACCGTACCCGTCGGCGAGGACATCGGTTTCCTGCCCGGCACCGAGGAAGAGAAGATGCAGCCGTGGATGGGTGCATTCGACGACAACCTCGAAGTGCTGCAGAAGACCGACGACGCTGCCGGCGAATGGGGACGTGCCGCGACGCAGGAGCTGATCCGTTCGCGCCTGAAGGTAAAGAGCATGAACTTCATGCGTGGCCGCACGTTCGTCGACAAGTACCTGATCATCGACGAGGCACAGAACCTGACGCCGAAGCAGATGAAGACGCTCGTCACGCGTGCGGGCCCCGGCACGAAGATCGTGTGCCTCGGCAACATCGCGCAGATCGACACGCCTTACCTGACCGAAGGCAGCTCGGGTCTCACCTACGTCGTCGACCGCTTCAAGGGCTGGGGCCACAGCGGCCACGTGACGCTCGCGCGCGGTGAACGCTCGCGGCTCGCCGACTACGCGTCGGACATCCTGTAACGCGACAGGCCGGCGGCCCGTCGGCCGGCTTTCGACGCATCGCGGCGCTCCGTTTCGGAGCGCCGTTTTTATTTGGGGTCGAAAACCCAGGTAATACATCGTCACGCAACAACCCCGTTTACGCGCGAAACTTCAAGTAAATTCTCAAGAATAGTTGCTTAAGCCCCGCCGCAGCGTCTACCATCGGGTCTGTCTGTTGTCATACGATTCGCGAGCGTACCGCGCTCGCCCGCCTTGCCATGCTTCGAATCTGGGTTCCCGTCGCCGTCGTTTCGCTGCTTGCGGCCTGCTCCAGCGTGCCGCCGCAGTCGGCATCGCGTTCCTCCTCGGGCATGAAGATCACGACGCCCCGCGCGTTCCCCGCACCCGCCAATTTCCCGAAATTCGTCGATCACAGCGTCGGCCAGGAAGAAATCTCGATCCAGGCGATGAGCCTCGTCGGCGTCCCGTATCGCTGGGGCGGCAACACCCCGACGAGCGGCTTCGACTGCAGCGGGCTCGTGCGCTACGTGATCGGCCGGGCGGCCGACGTGAACCTGCCGCGCACGACCGCCGACATGAGCGGCCGCGGCGAGCCGATCGAGCCCGACCAGGTCGCGCCCGGCGACCTGATCTTCTTCAATACGACCGGGCGGCCGCATTCGCACGTCGGCATCTATGTCGGCAAGCTGCGCTTCGTCAACGCGCCGTCGACGGGCGGCACCGTGCGGCTCGACTACCTGACGAACCCGTACTGGGCCAAGCGCTTCGACGGCATTCGCCGCGTCGCGCCGTCGCGCACGGCACCCACGCCGTTCGATGCGCCGACCTATGAGGCACGGCGTGACGAGCCGCGCAACCCGCCGGCGGCCGCACCCGCACCCGCCCCCGCCCCTGTCGTAACCGCCGCCGCGCCGCGACAGCCTGCCTATGCTTCGTCGCAAGCCGGTGCGGCCCAGTCGCCCGCGCCGGTCATATCGACCGCGGCGGTTGCCCCTGCGGCCGCGCCCGCCGATCCGTACGAACCGCCGCCGCGCATGCAGGCGGCTCAGCAGCAGGCAACGTCCGCGAATGACGGCATGACGGCGAATGCAGCGCCGGCCGGCCCGGCAGAGGCCGGCACGCAGATTCCGACTACCGCGCTGACGGCCGCCCAGGCTGCCGCTTTCGATGCGGAACCGCCATCCGCGGCGGCCGCGACGCCGCCGCGCGGCACCGAGCCCGTGCAGGTGCTGCGTGCGTCGACGCAATCCGCGCCCGTCAGCCCGCGCACCGGCACGGCAGACGATCCGATTGCCCGGTTCGCGAACGGGAGTTACTAGCCCGTTTCGCCCCGCCGCCCCCTGCGAGCACCCGGGACGGCATCCGCCCTTCGCCGCGAATTCCCGCACCCCTAAAGAAAATGCGCCGCAGCCTTTCGGCTTGCGGCGCATTTCATGTCGGTCCGGCAGTGTCGGCGATCAGAAAATCCGGTGTCCGAGCCACCACCCGCCGGCCGCGAACAGCGCGGACGCCGGCAGCGTCAGCACCCACGCCCACACGATATTGCCGGCGACGCCCCAGCGCACGGCCGACAGCTTCTGCGTCGCGCCGACGCCGACGATCGCGCCGGTGATCGTGTGCGTCGTCGAGACCGGAATGCCGAGGAACGACGCGAGGAACAGCGTCATCGCGCCGCCGGTTTCCGCACAGAAACCGCCGACCGGCTTGAGCTTCGTGATCTTCTGGCCCATCGTGCGCACGATGCGCCAGCCGCCGAACAGCGTGCCGAGACCCATCGACAGGTAGCACGCGCCGATCACCCACGCTGGCGGCGCATCGGCGGTCGCAGACGCATAGCCCGACGCGATCAGCAGCATCCAGATGATGCCGATCGTCTTCTGTGCGTCGTTGCCGCCGTGGCCGAGGCTGTACAGCCCGGCCGACAGCAGCTGCAGCCGGCGGAACCGCCGGTCGACCTTGCTGGGCGCGGTGCGGAAATACAGCCACGACACGCCGAGCATGAACAGCGAGCCGAGGATGAAGCCGAGCAGCGGCGAAATGAAGATGAATGCGACCGTCTTCAGCAGCCCGTCGATGTTCAGCGAACCCCAGCCGGACTTCGCGAGCGCCGCGCCGACGAGGCCGCCGATCAGCGCGTGCGACGAGCTCGACGGAATCCCGTAGTACCAGGTGATCACGTTCCAGCCGATCGCGCCGACGAGTGCGCCGAACACGACGTAGTGATCGACGATCTCGGGATCGATCGTGCCTTTGCCGACGGTCTGCGCGACCTTCAGGTGGAAGATGAAATAGGCAATGACGTTGAACGCGGCCGCGAACACCACGGCCTGCTGGGGCTTCAGCACCCCGGTGGACACGACGGTGGCGATCGAGTTCGCCGCGTCGTGAAAACCGTTCATGAAGTCGAATAAGAGCGCGACGAGCACCAGCGTCGCGACCATCCAGAGGGCAAGTTGTATCGAATGCATCGTGGTCCGCTCAGGCGTTTTCCAGCACGATGCCTTCGATGATGTTCGCGACGTCCTCGCACTTGTCGGTGATCTCTTCGAGCAACTCGTAGATCGCCTTCAGCTTGATGAGCGTCTTCACGTCGTCTTCCTCGCGGAACAGCTTCGACATCGCCGAGCGCAGCACGCGATCGGCCTCCGACTCCCAGCGGTCGATCTCCTCGCACTGCTTGAGGATCTGTCCCGACTGCTTCATGTCGGACAGCATGCCGACAGCCTGCTGCACGTGCTGGGCCGACTGCGTGACGATGTGCGCGAGCTGGCTCGCCTCGGACGTGACGGCGCGCACGTCGTACAGCGACACGGCCGTCGCGACGTCCTCCATCAGGTCGAGAATGTCGTCCATCGTCGTGATCAGCTTGTGGATCTCGTCGCGATCGAGCGGCGTGATGAAAGTCTTGTGCAGCAGATCGATCGCTTCGTGCGTGAGCTTGTCAGCGGCCTTCTCGGCGATTTGCACGTTTTGCTTGTGAATCTCGGCGTCGGCGAGATTGTCGATCAGCAGTTCGAGTTCGCGTCCGCCTGCAACGATGTGCTTCGCGTGCGCGTTGAAGAGTTCAAAGAACTTGCCCTCGGTGGGCATGAATCGACCGAACATGGGATTCCTGAGAGATTGTCAAACTACTGTCACGAAAACGGGCGACATTGTACCGTTTCCGGTCGCGACACGGCGCGCACATGTGCGCGCGCCGGGATTGAATACAACGCTTGGCGAAATAAGGGTTTACTTCCGGCGTTACTCGCCGTGGAAGTTCTGCGCCCCGGCGAAGTTATCGAACTTCGTGTATTGACCGAGGAACGTGAGCCGAACGGGGCCGATCGGACCGTTACGCTGCTTGCCGATGATGATTTCGGCCGTGCCCTTGTCGGGGCTGTCCGGGTTGTAGACTTCGTCGCGATAGATGAACAGGATCACGTCCGCGTCCTGTTCGATTGCGCCCGATTCGCGCAGGTCGGACATCACCGGACGCTTGTTCGGGCGCTGCTCGAGGCCACGGTTCAACTGCGACAAGGCGATCACCGGCACGTCGAGTTCCTTCGCGAGACTCTTCAGCGATCGCGAGATTTCCGAGATTTCGGTCGCACGGTTCTCGCCCTGCGACGAACCCGACATCAGCTGCAGGTAGTCGACGATGATCAGGCCGAGCTTGCCGCATTGCCGCGCGAGACGCCGCGCGCGCGAGCGCAATTCCATCGGGTTCAGGCCGCCCGTCTCGTCGATGAAGAGCTGCGCCTCGCTCATCTTCTGCACCGCGTGGGTCAGCTTCGGCCAGTCCTCGTCCGTCAGGCGGCCCGTACGCATCCGGTGCTGGTCGAGCCGGCCGATCGAGCCGAGCATACGCATCACGAGCTGGGTGCCCGGCATTTCCATCGAGAACACCGCGACCGGCAGCCCGTACTCGACCGCGACGTATTCGCCGATATTCATCGAAAGCGCGGTCTTGCCCATCGACGGACGCCCCGCGACGATGATCAACTCGCCGCCGTGCATGCCGGACGTCATCCGGTCGAGGTCGACGAAGCCCGTCGGCGTGCCCGTGACGTCGCTCGGGTTCGCGGTGTGGTACAGCGTATCGATGCGCTCGACGACTTGCGTAAGCAGCGGGCCGACCTCGAGGAAGCCCTGGTTGCCGCGCGCGCCCTCTTCGGCGATCGAGAACACCTTCGACTCGGCTTCGTCGAGCAGCTGGCGGACTTCCTTGCCCTGCGGGTTGAACGCGTCGGCCGAGATTTCGTCGGCGACCGACACGAGCCGGCGCAGCACCGCGCGATCGCGCACGATTTCCGCATAGCGGCGGATGTTCGCCGCGCTCGGCGTGTTCTGCGCGAGCGCGTTCAGATACGCGAGCCCGCCGACGTCGTCGGCCTTGCCGGACGTGACCATCGCTTCGTACACGGTCACGACGTCGGCCGGGCGCGTCGACGCGATCAGCCGGCCGATATGCTCGTAGATGATCCGGTGGTCGTAGCGGTAGAAATCGCCCTGCGACAGGAAGTCGGCAATCCGGTCCCATGCCGCGTTGTCGAGCAACAGGCCGCCGAGCACCGACTGCTCGGCTTCCACCGAATGCGGCGGGACTTTCAGCGATTCGATTTGAGGATCTTGCGGCGCGTTCATGGGTTGGGATTATCGCGAATTACACAGGACGGCGCCATACCGGCCGCCAGTGATGCGGCAATAAAAAAGGTTCATCGCGGATTACCGGGGAACGCGGCGCGGATCTTCAGGAAGAAGTATTCCTCGTCGCGGTACCCATAAGCCCGACGCTTGATGACCTTGATGGTGTTGTTGATGCCTTCAACGATGCTGGTATTGAGCGGGTGGCGGCAACGAGTCACGATACCGTGCCAATAGCCCTGCAAGCGTTCAGCGAACTTTTGCAGGGCAGCGATTCCGCTTTGCTGAGCCTGTTCGATCCACTGCTCCCA
>NZ_MDEQ02000030.1 GCF_001883705.2 Burkholderia catarinensis
CGCTGTTCGATGACGGACGGCTACGACTGCTATCAGAATGCTCTGGCCGAGCGGGTCAACGGCATCCTCAAGGGCGAGTTCCTGTTGCAACGTCCCGCTGACCTTGAGCAGGCCGCCAAGATGGTCGAACAGTCGGTTCGCATCTATAACCACGAGCGGCCACATGCCGCTCTGAAATACAAAACGCCCGATGCGGTGCATCGGGCGCTCTAGGGGCTGGATACTGTCAACCTATTCCAGGACTTGACAACCCCCTCTCCCCTCACTCGCTGCACGACACGGTTGCGCCCGACAGACTTCGGACGGACGCCGGCAACGCCGCATTTCCGCTCCGCAGCACAAATGGAAACGGCGGCCATTGGCCGCCGTTGAACGATCGATTGCCCGCATGGGCACGCGTCAATAATCCTGCCGTTCGCGCTCGATGCGCATGCCGCCGTCATGGCGCGCATGCGCGCCGTCGTCGGTCGACCGCTCGCGCATGATCCGCATCACGTCCGGGTTGGTTCGCACGCGCCGCATCACGTTCGCGAGATGCACGCGGTCGCTGACCTGGATCACGAAGCGCAGCACCGTCGAT
Organism: Burkholderia catarinensis; assembly: GCF_001883705.2. GTDB lineage: Bacteria > Pseudomonadota > Gammaproteobacteria > Burkholderiales > Burkholderiaceae > Burkholderia > Burkholderia catarinensis. The sequence continues at coordinate 581 of NZ_MDEQ02000030.1, forward strand.
TCGTGAGTCAGATCCTCGTCCATCGCGATATGAACGATGTTCGCGTCGGCCGACGTGATGTCCGCTGCTACGCGCGCAAAAATGCCCTTCGTGTTCTTCACGAGCGCCTTCACCGCGACATCGAACAGGCGGCCCGGCTGCGGCGCCCACTCGACGTCGATCCAGCGGCCCGGATCGCGACGATGAATACGCTGTGCCACGCGACAATCGGTCGTATGAATCGCCATGCCCAGACCGATGCCGATGTAGCCCATGATCGCGTCGCCCGGAATCGGCCGGCAGCATGCCGACAACTGCACGGACATCCCTTCGGTGCCGGTAATCACGACCGGCGGTGCATGATGCGCCGGGTGCCGCTCGGATTTCGGCAGGTCGTCGTCCGCGTCGCGGCCGCTCATCAGCACCTCGATGCGCTTGGCCATCACCGCGGCAACGCGACGGCCGAGGCCGATGTCCGCGAAGATTTCCTGACGGCTCTTGTTGCCCGTCCACTGCACGAGCCGCTCCCACACTTCCGGCTCGACATCGGCCAGCGCGAGGCCGTAGCCCTTCAGGCTCTGGTCGACGAGCCGCTCGCCAAGCTGCACGGACTCGTTCAGGCGCATCGTCTTCAGGTAGTGACGGATCGCCGAGCGCGCCTTGCCGGTGCGCACGAAGCCGAGCCACGCGGGGTTCGGCTTCGAATACGGCGCGGTGATCACCTCGACGATGTCGCCACTCTTCAGCTCGGTGCGCAGCGGCAGCAGCTCGTTGTTGATCTTTACCGCCACGCACTGGTTGCCGAGATCGCTGTGGATCGAATACGCGAAATCGAGCGCCGTCGCGCCGCGCGGCAGCGCCATGATCTTCGACTTCGGCGTAAATACGTAGACCGCGTCGGGGAACAGGTCGATCTTCACGTGCTCGAGGAACTCGCTCGAATCGCCGGCCTCGCTCTGAATATCGAGCAACGACTTCAGCCACTGGTGCGCGCGCTTCTGCACGTCGCTGAGATCCGCACTGCCGTTCTTGTACAGCCAGTGCGCGGCGACCCCCGCCTCGGCAATCTCGTGCATCTTGCGCGTGCGCACCTGAAACTCGATCGGCGCGCCGAACGGGCCGACGAGCGTCGTATGCAGCGACTGATAGCCGTTGATCTTCGGGATCGCGATGTAGTCCTTGAACTTGCCGGGCACGGGCTTGTACAGCGCGTGCAGCGCGCCGATGCACGTGTAGCAGTCGAGCGCGCTCTCGACGACGACGCGAAAGCCGTACACGTCGAGCACCTGCGAGAACGACAGCTGCTTGTCGCGCATTTTCCGGTAGACGCTGTAGATGGTCTTTTCGCGGCCGGTGATCTCGGCGTCGATCTTCGCATCGGCCATCGCGCGCTGCGCGGCCTCGAGGATCTTGCTGATCACTTCGCGGCGATTGCCGCGCGCGGCCTTCACGGCCTTCTCGAGCGTCGCGTAGCGATGCGGGTTGAAGTTCGCGAAGCTCATCTCCTGCAGCTCGCGATACGTGTTGTTCAACCCGAGCCGGTGCGCGATCGGCGCGTAGATGTCGAGCGTTTCCCGCGCGACGCGGCGGCGCTTTTCCATCGGCACCGCGCCGAGCGTGCGCATGTTGTGCAGGCGGTCGGCGAGCTTGACGAGAATGACGCGCACGTCGCGTGCCATCGCGAGCAGCATCTTGCGGAAGTTTTCCGCCTGCGCTTCCTCGCGGCTGCGAAATTCCATCTTGTCGAGCTTCGACAGGCCGTCGACCAATTCGGCGACCTTCGGACCGAACCGCTCGGCAAGCTCGCTCTTGGTCACGCCCTGATCTTCCATCACATCGTGCAGCAGCGCGGCCATCACGGCCTGCGCGTCGAGCTTCCAGCCGGCGCAGATTTCCGCGACGGCGACGGGATGGGTAATGTAGGGCTCGCCACTCTGGCGATATTGACCGAGGTGGGCTTCGTCGCCGAAGTGGAACGCCGCCTTGACCTCTTTGATCTCTTCCGGAGGGAGATACTCGGCAAGCGCGGTTGTCAGTTTCGCGATCGAAACGACACCGTGCTTGCGCGGCTGCTCCGGCGTGGCGGTCGGCCCGAACAGATGCCGAAAGGACTGTTCGAGGACCGCATCGATGTACTGGCGCGCAGGCGACTGGGCCGTGGCTTCGGTGGTCGAATCCGCGGAGGCGGACGATGGGGTGGTGCTCATATTCGCCTCCAGGTCGAGTCGTTGCGCGCGTGGATTACATGGCTGGAACGGGCCGGATGCGCGTTAAACCGGCACCTTCTTCAGCATCTCGACGCCGACCAGGCCGGAGGCGATTTCGCGCAGCGCGACGACGGTCGGCTTGTCGCGGCTTTCGATCTTCGGCGTATGGCCTTGCGCGAGCTGCCGCGCGCGATAGGTGGCGGCGAGCGCCAGTTCGAAGCGATTCGGGATTTGCTTCAGGCAGTCTTCGACGGTAATGCGAGCCATGGTGGTAATTCCTTCTGAATATAGTCCTTATTCTACCTTATGTCCCTCGTCCCCCGCGTCATTCCGCGTGGGGCAGATGGATGCCGAGCTCGATGAACAGCTCCGTGTGTCGCGCGTACTGCGAAGCAAAGCGCAGGCGCGTCGCCGCGACGATGCATTCGAGCTCCGCGAGCGCACGCTCGAAATTCTCGTTGATCACCACGTACTCCGCTTCCGACGCGTGCGCGATCTCGCTGCCGGCGGCAAGCAGGCGCCGCGTGATCACGTTCGGTTCGTCCTGGCCGCGCTTCTTCAGGCGCTCCTCGAGCGCGTCAAGCGACGGCGGCAGGATGAAGATGCCGACCGCGTTGCGGAACTGCTTCTTCACCTGCAGTGCGCCCTGCCAGTCGATCTCGAGCAGCACGTCGTGGCCGTTCTTCATCTGCTCTTCGATCCAGACGCGCGACGTGCCGTAGTAGTTGCCGTGCACTTCCGCGCTCTCGAGGAATTCGTGCGCCGCGTGACGCGTGCGGAAATCCTCGACCGTCGTGAAGTGATAGTGCTGGCCGTCCTGTTCGCCCGGGCGCGGCTTGCGCGTCGTGTACGAGATCGACAGGCAGATGTCGCTGTCCTTCGACAGCAGCGCATTCACGAGCGTCGACTTGCCGGCGCCCGACGGCGCGACGACCATGAACAGGTTGCCGGGATAGACGCCGCCGTGCAGCGAATGCGACGCGTGGCCGTCGCGGGTGGATTCGGTCATGACAGCCTCCGCCGGGCCGCCCCGAGAAGGCTGACCGCCCCCTCGGAGGACAGCGAACGTAGTGAGCGTGGGGGTCGTTTCATCTCGTTTACTCCAGGTTTTGCACTTGCTCGCGCAGTTGCTCGATCAGCAACTTGAGCGCCATCGACGCGTCGGCCAGTTCCTTCGCCGCCGCCTTCGAGCCGAGCGTGTTCGCTTCGCGATTCAGTTCCTGCATCATGAAGTCGAGACGCTTGCCGACGCGGCCGCCCTTCTCGATCACATGGCGCGTTTCGTTCAGGTGCGCGGTGAGCCGCGACAGCTCTTCCGCGATGTCGATCCGGATCCCGTACATCGTCACTTCCTGACGGATGCGCTCCGCGGCTTCCTCGCGCGTCACGATCGGTGCGCTGCCTTCGGGCGCCGCGACGCCGAGCGCTTCCTGCAGCCGCTCGACGATCTTCTGCTGATGCTTCGCGATCAGCTCCGGAACGAGCGGCGTGATGCGCGCGACGATCGCTTCCATCTCGGCGACGTTCGACAGCAGCATCGTCGCCAGTTGCGCGCCTTCGCGCGAACGCACGACGACGAGCTCGCCGATCGCTTCCTTGCCGCATGCGAGCACCGCGTCGCGGATCGCTTCCGCCGACACGCCGCTCTCGGCCAGCACGCCGGGCCAGCGCAGGATCTCGCCCGCGCGCAGACGGCCGACGCCCGGGAACGTGTCGAGCACCGCGCGCTCGAGATCGGCGAGCTGGCCGAGCGCAGACTGGTTCAGCGCGCCCGCGCCGATGCTCTGTTCGCCGCGCTGCAGGTTGATGCGCACGTCGACCTTGCCGCGCGACAGCTTGTTCATCAGCATTTCGCGCAGCGCGGGTTCGCACGCGCGCACGTCGTCCGGCATCCGGAAATTCAGGTCGAGGAAGCGCGAGTTCACGGTGCGCAGTTCGACCGACACGCTGGTGCCGCCGTTGCCGGTGGCCGTCGCGAGTTCGCGCGTCGCGCTCGCGTAGCCCGTCATGCTGTAGATCATGGTTCGTCTCGCCGTCTGGGTGCCCTCGCGGGCGGGGATATGTCGAGGCGCCCGGCGCATCGGAAAGCGCGGGGCGGGAAGCGCGCATTATCCCATTTTTGCAGACCACCCCGCCGGGCAAGCCCGCCGTTCGGCGCTAAAATCGGGGTTTCCTCTTCTTCCGCGATTCCCACATGACGTCCTCCCTTTCCCGCCCGAGCGGCCGCCGCGCCGACGAACTGCGCAAGGTCGCCCTCACGCGCCACTACACGAAACATGCCGAAGGCTCGGTGCTGGTCGAATTCGGCGACACCAAGGTGCTCTGCACCGCGAGCGTCGCCGAACGCGTGCCCGACTTCCTGCGCGACCGCGGGCAAGGCTGGCTGACTGCCGAATACGGGATGCTGCCGCGCGCGACGCATACACGCAGCGACCGCGAAGCCGCGCGCGGCAAGCAGACGGGCCGCACGCAGGAAATTCAGCGCCTGATCGGCCGCGCGCTGCGCGCGGTGTTCGATCTCGAAGCGCTCGGCCCGCGCACGATCCACATCGACTGCGACGTGATCCAGGCCGACGGCGGCACGCGCACGGCGAGCATCACCGGCGCATTCGTCGCCGCGCACGACGCCGTGTCGAAGCTGATCGCAGCCGGCAAGCTCGCGCGCTCGCCGATCACCGACCACGTCGCCGCGATCTCGGTCGGCGTGTACGAAGGCGCGCCGGTGCTCGATCTCGACTACGCGGAAGATTCGCGCTGCGACACCGACATGAACGTCGTGATGACGGGCGCCGGCGGCTTCGTCGAAGTCCAGGGCACGGCCGAAGGCGTGCCGTTCTCGCGTGCCGAGATGAACGCGCTGCTCGACCTCGCGCAGGGCGGGATCGGCGAGCTCGTGCAGTTGCAGAAGGACGTCCTGGGCGCCGGCCATGCCTGACGATCGCACCATCGCGCCGCTGTCGCGCATCGTTCTCGCGTCGAACAACCCCGGCAAGCTGCGCGAATTCACCGCGCTGTTCTCGACGGTCGGCATCGAGATCGTCCCGCAGGGCGACCTTGCGGTGCCCGAGGCGGAAGAGCCGTTCGGCACGTTCATCGAGAACGCGCTGACGAAGGCGCGTCACGCGTCGCGGCTCACCGGGCTGCCGGCGATCGCCGACGATTCGGGCCTGTGCGTGCGCGTGCTGCGCGGCGCGCCGGGCGTCTATTCGGCGCGCTATGCGCAGCGTGCGGGCCGTGACGAGGGCGACGCGGCGAACAACGCGTATCTCGTCGAGCAGTTGCGCGGCGTCGAAGACCGGCGCGCATACTATTGCTGCGTGCTCGCGCTCGTGCGCCATGCGGACGATCCGGAGCCGCTGTTCGCCGAAGGGCGCTGGACGGGCGAAATGGTCGACACGCCGCGCGGCGAGCACGGATTCGGCTACGACCCGTATTTCTACCTGCCGTCGCTCGGCGCGACGGCCGCCGAACTCGAACCGGCCGTGAAGAACACGCACAGCCATCGCGCACTGGCGCTGAAGGCGCTGCTTGCGCGACTCGCGGAGGAAGCATGATTGCGCCCGATACCCATTCGCTGCGGGAGGTTGCATGAGCCAGGCCGCGGAAACCGGCGCGCGCGTCGTCGCGACGTTTACGTCGCCCGGGCAGGTGCGGCTCACGTCGCTGCCGCCGCTCGCGCTGTACGTGCATTTCCCGTGGTGCGTGCGCAAGTGCCCGTACTGCGATTTCAACTCGCATGAGTGGAAAGGCGAACGGTTTCCGGAAACCGAGTATCTCGACGCGTTGCGTGCCGATCTCGAACAGGCGCTGCCGCTCGTGTGGGGACGGCAGGTGCATACCGTGTTCATCGGCGGCGGCACGCCGAGCCTGCTGTCGGCGGCCGGCCTCGACCGGATGCTGTCCGACGTGCGCGCGCTGCTGCCGCTCGACGCCGATGCCGAGATCACGCTCGAGGCGAATCCGGGCACGTTCGAAGCCGCGAAGTTCGCGCAGTTCCGCGCGAGCGGCGTGAATCGCCTGTCGGTCGGCATCCAGAGCTTCAACGAAGCGCACCTGAAGGCGCTCGGCCGGATTCACGACACCGCACAGGCGCGCGCGGCCGTCGAGATCGCCGCGAAGAATTTCGACAACTTCAACCTCGACCTGATGTTCGCGCTGCCGAACCAGACGCTCGACGAATGCCGCACCGACATCGAGACCGCGCTGTCGTTCGCGCCGCCGCATCTGTCGCTGTATCACCTGACACTCGAGCCGAACACGCTGTTCGCGAAGTTTCCGCCCGTCGTCCCCGACGACGACGCGTCGGCCGACATGCAGGAATGGATCCACGCGCGCACGGCCGAGGCCGGTTACGGGCGCTACGAAGTTTCCGCTTATGCAAAGCCGAATCATCAGTGCAAGCACAACCTGAACTACTGGCGCTTCGGCGACTATCTCGGGATCGGTGCGGGCGCACACACGAAGCTGTCGTTCCCGAACCGGATCCTGCGGCAGGCACGCTACAAGCATCCGGCGACCTTCATCGAGCAGGCGATGGCCGGCACGGCCGTGCAGGAAGAGCGTGAAGTCGGCGCGCGCGATCTGCCGTTCGAGTTCATGCTGAACACGCTGCGGCTCGTCGAGGGTTTCCCCGTGCACAGCTTCGCCGAGCGCACGGGCCTGCCGATGAGCACGATCGAGCCGGCGCTGAAGGAAGCGGAACGGCGCGGGCTGATCGCGCGCGATTTCGCGCAGATCGCGCCGACGCCGCTCGGCCAGCGCTTCCTCAACGACCTGCAGGAATTGTTCCTGCGCGACGAGTGAAGAAATGAATGAAGCGGCATTTCGGTTACAATGCCGCCTCGTGTGGAAGCGTGGCCGAGCGGTTTAAGGCACTGGTCTTGAAAACCAGCGACGGGAAACTGTCCGTGAGTTCGAATCTCACCGCTTCCGCCAGGAACTTCGCCAAACCCCGTCCATTCGCCGAATGACGGGGTTTTTGTTTGTCCGCGCCCTCTCCCCCACGTTCCGACGCGTCGCGCCGGATGCCGTTACAATCCCGCGCTCCGATTCGCGAAACGGGAAACCCAAGTCATGAAGCCCTTCATCGTCTCGTCGCTCGTCGCCATGCTGGCCGCCGTCAGCGCGCATGCGACGGCCGACACCGCCTCCGGCAACAACGCGCCCGCGTCGTGCGCGATCGCGTATGTGACCGGCGTCGGTGGCTCGCCGCGCGGCCTGAGCGAATACCTCGCGAGCCCGTCACCCTACAATTACCTGAAGGACAACGATCTCCAGTGCAAGGTGTCGGACGACGGCCGCACGTCGAACTGCACCGGCGTGACCTACCTCCGTAACGAACAGGTCAGCGTGTACGACGATTCCGATCCAGCGACGCTGGCCGTCGTGGCGCGCGTCGAGCTCGACCACGGCCAGAAATACCCCGTGATCATCGTCGTGCAGCGCAAGGACGCGCGCTGCAAGCAATGACGCAGCCACGCGCGCAAACCCGTCGGTCCGGACGGAATGTGCGGCTGCGCCGCGCCGGAGGCTTCCCGGCCGGTCTCTCCATCACCTAGAATTCGTTCAACACGGCGACACGACCGCCGCCGCGTACTCGATGCCGCACGCGCCATCCCTGCGCGCGGCACACGGAGATCGCCATGACCGAACAGTCGACACCGACGGAACACGTCGATTACGAAGGCTTCGAGATCCATGTCGTGCCGGCTGCCGTTCCCGGCAGCGACGCGCGCTACACCTACACCGGTTACGTGTGCCATCCCGGCGTGAACCCCGCGCTGCCCGGCCACGCGGTGCCGTTCCACGCGGACGGAGAGGAAAGCTTCGCGAGCATCGACGAAGCGGCTCGCGAAGCCGTGCACATCGGCAAGAGCATCATCGACGGCACGCACCCCGACCTGTCGGTGCTGTCGCTCGTCACGCACGGCTTCTGAAACAGGCGGGCGATCGCCGCGTGCCCGCGCAGGCCGCGCCTTTCAACCTTGCAACACGCGCACCGGCCCGTGCCTGCCGTGCAGCCATGCGAGCCCGCGCGAGCAGGCTGTCACATGTCACGTCACTTCGCGACGCGAGGTGCACCGCCCCCTCGTCATCAGCAATCGCAACGCACGACATCGCACGTTATACGTTTCTCCCGATAGCGACTCGCGTCAGTACGCCTATCATTTTTTTTATAGTCACTTCTGGCTATCATCCCATGCGCCCCCTTTTCCGTCCGCGCGTCGACCGGCTGCGTGTAGCTGCGCTGGCCGTCGTCGCCCTGCTTGCCGCGTGCACGATCACGCCGCCTTCGTCGCTACGCTCGGTCCTGACGATTCCGTCGGTCATACGCAGCGGGAACCTCGACCAGTATCGCGTCGAGGTCGCGCGGCGTGTCGCCGAACGCAATCCGTCCGGCATGCTGCACGGCACGCCGCAAGCGATGCTCCGTTCGCTCGTCGTCGTGGCCTTCACCGTCGACGGCAGCGGCCGCCTCGTCAACGCGTCCGTCTATCGCAGCAACGGCGACAGCGAGGCGGAAGCGCTCGCGCTCGCGTCGCTGCGCCGCTCGGCACCGCTGCCGGCGCCACCGTCGCGACTGCTCGACGGCAACGGCCGGCTCGAATTGATGGAAGGCTGGCTCTTCAACGACGACGGCCACTTCCAGTTGCAAAGCACGGCCTCCGCACAGGCGCAATCGATCGACTGACTCGCCGCCGCCACGCGATTGCCGGTGCGCGGCGGCGCTGGCTATAATTTCCCGCAATCGCGCGGCCATCACGCCACGCGCGCGTTCGCGCGCCCCACCCGGCATGCGAGCCGACCATGCCGGCACCGGGCGGCGGCGACGTACCCGTCTCCATCGTCGACCGGCAGGTGACGTCCGCGCCACGGCGCACGCCCACGCCGCCACCGCATCATCCGCTCGGCTGCCCCCGGCAGACATCCGCCTGCCCGAGCGCACGCTCAGCCGAGCGCCCCAACGACAAAACGGAGACATTCATGTCCGCATCCCCCCCGGCCGTTGCACACGCAACCGGTTCGGCCGGCGCCGTCAGCCACCGGCGCATCGTGTTCGCAAGCTTCATCGGCACCGCGATCGAGTTCTACGATTTCTACGTGTACGCAACGGCCGCCGCGCTCGTCATCGGCCCCGTATTCTTCCCGCACGGCTCCGCGACCGCACAGGCGCTGTCCGCGTTCGTCACGTTCGGCATCGCGTTCATTGCACGCCCGATCGGCTCGTTCCTGTTCGGGCACTTCGGCGACCGCATCGGCCGCAAGTCGACGCTCGTCGCGTCGCTGCTCGTGATGGGCGTGTCCACCACCGCGATCGGCTTCGTGCCCGGCTACGACGCGATCGGCGCGCTCGCGCCGGTGCTGCTGTGCGTACTGCGCTTCGGCCAGGGGATCGGCCTCGGCGGCGAATGGGGCGGCGCGGCGCTGCTCGCGACCGAGCACGCGCCGCAGGGCAAGCGCGGCTGGTTCGGGATGTTCCCGCAGCTTGGGCCCTCGGTCGGCTTCCTGATGTCGAACGGCCTGTTCTTCGCGCTCGCGCTGTCGCTGTCCGACGAGCAGTTCCGCAGCTGGGGCTGGCGCATCCCGTTCCTGGTCAGCGCGGTGCTCGTCGCGCTCGGCCTGTACGTGCGGCTCAAGATCACCGAAACGCCTGCGTTCCAGGCCGCGCTCGACCGCAACGAGCGCGTGCGCGTCCCGGTCGCGACGCTCGTCACGCAACACTGGCGGCCGACGCTGCTCGGCGCGCTCGCGATGGTCGTCTGCTACACGCTGTTCTATATCTCGACCGTGTTCTCGCTGTCGTACGGCGTGTCGGCGCTGCATATTCCGCGCCAGAGCTTCCTCGGCCTGCTGTGTTTCGCGGTCGTGTTCATGGGACTCGCGACGCCGCTTTCCGCGTGGGCGTCGGACCGCTTCGGCCGCAAGCCGGTGCTCGTCGTGGGCGCGATCGCCGCGCTGCTGTCCGGTTTCGCGATGGAGCCGCTGCTCGGCAGCGGCTCGATGCCGCTCGTCGCGCTGTTCCTGACGATCGAGCTGTTCCTGATGGGCGTGACGTTCGCGCCGATGGGCGCGCTGCTGCCGGAGCTGTTCCCGACCAACGTCCGCTATACGGGCGCGGGCGTCGCGTACAACCTCGGCGGGATCCTGGGCGCGTCGATCGCGCCGTATATCGCGCAACTGCTGGCTGCGCGCGGCGGGCTGTCGTGGGTCGGAGGCTACGTATCGGTCGCGGCGGCGATCAGCCTGGTCGGCGTACTGCTGATGCGCGAAACGCGCGACGCGTCGCTCGTCTGAGACTCCGGGGCGACCCGGGTTGTGCGGCGGCCGGCCCTGCCTATACTCGATCCTGGACGCGCCGCTGCGCGCCCCCGGGACCCCGCCCCGAAGGAGCCGCCGCCATGAACATCCGCCTCGGCAATGCCGATCTCGTCCTGATCCTCGCGCTCGCGCTGGGTGGCGCGCTGCTGCTCGCGCTGCGCTTCCGGCCGAAGACGTGGCGCGGCCTCGTGTTCGAAGCGCTGCTGGCGAATCTGGCGGCCATCGCCGCCGTCATCACGGTCGAGGCGCTGCTCGCCTGAACCGCCCCCGCCCGCTTCGTCAGGCGGTCAGCCGCGCGCGCAGCGCGCCGTAGGCGGGGCCGACCGCATCGATCGCGTGCAGCGCCTGCTCGACGGACGGCATCGCGCCCGGCTCGCCGATCGACAGTGCATTCGGCGCGCCGCCGATGCCGCAATGGTGGCGCGACGTCGCGACGAAAATCATCACGGTCGGCCGCTGCAACGCGTGCGCCATGTGCACGAACCCCGTATCGACCCCCACCACGAGCGCGGCCCGGCCGAGCGCCGCGCCGAGTTCGCGCACCGTCATCGCGGGCAGCACGACCGCCCCCGGCGCCCGCGCGGCGATGTCCTGCGCGTCGTCATGCTCGGCAGCGGATCCCCACGGCAACAGCACGCGCACGCCACGCGCCATCATCTGCGTGGCGAGCGCGGCCCAGTGGTCGGCCGGCCATTTCTTGTCGGGGTTGGACGTCGCATGGAACAGCAGCATGAACGGTGCGCCGTCGGTGACGGCCGCCGGCAGGTTCGCGTCCTGCGGCGGGACGATGCCGTACGTGGCGACGCCTTCGGGTACATAGCCGAGCGCTTCGCCCGCGCTCACGCGCATCCCGTGCCATGCATCGCAGTCCGGCCGCGGGCCGAAACGATGCGAATACGCGAAGCGTGCGCCCGTTTCGCCGAGATCCTGCGTCTGGTAGCCGACGCGGCGCGCAGCACGCGCCAGCACCGAAATGATCGCGCTCTTGTAGACGCCGTGCAGGTCGATGACCGCATCGTAGCGGTGCGCACGCAACGCGCCGATCGACGCCGAGATCGCCTTCAGGTCGCTGGTATTCCGGAGCTTCTTGAAGCGGCGCAGCGGCGCGCAAAGGACGGCGCTGACACCCGGATGCCAGCGCACGACCTCTGCACACGATTCGTCCACGGCCCAGTCGACCGTCACGCCGGGAAAGGCGCGATGCAGATCCGCGACAACCGGCAGCGTCTGGACGACGTCGCCGAGCGACGTCACTTTCACGATTAGGATACGTTTCACGTTTGTGGGGAAGAGCCAGCCATTTGCGCATGCTAGCGACGGATTCGCGCCGCGAACATTACGCGTGAATTACATTTGCAACAAAATACTTCAGGTGCGTAGCATAGCGCGGCTCCGGTCTTTTTATAATCGCCACTTTGCCCCCGGGCCCCATCGATGCCACGCCCCGCCCTTCCCGCCCTGTTTCCCGCTCTCACCCGTCGCTCGCTTCGCATCTGGCGCCAGTACGGCGTATTCTGGCTCGGCGCGATCGTCGTCGGCCTCGCAGCCGTGCTCTACGCGCGGCTGATCGACTGGGGCTACGAGACCTTCCGCGCGATGCGCGATCATGCCGTGTGGCTGCCGCTGCTGCTGACGCCGGCCATTGCCGCCGCGTCGGCGTGGATCACACGCCGGTTCTTCCGCGGCGCGGAGGGCAGCGGCATCCCGCAGGTGATCGCGACGCTGCATGCGCGCCCGAGCGCGTTCGGCGCCCGGCTGCTGACGCTGCGCATCCTGTTCGGCAAGGTGCTGATCTCGTTCCTCGGCATCCTGGGCGGCTTCACGATCGGGCGCGAGGGGCCGACCGTGCAGGTCGGCGCGGCGCTGATGTTCAACCTGCGGCGCTTCTACCCTCGCTCGAACGCGCAGATCGAACGCCAGCTGGTGCTTGCCGGCGCGGCGGCCGGGCTGTCGGCCGCGTTCAATACGCCGCTCGCCGGGATCGTGTTCGCGATCGAGGAGCTGACGCGCAGCTTCTCCGCGCGCGCCAGCGGCGTGCTGATCACCGCCATCATCCTCGCCGGCGTGGTCGCGCTCGGCCTGAACGGCAACTACACGTATTTCGGCACGATCGACGCCGGCCCTCACTTCCCGAAGCTGCTGGCACTCGCGGTGCTGGTCACCGCGATCGTGACGGGCATCGCGGGCGGCCTGTTCTGCTGGCTGCTGCTCAACACCGGACGCTGGCTACCCGCGCAACTGCTGGGCCTGTATCGCGAACGGCCGATCAAGTTCGCCGCGCTGTGCGGCTTCACGATCGCCGTCGTCGGCCTCGTATCCGGCGGCACGACCTTCGGCAGCGGCTATGCCGAGGCGCGCGGCCTGCTCGACGGCAGCCAGCACCTGTCGGTGTTCTACCCGTTCCTGAAGATGGTATCGATGGTCGCGTCGTACCTGCCGGGCATCCCGGGCGGGATCTTCGCGCCGTCGCTGTCGATCGGCGCCGGGTTCGGCAACCTGCTGCACATCGTGTTCAGCAACATGAACCTGCCGATGCTGATCGCGCTCGCGATGGTCGGCTATCTCGCGGCCGTCACGCAGTCGCCGATCACGTCGTTCGTGATCGTGATGGAGATGATCAACGGTCACGCGCTCGTGATTTCGCTGATGGCCACCGCGTTGGTGTCGAGCCGCGTGTCGCGCTTTTTCGCACCGCCGCTCTACGAAACGCTCGCGCAGCGCTATCTCGCGCCGCCCGTCACGGCCACCGAGCACGTCGCGGCAACCGCGACGGGCGCGGCGGCGACAGGCGTCACCGAGCCGCAGGACGCGACCGCCGCGCCCGCCGATCCGCTCGATACGCTGCGCGACGAAGGCAGCGACGAGCCGGCCGCCGCGACGCCGGGCGCCGACGCAGCGGCCGCGCCGGCGCCGCACGACGGCGGGCCGGCTGCGGCCGGCGCACACGACCCGGCACGACCCGGCCCGCGCGACGCTCAGTAGATCACGACGGGCGCCGGCCGGTAGTAGACGGGCCGCGCCGGCACGACGATGCACCCGGCCAGCGTGATCGCGACGAGCGCAATGGCGATGGCGGTTCTTTTCATCACGCGCCTCCGTCATGCCCAGTGGCCACGGGTCCAGAACCAGTTCGGACCGCGCTGGTTCCAGTGGCCCGGCACCCATTGCATGCCGACGCGCTCGGCTTCCCAGTGACCGCCGATCCACGCGTAGCGGCCATGATCCCAGTGCCAGTGCCCGCGCTCCCACACATATCCCACCCGTGCGGTCGGCACGACCTCGTAGCGCACCGGCGGCGGCGCGTTCGGCGCGACGACGACGATTTCCTCGGTGCGGACGGCGACCGGCTCGGCGATGACCACGCGCCCCTGCTGCGCGATCACGGGCGTGCCGACGAGAATCTCGTCCGCATGCGCGGCAAACGGCGCGACGACGGCTGACAGGCCCGCGGCAAACAGCGCGAGCGAAACGATACGACGTTGAACGGTAGAGACAGCCATCACAACCTCCTGGTTGAACAAGTAACGCGAGCGTATTCGTTCAATGCGGGAGGGTCGATTACGGCCGACAGACGCCGTGTTACGGCGTGCCCGAAAGTGCAACAGGGCGTAAGACGCGCACGGCGGCAGCAGCCGCCGTGCGGAGGGACACCGGCAAGGGTCAGGCTTGCGGGATCTCGATCTTCACTTCGAGGACTTCGAGGTCGTCCTGGCGCTCGAGGCTCACGCGGATGTCATCGTTCGAAATACGGACGTACTTCGAGATGACCGCGACCAGCTCCTTCTGCAGCGCCGGCAGGTAATCGGCCGGCGGCCGGCCGCCAACCCGCTCGTGCGCGATGATGAGCTGCAGGCGCTCCTTCGCGACCGATGCGGACTTCTTCTTCTCGCCGAGGAGAAACGAAAGGATGGACATGGGCGGCCTCCGTTACTTGCTGCCGAAGAGGCGCTGCAGCAGGCCCGGCTTCTGGTAATCGGTGAAGCGCAGCGGCTTGTCCTCGCCGAGGAAGCGAGCGACGACGTCCTTGTACGCTTCCGCAACGTCGGTGCCGTCGATATGCACGGCCGGCAAACCCTGGTTCGAAGCGTGCAGCACGGCTTCCGACTCGGGCACCACGCCGATCAGCTTGATGCGCAGGATCTCGCTGATGTCCTCGAGCGACAGCATCTCGCCTTCGCTCACGCGCTTCGGGCTGTAACGCGTGATCAGCAGGTGCTCCTTGATGGGCTCCTTGCCTTCGCTCCCGCGCTTCGTCTTCGACGACAGGATGCCGAGAATGCGGTCCGAGTCGCGCACCGACGACACTTCCGGGTTCGTGACGATCAGCGCTTCATCCGCGAAGTACATCGCGTGCAGCGCGCCGGCTTCGATACCGGCCGGCGAATCGCAGACGATGTATTCGAAGTCCATCGCGACGAGGTCGTTCAGTACCTTCTCGACGCCGTCGCGCGTCAGCGCATCCTTGTCGCGCGTCTGCGACGCCGGCAGGATGAACAGGTTCTCGCACTTCTTGTCCTTGATCAGCGCCTGGTTCAGGTTCGCTTCGCCCTGGATCACGTTCACGAGGTCGTACACCACGCGCCGCTCGCAGCCCATGATGAGGTCGAGGTTGCGCAGGCCGACGTCAAAGTCGATCACGGCCGTCTTGTGGCCACGCAGCGCGATACCGGACGCGAAGCTCGCGCTCGTCGTCGTCTTGCCAACGCCGCCCTTGCCCGAGGTCACCACGATGATTTTTGCCATTTACCCAATACCCTGTGTTCGTCAATGAGAGCCGATCGATCCGGAGCGCACCGCGTGAATTACGTCAGGCGCAGCGGTTCAATCATCAGTTTTTCCTCTTCGAGCCGGATCTGCACCGACTTGCCCAGTACGTCGGTGGGCAGCGGGTTCTCGGTTGTTCGATAGATACCCGCGATCGAAATCAGTTCCGGTTCGAGACACGTGCAGAAAATGCGCGCGTCGTGATTGCCGTGCACGCCCGCGAGTGCGCGGCCGCGCAACGGCGCGTAGATGTGGATATTGCCTTCCGCGATGATCTCCGCGCCGTGACTGACCGGCGCGAGCACCACGAGGTCTCCTTTCGCGTAAATCTGCTGCCCGGAACGCAACGGCCGGTCGATCACGAGCGTCTGGCCGCCCGACTGCAACAGCGTCGGCGCCGGCTCGGACGACGGTTCGGGCGCCGCTGCGGCTGCCGCAGCGGCGGCCTCGACGACGGGTGCCGGCATCGGTTCCGCTTCGTCGGCATGCTTCGCGGTCGGCGCGCGGCGATCGCGCGCCTCGAGCAACGGCAGGCCGGCTTCCCCCGCCCAGCCCTGCGTCGCCAATGCGACGACGCCCACCGGGCGCATCCGCACGTCGTTCAGCATCTGGCGGATGTCCGCGAGCGCGACGCGTTCGCCGTCAGCCAGGCGGCGCACGTCGATCGCGACGACATCGTCGGCGAAAAATTCGGGGGTCGCTTCGAAGCGCTTGACCAGTTCGGTACGCAACGCATCGAGATCGGTCGTCTTCACGGTGAACAGCAACGTATCGACCGATCCGCTGCGCAGCTCGAAGAATGGCGATTTTTTAAGCGACATGGACACTCTGCAAAAATTTTTGCGTATTTTACAGGCGTCCACGCGCGCGGCCATTATTTTTGGGACTCGGGGTTGCCACGGCCCGGGCGGGCGCGCACCCGGCAGGCTGGCGGGCAAAGGGGCGGCCGGGCCCTCATCGCGCCGCGCGGCCCGTGTTTTGACGTCGCGTCAGGGTTTCACCTGCGACACGAACAGCGATTTCATCGCGCCGGGCATCCGCGCGATCGGTGCATGTTCGCCGGTGTTGCCGAAACCCGCACGCTCGTAGAAACGGATCGCGTTGCGGTTCGCATCGGCAATCCATGCGTAGACGTCGTTGGCGCCGCGCTCGGCGAGCCACGCGGTGGCCGTTTCCAGCAGCAACACGCCGCCGCGCAGATGGCGCACCGCGTGCGCGACCCACAGCTCGCTGACGAATGCACGCCGCTCGGGCGTGTTGTCGAAGTACGCGCCGATCATGCCGGCCGGATGGCCTTCGGTGTACAGCAGGAAAGTCGTCGACTCGTCGGACACGGCGCGCTGCGCGGCGATCGCCGACGCTGCGTCCGTTTCGACGTTCAGCAATTCGGCCTCCGGCGCTTCGCCGGGCGCATAGGGCTCACGCAGCGATGCGGCGCGGAGTTCGCGATACACGCCGCCCTGTTCGGCAGCGATACGACGAACGGTCAAGGTCGAACTCATGCAGGTACAGCCCCCTTCGGACAGCAAGCTATTAGCTTCAACCGAAAGCAGGGCACGAGTCAAATCGTTATTTTCAAACGGCGGCGCGAATCGAAAGGCAGCAGGCGCCTGCAGCGGCGGGGCCGGCCGCCGATGTGCAGGTGCAGCATCGTCAGCTCGATGCGTGCCGTCGGACGACGACCAGGACCGCTTCGTTCAATGCCACGTCCCGTTCGCCTTGCGATGCGCGGCAGGCGCGTTTCGAATCGCTTCGCGTTTCGCCCGGGAGATCGTAACGATCCGTAATATATACAACCAAAAAGCGCCTCCTGCCGACACTCTCCCCGCTCTGCTTATTGCGACGCACCATTTGTTGTGAACCCGCGGGGCGACGCCCACGCGCGTCACGTCGCACCATTCATCTGACAAACATGCGGATCGCACGGGCCGACCCGGCCTCCCCCCGCATGTTTCAATCAGCGCGTGCCGGCCCTTCCTGGCATGCGCCGCACGCGCCCCTCCGTTTGGAGCCTCGAGCCTAGCGCCGGAGTTTGGCAAGCGTGCGCATGGGTCGTATAACAGGCAGAACCGGGCAACGATCCGGTGCCGCCGCGCGCGCGTCGCGGACCGACGAGGATTCGAACAACCGTGCATGCGGCCGCCCCCGGGCCGGCCGACAGGAGGGAGACAATGGCAATGACCGACGGATCGGCTTCGAGCTGGTCGGATGGCAAGCGTTACCTGTGGCTGCTCGGCGCGCTGACGATCACGCTGCCGATCCTCGCCGCCCAGCTCGCGCTGTCGACGGGCCTTCACGTGTTCTGGTGGTTCGGCCCGCTGTTCGCGTTCGGCGTGATCCCGATCCTCGACACGCTGATCGGCGACGATCGCGACAATCCGCCCGAGGCCGTCGTGCCGCACCTCGAACGGGAGCGCTATTACCGGTTCATCGTCTATCTCGCGACCTTCGTCGAATACGTCGCGTTCTTCACGTGCGTGTGGATCGTCGGCACGCATGCGCTCGCGTGGTACGACTACGTCGGCTTCGCGCTGTCGCTCGGCACCGCGACCGGCATCTCGATCAATACCGCGCACGAGCTCGGGCACAAGACCAACCGCTTCGAGCGCTGGCTCGCGAAGATCACGCTCGCGCCGGTCGCGTACGGCCACTTCTACGTCGAGCACAACCGCGGTCACCACGTGCGCGTCGCGACGGCCGAGGATCCGGCGAGCGCGCGCTACGGCGAGTCGTTCTGGGCGTTCCTGCCGCGCACCGTGACCGGCAGCATCCGCTCGGCGTGGCGGCTCGAAAAGGCACGCCTCGAACGGCTCGGGCATTCGCCGTGGACCTGGCGCAACGAGGTGCTGCACGCATGGGCGATGACCGTCGTCGTGTGGGGCATCGCGATCGCGATGGCCGGCAACGCGGCGATCCCGTTCCTCGTGATCCAGGCCGTCTACGGCGCGTCGCTGCTCGAAGTCGTGAACTACGTCGAGCACTACGGGCTCGGCCGCCGCAAGCTGCCGAGCGGCCGCTACGAACGCTGCACGCCGCAGCATTCGTGGAACAGCAACCACGTCGTTACCAACCTGTTCCTGTACCAGTTGCAACGGCACGCCGATCATCACGCGAATCCGACGCGCTCGTACCAGGCGCTGCGCCACTTCGATGATGCGCCGCAACTGCCGGCCGGCTACGCGACGATGATCCTGTTCGCGTATGTGCCGCCGCTCTGGTATCGCGTGATGAATCCGCGCGTCGTCGCGCACTACGGCGGCGACATGGCGCAATCGAACATCAAGCCGTCGATCCGCGCCAGGGTGCTCGCGCAGTATCCGGCCGCGGCGTGATCGCGGGTGACGGGCCGGTGGAAGTTGACGCCTGTGCGCGACGTCGCGCGCCGCTGAAAGCCGTCGCCGCACCAGCCTCCCGGTTCCGTCGAAGTCCGGCGCGACGGCGACGCCGTCACGCCATTTCCGGCAGCCTGAACACGGCCACCGCGTGCCGCAGTGCGCTCGCCTGCTCGGCCAGCGCCTGCGTCGCAGCCGATGCCTGCTCGACGAGCGCCGCGTTGCGCTGCGTCGCTTCATCCATCTGCGTCACCGCGACGTTCACCTGCTGGATGCCGCCGCTCTGCTCCTGCGACGCGGACGATATCTCGCCGACGATCGTCGTGACCCGCTGCACCGCGCCCACGATCTCGTGAATCGATTCGCCCGCGCGGCCGATCAGCACGGCGCCCTCGTCGACCCGCTGCGTCGATTGCTCGATCAACCCCTTGATCTCCTTCGCGGCGGCGGCGCTGCGCTGCGCGAGCGTGCGCACCTCCGCCGCGACGACCGCGAAGCCGCGCCCCTGTTCGCCCGCGCGGGCCGCCTCGACTGCCGCATTCAGCGCGAGGATGTTGGTCTGGAACGCGATACCGTCGATCACCGCGATGATCTCGCCGACTTTCGCCGCGCTGTCGGCGATGCCGTTCATCGTGTCGACGGCGTCCGTCATCACGCCGCCGCCCGCTGACGCGATATTCGACGCGTCGCGTGCAAGCTGCGCCGCGTGCTGCGCGTGCTCGGCCGACTGACGCACGCTGTCCGTGAGTTCGGTCATGCTGGCGGCCGTCTCCTCGAGCGACGCAGCCTGCGCCTCGGTGCGCGACGACAGGTCGTGATTGCCCGACGCGATCTGCGCGCTTGCCGTCGCAACGGCTTCGGCATGCGTACGCACTTCAAGCACGACACCCGACAGGCTTGCCTGCATCGCCTGCAGCGCGCGCAGCAGGTCGGCGATCTCGTCGCGGCCGGTTGCATCGACATCGCGCGTCAGGTCGCCTTCGGCGACGGCCTGCGCGCACGCCACCGCACGGTCGAGCGGACGCAGGATCGCGCGGCTGAACAGGAATGCGCCGACCATCGCGACGCCGAGCACGACCAGCATCAGCGCGAGGCTCGCGGTAGTCGCACGCTGCGCGTCGCGGCTCGCCTGCGCCGACACGGCGGCGCTCTCGTCGGCGATCGACTTCGCTGCCCGCTCCAGCAGCGCCGCGGGCTCACGGTCGACGCCAGCCACGGCGGCGTCGCCGGCCGACGGCTCGAAGCCGGCGGCCTTGAACGCGTCGAAACCGCGCCGGTACCCGTCGCCCATCGCCGTGTGTGCGCGCATGAACTGCTCGACGAGCGAGCGGCTCTCGCCGGGCGGCAACTGACGGACGAGCTGCGCGGCGAGCGAATCGACCGTCCGCTCGCGCGTCTGGAACGCCTGCCAGTACCGGTCGAGCTTGTCGGGCTGCTTGCCGCGCAACAGCGTGTCCTTCCATTCCTGCACCTGCAGCTTGAACTGCACGAGCGTGGCCGACGCGAGCCGCTCGTCGCCGACGTTCGTCTGCACGTCTTCGGCGAACGTATCGATCGACCGATTGAGAATGTGGATACCGTACAGCGCACCTCCGAACATCAGCAGCAGCGCGACGGCGAATGCGAGGGGAATCTTGTAGCTCAGCTTCATGGAACCTTGAATCGACGGGGAACGATGCGGCCCGGCACGAGCGCCGGCCACCGCACCGTGTTAACGGCGCGGGAAGCGAAGGCTTAAAGCTGAGGAAAGCGGCGGGGGCGCAGTGCGGGCTGGGTCAGGTCGGATGCGTCGCACGTGGCCGGGATGTCGCGGCAGTGCGCGGGCCCGCCACCCAGCGATACATGGCGGGTCAGCGGAAGCCGAGCAACGCATCGAACCGGATGAGATCGGCCTCGATCGACAGTGGTGCGAGCGTGACGCACCGGTAGTCGAGCACCACGACCGCCTGGCTACAAGCGGCAATCGACACACACGCCGCGGACCCAAAACGAAAAACCCCTTGATCCTTCCGGATCAAGGGGCTTCGTATTTTGGCGGAGAGGGTGGGATTCGAACCCACGGTACGGGGAAACCGTACGCCTGATTTCGAGTCAGGTACATTCGACCACTCTGCCACCTCTCCTTCCTTGCTGCATTTCCCGGCTGGTCGTTTCCGAGAAAGAAAGATTATAAGATCATCTCTTCTGAGCTGACAAGCCCTTTCAGCAAATTTTTTGCGAGGACCTGGAAGCCTGCCTCACGACGCCTGTGTAGGCGCGTCGATCCGCTCCATGCCGCCCATGTACGGACGCAGCACGTCCGGCACCGTGACCGAGCCGTCCGCGTTCTGGTAGTTCTCCAGCACCGCGACGAGCGTGCGGCCGACCGCGAGACCCGAACCGTTCAGCGTATGCACGAGTTCGGGCTTGCCCTGCGCGTTGCGGAAACGCGCCTGCATCCGGCGCGCCTGAAACGACTCGGTGTTCGAGCAGCTCGAGATCTCGCGATAAGTCTTCTGCGCGGGCAGCCACACCTCGAGGTCGAACGTCTTCGCGGCCGAGAAGCCCATGTCGCCCGTGCACAGCGTGATCACGCGGTACGGCAGGCCGAGCTTCTGCAGGATCGCTTCCGCATGGCCGACCATCTCGTCGAGCGCCGCGTACGATGCTTCCGGCGCGACGACCTGCACCATCTCGACCTTGTCGAACTGGTGCTGGCGGATCATCCCGCGCGTATCCCGGCCGTACGAACCGGCTTCCGAGCGGAAGCACGGGGAATGCGCGGTCAGCTTGATCGGCAGCGCGGACGCGTCGACGATCGACTCGCGCACGGTGTTCGTCAGCGAGATCTCGGACGTGGAGATCAGGTATTGCGTGACCGTGTTCTCGGCGCCGCCCTTCTCGACCCGGAACATGTCGTCCGCGAACTTCGGCAACTGGCCCGTGCCGTAGAGGATCTCCGGGTTCACGATGTACGGCGTGTACGTCTCGGTGTAGCCGTGCTGCTGCGTGTGCGTATCGATCATGAACTGCGCGAGTGCACGGTGCAGGCGCGCGATCGGGCCGCGCAGCATCGTGAAGCGCGCGCCGGCAAGCTTCGCGCCCGTCTCGAAATCGAGGCCGAGCGGCGTGCCGACATCGACGTGATCCTTCACCGCGAAATCGAACTGGCGCGGCGTGCCCCAGCGGCGTGCCTCGACGTTGTCGGCTTCGTCCCTGCCGACCGGCACGCTTTCGTGCGCGACGTTCGGCATGCCCAGCATCAGGTCGGACAGGCGCGCCTGGATGTCGCCGAGCTTGGCTTCCGACGCCTTCATTTCGTCGCCGATCCCGCCGACCTCAGCCATCACGGCCGACGTGTCCTCGCCCTTCCCCTTCATCGCGCCGATCTGCTTCGACAGGCTGTTGCGGCGCGCCTGGAGCTCTTCGGTATGGGTCTGGATCGCGCGGCGTTCCGCTTCGAGTGCGGAGAATGCGGCAACGTCGAGGGTGTAGCCGCGATCGGCGAGGCGCTTGGCGACGCCGTCGAGGTCTTTGCGCAGCAACTGGATGTCGAGCATGGGAGGACTTGGAAAATCGTTGTGTAAGGCGGGAATTCTAACGCACCGCGCGGCTGCCACGGCACCGGGCGAACGGACAATGCCTCAAACGGGCGATGACCGTGGTGCGATGGCCATGGCAGTATCGCATTGCCGTTCCGCCGCTCGGCAGCCGGCGAGTCGCACGGCATCAGACCGCTGCGGAACCGCGAAACGCCCGCGCCCGCCCGCGGCAACGCATCGAACGAAGCACCTGCCGCCCGTACCGCAACTCAAGGAATCAGATGGCCATCGAACTGGACAAGGATGTGCGCGACCGCGCAATCGCGTCGCTGCAACGCTATTTCACGGAAAACATGGACGAGCCGATCGGCAACATCCAGGCCGGCGCGCTGCTGCACTTCTTCGTCGAGGAAATCGCGCCGGCGATCTACAACCTCGCGATCGCCGATGCGCAGGAACGCCTGCATGCGCGGGTCGCCGAGCTCGACATCGAATGCCACGAGGAGCCGTTCGACTACTGGAAGAAACAACAGCCGGGTCGCAAGCGCTGACGCATCCGCGGCGGCGCAGGCCGCGCCTGCCCGTCAGTCCTTCTTGCCGGCCTCGCGATCGAGTTCGCGCAGCCAGGCAAGCTTGTCGGCGATCTTCGATTCGAGCCCGCGCGGCACCGGCTGGTACCAGCGCGGCTCGCGGATCCCGTCCGGCAGGTACGTCTCGCCGGCCGCATACGCATTCGGCTCGTCGTGCGCGTAACGGTATGCGTGACCGTAGCCGAGTTCCTTCATCAGCTTGGTCGGCGCATTGCGCAGATGCACGGGCACCTCGCGCGACTTGTCCTGCTTCACGAACGCCATTGCCTGGTTGAACGCGTTGTAGCCCGCATTGCTCTTCGCCGCGCACGCGAGATAGATCACCGCCTGCCCTAGCGCGAGTTCGCCCTCCGGCGAGCCGAGCCGCTCGTAGGTTTCGGCCGCGTCGTTCGCCATCTGCAGCGCGCGCGGATCGGCGAGGCCGATGTCTTCCCACGCCATCCGCACGATCCGCCGTGCGAGATACTTCGGATCCGCGCCGCCGTCGATCATCCGGCAGAACCAGTACAGCGCGCCGTCCGGGCTCGAACCGCGCACCGACTTGTGCAGCGCCGAGATCTGGTCGTAGAAATTGTCGCCGCCCTTGTCGAAGCGGCGTGCGTTCAGCGTCATCGCGCTGCTGACGAATTCGGCATCGATCGTCGCGACACCGGCCGACGTCGCCGCTGTTTGCGCCTGCTCGAGCAGGTTCAGGAAGCGCCGCGCATCGCCGTCCGCGTAGCCGACCAGCGTATCGATCGCCTTGTCGTCGAACGCGAGGCCGTCGAGCGCGATTCCCTGCGCGCGCTTCAGCAACTGGCGCATCTCGTCGTCGTCCAGCGACTTCAGCACGTACACCTGCGCACGCGACAGCAATGCCGAGTTGACCTCGAAGCTCGGGTTCTCGGTCGTCGCGCCGATAAAGGTCACGAGCCCCGACTCGACGAACGGCAGCAATGCATCCTGCTGCCCCTTGTTGAAGCGGTGGATCTCGTCGACGAACAGGATCGTGTGGCGGCCGGAGCGGTTCAGCGTGTCCTTCGCCTGCTCCATCGACTCGCGGATGTCCTTCACGCCGCCGAGCACCGCGGACAGCGCAATGAACTCGCAGTCGAACGCGAGCGCGGTGAGCCGCGCGAGCGTCGTCTTGCCGACGCCGGGCGGCCCCCACAGGATCATCGAATGCGGCTTGCCCGATTCGAACGCGAGCCGCAGCGGCTTGCCTTCGCCCAGCAAATGCGTCTGGCCGATCACCTCGGCGAGCGTCTTCGGCCGCAGCGCCTCGGCGAGCGGCCGGCGCGGCTCGACTTGAAACAGGTCGGACATGAACCCTCGCTCCACATCAAACGGTAGCGGCCGAACCGGCCGCCGGACCCGACATTATGACAGCCGTGCGATGGCGCCGCCGTGCCCGGTGCCCACGCCTGAAGCCCGCGCCCGTAAACAAAACGGGCCTGCCGTCGCCGGCAGGCCCGTTCCGCGAGAGCGCGGCGCGCGGCGCCCGGTCAGCCGGTAATCACGTCGGCGCCCTTCGGCACGACGAACTTGAACGTATCGCCCTTCAGCGGCGGATTCGTCTGGATGTTCGTAAACGTCAGCAGCGTGACATTGCCGAACACGTCGTGCAGCTCCATCGCGGCGAGCGTGCCGTTCCGGAAGCCGATGCCGATCCGCTGGAACTGCGTGTCCTGCGCCTTCGGCAGCATCTCGAGCCACTCGATGCCGCCCTTCTCTCCGGCGTCGCGCAGCGTGTAGTTCTTGTCGAGATCGTTGCTGCCGAACAGGATCGCGGCCGGGCTCGCCCCCAGCGCGCCGTTCAGCTTGCGCTCGGTGACCTGGTTCAGGTCGCGGTCGTACACGTAGAGCTTGTCGCCGTCGGCCTGCAGCACCTGCTGGTACGGCTTCTGGTACGTCCAGATAAACTTGCCCGGACGCGCGAACACGAACGTGCCGCTCGAATTGTCGGTGGGCTTCGGCGCGGCCTGCACGGCGCTCGCGCCCTTGCTCGGCGCCTTGACGATCTGCTGCGTGAAGTCGCCCTTCGCCGAACGCACCTGCGACACGAATGCCTTCAATTGCTCGGTGCCGCCCGCGAACGCGTGCGTCGCCGCGAGCATCAGCGATGCGCCGGCGAGCGCCGCGCCGAGCCAGCGCCGCGTCGAACGAAGGGACAATGCGAACGAATGTTGCTGCATATTGCGGTTTTCTCCCTGGGTGGCCGGCGCTGCGGGCGCCGCGGACTCATTCCGCGTCGCGCGCCGGCACAAGAATTTCGCGGTTGCCGCTCGACGACATCGCCGACACGAGCCCCGACTGCTCCATCTGCTCGAGCAGCCGCGCCGCGCGGTTATAGCCGATCCGCAGATGTCGCTGCACGAGCGAGATCGACGCGCGGCGGTTCTTGACGACGATCTCGACCGCCTGGTCGTACAGCGGATCAGACTCGCCGCCGGCTTCGCCGGTTCCCGCGCCGGCCGAGCCCTCGTCGCCGTCGGCGGTGCCGCCTTCGAGCAGGCCCTCGACGTAGTTCGGCTCGCCGTGCTCCTTGAGTTTCTCGACGACGCGATGCACTTCGTCGTCGGCGACGAACGCGCCGTGCACGCGCACGGGCAGCCCCGAGCCGGGCGGCAGGTACAGCATGTCGCCCATCCCGAGCAGCGACTCGGCGCCCATCTGGTCGAGAATCGTGCGCGAATCGATCTTCGACGACACCTGGAACGCGATCCGCGTCGGCACGTTCGCCTTGATCAGGCCGGTGATCACGTCGACGGACGGACGCTGCGTGGCCAGGATCAGGTGGATGCCGGCCGCGCGCGCCTTCTGCGCGATCCGTGCGATCAGCTCCTCGACCTTCTTGCCGACGACCATCATCAAGTCGGCCAGCTCGTCGATCACGACGACGATGTTCGGCAGGCGGCCGAGCGGCTCAGGATCTTCCGGCGTCAGGCTGAACGGATTCGGCAGCTTCTCCTCGCGCTTCGCCGCTTCGTCGATCTTGTTGTTGTAGCCCGCGAGATTGCGCACGCCGAGCTTGCTCATCAGCTTGTAGCGGCGCTCCATTTCCGCGACCGTCCAGTTCAGCGCATGGCCGGCCTGGCGCATGTCGGTGACGACCGGGCACAGCAGGTGCGGAATGCCTTCATAGACGCTCATTTCGAGCATCTTCGGATCGATCAGGATCAGGCGCACCTGCTCGGCGGTCGCCTTGTACAGCAACGACAGGATCATCGCGTTGATCCCGACCGACTTGCCCGAACCGGTCGTGCCGGCGACGAGCAGGTGCGGCATCTTCGCGAGATCCGCGCACACGGGCTTGCCGCCGATGTCCTTGCCGAGGCTCAGCGTCAGCGCCGACGACGCGGCCGCATACACCTCGGAACCGATGATCTCGGACAGGTGCACCGTCTGGCGGCGCTGGTTCGGCAGCTCGAGCGCCATGTAGTTCTTGCCGGGGATCGTCTCGACGACGCGGATCGACACGAGCGACAGCGAGCGGGCGATATCCTTCGCAAGGTTGACGATCTGGCTGCCCTTCACGCCGGTGGCCGGCTCGATCTCGTAGCGCGTGACGACCGGGCCCGGATACGCGGCGACGACGCTCGCCTCGACGCCGAAGTCCTTCAGCTTCTTCTCGATCAGGCGCGACGTGAATTCGAGCGTATCGGCGGAAATCGCCTCCTGCGTCTTCGGCGCGGAATCGAGCAGCGACACCGGCGGCAGCGTCGAATCGCCCGGCAGGTCGGTGAAGAGCGGCACCTGGCGCTCCCGCTCGACGCGCTCGGACTTCGCCGGCGTGACGACCGGCGGCACGATCGTCACGGGCTCGTGATCCTCGATGCGCACGCGCTCCTCTTCGACCTTGCCTTCGCGGCGCACGGCCGCGGCCTCGCCGAGCTTGCGGTCGCGCTCGGCCTCCCGGCGCAGCTTCGCGACGTTGACGGCGGACAGGATCGCGCCGCCGACGCGCTCGGAGACCGACAGCCACGAAAAGCGGAAATACAGCGACAGGCCGATCGCCAGCGCGATCAGCAGCAGCAGCGTACCTCCGGTGAAGCCGAACGCGTGCGACATCGCACCGGCGACGGCCTCGCCGACGACGCCGCCCGGCGCGCGCGGCAACTGCACCTTCAGCGACCACATGCGCAGCGCCTCGATGCCGTCGCACGCGAGCACGACGAGCACGAACGAGAAGATTTCGGTGAGCCAGCCGATCGGCCGCTCGGGTTCGTCCGCGACCGCCTCGTGGCGCGTGATGCGGCGGTAGTTGACCGCGATGCGCCGCCCGAGCGGCACGATCAGCCAGTAGGCCGACAGGCCGAACAGCAGCAGGATGATGTCGGCCGTCCACGCGCCGACGCGACCGGCCCAGTTCGAGATGTGATCCACCTGGGCGGCGTGCGTCCAGCTCGGATCGCGCCGGCTGTAGCTCAGCAGGGCCATCACCAGAAATGCGCCGAGCGCGACCTGGAGAATCCAGCGGATCTCCGTGAGGAGCTTCGACATCCGGTGCGGCAACGCCTGTGCCGGGGCGGAATAAGGAGCTTTTGCCATGAATCCGTATAAAGAGGACGGGCTGTACGCCCGCCTGTCGTTCGATCCCGCTTATTGTAAACGCTGCACCGGGCCGCCAAGTGTAAATGACGGTTACATAACAGGGCCTGGGTGCCGAGCCGGCGTCGCAGGCGCTCAAAACCGGCCGGCTGCGCCGTTGCGGAGGGCGTGCGACGACGCGCCGCCGCATGCCGGCCGGCCGCCCGGCCCGCCGCGCCGGCGCGGGAAGCCCACCGCGAAACGCTATCGCCGCGATTGAAACTCTCGTTCGGCAACGCAGCAACGGGACCTTTATAATGCGCGTCTGATACCCATCTATGACGGCATCCCCCGGTCAACCCGGATCGTACGGCGAGCCTACCCGCCCGCCGCGGCCGCCTTTTACGGATTCGCACATGTCCACGCCCAAACACGCCAAAGTCCTGATTCTCGGTTCCGGCCCCGCCGGCTACACGGCCGCCGTCTACGCGGCACGCGCCAACCTGTCCCCGGTGCTGGTCACCGGCATCGCGCAGGGCGGCCAGCTGATGACCACGACCGATGTCGAAAACTGGCCGGCAGACGCGAAAGGCGTGCAGGGTCCGGAGCTGATGGCGCGCTTCCTCGAGCACGCCGAGCGCTTCAACACCGAAATCGTGTTCGACCATATCCACACCGCGAAACTGCACGAGCAGCCGATCCGCCTGATCGGCGACTCGGGCGAATACACGTGCGACTCGCTGATCATCGCGACCGGCGCGTCCGCGCAGTATCTCGGCCTGCCGTCCGAGGAAGCGTTCATGGGCAAGGGCGTGTCGGCCTGCGCGACCTGCGACGGCTTCTTCTATCGCGGCCAGGAAGTCGCGGTGATCGGCGGCGGCAACACGGCCGTCGAGGAAGCGCTCTACCTGACGGGCATCGCGAAGAAGGTCACGGTGATCCACCGCCGCGACAAGTTCCGCGCGGAGCCGATCCTGATCGACCGCCTGCTGGAGAAGGAAAAGGAAGGCGCCGTCGAGATCAAGTGGGATCACGTGCTCGACGAAGTGACCGGCGAGAGTTCGGGCGTCACGGGCTTGCGCATCAAGAACGTGAAGACCGGCGCGACGGAAGACCTCAACGTGCAGGGCGTGTTCGTCGCAATCGGCCACAAGCCGAACACCGACCTGTTCCAGGGCCAGCTCGAGATGAAGGACGGCTACATCCTGACGAAGAGCGGCCTGCACGGCAATGCGACGTCGACGAGCGTCGCGGGCGTGTTCGCCGCGGGCGACGTGCAGGACAACGTGTACCGCCAGGCGATCACGAGTGCGGGCACGGGCTGCATGGCCGCGCTCGATGCGCAGCGCTACCTCGAAAGCCTGCACGACAAGAAGTAAGCCGCAAGCCTTGCCGCGCCGGGCGCTACAATGGCGTCCGCTGCCGCGAAGCGGGCTCGACCGGAAAGCCGCTGCCGCCGCGCAGCGGCTTTTTTTTGCCCGCGCGCCCGAACGCGCCTGCCCTGCTACCGAATCATGGCGAAGAACCAGCCCCATCCGAGCGATCCCGCAAAGCGGAAGATCGCCGCCCGTCCCGCGAACCCGGCGCCGGCTGCCCCGCCGCCCGCGCCCGATCCGGCCGCGTTGCGCGGCCAGGGTCTCGCCGGCCTCGGCGCATTGCGCAAGTCGCTGCAAGGCGAAGCCGAGCGCCGCGAGCGCACGCGCATCGAAACCGCGAAGGCCGAGCGCAAGGCGGAAGCCGACGCGAACCTGTTCCGCAACGAAATCGGCACGATCCAGCCGCTGAACGCGCCGCCGCGCGCGGCGTCCGGCCGCACGCCGCCGGACCCGGTGCCGAAGCAGACGCAGCGCGACGAGGAAGACGTGCTGAACGCGACGCTGTCCGACGAATTCGATCCCGAGACGCTGCTCGACAGCGACGAATCGCTGTATTACCACCGCCCCGGCATCAGCCGCGACGTCGTGCGCAAGCTGCGCAGCGGCGCGTGGATCGTGCAGGCGCAGATCGACCTGCACGGCATGCGCCGCGACGAGGCGCGCGACGCGCTGGCCGACTTCATCCGCGAGGCCGGCAAGAAAGGACTGCGCTGCCTGCGCGTGATCCACGGCAAGGGGCTCGGTTCGATCGGCAAGGAGCCGGTGCTGAAAGGCAAGGTACGCGCGTGGCTCGTGCAGAAGGAAGAAGTGATCGCGTTCTGCGAGGCGCGCGGCAACGACGGCGGCGCGGGCGCGGTGCTCGTGCTGCTGCAGCCGCTTGCGGTGCCCGCCGACCGGGGGCCGCGTGCCGCATCCTAGGCTGACGCTCGCGATCGCAATCCTGGAGGCGATCGCGACGCTGGCCTTTGCGATTTCGGGCTTCATCGAGGCACGCAAGAACCGCCTCGACTCGGTCGGCACGTTCGTCGTCGCGCTCGCGACCGCGTTCGGCGGCGGCACGCTGCGCGACATCCTGCTCGAGCGCCGGCCGTTCTACTGGGTCGTGCACGACGACTACGTGATCGCGATCTTCGTGCTCGCGCTGTTCGCGCCGTTCGTGCTGCGGATGCTGTCGCGGCTGTCGGCCGAACGGCTGCTGCTGATCGCCGACGCGATCGGGCTCGGCATCTTCAGCATCTCGGGCACGGCGATCGCGCTCGACGCCGAGATGCCGCGCTTCATCGCGGTGATGATGGGCGTGATCACGGGCGTGGTGGGCGGGATCGTCCGCGACGTGCTGTGCAACGACATCCCGCTGATCCTGCGCGATTCGCGGCCGTACGCGACCTGTGCGTTCGTCGGCTGCTGGTTCTACCTGCTGCTCGTGTGGCTGCAGTTCGACTCGGTGTACAGCGTGCTGCTCGCGACCGGCTTCATCCTCGTCGCGCGGCTCGCGACGTTCAAGTTCGACGTGCGGCTGCCGCACTGAGCGGCACTTGGGCACCGACGACAGCGTCAACCGCATCACCCAAACAAAAGGGGCCGTTCGAGACGGCCCCTTGTCTTTCATTCAGCGCGAGCGCCGCATCAAGCGATTCGCTCTTCCGACGCCGGATCGAACAGCACGGCCTTCGACACGTCGAACAGCAGCGACAGCGTCTGGTCGGGCTGCGGGTTCGCGGCCGGATGCACGCGGCTCACGATCCGCTTGCCGTTCACCTGCGCGAACACGTGCGTGTCGGGGCCGGTCGGCTCGGTCACGTCGACGCGCACGTCGAACGGCTGCAGGTGCGATGCGTCGCCGTTGTGCGCGTGGCGCACGTCGGTGATGCGCTCCGGACGCAGGCCGAGGATCACCTCGCGACCGACGTGCGACTTCAGCTTCGCCGCGTCGAACGGCAGGTTCAGCGCGCCGCGCTTGACGCCCGTGTCGACCTCGAGCGCGATCCCGCTGCCCTGCTCGACCAGCGTGCCGTTGATGAAGTTCATCGGCGGCGCGCCGATGAAGCCCGCGACGAACAGGTTCGACGGCGAATCGTAGATATCCTGCGGCGCGCCGAACTGCTGGACCACGCCGTCCTTCATCACCGCGATCCGGTCGCCGAGCGTCATCGCCTCGATCTGGTCGTGCGTCACGTAGACGATCGTCGTGCCGAGGCGCTGGTGCAGCAGCTTGATTTCCGCGCGCATCTCGATGCGCAGCTTCGCGTCGAGGTTCGACAGCGGCTCGTCGAACAGGAACAGCGACGGATCGCGTGCGAGCGCGCGGCCCATCGCGACGCGCTGGCGCTGGCCGCCCGACAGCTGGCCCGGCTTGCGGTCGAGCAGGTGCTGGATCTGCAGCATCTGCGACACGCGGTCGACGATCTGCTGCTGCTCGTTCTTCGGCACCTTGCGGATGTTCAGGCCGAACGAGATGTTCTCGCGCACCGTCATCGACGGATACAGCGCATACGACTGGAACACCATCGCGATGTCGCGATCCTTCGGCGACAGGTCGTTGACGACCTTGCCGTCGATGCAGATCTCGCCGCTCGTCACGGTCTCGAGCCCGGCGATCATGTTGAGCAGCGTCGATTTCCCGCAGCCCGACCCGCCGACCAGGA
Organism: Burkholderia catarinensis; assembly: GCF_001883705.2. Taxonomy (GTDB): domain Bacteria; phylum Pseudomonadota; class Gammaproteobacteria; order Burkholderiales; family Burkholderiaceae; genus Burkholderia; species Burkholderia catarinensis. The sequence goes on from NZ_MDEQ02000030.1 coordinate 31,823, forward strand.
TCAGGAACTGTCCGTCCTCGATCTCGATGTCGACACCCTTCAGGACCGGCACCCCGTTCGGGTAGGTCTTGTACACGTCACGGATGGAAAGGCTTGCCATGCTGTGAATCCTCTGTCTCGTCTCGCGCGGCGCGCTCGGGCGCCGCGTCGGGTTCGTTTCGATGCGCCGCGCGACATGCGCGGCCGGTTCGTCGTATCGGATGAAACCGCGCTTACCCCTTCACCGCGCCCGCCGTCAGCCCGCGCACGAAGTAGCGGCCGGCGACGATGTAGACGAGCAGCGTCGGCAGCGCGGCGATGATCGCACCGGCCATGTCGACGTTGTATTCCTTCACGCCCGTCGACGTGTTGACGAGGTTGTTCAGCGCAACCGTGATCGGCATCGAATCGACGCCGGAGAACACGATCCCGAACAGGAAGTCGTTCCAGATCTGCGTGAATTGCCAGATCAGGCACACCATGAAGATCGGCAGCGACACGGGCAGCAGGATCTTCGTGAAGATCGTGAAGAAGCCCGCGCCGTCGATGCGCGCGGCCTTCACGAGCTCGGCCGGCACGCTCACGTAGAAGTTGCGGAAGAACATCGTCGTGAACGCGATCCCGTACACGACGTGCACGAACACGAGGCCCGGAATCGTGTTGGCGAGGCCGAGCATCCCCTGCAGGCGCGCCATCGGCAACAGGATCACCTGGAACGGGATGAAGCAGCCGACCAGCATCATCGTGAACAGCGCGTCCGCGCCGCGAAAGCGCCAGTGCGTGAGCACGTAGCCGTTGAACGCACCGATCAGCGACGAGATCAGCACGGCCGGGATCACCATCTGCAGCGAGTTCAGGAAGAACGGCTTCATCCCGTCGCAGCGCACGCCGGTACAGGCGCCGCTCCACGCCTTCACCCACGGGTCGACGGTCCAGCTCGTGGGCGGCGTCAGCAGGTTGCCGGTGCGCAACTGGTCGAGATCCTTGAACGACGTCGACAGCATCACGTAGATCGGGAACAGGAAATACAGCGCGAACAGGATCAGTGCGGCGTAGATCACTGCCCGGCTGATCGTCATCTTAGGCTGCATTGCGGGTGCTCCTCGATTCCATATACATCAGCGGCACCAGCACCGCGACCACGGTCGCGAGCATCATCACCGAGGACGCCGCGCCGAGCCCGAGCTGGCCGCGATTGAACGAAAACGTGTACATGAACATGGCCGGCAGCGACGACGACGTGCCCGGACCGCCCGCCGTCAGCGCGACGACGAGGTCGAAGGTCTTGATCGTGATGTGGCAGAGGATCAGCAGCACCGAGAAGAACACCGGGCGCATGCTCGGGATCACGATCTTGCGGTAGATGGTCGGCAGCGACGCGCCGTCGACCTGCGCAGCCTTGAAGATCTCGGCGTCGACGCCGCGCAGCCCCGCGAGGAACAGCGCCATCACGAAGCCGGTCGACTGCCAGACGGCCGCGATCACCACGCAGAAGATCGCCTTGTCCGGATCGCCGAGCCAGTCGAACGAGAAGCTCGTCCAGCCCCAGTCGTGCATCACCTTCTCGAGCCCGAGGCCCGGGTTCAGGATCCACTGCCACGCGGTGCCGGTGACGATGAACGACAGCGCCATCGGGTACAGGAAGATCGCGCGCAGCGCGCCTTCGTTGCGGATCCGCTGGTCGAGCAGGATCGCGAGGAACAGCCCGAGCGCGACGCAGACCGCGATGAACGGAATCCCGAACCAGCCGAGGTTCGCGGCGGAGGTCCACCACACGTCGTTCTGGAACAGGTCCGAGTAACGGCCGAAGCCGTCGAATTCGTAGTTCGGCAACAGCCGCGAATTGGTCAGCGACAGATAGCCGGTAATCAGGATGAAGCCGTAGATGAACACCACGGCGATCGCGACGCTCGGCGCAAGCACGAGCTTCGGAATCCAGCGATCGGCGAAGGCCGACATCGGCGACGTACGCCGTGCGGCGGCAGCGCCGGATCCGTTTCCGCTAAGAGGGGCAGCCACTTGATTCGACTCCTGGAACGAGGGCGGCGCAGGCCGGGCCGGCGCCGGGTACGGCTCGGGCCCGCGGGCGAGCCCGTTTGCTGCACATGCAAAAACGCCCGGCCGATGAAGCGCTTCCGGCCGGGCGCCTGTCGCGCGTTACTTGACCTTCGCGGCCTTCGCGAGCGCGGCGACCGCGCTCTTCGAATCCTGCTGCGAGTTCATGAACTTCGTCACGACGTCCGTGATCGCGCCGGCCGTCGCGTCGCTCTGCGCCATCCCGTGCGCGAGCGACGGCACGAAGCCGCCCGACTTGATCGCGGTCTGCTCGTCGGCATACGACTTCTTCGCGCAGTCGTCGAACTTGTCCATCTTCACGCCGAGGCGTACCGGCACCGAGCCCTTCAGCAGGCTGAACTGCTCCTGGAAGTCCGGCGTCATGATCGTCTTCGCGAGCGCGAGCTGGCCCGGCGTCGCGGCCTTCTCGCCCTTCTGCTGGAAGAACACGAACGAATCGACGTTGAACGTGTACGAATTCGCCGTACCCGGCACCGCTGCGCAGATGTAGTCCTTGCCCGCCTTCTTGCCCGCGTTCTCGAACTCGCCCTTCGCCCAGTCGCCCATGAACTGCATGCCGGCCTTGCCGTTGATCACCATCGCGGTCGCGAGGTTCCAGTCGCGGCCGTTGCGGCCCGTATCGAAGTAGCCCTGGATCTTGCGCACCGTGTCGAACACGGACAGCATCTGCGGCGACGTCAGCGTCGCCTGGTCGAGGTCGACGAGCGCCTTCTTGTAGAACGCCGGGCCCTGCGACAGCACGACGTCTTCCCACAGCGTCAGGTCCTGCCACGGCTGGCCGCCCATCGCGACCGGCTGGATACCCGCTGCCTTCAGCTTGTCGGCCACCGCGAAGAATTCGGGCCAGGTGGCCGGCACCTTCGCGCCGACCTTGTCGAGCGCGGCCTTGTTGATGTACAGCCAATTCACGCGGTGCACCGAGAACGGCGCGGCGACGGTGTGGCCCTTGTACTTGATGATCTTGTCGATTTCCGGCGGCAGGTTCTGCTTCCAGTCGCCGGCGACGGAATCGATGTTGACGAGCACGCCCTGGTCGGCCCAGTCCTGGATCAGCGGACCCTTGATCTGCGCGGCCGACGGTGAGTCGCCGCTGATCACCTTGGTCTTCAGCGCGGTCATCGCCGCTGCGCCCGCGCCGCCCGCGACCGCGAAGTCCTTCCACACGTAGCCCTGCTTCTGCACGTCGTCCTTCAGCACGCCGACGGCCTTCGACTCGCCGCCCGAGGTCCACCAGTGCAGCACCGTGACGTTCTCGGCCGCCTGCGCCGCCACGGCGCCAGCCATCAGACCCGCGGCGCAGAGCGCGCCCATGATCGAGCGAACTTTCATTACTTATCTCCTCCAGACTGAATCAACTCGTTAAGTTCCCTGACCGGGAACCGGCTTCTTGATAACGACGGGGAAATCGAGCCGCGGGACGCATGCAGCGTACGGGGCCGATGACCGGCCGGGCTCTTACAGAAAGCGTGAATCGAGATTCAACGGCGTGTCTCCTCTTTGTGTTTCTGGCCCGCCGCGTCGATGCGGCACGAGCCCGGGGCCGACGGCGTGCGGACGATGCACGCCGTCAATGTCCGATAACATTCGGCACAAGGCATTCCCGAAGACGAAGCTCGCGCAGCTCATCGACCGCGCTTCTTTTTTTCTTCGCCCAGGTGCTACCCCTTGCGGCGGATTGTAGTTAAACTACAATTCAGTGTCAAAAATATTTTTATCGCACTACGGATCGCTTCCCAGCACCCCAACCCGGCGGAGACACATGCATACCGATTCCAGCTTTACCTTCGTACTTTTCGGCGGCACCGGCGATCTGTCGATGCGCAAGATCCTGCCAGCGCTGTTCGAAGCGCACCGTGCGAACATGCTGGCGGAGAGTGGCCGGATCGTCGCCGTGGCGCGGCACGAATCGGATCGGGCGGGTTATCTCGAATGGGTCGACACGCATGTGAAGCCGCATGCGGCCAAGGCGGCCGGCAAGGCCTTCGACGAAGCCGCGTGGAAGTCCTTCCTCGAACGCATCGAATACGTGAAGCTCGACCTCGGCCGCGCGGAAGACTACGTCGTGCTGCGCGACGCGATCGCATCGCTGCCCGGCATCCGCGTGTTCTATCTCGCGACGGGCCCGTCGCTGTTCGTTCCGATCTGCAAGGCGCTCGCGTCGGTCGGCCTGAGCGAAAACTCGCGCATCGTGCTCGAGAAGCCGCTCGGCTATGACCTGCGCTCGTCGAACGCGATCAACGACGCGGTCGGCGAGATCTTCGCGGAAGGCCAGATCTACCGGATCGACCACTACCTCGGCAAGGAGCCGGTGCAGAACCTGCTCGCGCTGCGCTTCGGCAATGCGCTGTTCGAGCCGCTGTGGCGCCGTGAATGGGTCGAGAGCATCCAGATCACGATCGCCGAGGAGCTCGGCGTCGAGGCGCGCGGCGATTTCTACGACAATACGGGCGCGCTGCGCGACATGGTGCAGAACCACCTGCTGCAACTGCTGTCGATCGTCGCGATGGAGCCGCCGCACTCGATGGATTCCGACTCGGTGCGCGACGAGAAGCTGCGCGTGCTGCGGGCGCTGAAGCCGGTCGATCCGCGCGACATCGGCAAGGTTGCCGTGCGCGGCCAGTATCATGCGGGCGTGATCAAGGGCGCGCAGGTGCCGGCCTATGCGACCGAGCCGGGCGTGAAGCCCGACAGCCCGACCGAAACCTTCGTCGCGCTGAAGGTCGAGATCGAGAACTGGCGCTGGGCCGGCGTGCCGTTCTTCCTGCGCACCGGCAAGCGTCTCGCCGACCGCGTCGCGGAGATCGTCGTCAACTTCCGCCCGGTGCCGCACTCGGCGCTCGGACCGACCGCGCTGCGCCCCGGTTCGAACCGCCTCGTGATCCGGCTGCAGCCGAACGAGACGATCCGCCTGTACTGCCTCGCGAAGCAGCCTGGCGAAGGGATGAACCTCGCGAGCGTGCACCTCGACCTCGCATTCGACCGGTTCTTCAAGGAAGGGCAGATGGAGGCGTACCAGCGCCTGCTGCTCGACGTGATCAACGGCCGGCTCGCGCTGTTCGTGCGCCGCGACGAGCAGGAAGCCGCGTGGCGCTGGGTCGAGCCGATCCTGAACGAATGGGCGCGCTCGCTGAAGCCGCCGAAGCCGTACGCGGCGGGCACGTGGGGGCCGGCCGCGGCGAGCGCGATGCTCGCGCAGCACGACACCTGCTGGCTCGAAGAAGAAAACTGATGCAAACCGTTGCCGTGCGCGTGACCGCGTACGGCAACGTGCCCCACGATTCGTACGATTTGAACAGACAAAGCAGTCCGGAGGAGATGTGATCGAGATCCACGCTTTCGACACCCAGGAAGCGCAAAGCGAAGCGCTCGCGCGCGCCGTCGGCGATGCGCTGCGCGCCGCGCTCGCGGGCCCCGCGCGTCCGACGCTCGCGGTGTCCGGCGGCACGAGCCCGCGCCCGTTCCTGCACGCGCTGTCGCACGCGGCGCTCGACTGGGCCGGCATCGACGTCACGCTGGTCGACGACCGCTGGGTGCCGGAGGATGACGCCGCAAGCAACGCGCACCTCGTGCGCGACACGCTGCTGCAGCACGCCGCGGCCCCCGCCCGCTTCCTGCCGCTCGTCGACACGCGCGCCGCGCTCGACGCGCACGTCGCCGCGCTGAACGCGAACGCCGACTACCGCGTGCCGAACGTCGCGGTGCTCGGCATGGGCGAGGACGGCCACACCGCATCGATCTTCGCCGACGCGCCCGAATGGGAGCACGCGATTACGACGCCCGAGCGTTTCGTCGCCGTGCATCCCGGCGCCGCGCCGCATGCGCGCGTGAGCTTTTCGCTCGATGCGCTCAAGCGCGTCGACCGGCTGTTCCTGCTGATCGCGGGCCCCGCCAAGCGCGACGTGCTCGACGCCGCGGCCGCGTCGCTGCAGAAGAACGCGATTTCCCAACTGGCCAACGACAAGGGGACCCAGCTCGATGTCTACTGGTGCGCAAAGTAAGGCGGCCGTCGCGGGCCAGCATGCCGACGGCCCGCGCCTGCTCGCGGACGTCGGCGGCACCAACGCGCGCTTCGCGCTGGAAAACGGTCCGGGCGAGATCGCGCAGATCCGCGTCTATCCCGGCGCCGACTATCCGACGATCACCGACGCGATTCGCAAGTACCTGAAGGACGTGAAGATCACCCGCGTGAACCACGCGGCGATCGCGATCGCCAATCCGGTCGACGGCGACCAGGTCACGATGACCAACCACGACTGGAGCTTCTCGATCGAGGCGACGCGCCGTGCGCTCGGCTTCGACACGCTGCTCGTCGTCAACGATTTCACCGCGCTCGCGATGGCGCTGCCGGGCCTGACCGACGCGCAGCGCGTGCAGGTCGGCGGCGGCGCGCGCCGCCAGAACAGCGTGATCGGGCTGCTCGGGCCCGGCACCGGGCTCGGCGTGTCGGGGCTGATTCCGGCCGACGACCGCTGGATCGCGCTCGGCAGCGAAGGCGGCCACGCGTCGTTCGCGCCGCAGGACGAGCGCGAGGATCTCGTGCTGCAGTACGCGCGCAAGAAATTCCCGCACGTGTCGTTCGAGCGCGTGTGCGCGGGCCCCGGCATGGAGATCATCTATCGCGCGCTCGCCGCGCGCGACAAGAAGCGCGTGGCCGCGACCGTCGACACGGTCGAGATCGTCGAGCGCGCGCAGGCGGGCGACGCGCTCGCGCTCGAGACGGTCGATTGCTTCTGCGGAATTCTCGGCGCGTTCGCGGGCAGCGTCGCGCTGACGCTCGGCGCACTCGGCGGCGTGTACATCGGCGGCGGCGTCGCACTGAAGCTAGGCGAACTGTTCACGCGCTCGTCGTTCCGCGCGCGCTTCGAGGCGAAGGGCCGCTTCACGCACTATCTCGAGAACATCCCGACCTACCTGATCACCGCCGAATACCCGGCGTTCCTCGGCGTGTCGGCGATCCTCGCCGAGCAACTGTCGAACCGCTCGGGCGGTGCGTCGTCGGCCGTGTTCGAGCGGATCCGCCAGATGCGCGACGCGCTGACGCCGGCCGAGCGCCGCGTTGCCGATCTCGCGCTGAACCATCCGCGCTCGATCATCAACGATCCAATCGTCGACATCGCGCGCAAGGCCGACGTGAGCCAGCCGACCGTGATCCGCTTCTGCCGCTCGCTCGGCTGCCAGGGACTGTCGGACTTCAAGCTGAAGCTCGCCACCGGCCTCACCGGCACGATCCCGATGAGCCACAGCCAGGTGCATCTCGGCGATACGGCCACCGACTTCGGCGCGAAGGTGCTCGACAACACGGTGTCGGCGATCCTGCAGTTGCGCGAGCACCTGAATTTCGAACACGTCGAGAACGCGATCGAGATCCTGAACAGCGCGCGGCGCATCGAGTTCTACGGGCTCGGCAACTCGAACATCGTCGCGCAGGACGCGCACTACAAGTTCTTCCGCTTCGGGATTCCGACGATCGCGTACGGCGACCTGTACATGCAGGCCGCGTCGGCCGCGCTGCTCGGCAAGGGCGACGTGATCGTCGCGGTGTCGAAGTCGGGGCGCGCGCCCGAACTGCTGCGCGTGCTCGACGTCGCGATGCAGGCCGGCGCGAAGGTGATCGCGATCACGTCGAGCAACACGCCGCTCGCGAAGCGCGCGACCGTCGCGCTCGAGACCGACCACATCGAGATGCGCGAGTCGCAACTGTCGATGATCTCGCGGATCCTGCATCTGCTGATGATCGACATCCTCGCGGTCGGCGTCGCGATCCGCCGCGCGTCGACGAACGGCGAATTGCCCGAGGCCGTCGCGCAGGCGAAGGCGCGCGCGAGCGACGACGAAACGGCCGACGTGCTCGACTGGCTGAGCCACGGCGCGTCGCCGGCGGCGAAGGACGTCGCGCGGGATTGACGCGCGGCGCGGCAACCGCCGCTTCACGCGCTCAAAAGAAAAACGCCACCGGCGCATCGCGCACGGTGGCGTTTTTCATTCCGCCGCCCGGCCGGCGGTTCAGGCACCCGCCTCGACGGGCCGCCCGTGCCAGCGCAGCACGAGGTAGCGTCCGGCGAAACACAGCACGCCCGAGACGCCGATCGTCACGCCCATCGCGAACGGCGTGCCGTCGGCGAGTGCGCCGATCGCGACGCTCGCCAGCGCGCCGAGCGCGAGCTGCATCGCGCCGAACACGGCCGCCGACGCGCCCGCGTTGTGCGGATAGCGATGCATGAGGTCGGTCGTGCAGTTCGCGGACAGGATTCCGACCACGCCGACGACGAAGAACAGGCACACGACGATCGACCACAGCCCGCCCCACCCCGTCAGCGCGACGAGCGCGACCGCGAGCGACGCGATGCAGCTCACGAGCGCCGCGGCCGAGATGATGCGCAGCGAGCCGATGCGGCCGACGAGCCGCGTGTTCGCGAAGTTGCCGATCATGATCCCGATGATGTTCAGGCCGAACAGCAGCCCGTAGTGCTGCGGCGACACGTGGAAATACTCGATGTACACGAACGGCGTCGCGGTGATGTACGAGAACATCGACGCGAACGCCATCCCGCCGCACAGCATGTGTCCCCACGCAACGGGGTCGGACAGGATGCGCCCGTACGACGCGAACGACGCGAGCACGGCCGCGCTCTTGCGCCGCTCCTTCGGCCAGGTTTCGGGCACGCGCAGGTACGCGGTCGCCGCGCATACCGCACCGAACACGGCCAGCACGACGAACACGCCGCGCCAGCCCGAGAAGCGCAGGATCTGGCCGCCGATCAGCGGCGCGAGCAGCGGCCCGACCGCGGTGACGATCGCGACCATCGACAGCACCTTCGCCGCGTCGCTCGGCTCGTGCGCGTCGCGCGCGATCGCGCGAGCCAGCACCGACGCGGCGCCGGCGCCGAGCGCCTGCAGGAAGCGCACGACGATCAGCATGTCGATCGAGCCCGCCACGAAGCAGCCGATGCTCGCGAGCGTGAACAGCGCGATGCCGCCGAGCAGGACGGGCCGGCGGCCCCACGTGTCGGACAGCGGGCCGTACAGCAGCATGCCGACCGAGAAGCCGGCCATGAAACTCGTCAGCGTGCGCTGCGCGGCGCCGGGGCTGACGGAGAACCCGCTGGCGATCGACGGCAGGCTCGGCAGGTACATGTCGGTGGCGATCGGCCCGCAGGCGGCGAGCGCGCCGAGCAACAGGATCAGCCGGACATCGGGCCGGCGCCGGACGACGTGAGACATGGGTATCCGGAATGGAGCCCGCGCGCATCGGGGCGCGCGTGGCGGTGAAGACGGGAGGCCGCGCCGCAAACGGCGCGCTCAGGCCCATGATTGTACGCGCAACTTTTTCACGCGCCGCCGGCCGCGTACGATGGCGGGCCCGGAAACACCGGCGCGCGGGATCGCGCGCGGATTCGATTAAGCTTGCCGCTCTTGTCTGACCAATTCGATGTCCCACCGAACCGATGACCGCTTTCCTGCTGATCTGGAGCCCCAAGAAATGGCCGTGGCCCGAGTTGCCCGACGTCGCCGCGCGCGTGAAGGCCGGCGAGGCCGTGCATGACGTATGGGGCTGCGGCTTCGCGCGCGGCATCCTGCCGGGCGACCGCGTGTTCCTGCACCGCGTCGCGAAGGAGCCCAAGGGCGTGTTCGGCTCCGGCTACGTGACGCGCGCGCCGTACGAGGTGCCCGATCCGGCGATGAAGCGCGGCTACCGGCTGTGCATCGACTTCGTGTACGACTGGCTGGTCGACGCGCACCAGGACGTCGTGATCGCGCGCGACGCACTGCGCGTCCACCCGTACTCGGTACAGACCTGGGATGCGCAGACATCCGGCACGTCGATCAAGCCGATGGTCGAAGGCCCGCTCGAGAAGCGCTGGGCCGAGCTGACCGGCAAGCGCAAGCCGCCCCGATAGCCGCCCTCGATAGCCGGGTCGAATCGGGCACGCCTTTCCGGCCCGCGCGATCCCCCGCGCGCCGAAAGGCCGCGGACCTGCCCGCGGGCCTGTCGCGCGCGTCTCCGGTACAATCGGACGATCGTTCCGCCCAGGCGCCGCGGCCCGTGCACAGGCCCCCGCGCCGTTCTCTCGCAGGTTTCGCCCATGTCCAACAATCAGATCCTCTTCGAACGCGCCCAGAAGACCATTCCCGGCGGCGTCAACTCGCCGGTGCGCGCATTCCGTTCGGTCGGCGGCACGCCGCGTTTCGTCGCGCGCGCGCAAGGCCCGTATTTCTGGGATGCCGACGGCAAGCAGTACATCGACTACATCGGCTCCTGGGGCCCGATGATCGTCGGCCACGTCCATCCGGAAGTGCTGTCGGCCGTGCAGAACGTGCTCGCCGACGGCTTCTCGTTCGGCGCGCCGACCGAAGCCGAGATCGAGATCGCCGAGGAAATCTGCAAGCTCGTGCCGTCGATCGAGCAGGTGCGGATGGTGTCGAGCGGCACCGAGGCCACGATGAGCGCGCTGCGTCTCGCGCGCGGCTTCACGGGCCGCAGCCGCATCGTCAAGTTCGAGGGCTGCTACCACGGCCACGCGGACAGCCTGCTCGTGAAGGCCGGCTCGGGCCTGCTGACGTTCGGCAACCCGACGTCGGCCGGCGTACCCGCCGACATCGCGAAGCACACGACCGTCCTCGAATACAACAACGTCGCCGCGCTCGAGGAAGCGTTCGGCGCGTTCGGCGACGAGATCGCCGCGGTGATCGTCGAGCCGGTCGCGGGCAACATGAACCTCGTGCGCGGCACGCCCGAATTCCTGAACGCGCTGCGCGCGCTGTGCACGAAGCACGGCGCCGTGCTGATCTTCGACGAGGTGATGTGCGGGTTCCGCGTCGCGCTCGGCGGCGCGCAGGCGTACTACGGGATCACGGCCGACCTCACCTGCCTCGGCAAGGTGATCGGCGGCGGGATGCCGGCCGCCGCGTTCGGCGGCCGCCGCGACATCATGGCCCACCTCGCGCCGCTCGGCGGCGTCTACCAGGCGGGCACGCTGTCGGGCAACCCGATCGCGGTCGCCGCCGGCCTGAAGACGCTGCAGCTGATCCAGGCGCCCGGCTTCTACGACGCGCTCACCGCGCAGACCAAGCGTCTCGCCGACGGCCTCGCAGCGGAAGCACGCGCGGCCGGCGTACCGTTCGCGGCCGACTCGATCGGCGCGATGTTCGGCCTGTACTTCGCCGAGCGCGTGCCGACCAGCTTCGCGGAAGTCACGAAGAGCGACATCGAGCGCTTCAACCGCTTCTTCCACCTGATGCTCGACGAGGGCGTGTACTTCGCGCCGTCGGCATACGAGGCCGGTTTCGTGTCGAGCACGCACGACGACGCGGTGATCGATGCGACGCTCGCGGCCGCGCGCCGCGCGTTCGCGGCACTCGCCGCCTGACCCGGGGCCGCGCGCATGTTCTCGGATACCGATTTCGCCCACATGCAGCGTGCGCTCGCGCTCGCCGCGCGCGGCATGTACACGACGGCGCCGAACCCGCGCGTCGGCTGCGTGATCGTCAAGGACGGCGACGTGATCGGCGAAGGCTTCACGCAGCCGGCCGGCCATGACCACGCGGAAGTGCAGGCGCTGAAGGACGCGCGCTCGCGCGGCTGCGACGTCGCGGGTTCGACCGTCTACGTGACGCTCGAACCGTGCAGCCATTTCGGCCGCACGCCGCCGTGCGCGAACGCGCTGATCGACGCGCGCGTCGCGAAGGTCGTCGCCGCGATGGAAGACCCGAACCCGCAGGTGTCCGGGCGCGGCCTCGGGATGCTGCGCGACGCGGGCATCGACGTGCGCTGCGGGCTGCTCGCGCATGAAGCCGGCGAACTGAACATCGGCTTCGTGTCGCGGATGACGCGCGGCCGCCCGTGGGTGCGGATGAAGACCGCCGCGTCGCTCGACGGCCGCACCGCGCTGCCGTCCGGCGAAAGCCAGTGGATCACCGGCGAGGCCGCGCGCCTCGACGGGCATGCGTGGCGCGCACGCGCATGCGCGATCCTCACCGGCATCGGCACCGTGCGCGAAGACAATCCCTTGCTGACCGTGCGCGACATCGACACGCCGCGCCAGCCGCAGCGCGTGCTGGTCGACAGCCGCCTCGACCTGCCGCTCGACGCGCGGCTGCTCGAAGGCGCGCCTCTGCTGATCTTCTGCGGCCGGCTCGACGCCAGCGGCGAAATGCGCGCGAACGTGCTGAAGGCGCGCGGCGCGGAAATCGTGCCGCTCGCGAATGCGCACGGCAAGGTCGACCTGCCCGCGATGCTGTCGGCGCTCGGCGCGCGCGGCGTCAACGAGTTGCACGTCGAGGCCGGCCACAAGCTGAACGGTTCGCTGCTGCGCGAACGATGTGTCGACGAATTGCTCGTCTATCTCGCGCCGAGCCTGCTCGGCGCCGACGCGGCCGGCATGTTCGACCTCGCCGCGCCGGCGAGTCTTGAAGCACGCACGCGACTGTCGTTTCACGGTATCGAGCGGATCGGCGACGATCTGCGGATCCTGGCCCGTTTCGCGCCGCCCGACGCCTCTCACTGAACGGAATCGTCACGATGTTTACCGGAATTGTCGCGGCCGTCGGCCGTATCGAATCGATCCAGTCGCTCGGCACGTCGGCCGATGCGGGCGTGCGGCTGACCGTGCTGGCCGGCGGGCTCGATCTCGCCGATGTCGCGCTCGGCGATAGCATCGCGATCCAGGGCGCATGCATGACGGTGATCGAAAAGACCGACGCCGCGTTCGACGTCGAGGTGTCGCGCGAAAGCCTGAACCGCACGGTCGGCCTCGCGGAACCCGGCGACGTGAACCTCGAGAAGGCGCTGCGCGCGCACGACCGCCTCGGCGGCCACATCGTGTCGGGCCATGTCGACGGCCTCGGCACCGTGTCGCGCTTCGCGCCGGTCGGCGAGTCGCACGAACTGCGCATCGTCGCGCCGCGCGAGCTCGGCCGCTATCTCGCGTACAAGGGGTCGATCACGGTCAACGGCGTGAGCCTGACCGTCAACACGGTCGACGACCGCGCGGACGGCTGCGAATTCTCGATCAACCTGATTCCGCATACGGTCGAGGTCACGACGCTGCGCCACGTGAAGACCGGCGACCAGGTCAACCTCGAAGTCGACATGATCGCGCGGTATGTGGAGCGGATGCTGTCGGCGGCATCTCCCATACAGGGTAGCTGACCGCTGCGGGGAGCCTCGCTGCGCGACTATTTCTCGCTCCTCGACTAGTCGCCCATCGGGCGACTCTGCAACTCTTGGGCGCTTTGCACCCGGCGCGTCGGGTATCAGCCCCCTGCCCACTCGAACCGGACTACCCTGCGGCAACTCGCAATCAGGCGCCCGCTCCTCCATCGCTCGCCAACTCTTTCAACGCCCGCTCCGGAAACACCGGGCCCTTGTAAAGCGGGCTACATGGCGTGCGCGCCAGCTTTAGCGACAGCTCGATGAGTTCGTTCGATTTGTCCTGGGCGCGGTAGGCTTCGGCGAGATGCGCGAACTCCGTCATGATGCCGACAACGCTGCGATTTTGCGTCTTCGCATATTTGACGACATGCATCTCGCGCACTTCCGAGTCGATAAACGGACGCTGTACTCCGTGGGCCGTCAGTATATCCACCAGAGCCTCCGGAAACCTGATCGCTAGGTTAGCGGCCGGAGCCAACGGCATCAGCACAGGCAATAGCGTCTGCGCATTCACAAGCATCGCAACCTGCGGCTTCCATGCCAAAACAGTTGCGTACCAGTTGCCAAGCTTCGCGGTGCTGCTTCCGACCTCGATCACGTCGGGATTCAGGCGTTTGAGCAGCTTTTGAGTGCAGTAAAGGTACAGCATGGAAAAGAGAGCCCCCTTGTACCAAGAGAAGATGTCCGACGAGCCAACAAGCGTGGTTCGGCCCGGCCCGCATCGCCGATGCACATGCTTGAAATTATACGCAGGTAGCGTATAATTCGGCCATGCAAGCGACCTTCATCGAACTGCCGCCGTTTTCCCGTGAACGCGAGAACTATCTCGCGGATGACGAGTACGCCGTTCTGCAGAAAGAGCTGCTGGCTAATCCCGAGGCCGGTGACTTGATCAAGGGAACCGGCGGTCTGCGGAAGTTGAGGTTCGCTGACAAACGCCGCCAGAAAGGCAAACGCGGTGGCCTACGAGTGATCTATTACTACTGGGTCAGCGGTTATCAATTCTGGTTGTTCACACTGTACGACAAGGATGAAATGGCAGACCTATCCGGTGACGAGCGCAAAGCCTTCGCGAAGCTGCTGGAAAGAGAGGTCACGATACGGAGCAAGCAATGAAAAAGCGAAATCTGTTTGCTGAATTGACTGAGGGTCTCGACGCTCTTGCAGCCGAGCGCGAAGGGAAAATCACGCTGCGCAAGATCACGGCCGATGTGCCCGATGCGCTCGAAGTCTCGCCGGCCGAAATCAAGGCCGTGCGCGAAGCCTCTCACGCGTCTCAAGCCGTCATGGCCCGAAGCCTGCGCATCAACGTGCGCACGTATCAGAATTGGGAACAAGGCAAGGCCAAGCCGAACGCACAGGCCGCCACTCTGATCCGACTAGTCGCCAAGCATCCGGAAACACTTCGGATGCTGGAAACGCTCTGAACGACGCTCCATTGCGGGCACCGTCCGGCATCGCGTATCGTCGTCTCGTTACAAACACCGTGACACGACGGTATTTGCGACGGTATACGAGCGACTTTTCTCAATCCTGCCTATGGGGGGCGTAGCTTTCCACGATACCCATCGCGTCATAACGACGTGCGTTGCTCCCGCCCCACTTCCCGCCGTTCCTCGCCTTCGCTCGACACTCGCCGGCCCGCCCCGACACCTGACCGAACGGCCAACGACGCGCACGGGTCATCCCGTCGCGCTAAGATGCGACGGCAGCGGTTCCGGCGCCGCAACGCACGACGCGCCGCGTACCGCCCGCCCCTCTTCCCACAGGAGTCGTCCCCATGTCCATCTCGATGTATCAGGCTTCGCTGCCCGTACTGATTCGCGGCCTGACCAACCTGCAGCACATCCTCGGCAAGGCGCAAGCACACGCGGCCGAGAAGCAGATCGATCCGTCGGTATTCCTCGGCGCACGGCTCTACCCGGACATGCTGCCGCTCGTCCGCCAGGTCTACATCGCGACCGACACGGCCAAGGGCTGCGCCGCGCGACTCGCCGGCGCCGAGATTCCGAGCTACCCGGACGTCGAGCAGACCTTCGACGAACTGCACGCGCGCATCCAGAAGACGATCGACTACCTGAAAAGCTTCGACGCCGCGCAGATCGACGGCAGCGAGGCGCGCCAGATCGTGCTGAAGATGCGCGTCGGCCCGATCGAGCTCACCGGCCAGTCGTACCTGCTGCACTTCGCGCTGCCCAATTTCTTCTTCCACGTGACGACCACGTACGACATCCTGCGCCACAGCGGCGTCGAGCTCGGCAAGCTCGACTACCTCGGCGGGCTCGACCAGCACGCATGACGCGCGGCCGGGCAAAGCCCGGCCCGCAACCGTCCGCACCCGCGTGCAGGCAACGCGCGGCGGCCCGGCCAGGCCTGCCGCGCGGGCCGGCCGCGACGCTTTCCGGAGCGCTTGCCGGCCGCGCGCGGTCCATGCCAGCCGAAACGCCGTCCGGCTGGCGTAAAATACGCACTTTCCTCTTTCTCGCCCCTTTATGACGCTCGCCTCCACGCTCGACATCATCGCCGAGCTGAAAGCCGGCCGGATGGTGATCCTGGTCGACGAAGAAGACCGCGAAAACGAAGGCGACCTCGTGATCGCCGCCGAATTCGTCACGCCGGAAGCGATCAACTTCATGGCCAGGTACGGCCGCGGCCTGGTTTGTCTGACGTTGACGCAGGAACGCTGCAAGCAGCTGCACCTGCCGCTGATGACCTACCGCAACGGCACGCAGTACGGCACCGCGTTCACGGTCAGCATCGAAGCGGCCGAAGGCGTGACGACCGGCATCTCGGCCGCCGACCGTGCGCACACGATCGCCACGGCGGTCGCGCACGACGTGCGCCCCGAGCACATCGTGCAGCCGGGCCACGTGTTCCCGATCATGGCGCAACCGGGCGGCGTGCTCGTGCGCGCGGGCCACACCGAGGCCGGTTGCGACTTCACCGCGCTCGCCGGCCTCACGCCGGCCGCGGTGATCTGCGAGATCATCAAGGACGACGGCACGATGGCGCGCCTGCCCGACCTGATCGAATTCGCGAAGGAACACAACCTGAAGATCGGCACGATTGCCGACCTGATCCAGTACCGCAGCCGCACCGAATCGATCATCGAGCGGATCGCCGAGCGCACGATGCAGACCGCGCACGGCACGTTCCGCACGGTGCTGTACCGCGACCAGCCGAGCGGCTCGCCGCATATCGCGCTGGTGCGCGGCACGCCGTCGCCCGACGTCGATACGCCCGTGCGCGTGCACGAGCCGCTGTCGGTGCTCGACCTGCTCGAGACGGGCGTGTCGACGCACTCGTGGACGCTCGACGCCGCGATGCGCGAGATCGCGGAGCGCGACCTCGGCGTGATCGTGCTGCTCAACTGCGGCGACACGAAGGAACACCTGATCGACGTCTTCAAGGCGTTCGACGAGGAAGAAAAGGCCGCTGCGCTCAAGCGCCGGCCGGTCGATTTCAAGACGTTCGGCATCGGCGCGCAGATCCTGCGCGATGTCGGCGTCGGCAAGATGCAGGTGCTGTCGAATCCGCGCAAGCTGGGCAGCATGTCCGGCTACGGCCTCGAAGTCACGGGCTTCATTCCGATGCCCGGCGGCGAAGCCAAGTCCTGCCCGGCGTCCAACGCGTAACCCGCCACGGCGCTTTCGCCCTATAACCGTTCATCCACACCACGGACAAGATCATGGAAATCGGACAATACCAACCGAATCTCGAAGGCGACGGCCTGCGTATCGGCATCGTGCAATCGCGCTTCAACGAGCCCGTGTGCAACGGCCTCGCCGACGCGTGCGTCGAAGAACTGGAGCGCCTCGGCGTCACCGGTGAAGACGTGCTGCTCGTGTCGGTGCCCGGCGCACTGGAAATCCCGCTCGCACTGCAGAAGCTCGCGGAAAGCGGCCAGTTCGACGCGCTGATCGCGCTCGGCGCGGTGATCCGCGGCGAGACCTACCACTTCGAACTCGTGTCGAACGAGAGCGGCGCGGGCATCACCCGTATCGGCCTCGACTTCAACCTGCCGATCGCGAATGCGGTCCTGACGACCGAAAGCGACGAGCAGGCCGTCGCGCGCATGACCGAAAAGGGTCGTGACGCCGCGCGCGTCGCCGTCGAGATGGCCAACCTGACGATGGCGCTCGACCAACTCGGCGACGACGAGGACGAAGAAGAAGACGAAGACGACGAAGAGGAGCGCGCATGAAGAAGAGCGCCCGCCGACAATCGCGCGAGCTGGCGACGCAGGGCCTGTACCAGTGGCTGCTGTCGAACGCGCCCGCTGGCGAGATCGACGCGCAACTGCGCGGCGCGCTCGGTTACGACAAGGCTGACAAGGCGCTGCTCGAGGCCATCCTGCACGGCGTGATCCGCGAGCATGCCACGCTCGTCGAAGCGCTGACGCCGTCGCTGGACCGTCCGATCGAGCAGCTGTCGCCGGTCGAACGCGCCGTGCTGCTGATCGCGACGTTCGAGCTCACGCACCACGTCGAAACGCCGTACCGCGTGATCATCAACGAAGCGGTCGAACTCGCGAAGACGTTCGGCGGCTCCGACGGCTACAAGTACGTGAACGGCGTGCTCGACAAGCTCGCCGCGAAGCTGCGCCCCGCCGAAACGCAGGCGCGCCGCAACGGCTGATACCGTTTGTCCACGGGCGCGCAAGCGCCCGTTTTTCATTCTCCCTCCCCGTCCCGCCCGCCGATGAATACCACCGCCGCTTCGCTCGTCACGCTCGCAGCACGCGTCGACGCGATCCAGCCCTTTTACGTGATGGAATTGATGAAGGAGGCACAGCGGCTCGAGTCCTCCGGGCGCGATGTTATCCACATGGGCATCGGCGAGCCGGATTTCACCGCGCCGGAGCCTGTCGTCGACGCGGCCGCGGCCGCGCTGCGCCGCGGCGTCACGCAGTACACGAGCGCGCTCGGCATTGCGCCGCTGCGCGAGGCGATCGCCGCGCACTACGCGCGTGCCTACGGCCTCACGATCAGCCCGGAGCGGATCGTCGTGACGGCCGGCGCGTCGGCCGCGCTGCTGCTCGCGTGCCTCGCGCTCGTGGGCCGCGACGACGAGGTGCTGATGCCCGACCCGTCGTACCCGTGCAACCGGCACTTCGTCGCCGCTGCCGAAGGCCGCCCGGTGCTCGTGCCGAGCGGCCCGGATGCACGCTTTCAGCTCACCGAGGACGACGTCCGCACGCGCTGGGGCAACAGCACGCGCGGCGTGCTGCTCGCGTCGCCGTCGAACCCGACCGGCACGTCGCTCGAACCGGACGAGCTGAAGCGGATCGTCGAGGCCGTGCGTGCACGCGGCGGCTTCACGATCGTCGACGAGATCTACCAGGGGCTCAGCTACGACGCGGCGCCCGTGTCGGCGCTGTCGTTCGGCGACGATGTCATCACCGTGAACAGCTTCTCGAAGTATTTCAGCATGACGGGCTGGCGGCTCGGCTGGCTGGTCGTGCCGCCCACGCTGGTCGACACGTTCGAGAAGCTCTCGCAGAACCTGTTCATCTGCCCGTCCGCACTCGCGCAGCACGCGGCACTCGCGTGCTTCGAGCCGGCCTCGCTCGACATCTACGAAGCGCGCCGGCTCGAATTCAAGCGCCGCCGCGATTTCATCGCGCCGGCGCTCGAACGGCTCGGCTTCACCGTCCCCGTGATGCCGGACGGCGCATTCTATGTGTATGCGCGTTGCGGCGGCGTCGCCCACCCGGCGGCCGGAGACAGCGCCGCGCTCACGCAGGCGATGCTGCACGACGCGGGCGTCGTGCTGGTGCCCGGCATGGACTTCGGTGTCCATGCGCCGCGCGACTATATCCGCCTGTCCTATGCGACGGCCTACTCGCGGCTCGAAGAGGCGGTCGAACGGCTCGCGACGCTGTTCGGGCAGCACTGACGCCACGGCCGGCACACTGGCCGTTTCGCGCACCGCAAAGAAGAAAAGGCACCCGGACCGGGTGCCTTTTTCATTTCCTGCGGACAGCGCCGCGCGGTACGCGTAACCGTTACGCGCCGAGTTCCGAGTGATCGGCGTGCGCTTGCTTCGCGGTATCGACGCTCGCGTCCTGCGGCGACGCATCCTTCGGCGCTGCCGCCTTCACCGACGTCGCGCCATCGAGCGTTGCATGCACGCGCTTCGCGCCGCCTGTCGATGCCGTCACGGCTGCAGCCGTGACGATCGGCTTCGCCGGCGCCTGCGGCGCGTTGACCGGCACGCTGCGGCCATGCGACACGTCGCGCAGCCGGCCGCGTTCGGCCATCACCTTCGAACCGTATGCGGTGTCGTCGGGATTCGTCGAGCCGTTGTACAGGCGCAGGCCGTTCGCGAGCGAGCCGCCGCGCGCGATGCAGTCCTTCAGCACGAGCGCGCCGACCTGGAGATTCGCGATCGGCTGCAGTGCGGTATCGGTGCCGCCGAAATACTCGAACTTGTCGGAATGAACCTTCGACATGACCTGCATCAGGCCCTTCGCGCCGACGCCGCTTTCGGCATACGGGTTGAAGCCTGACTCGATCGCCATCACGGACAGCAGCAGCAGCGGGTCGAGGCCGACATCACGGCCGGTCTGGAACGCGGCCTTGACGAGCTGGCCGAGCGGCTCTTGTGCGATGCGGTAACGGCGCGACAGATAGGTCGCGACGAGCGCCTGTTCGCGGTTCGACGCAAGCGCACGATCGTCGCGCGCATCGGCCGGCACCCGCTGGGTCGGAATCAGTTTTGCAAGCGCGACGGGCGACGGGCCGTTGCGGGCCGGATCGGACGCATCGCCCTGCGCGGCGGCTTCCGGTGCGACGTCGAGGCCGACCGCAAGCGTATCCGTTTCGGGACTGTCTTCCTGCTGCGGCTGCACGCCGGCAGGCGCGAAGTTCGGCAGCGGATGGCCGGACAGCAGACGAGCCGGACCGGCCTGCACGGCCGCGGAAACGACCGGCATCAGCTTCGCGGCAAGCGTGCCGCGTACGGTTGGCAGCAGCCACAGTGCAAGCGCAACCGCGACAGCCAAACAGCCGACAACGCTGAATAGATGGTGACTGACACGCGTCCCGCGACGCAGCATGTTGCGCACGATTTGCGCATGCTGCTCATTGGGACGCCACGATAACCAAGCGTTCATTCAGATCATCTCCCATGAACATGACTCGTGCGGCTCGCTCAGCTCGATGGCGAGACAGAATACGTGCCGCGGAATCAAGACGCCGCACGCCTTGGTTGGGACGTGCAAGCATCGGAGAAACGGTATAAGTACCGTTCGAGGCCACGGTGTAAGAGGGCCGGCACCTTCGCACAATGGGCGAGGCGGGCATACGCGGTGGCACCCACGCAAAAAACCAGCGTCTGGTAGCGCTGGCTGGGACTACGACTAAAGCCGTCGAATACGCCGTGCAGGATTCGGCGGACGGTGACGCGCTGCGTCAAAGATCGGTGATTGGCGGCTCGAAGCCTTTTACCCTGCAACCAATGTGAGCGGATTCTAGCAGGGTTTTATAGATCGTCAACACTATAAAACATTAAAATCATAACAAAAAGTAATTTAGCGGCACCCTTCAGATCGGAAGCCCCCTGCCGTAGGGCGTTTGCGCGCGGTCGACTTTTTTCTCTGCCGGGCGGGCGGGCGGCGGCCCGGGTAAAATCGTCGGTCGATTCGGGGCCGCAGCCGGCCGCTGCGCCCGCCCACCGCTGCCCGCCCTGCGGGTGGCCCGGACCTTCTTCATGAAATACAGAGACTTACGCGATTTCATCCAGCGCCTCGAGGCGCTCGGCGAACTGCGGCGCGTCACGCAACCCGTGTCGCCCGTACTCGAAATGACCGAGCTGTGCGACCGCGTGCTGCGCGCCGGCGGCCCCGCGCTGCTGTTCAACGCGCCGCCCGGCCATGCTTTCCCGGTGCTCGGCAACCTGTTCGGCACGCCGCGCCGCGTCGCGCTCGGAATGGGCGTCGATGCGGGCGACGACGCCGCGCTCGATTCGCTGCGCGATCTCGGGCGCCTGCTGTCCGCGCTGAAGGAACCCGACCCGCCGAAGAGCCTGAAGGATGCCGGCAAGCTGCTGTCGCTCGCGAAGGCCGTGTGGGACATGGCGCCGAAGGCGGTGTCGTCGCCGCCGTGCCAGGAGATCGTCTGGGAAGGCGCCGACGTCGACCTGAACAAGCTGCCGATCCAGACCTGCTGGCCCGGCGATGCGGGGCCGCTGGTCACGTGGGGCCTGACGGTCACGCGCGGGCCGAACAAGTCGCGCCAGAACCTCGGCATCTACCGCCAGCAGTTGATCGGCCGCAACAAGCTGATCATGCGCTGGCTCGCGCATCGCGGTGGCGCGCTCGACTTCCGCGAATTCGCGCTGCAGAACCCCGGCAAGCCGTATCCGGTCGCGGTCGTGCTCGGCGCCGATCCGGCCACGACGCTCGGCGCGGTGACGCCCGTGCCCGATTCGCTGTCCGAGTACCAGTTCGCCGGCCTGCTGCGCGGCAGCCGCACGGAGCTCGCGAAGTGCCTGACGCCCGGCGTCGACACGCTGCAGGTGCCCGCGCGCGCGGAGATCGTGCTCGAAGGCTTCATCCATCCGCAGGAAGGCACCCCTGCCCCCGCTCCGGCCGGCGCACCGCCGCGCCCGGCCGGCAACGCGTCCGCCGCGTACGAGCATGCGCTCGAAGGCCCGTACGGCGACCACACCGGCTATTACAACGAGCAGGAGTGGTTCCCGGTGTTCACCGTCGAGCGCATCACGATGCGCCGCGACGCGATCTACCACTCGACCTACACGGGCAAACCGCCCGACGAGCCCGCGGTGCTCGGCGTCGCGCTCAACGAGGTGTTCGTGCCGCTGCTGCAGAAGCAGTTCGCGGAGATCACCGACTTCTACCTGCCGCCCGAAGGCTGCAGCTACCGGATGGCCATCGTCCAGATGAAGAAGAGCTACGCGGGCCACGCGAAGCGCGTGATGTTCGGCGTGTGGAGCTTCCTGCGGCAGTTCATGTATACGAAGTTCATCGTGGTCGTCGACGAGGACGTGAACATCCGCGACTGGAAGGAAGTGATCTGGGCGATCACGACCCGCGTCGACCCCGTGCGCGACACGGTGATGGTCGACAGCACGCCGATCGACTATCTCGATTTCGCATCGCCGGTCGCCGGTCTCGGTTCGAAGATGGGGCTCGACGCGACCAACAAGTGGCCCGGCGAGACGAACCGCGAATGGGGCCGCCCGATCGAGATGGATGCGGCCGTGAAGGCGCGCGTCGACCGGCTCTGGCAGGAGATCGGGCTCTGAGGCTGTCAGGCCGGCACGCGCCGGCCCGTGCATCGCAATCACCGCAAGAACAAAGAAGATGAGCTTTCCGCCCGCCTCGATGCTGTCCGACGGTTTCTTTCTGTCGTTGTCGCTGTGTCTCGACATCGGCCTCGTGAACGTCGCGATGCTGTCGCTGACGCTGTCGCACGGCTTCCGGCCGGGCTTCTGGCTCGGCGTCGGCTCGTGCGTCGGCGATCTCGTCTACGCGGCACTCGCGCTCGCGGGGATGGCCGTGCTGCTGCAGTTCGAGGCCGTGCGCTGGATCGTGTGGATCGGGGGCGGCGCCGTGCTGCTGTTCCTCACGTGGAAGATGGCGCGCGAAGCGCTGGTGCCGGCCAAGTCGGCCGACGACGACGCGGACGATGCGCCGCCGCCGCGTGCGAGCGCGCGACGCAGTTTCCTGCGCGGGATGCTGCTCGCGATGTCGTCGCCGAGCGCGATCCTGTGGTTCGCGGCGGTCGGCGGCGCACTGATCGCGAAAGCCGGCGCAACCACGCCGGTCACCGCATCGGTGTTCCTGTCGGGCTTTTTCCTCGGCGGCCTCGCGTGGACGCTCTTCATGTGCACACTCGCGAGCCAGGGCCGCAAGCGTGCGGGCGCCGGGCTGATGCGCGCGTGCCACGTCGCGTCGGCGCTGCTGTTCGCGTATTTCTCGTACAGCGTGATCGTCGGCGGCTACCGCGACCTGATCGTGCACGCGGTGTAATCGCAGCCGACCTGCACCGGCCGTGCGTCAAGCAGCGGCCCCAATGAAAAACGGCGCAGCGCCCCTCGCGGGACGTTGCGCCGTTTTGCCACGCGCGGTCAGGCCGCGCGGGACGAATCAGCGACGCCAGCCGTGATGACCCCAGCCGCCGTAGCCATGACGCCAGTACGGACGACCGTAGTAGCCGCCATAGCCACCGTAGCCGCCGACGACCACGGCGGGCGGCGGCGCATAGTAGGCCGGCGCCGGTGCGTAATAGACGGGCGGAGGCGGCGGCGCGTAGTACACGGGCGGCGGCGGTGCATAGACGGGGTATGCGGGTGCGACCGGGATACCGATGCCGACCCCGATCGACACGTGGGCCTGCGCGGCGCTTGCAGCACCCAGGCCCAGCGCGGCGGCGGCGATGAACGGAATGAGCTTTTTCACTTCGATTCTCCTGCTGGAGCGGTATTTTATGCGCTCCTGTCGGCAACGGCGGACATGCACGTCGCATGGAAGCAATGTAGCGAAAACCCGCCCCTCACGTATCGTGCATTTGTTGCAAATTGCAATTGCACGCGGCCGGAGCCGCCGTGCAGCATGGCTTCCGGAGTCGGCGGCGACCCTTGCGGGTCGCGCGATTCCGTCCGACGAGTCGGGTCCTAACACAATGGCCGGTCAGTCTTACCGGATACGGCACGCGCAGCGGGCACGCGGACGTAATGAACGATTACAAATTTGAAACAAGATGCCGACATTTCCAGCGGACATGCGCGCGATGGATTCAAGGGTCTGATTCCATGGTCCTGAATCGACCATGACGCCGGGCGCCACCCTGCGCATGGATTGCGCCATATAACGGTAAGCAGTCCATGCGTCTGCGCGGAAATCGACCCTCCTCGACTCCGCCGTCATTCCTGCGATACTGACGGCTGCTCCGTTTTCGCTTAGTCCGCCGCCATGTCTCTCCCCGACATACCCCGCCTCGGCTTCATCGGCGCCGGCCGTCTCGCGCGCTGTGTCGCGCAGCGCTTCGCACAGGCCGGCTTTCCCGTCGTCGCGATCGCGAGCCGCACGCCTGAATCGGCCGCGATCCTCGCCGCGCGCATCGACGGCTGCCAGGCGGTCGACACGCCGCAGCAGGTCGCCGACGCCGCCGACCTGATCTTCCTGACGGTGCCCGACGACCATCTCGCGTCGGCCGCCGCGGCGCTGCGCTTCGACGCATCGCGCGCCGCGCGGCAGGGCGTCGTCCACTGCAGCGGCGCTTCGGCGGTCGCGCTGCTCGACCCGGCGAAACGGCAAGGCGCGGCCACCGGCGGCTTCCATCCGCTCTACCTGTTCGGCGGCACCGATGCCGACCTCGCCCGCATCGACGGCTGTTCGGTCACGATCGAAGCCGACGGCGCATTGCATGCGACGCTGATGCGACTTGCTGCCGCACTCGGCTGCCATCCGTTGTCGATTCCGGCCGGCGGACGGATGCTCTATCACGCGGCCGCGCACTACGCGGCGAGCTTCGCACTGTGCGGGCTGTCGGAAGCGGTCGAGCTGTGGCGCGGCCTCGGTTTCGACGAGGAAGCCGCGCTGCGCGCACTGCTGCCGATGCTGGCCGGCACGATCGAGACCGCACGCGACAAGGGGCTCGCGAACGCGCTCGCCGGCCCCGTGTCGCGCGGCGATACGGGTATCGTCGAACGCCAGCTCGCGCTGCTCGAAGCGCGCGGCGGCGATCACGCGACGCTGTACGCGCTGATGACGCGCCGCGCGGTCGCGCTCGCGGCGCAGCGCACCGCACCGCCGGCGTCGCTGCCGGCGCTCGCCGAAGCCGTCGAAACGTCGCTCGCACGCGCGCCCGCGCCCCCCTCCCCGTCGCACGACGAGGCGTGATAAGGTGTCGGCCGATGCGCCGCCATCCGGCGTTGGCGGCCGCACGCTACCGACTGTATAAAAAGGATGCCAACGATGTTCGGCGAGATCGCCCGTTTTCTGCTCAATACCATCTTCACGCTGTTCGGCGCCGCGCTGATCCTGCGCGTCTGGATGCAGGCCGTCCGCGTGCCGCCGTACAACCCCGTCACGCAGGCCGTGCTGCAGGCGACCAACTGGCTCGTGCTGCCGCTGCGCCGCGTGATCGCGGGCGTGCGCGGCATCGACTGGGCCAGCGTCGTCGCCGCGCTGCTCACCGCGCTCGTCTATGTCGTGCTGATGGTCGTGATGGCCGGCTTCGATCCGACCTCGGTGATCGCGACGCTCGTCGTGGTCGCGCTGCTCACCGTCGTGAAGTGGGCGCTCAACCTCGTGATCTGGATGACGATCCTGATGGCGCTGCTGTCGTGGCTCAACCCGCGCTCGGCGGCGATGCCGATCCTCTACCAGCTCACCGCGCCGTTCCTGAACCCGCTGCGCCGCATCATCCCGAACCTCGGCGGCATCGACCTGTCGCCGATCCTGCTGTTCGTGATCGTGCAGGTGCTGCTGATGATCGTCACGCGCGCCGCCGTGTCGATGACAATGTTCGGCATCTGACGCCGTACCCTACGCCGCCGGCCCCTGCGCCGGCGGTGCGCCGAGCGTGTCGATCACGCCGAAGCGCGCCGGCAGCATCGCGTAGCACACGCGCACCTTCTCGTGCGACAGCCGCTCGAGCAGTTGCTGCGCTTCTTCCTCGGTGACGATGAATTCGACCTCGATCGCGAGCGTACCCTGCAGTTCGAAGAAGCGGTCCTCGTGCAGCACGCGATGCTGGCCGAAGCCGGCCATCGCGCGAAACGCGGAACCGCCCGCGACGCCCATCCGGTTCGCCTCCTCCAGCAGCCATTCCCATAGCGGCTTCCAGTGCAGCCGGTGCTGCTCGTGCACATAGAAGCGCAAGAAGATCCTGTCCATCGCTCCCTCCGATGGCGGCATGCTCAGGCCGCCGCGAGCCACGCGCGCGCGGTCCACATGCCGAGCGCCGTCAGCGCGAACGATCCAATCAAGTGTAGGGCAGCCACCGCAAACGCCCATCCGAATTCGCCCTCGAACGCATGCGTCATCACTTCGACCGAATAGGTCGAGAACGTCGTGAGGCCACCAAGAAAGCCCGTGATCACGAACAGCCGCCACTCGGGCGGCAGCCCGACGCGGGCCGTGAACACGACGGCGGCCACGCCGATCACGTAGCCGCCGATCAGGTTCGCGGCGAGCGTGCCGAGCGGCACCGCGGGAAAGAATGCGTTGAGCGCGAGACTCAGGAACCAGCGCAGCAACGCGCCGAGCCCGGCGCCGACGAAGATCGCGACGATCGAATAGAACAAGGGCACTCCCGGTCGATGATGCGGCTGGACTCAGCCGCCGGCCCCCGGTTGCCCGGGACAATGCCCGTTCCCGAACGCGCGCGGCGCGTGCACGGGCGGCACAGGCTGAACTGTATGCGGATTCGCCACGCACCTGCAACGGCGACAGCCCGCATGAGGTCCGCCCGTTCGGGTGGCGCCCGCCCGCAGGTTCACGCGCGTCGCCAGGCTGCGTCGAGCACGCTCAGCGTCGCCAGCGCACCGCCCTTCAACCCGATCGCGTCCGCACGGCGCGCATGCGCTTCGCGCGCATTGATGCGGATCACGTCGGCGCCGAGCCGTTCGCTCAGCAGGCGCACGGTCGGAATCGCGGTGCCCGCGCCGATCTCGACCACGGCGACGCGCCCGGCCCGCGCGATCCAGTCTTCCAGCGCGCGCTCCTGCGCGTCGTAGCGCGCACCGAGCCAGCCGGTGTCGCCGAACATCAGGATGTTCGGCCGCGCGAGGCCGCCGCAGCGCGGGCAGCGCGGCATTTCGCCGATGAGCCGGCACGTGGCCTCGTCGACGTCGGGCACGAACGGCGCCGCATCCCACGTGTCGTCCGAACAGGGGCGCAGGCACTGCATCGCATGAATCGACCCGTGGATCTCGACGATCCGCGCCGGATCGAAGCCGGCTTTCTGGAACTGGCCGTCGACGTTGCTCGTCAGCACGAAGCCGCCGTTCGGCATCGCGTCGATCCAGCGGCGCAGGATCGCGAAGCCCGCATGCGGCACCGTCGCGCGGTAGAGCGCGAGGCGGTGTCCGTAGAAGCCCCACGCGAGCTGCGCGCGCGCACGGAACGCGTGCGGCGACGCGATCTCGTGGAATTCGAAACGCTCGTGGCGCAGCGCCGGATACGCGCGCCAGAAGCCGTCCGTGCCGCGAAAATCGGGCAGCCCGGAATCGACGCCGATGCCCGCGCCGGCCGTCACGAGCAACGCGTCGGCGCGCGCGAGCGCGTCAACGGCGGAAGCGACGAGATCGGCGGGCAGTTGTACAGCGGGGGTGGAGGAATCGGCGGAATCGGAGAACGGCATGATGGGGCGGCGGTGGCGTCGAGCGGTACGCAAGTGGCGTCGCGATCATACGCCGGTTCGGGCTCCCGCCGCAGGTGCAATGCAACGGCACGACGCCGCACTCGTCCGGCCGCCGGCGGTGCAGCGCCGGCCGATGCGGGGACCGCCGGCGATGCCGCGGCCCGACACCGCCCGGTCTGCTCAGCTATCCGGATCGTCCTGCGCGACCGGAATCTCGTCGACCGCGAAATAGACCGGCTTGCCGAGGCGCCGCGCGAGGCTGACGTCCGCATCGGCCCCGCGCGACGCGCCGTCGATCCGACATACCGCATCGCAGCGGCGCAGCAGCCGGTGCGCGGCCGGGTACAGGAACGCTTCGCTGATGTCGTCGCCGACCTGCCGCGACCCGGCCGTGGCGGCGAGCGGCAGCGACACCCACTCGCCGATCATCGGCACATGCCCGCGGCGATACACGGCGAGCGCCGCCGCTTCCAGCCGGTGCAGGTTCGCGGCGATGCGCGCGGGGTCGCCGTCCGTGCCGCTGCGATAGGGGCCGGCGACCAGCACGAGCAGCGGCGTCATGCGGCGCGCGCGCCCGCGGTTTCCCGCAGCGCGACGTACTGCAGCAGCATGATCGTCTTCGCATCGACGATCTCGCCGCGCTCGACCGCATCCAGCGCCGCCTGCAGCGGCATCTCGACGACTTCGAGATCCTCGCCCTCTTGCGCGACGCCGCCGCCGTCGCCGGTGCGCAGCGACGCATCGTATTCGCCGACGAAGAAATGCAGCTTCTCCGTCACCGAGCCCGGGCTCATGAACGCCTCGAACACCTTGCGCACGCCACGCACGCGATAGCCGGTCTCCTCCTCGGCCTCCGCGCGGATGCGCGCTTCGGGCGTCGCGTCGTCGAGCAGGCCGGCGGCCGCCTCGAGCAGCATGCCGTCGTGCCCGCTGACGAACGCCGGCATCCGGAACTGCCGCGTCAGCAGCACATCGCCCGTGCCGGCATGACGCAACAGGATCGTCGCGCCGTTGCCGCGATCGTAGGTCTCGCGGCTCAGGCGTTGCCACGTTCCGTCGCGGCGCAGGAAATCGAACGTCACCTTCTTCAGCACATACCAGTCATCGGACAGCACCGTCGTATCGACGATGCGGACACGGTCCCGCGTTGCAGCCATTGCAGCCTCCCGTTCGACAAAAGACGACGCCCATGGTAACGTGCATATTCGTGCAATTTCAAGAATTTTCGTGCAATCACGATGCTGACGACACAACGCAAGAAAGCGATCCTCGACGCACTCGCGCGCGACGGCCAGGTGCTGGCCGTCGAGCTGAGCGCGCAATTCGGCGTATCCGAAGATACGGTGCGCCGCGACCTGCGCGAACTCGCGGCCGAAGGCCTGCTGCAGCGCGTGCATGGCGGCGCGCTGCCGGCATCGCCGGCCGTCGCGCCGTTCGCGCAGCGCGAAACCCTCGAAACCGCGGAAAAACGGCGCATCGCGCGGCGGGCCGCGCAGATGATCGCGCCCGGGCAAGTGGCGATCGTCGACGGCGGCACAACGTCGGCGCTGCTCGTCAGCCAGTTGCCGGCCGACCTGCGCGCGACGATCGTCACGCACAGCCCGAGTGTCGCCGTCGCGCTGGCCGCGCATCCGTCGATCGACGTGATCCTGATCGGCGGGCGGCTCTACAAGCATTCGATCGTCGCGGTCGGCGCGGCGGCGATGGAAGGCATCGCGCGCATCCATGCGGACCTGTACTTCATGGGCGTCACGGGCGTCCATCCGGTCGCGGGGCTGAGCACCGGCGATTTCGAGGAAGCGGCGATCAAGCGCGCGCTGGCCGAACGCGCGGCCGAGACGGTCGTGCTCGCATCGCAGTCGAAGCTGCGCGCGGCATCGCAGTTCGTGATCGGCGACATCACGCTGGCGCATACGGTCGTCGTCGAGAAGGAAACCGACGCCGCACTGACGAAGCCGATCGAGGCGGCGGGCGTGACGGTCGTGCGCGCGTAGCCGCGCCGGTTCGTGCTCGTCGAATCGGTTGCAGGTTGTCATCACGACGACGCTGCCCCGATGTCAGCGTGCTGACAGGTGCCGCTTGCTAACATGGGCAACCGCCCGATCGCTACGCGCCGCTCCCCCGATGCCCCCGCCCTCCGCCACGACTCCACATGCACCGCCGGCAAGCGATGCGCCGCCGCCCGACATCCTCGCGCTCTTTGTCGCGTTCGCACAGATCGGCCTGACCAGCTTCGGCGGCGGGCTGAGCGGGCGGATGATGCGCGACTTCGTGCACGAGCGGCGCTGGCTCGACGAAGAGGCGTTCCTCAACGGTCTCGCGCTGTCGCAGGCGTTGCCGGGCGTCAACGTGAAGAACCTCGCGATCTGGATCGGCTACCGGCTTGCCGGATGGCGCGGCGCAGTGGCCGGCTTCACCGGCATCATCGCGCCGCCGGCCGTGCTGATCGTGCTGTTCGGCGTCGCGTTCTCGGCCCTCACGCGCTTTCCGCTCACGCATGTCGCGCTCGCCGGCGCGGCAGCCGCGGCGATCGGGTTGTCGATCTCGATGGCGATCACCGCCGTGCGCCGGCTGCCGCGCCGCGCGCTGCCGTTCGCGGTGATGACGCTCACCTTCGTGTCGGTTGCGGTGCTGCACTGGCCGCTCGTGTGGACCGTGCTGATCGGCGGCGCGCTGAGCGTCGGGCTCGAATACCGCCGCGCGGCTGCGGCCGGGCGCGACGCACGATGACCGCGTCGTCGCGCTACGCCGCGCTGTTCGGCGTGTTCGCACCGCTGTCGATCGCGACGATCGGCGGCGGACAGGCGATCATCGCGGACATCCAGCGGCAGGTCGTCGACGTCCATCACTGGATGACCGCCACGCAATTCTTGAACGACTTCGCGATCGCGCGGATGGCGCCGGGCCCCGGCTCGCTGCTGGCGACGCTGATCGGCTGGCAGGTGGCCGGCTTCTGGGGCGCGGTGATCGCGACGCTCGCGCTGTTCGGCCCGACCGCGTTCCTGATCTATGGCGTCGCGCATCTGTGGCGGCGGCACCAGGGCGCGCGCTGGCAGATCGCGCTCGAAGCCGGCCTGCGCCCGGTCGCGGCCGGCATGATCCTCGCGTCGGTGTGGGTACTGCTGCAGGCGCTCGACGGCGGCTGGGCCGCGCGCGCGACCGCGGTTGCGTCAACGCTGTGCGTGATCTACACGCGCGTTCATGCGTTGCTGTTGATCGCGATCGGCGCGCTGCTGCTCGTCGGCGTGCACGCGCTCGGCGGCGCGTAGCGACGTTGCCAATAAGTCCAAACGCCTAAACGCCGCGAAACACCGGCGCGCGCCGCTCCGCAAACGCATGCAGCCCTTCGTCGAAATCCGCGCCTTCGCACGCATGCCGGCGCAACTCGGCAATCCGTTCGAACGCGTCGGCCGGCAACGGCCGCGCGTCCTGCAGCACGCGCAACTGCTCCTTCACGGCGTGCACCGCGAGCGGTGCCTTCGCGGCAATCGTGCGCGCGACGTCGAGCGCCGCATCGTCGACACCGCCCGCTTCGGCCAGCCGGTTCACGAGCCCGTGATGCGCGGCGCGCTCCGCGTCGAGCGGCTGCGCGCAGAAGAACATCTCCTTCAGCACGTGGATCGGCAGGTTGTCGTAGAAGCGCAGCAGGCCGCTCGTCGAATACGGCAGGCCGATATTCGCCGGCGTCATCGCGAACCGCGCGTCGCGCGCCGCGACGACGAGGTCGCAGCTCATCACGAGATCGACCGCCCCGCCCCACGCCGACCCGGCCACCGCCGCGATCACCGCGCCCGGATAGGTCCGCACGCGCCGCAGCGCCCGTTCGAGCGGCTTGCCGTATGCGAGCGGATCGCGATCGTCGGCCAGTTCGCGCAGGTCGTGCCCCGCGCTCCACACATCGCCGCTGCCGTCGTTCGACAGGATCACGACGGGCGGCGGACGGTGTTCGGCCAACGCATCGAGGCGCGCGACGAGTGCCTCGAGCAACGGCGCGTCGAGCGCATGCCGCCGCGCCGGATTCGCGAACCGCACGCGCGCGATCCGCTCGCCGATCATGTCGACCGTCACGTTCGACACACCTTCGGGTTTCGTCATGCCGGTCATTGCACGGCCTCCGCCATCGCTTCCGCCTGGAAAATCGCACGCCCGGCCAGCAGCGCATCGATCGCGGCTTCGCCATAGCCCGCTTCGCGCAGCACGTCGACCGTATGTTCGCCGAGCAGCGGCGGCGCATGGCGCGTGCGCGGCGCCGGCACGTCGTCACCCATCCCGCCGAGCGGCGTGACGACCTGACGCAGCATGCCGAGCGTCGGATGCGCAACCGGTTCGACCAGCCCGCAGTGTGCGAGCTGCGGATCGTCGAATACTTCGTCGAGCGTATTGATCGGCCCGGCCGGCAGCCCGGCCTCGACGAACCGCTGCGTCCATTCGCGCTTGCCGCGCGTGCGCAGCCGGCTTTCGAGCAGCGCCTTCAGCGCGTCGCGGTGCTCGACGCGCGCATCGTTGGTCGCGAAGCGCGGATCGTTCGGCAGCTCGGGCAGGTCCAGCAACCGGCACAGCCGCAGCCACATGTCGGTCGTGATCGGCGCGAGGTTGAGCGGCCCGTCGGCCGTCTCGAACACGCCGTACGGCGCGATCACCGCATGCGCATTGCCGGTGCGGCGCGGCACGTCGCCAAGGCTCAGGTAGCGTTGCCCGTGCACGCTCAGCAGCGCGACGAGGCTTTCGAGCAGCGACGTGCCGACATGCTGGCCGCGCCCCGTGCGCTCGCGCTCGAACAGCGCGGCCATCACGCCGGTCGCGACCCACATCCCCGAGCTGAGATCGCCGATCGCGGTGCCCGTGCGGGTCGGTTCGCCGTCCGGGAAGCCGGTGAGGCTCATCAGCCCCGCATAGCCCTGCGCGATCTGGTCGAAACCCGGCCAGTCGCGCAGCGGGCCGCGCGGGCCGAACGCGGTGACGCTGCCCATCACGAGCCGCGGATCGCGCGCGCTCAGCGCGGCGTAGCCGAGCCCCATCGCGTCCATCGTGCCGGCCTTGAAATTCTCGATCACGACGTCGGCCTGCCCGATCAGCCGGTGCACGACGTCGAGGCCGGCCGGCTGCCGGAAATCCACGCAAATGCCGCGCTTGTTGCGGTTGCAGGACAGGTAGTACGTGCTCACGCCGCGATCGAACGGCCCCCATGCACGGCTCATGTCGCCGTTCGGCCCCGACTCGACCTTGATCACGTCGGCGCCGAGATCGGCGAGCACCATCGAGCAGAACGGCCCCGACAGCGCGCGACTCAGATCGACGACCCTGATTCCTTTTAATGCCTGCATTCCGGACTCCTGATATTGATGACTGGGTGTGGCGTGTTTCCGAACAATCGCGGCGCGCCGCTCATTCGGGCAGCGTCTGGTGGCGCGTTTCGACCGCGAACGGCAGGATCAGGATGCCGAGCACGAACACGGCCGCGGTCCACGCGACCGGCACGCCGAGCGAACCGTAGCCGTGAATCGCGGCGCCGAGCAGGAAGTTCACGCCCGCGCCGATGAAGCGGCCGACCGACGCATTGAACGCGAACGCGGTCGCCCGCACGCGCGTCGGGTACTGCTCGGGCAGCCACAGCGAGAAGATCGCGAAGTTGCCGCCGAAGAAGCCGAGGAACGCGAGCGACACCATGAACGCCGTGAGCCCGTTCGGCTGGTAGAACGCCCAGCCGAACGCGAACACGATCGCACCGGCCATGCCCGCGAAATACACGCCGAGCGCGGTACGCCGGCCGAGCCGTTCCGCGAGCCACGGCGCGACCAGGCAGCCGGCGATCGTCGCGCACGACAGGATCGCCGCACCGACCGATGCGAGCCGCAATGCGCCGATGTGATCGATGCCCGCGCGTGCCGCCAGCGTGCTGACCGCGCTCGCCTCGTAGACGGAGCCGGCCCACAGCCCGACGATCGCGACGCCGACGAGGCTCGCGCTTGTCAGCGTGCGGCGCAGGAACGCCGGCGCGAAGATCTCGCGCAGCGGATGTGCACGCCGCGCGTCGGCCACGTCGCCGTCGCGCGCGTCGTGCCGGCGCCACTGCCCCGGTTCCTTCACGCGCATCACGGTGAACACCGCGAGCAGCGCGGGAGCGAGCCCGCACAGGAACATCGCGCGCCACCCGTAGGTCGCGCCGATCGTGTAGTTCAGGCAGGCCGCGATGAAGAAGCCGAAGTAGTAGCCCGTCTGCAGGTAGCCGGCCCCCATCTTGCGGCGGTCTTCCGGCCAGCTCTCGGCGACGTAGGTGCCCGCGAGCGCCCACTCGCCGCCGACGCCGATCCCGGCGATCAGCCGGCACGCGGCCAGCGCCCATACGTCGTGCACGAACGCGGCCGCGCCCGTGAACACCGAATAGATCAGAATGCTCGCGGCGAGCGTGCGCACGCGGCCGAAGCGGTCGGCGAGCGGCCCCCAGATGAACGACAGCCCCCAGCCGATCAGGAACAGCGCGAACAGGATCGAGCCGTACATCCCGAGATTCGCGGGCGTCGCCGCGATGCCGGACGCCGGCAGCAACTCGGTCAGTGCGGGAATCAGCACGAGCGCGTAGATCACCGAGTCCACGCCGTCGAGCACCCAGCCCGCGTACACGGCCCAGAAGCCCTTGACCTGCTCGCGCGTGAGCGGTGTGCGCCGCGGCTTCGCGCCGGCCGCCGGCGCGTCGATCGCCTTGAACATCTTCGTCTCCTTGCCGGCAGTGCCGGCGCTTTTGCCGCGTCCGGTCCGGAATGGCCGGCAGGCTGGCTCTTTTGTGAGACGAGTATAGAAACCCCATCAATCGGAGAAAAATATGATATTCATCTTGTTCGATCGGATTGGCTTATGGCTTGAATCGGGGGACGGCGGCGATGGACTTGAGACAGTTGCGCTATTTCGTGAAGGTCGTCGAATGCGGCAACGTCACGCATGCGAGCGAGGCGCTGCATGTCGCGCAGCCGGCGGTCAGCCAGCAGATGCGCAATCTCGAGCAGGATCTCGGGATGCAACTGCTCGAACGGAGCGTGCGCGGCGTCGCGCCGACCGCCGCCGGCCGCACGCTGTACCGGCATGCGCTCGAACTGCTGCGCCAGGCCGACGGCACGCGCGAACTGCTGCGCCGCGACGCCGATACGCCACAGGGCCGCGTGACGGTCGGCATGCCGTCGAGCACCGCGCGCGTGCTGGCCATTCCACTCGCCCGCGCGGTGCGCGACCGCTATCCGGGCATCATGCTGGAGCTGATCGAGGCGCCGAGCGCCGATCTCGACACGCTGCTCGAACGCGCGCGGCTCGATCTCGCGATCGTCGTCGACGCGGTCGACACGCGCGGCATCGCGATTCACCGGCTGCTGACGGAAACGCTGTACCTGATCACATGGCCCGGGTTTCCGGTGCCCGACGGCCCCGTGCCGCTCGACGCGATCGCACGGATGCCGCTCGTGCTGCCGAGCGCGCCGAACACGATCCGCAACCGCGTCGACTGGGCGATGCGCGAGGCCGGGCTGTCGTACGAGATCAGCTTCGAGGCGAGCTCGACGGGGCTGCTGTTCGCGGCCGTGATGGCGCAGCTCGGCGTGACGATCCTGCCGTGGACGGCCGCCCATGTCGAAATCGAGGAACGCAAGCTCAAGCTGTCGACGGTCGCGCACCGGCTGTTCGCGCGCGACCTGTCGCTGTGCTGGCACGATACGGCGCTCGTCAGCAACGCGGTGCAGAAGGTGAAGGCCGAGATCGCCCTGCTGTTCGACACGCTCGGACGGCGGCCCGAATGGGCGGCCGGGAATGCCGGCCTCGCGTGACTTGCGCAGCGCGTACCTTGTGCCGCGCCGCCTCACGTACTAAGCTCCTTTCGTACCGGGTACCGCTGACACCTGCCCTTCTCCTCGCCGCTCGGTATAAGCGTCGGGGGAAGGAGGCCGTTCGTGTCCCCGCTCCAGTCTGCCTGGCTTCTGCTGGGTATCAGTGTCCTCGCCGAAGTGCTCGGCTCCGTCGGCCTGAAGTTCTCGGCCGGCTTTTCCCGCCCGCTGCCGTCCGCGATCACCGTCGTCTGCTACGCATGCGCCGTCTGGCTGATGGCGCTCGCCACGAAGCGGCTCGAAATGGGCCTCGCGTATGCGAGTTGGGCCGCCGCCAGCACGGCGGCCACGGCCATGATCGGCATTGTCTGCTTCGACGAATCGGTGTCGTCGCTGAAGCTTGCCGGCATCGCGCTGACCATCTGCGCGCTCGTCGCGCTCAACCTCGGCGATGCGGCGGCGCGATGACCGGTGCGCAGGCGCCTGGCGGGGCATTGACAGCGCCCCCGGCGCCCCTTAACGTTGCTTCCAACGTAACCATCACCGGTTCAGCTTAAGAGGTTGTCGGCCCGCTCGTGCTCGACACCTCTGCCTTCATCGAAGGCCTGCTGCTTGGCGCCGGCCTGTTCACGTCGGTTGGCCCCAAGGACGCGTTCGTCATCAAGCGCTCGATCTCGAGCCCCCATCTGCTCTCCATCGCCCTTGTCTGCGCAGGCAGCGACGCGCTGCTGATCGTGCTCGGCGCGCATGGGCTGTCGTCGTTGCTGTCGCGGCATCCCGGCGTGGTGTCGGCCGCGCTGTGGGCCGGCATCGCGTATCTCACCGGCTATGGCCTGCTCGCGCTGCGCTCGGCGATCCGGCGGCGACAACCCGAGCACGTCGATGGTCCGCGCACCGGCAGCGAACCCACGCTGTCGCGCACGGTGCTTGCGACCGCCGCCGTCTCGCTGCTCAATCCGTATGCGTGGATCGACACCGTGCTGCTGCTCGGCACCGTGATCGTGAGCCACACGCGCACCGTTCGCGATCGGTGCGATGACCGCTTCGCTCGCGTGGTTCCTGATGCTCGCGTATGGCGCACGCGCATGCCGCGCGTGGTTCGCTCGTACGCTTGCGTGGCGCGTGCTCGATTTCTTCGTCGCGGTGATGATGCTCGGCTTCGCGGTTCGTTTCGCGATCGACGCGCTTTAGGCGTCAGCGGCCCGCTACCGATACCGCGCGAAACGCATCGTGCGCGCCGGCATGCAGCTCGAAACCGATGCCCGGCGCCTGCGGCACGCGTGCGTATCCCGCGTCGACGCTTTCGCCATCGGCGAGTCCGCTGAACGGATGGAATGCGAACGGATTGACTTCCGCACCGCCGAGCCCGAGCGCCGCGACGACGTGCAGCGAGAACAGGTGGCCGCCGTGCGGCCAGAACGCATCGCGCCGCCAGCCGCGCGACACGAAGTGTTCGACGATCCGCAGGTAGCCCGGCAGCCCGTAGCAATGCACCGGATCGAACACGAGCACGTCGCGGTCGTTGCGCAGGCCGCCGTAGCGGTCGAGCAGCTTCGCTTCCGCGAGCGAGAACAGCGCTTCGCCGGCCGCGATCGGCGGCGCGTATCGCGCGGCGAGGTCCGCTTGAAGCGGCAAGTCGAGCGGATCGCAGACGTCCTCGAACCACCAGAGATCGAACGGCGCGAGCATCGCGGCGGCGGCGTGGACGGTCGTCGCGTCGTACGTGTTCATCGCGTCGACCGCGAGATGCGAACTGTCCGCAAGCCTTGCGGCGGCGGCTTCGATGCGGCGCCTGTCCTGGTCGGGATCCGCGCCGCCGATCTTGATCTTCGCGTGCGTGTAGCCGAGATCGGCGATGCGGCGCATCTCGTCCGACAGGCGCGCGAGATCGTCATGCGGATGGCGGTAGCCGCCGCCCGCGTACACACGCACGCGCGGTGCGGCAATGCGTTCGAGCCGGTCGGCGAGAAAACGATGGAGCGGCAGGCCGGCGACTTTCGCGGCGGCGTCCCAGATCGCCATGTCGAGCGTGCCGACCGCCACGCATCGTTCGCCGTGTCCGCCGGGTTTTTCGCCGGCCATCATCGCGTGCCATGCGCGCAACGGATCGAGGTTCGTGCCGGCTTCGTCGGCGAGCGTGTCGGCGGCGGCCAGCAGGCGCGGCGCGAACCGTTCGCGGATCAGGCCGCCCTGCGCGAAGCGGCCGACCGATGCGTAACCGTAGCCCGTCACGGGGCGGCCGTCGCGCACGACATCGGTGACGACCGCGACGACGCTCGTCGTCAGGCCGCCCGACGGAATGGCCGGGTCGGCATAGCGGGAGACGGGAATCGCTTGTTCGCGGATATCGGTGATGCGCATGGCCGGATTTCCGAGGGTGGCGACCGGCGCGGGCGGACGATCTGCGCAATGCGGCCGGAACGGTGGGCGGACCGCTGCATCATAGGCGCTGGCGCGGCGGGTTGCAGGCGTGCGTTACCGCTGCGGACGATCGCGCTGCAGCCTCTGCGTGATCGCCGAGAAGTCGGCCTGGATCACGGCGAAGATGAACGCGGTCGACATTCCGAACAGCAGCACGCCGCACGACGATTCGATCGCGCCGAGCATTCGCCAGTTCGCGGCGGGCACGATGCCCGACGCGCCGCGCGTCGCCATCGCATCGATCGAGAAGAACAGCGCGTCGCCGAACGAGCCGATCGCGCCGACCTGCACAAAGGTCGCGCCCCAGGCGATCGCTTCCAGCGTATGCAGCAGCCCGAGCGCGACGCAGATCAGCGCGATGATGCCCGTCACCTTGCGCAACTGTGCGTGGATGTCGTCGCGGCGCACATCGAGCGCTTCGCGAAGCCGGCGCGCGACGACCGCCAGACCGACCATCGCCGCGGTGTGCACGAGGATCGTGGCCATGCCGAGCAGGATACCGATCGTCCAGCTTTCCATGATGGGCCTTTTCGTTCGGGGACGGTAGTGGGTCGGGGGAAGATTAACACCGGGGCAGCGCCGTTATTCAATGTTCGTATCGAGTACCTTTGAGCGCTGGCGATACCCGCAGCACTTGTGCGAAGCCCAACCGTCGTTCCTCCATATTCGTCCGTACGCCAACGGCTATTCAATCGCCCGACTTCGGACCGCGATAATTCCAAATAACCATCCCCCACGATGTGCGCTGAGGTCCCGGCATTGGTTCCCCGGCCTCGATATAAACTGAATCTTTCACAGCAGGGCTTTGCCAATAACCGGCGCGCGGACAAGGCTCTCCGGGCAAGACCCGTAGCTTGGGTTGCGCGACAGGCTTGGGGAAGTAAGTTTCCTCCTCCGCCGGAATGCTGCCATCCCGGTAACGCTTGTCCTCCCACAGCAGCCGCCAGCGCACCACATGTTCGTCGTTGGTACCTTCCAACAGGTACTTGTGGGCAATACTGCCTTTGAGGAAGTAGCTCGGACAGCCGACCTTGCCGGCCGGAAACCATGGCTCCCAGATACCCTCGACAGGAATCTCCTGATCGCTGTAAACCTCGCCGTTCCCAGATTCGTTCTTAGGTGGACAGGGAGGAAGCGCTGCGGGATAGCTGCGACCGGGTGGCCAATACCGCCACGCCGGAAGTGGTGCATCTTCAAACATTGATTCATAGGTCCAATGCTCAAAAACACGGGTTCCTCCATCCGCACGTGTTCCGTATGCAAGCATCCCGGTAAAACCAAATCCAACCGTGCACTTGAGCGCATAGCAAATCAACCTTTCGATCCACACTCCCTCTGCGAACCCAGTGGCATACACGGGGTCCGCGAAGTTGGTGTCCTTCAGCCCCAGCGAATGAAAAAACGGATCGTATTTCCGGCCGATTTCAAGTGCACTTCGGCCGAACAAAAGGTCGCCACCTTGCTGGCTTCCTATAACCAGCGCGTCGTATGCCGCTCGCTTATCAAGACCTCGGCGCAATGCATCAATACCGATATCCATCTGCACCAGTGCTTCCAAGAAGTCGTGGGTGTACGCCTCCTCAAGCTCCCCCTGATTTTGACTCGGCGTGTCCAATTGCTTTGCATACGCGCCGAGAAAATCCCGATATAGTCCGACCGCGTGCTCCAGGAGCGTGAAACTCGTCCATTTTTTTAGGAGATAAAACGCCTTAGCCCGCGCGTTCTGCTCCTGCTCAGGGGTCGTGGTCAAAGTATTCAACATCACGGGTCCTGTTCATCCGTCGATTGTTTGCCAACATCGGCCACTGCTCGCCGCGCGTAGCCTTCCTGCCTGATCTTGGCCGATCGCTCACGCTCCGCCAGCATCAGCGCTCGCGCAGTTGCATGATTGGGTAGCTTAACGTCAGTCCAATGCGTCTGAAGCGCCCGTCGGAGTGTTGAAATTCGGCACCAACGCTACGGCGCGTTGAAAGGATGTGCACCGAGCTGCGATTGGTAGATACCGTGAATGGTGGGTGGCTCACCGGACACCGCCAGCGACGCCACCGCCCCACCATCGAGCCAAGCCAGTTTCGCCACCACTGCCCGGAATCCCCTCTCTTGCCATTCCCACCCACTCCCCTGGAAAGCGCAGTCCATTCGGCAGCAGTCCGGACACAAGCAAATGCATGTTCGAGGATGACATGGGTGGTAGTCGTACGGGCCTCGCGACAGGCCTGAAGCAATATCACAATGCTGTCGATCGCGGGCGTGATCGGCGCGGTATTCGCGAGGATGCTGATGACGACGTTCTCGTTCGTCAGCGCCGAGATCGTGGCGATCGACGCGCGGGTTGCCGCTGCCTGCCATTCGGACCGGCGCGACGGTGAATGTGTCGATCCGGCCCGGACGGTGACGCCCGGGCCGGATCGCGGCGGGATATCGGAACCGGTCGAGCGTGCGACCACGCCCGGCGAGCAGTTTCCGGATCGGAACGAATGGTGTCGGGCTGAAGTCCCCCGCTTGCCATCCGGCTGAAATACCGGTTCATCGGCATGGGGAAAGGGTGCGTTTCAACTCGTCGGAACGACCGGCGCTTTTGCGCGGGTCGAATCGATGGGCCCGCTCACGCGAACACGAAGTACTTGCGCACCGTCTCCACCACTTCCCAGGTCCCTTTCATGCCCGGTTCGATCACGAACACGTCGCCGGCTTTCAGGTGCACAGCCTCCTCGCCTTCCGGCGTGATGATGCAGTAGCCGTCGAGGAAGTGGCAGTACTCCCATTTCTCGTAGTTCACTTCGAACTTGCCCGGCGTGCAGATCCAGGTGCCCATGATCTTGCTGCCGTCCCGGGAGAGGTAAGCGTTGAGGTTCACGGTGTGCGGATCGCCGCCGATGCGCTTCCACTTGGTCGCGTCAAGGACCGGAGTCGGGCAGGTTTCGCGCAGAACGGTGATGAAATCGGACATGTCAGCTCCAGACAAACGATCGGATAAGAGGTCTGTCACGTTAGTTCGAAAGCGTTATCGCGGCTTGTATGCTTCCGACGCCGACTCGTCTATTTTCGACACTGGCGCGCTTGCTGGCGCGCCGCCAGCGCGTTCCGTCCGGCCTTGCATCGACGGAACGCTTCTGGCCGATCCCTGACGACCATTCCCGGCGATGCCATCGCTCCCACCCCAAGCCATGCCGGTTTCGGGGACCGTGGCCAAAACGCCTCGCTTGCAACTTCTCGGCTAAACCCTCAAGAAGGCATCGTATAGTGGCTGTTACCTCAGCTTTCCGAGCCCCAGCGCGTTAATCAAAACCACCATTCATGCGCATCCTTACGTCACGTTTTCCCCCGGCCTCACGAAGAACTATTGTTCATGCGAGTTTCGCAACGATGTCAGTTCTCTCGCCAACGCCGTTCGGCAAAAACTGCTGACATAGAAAAATATCTACAGCCCTCACGGCCGCCGCCAAATCCCAGGTGTAGACCTCATGCAATTGCTCGAAGATTCATCGACATGGCTCGACAAGGCTGCTCCCCTCCCTCAAATCCATCAAACACTTCCACCATGCCGATAGGCCATCGACCGGTACACTCGACTCGGGACGGCCAAGATATACTATCAAGGACCAGTGGTCAGCCCACGATAGGGGCACGCCACCTTCTGAAATAACAATCGCCCAATAGACTATGCGCAAGGCAAGTCCAGATGACCTGCTGTTTGTATCCAAGTCCCCTAAAGAGCGACTTGATTACTTAGCCGCTGGTGCAAGCATCGTTGCTCGCACCGGGTACGATGTGAGGGGCCTTCGCATCAAGGCCTCACTAGATCGGCTAAGCCTAGCAAGCCTGTTCCTTAAAGACGCGAGAAGGCTTTACGCAGCCGATTCAAGTCTAAAGAGAACTGTTGTCAGCCGGGCCTACTATGCCATGTACCATGCGCTCCGAGCTGCAACTTTCTTGTCACACGGCGGTGACGACCATGAACAACATACGGTTCTGCCATCGAAACTACCGACAGATTTTCCGAGTCAAGCGATATGGCAAAACAGACTAAAAAACGCCCGACTTGAGCGAAATCGCGCTGATTATGACCCATACCCTAAAAAAGATGATCAATTCGATGACGTGGCTCGAAGCTTGATTGCCGATGCTACTAATCTGATCACACTTACACGCGCGTACATACGCTCAAAGTCGTAAGGATATTCATGAAAACTGAAACGACGGTCCGACAATTGGTGGAGCGAGAATTTTCGTCGGCCGGAATAGCACCGGCTGCCATCCACATTCGTAGCTTTCCCGGGGAAACGATTGTTATTGTCGAGGTGGAATCGCAATACGAGCGGGCCCTTACTCTCGCTCAGAAGCTTGATGGCGTCATAGAAAATGGTTTCGTCACAATCCGTCAAGTTCCCTCTCAGACGACACAAAAAAAGACAACTGGCGGTTCCGTCAAAAACGTTCACGATGCTAGAGTCAATGACCTCTTGGAGCTACTGAGTGCTCGTTCCCGTACATCCGAAACACAGCCGAGTCTTCGATTTATTAAGGATGTCGATGAACGTCTGAATCTCGCACTTTCCTCGCGACATCAGCTTATCTTCGGCAGACGAGGAGTGGGAAAGACTTCCCTTTTGCTAGAGGCCAAAAGACTACTTGAAAAAAATGGCGCACTCGCCCTTTGGGTGAACATGCATCCATTCAGAAGTCTTGATGCAGGAAAGGCCTTTCTAACCGTAGTTTCCCGGCTATGCGATCTCGCGATTGGTGCATACCAAGCCGGCACAAGCACAGCCGCAAGCATTCAACTTATCACGGCTGTACGTGCCAAAATAGAGGAGCGACTATACTCCAACAGCTTGAGCATTGATGAAGCATCGAGTCTCGTTCCGCTTATCCAACAGGCGATTTCTCGCTTCAGCGTAGAGACCAATCTACAAACATATATTTTTCTTGACGACATCCATTATCTATCCGTCCCTCAAGTTCCATTATTACTGGACTTACTTCACGGAATAACAAGAGATAATCCAGTATGGTTGAAGATTGCTGGCATTCAACATCAAACGCGCTGGTTTATTCCGAACCCACCCACCGGCTTACAAACCGGGCATGACGCTACAATTATCAATCTCGACGTCACGCTAGAACACCCCGAGCGGGCCAGCAAGTTCCTACTTGATGTACTACGCGGTTACGTAGAGGAATGCAGCGCACTTCCTCTAAGTCACGTCTTGAGTTCGTCTGCGCTTGAGCGCTTAGTGCTTGCCTCCGGCGGTGTTCCTCGAGATTTTCTGACTTTATGCGCCGCATCTATTCAAACCGCTCGTCAACGAACCAACGCGTCCGCTGTGGGCGTCCAAGACGTGAATAACGCGGCAGGGATCGCAGGTCAAACCAAATCACAGGAACTCGAAGACGACGCCGCTGCCGTCGAAGGCAGGTCCGCGGTTCTAATAGATGCTCTAAACAAGATAAGAACTTTTTTGCTTACAGAAAAGCAAATCACATTTTTCCGAGTGGATTTTCGCGACAAAGAAATGCATGGCGCGGAATATCGCGTTCTCCAGGCACTGGCCGATCTTAGAATGTTACATCTGATCAACGCAAGCCTATCCGACCCCAATCAGGCGGGGCAACGATCAGAAGTTTACTTATTAGATTTAAGTCAATACTCAGGATCACGACTAAAGCAAAGATTGCGCGTTCTGGATTTCGAACATGGGCACATGGTATTAAAAAAAACTCGGAGCACAGAACCACCGAAATTAGGAAATACCGTCCTCCGGTTGGTTGCCCTATTACGGCAAGGGCCGATGTTTCCGCTGGAAACGATC
Organism: Burkholderia catarinensis; assembly: GCF_001883705.2. GTDB lineage: Bacteria > Pseudomonadota > Gammaproteobacteria > Burkholderiales > Burkholderiaceae > Burkholderia > Burkholderia catarinensis. The sequence goes on from NZ_MDEQ02000030.1 coordinate 75,405, forward strand.
GGCGAACTCGATGTGACCGGCACGGATATCTAACTCGCGGCTCGAATAAACGGAGACACGTTATTGTGTCTAGCATTCAAGTTGGCAAATACTAGTATGGGGGTATTTTCCCCATACTTCAGGATAAACAAGCATCGCTCGCGCTTTATCGGCTCGTGCTTGTTCTTGATCATCTGGTAGTAGGTGTTTAACCGGCCTTCGTCAGCTGCACCGCAGCGGTAAACCTCTCGATAATGCCCTTCCGCATGACGTCCTTAACGGTCCGCTGTACGCCATCCAAGCGGATTCGATTAGTCTCATATCACCTCGCCCACCTTGCCCCCCCCGGAATGTCTTCGAGAAACATTAGCAGCTTCTCGGTGGAAGCCGCCCGCGAGAGGCCGGGTCCATGATCTTCGCAAACTGCGGTAGCCACTCCCTGATAAACAGCGGACGGCGAAAGAACGGAAGCATTCCTGTAGTTTCTGGCAAATCTCCGCAAATTTGCGATCTTCGCTCCAACATTCGACTCAGAATTTCTACTCTCTAATATCGGACCACAAATAGTGCACCCCAAAATCAGGCGCAGCGAAAAGAGATATTTTGATAGAATTGACCACCAACCAAAACAGCAGATTTCCCTCCCATAAGCAGAACACCACAGTAGCTAACGAGAGACCAAATGAATACGCGCGCATGGAAGCCACTTCAAGATTTACAAGAACCATTCAATGATGCCGTAAATTACAAGACACGAAAACAGCGGGAATTCTTTAATAAAATTTTCCTACGCACGACAGATCTGCAAGATTGCCTTCAACCATCCGTCTACTTTCTTATCGGAGAGAAAGGATCTGGGAAGACAGCGTATGCTGCGTACCTTGAAGCTAACGAGCTGGACCATCATCGCTGCAAACTCACCACGATGACCGAAAGTCAGTATAAGCGCTTCATAGAACTAAAAAGGAGCGGGAAACTAGCGTACAGCGATTACGCAAACATTTGGCGCCCCCTGCTCCTAAACATGACCTGCCAAGCCATAATCTCAAAATCAAAAGGATTTTTCGCCGGAATCACTGGAAAATTCAGCACGATCGAACGTGAAATACAAAAGTTCAACAAAGAGGCGCTAAATCCAGAGGTCGAAGTTGCGTTCGAAATGATTCAGGAGCGAAATTATTCCGCAGAAATTGGGAAAGAGAAGGTTGCAAAACTCTCGGGGGAACACAAGAACAAATCGACTGACACCACCGAGAGAATAAAACATCATTTACTTGATGTAGAGGGCAGACTTAAATCTGCGCTTGCAGATCTCTCCCTCAAGCATCATCACGTCGTATTCGTCGACGGAATCGACTACCGCCCGGAATCGGTACCATACGCTGATTACATTGCCTGCATTAAAGGCCTCGGAGAAGCCACATGGCAACTCAACAATGAATTTTTTGGATCGATTCGCGATTCAAAGGGTCGAATTAAAATTGTCTTACTGGTACGGCCCGATGTATTCCACGCATTAAATCTTTACAATTCAAACTCAAGATTACAAGACAATTCCGTATTTCTTGATTGGTCAACCACAGAGCAAGAGCTTCGTACTTCGCGCCTCTACGAAGCATCTGGGAAATTTTTCTCCAGCCAACAGAATTTCCAGATCGACTCCGTGACCGCAGCCGATCAATATTTTGTCGCCGGAAAAGAAGATTCGACATTCAAAAAACTTCTCAAGAATTCATTTCAAAAACCACGAGACATATTAACTTTCGTGAGAATATCGAGAAAAATAACGATATCGAAGAGAGCGGGAGGCGGGCTATTTCACATTCCCGTCGATATTATGCAAGACCCCAACTTTACTCGAGAATACTCCGATTATCTATTGGGGGAGATAAGAAATTATGCAGCCTTTTACATGCATCAAAATGATTTTTCCATTTATATAAAATTCTTTCAATACCTCAATGGACGATCAAATTTCGATCTAAACACATTTTCAACAGCATTCAAGCACTTCTCCGCATGGGCGGAAGGCGAGAGCATTGGAAATCGAGATTATCTGCGAGATCCCGAAGCACTTCTCCAATTTTTTTACGATGTAAATTTAATTGGCTACAAAGAAAATTCCCTACAAGACTCGGATCGCTTCTTCCATTGGTCATATCGAGAAAGATCCCTCAACAACCTCTCTCCAAAAATAAAAACAACTGGCACACTAATAATCAATCCAGGTGTAGCGAAAGCACTGGACATTGGAAAAAGAACGCGATCACACAACCCTACTGATTCGGAGAAGCGACAGAAATACAACAGGAAACGGAAGGGACGAACTCATAATACAAATACCAGCAACGCCAAAGCAGCACTTGGCATAAAGCAGCCTCAGATCAGAGGAGAACGCCTCAATGGCGCGCCAGGGAACGCAAATGTGAAAGCAGGGGAAAATTTCACCAGCGCAAGTAAAGTTGCCGGCGAAGCTCCGTCTCAACGTCGTCGGGCGTGGAAAGGCCGCTCGTCGAAGCGAGCATCGACCAAGCCGAATGTTTAACCGCAAGTAGATTCTTCAGCAACAGGAGCGGTGAATTGCTGCCCCCAGCGCGAGGCCACCGCTCCACCACCGAGCAATGCCAGTTTCGCTGCCACCGCCCGAAACGACCCGGTTGCCATCCCCACCCAACCCCCTGTACAATCACTCGTTCTGCGGGCGTCGTATAATGGCCATTACCTCAGCTTCCCAAGCTGATGACGTGGGTTCGATTCCCATCGCCCGCTCCACTTTCCGGCTGCATGACAGCCTGCGCATGAGCCGCCTCGTCGAAGGCGGCTTTTTTGTACCATGTGCCGGTTCACCCGGCGCACTGCTGCGCAACGGGCCCTCGCCCGCAACGAGCCTTTCTCTGTCACCAATGATGCACGACGATCCGAACGAAGCCGGCCTGCCGCCGCACGACGACGCCAATCCCGACGAACCCGCCGAAGGCGCCGACGAAGTCAATCCGCTGCACCACCGCCGCATCCGCAGCTTCGTGACGCGTGCCGGCCGTGTGTCGACCGGCCAGCGCCGCGCGATGGACGAACTCGGCCCGCGCTTCGTCGTCCCGTATGCGCCGGAGCTGCTCGACTGGAATGCGGTGTTCGGCCGCAGCGCGCCGCGCATCCTCGAGATCGGTTTCGGGATGGGCGCGTCGACCGCGGAAATCGCCGCGCACCGCCCGGGCGACGACTTCCTCGGCGTCGAGGTGCACGAACCGGGCGTCGGCGCGCTGCTGAAGCTGATCGGCGAGCAGGATCTGCCGAACATCCGCATCATTCAGCACGACGCGGTCGAGGTGCTCGAGCACATGCTCGCGCCGGAAAGCCTCGACGGCGTGCACATCTTCTTCCCCGATCCGTGGCACAAGGCGCGCCACCACAAGCGCCGGCTGATCCAGCCGCCGCTCGTCGCGCATCTCGCGTCGCGGCTGAAGCCCGGTGCGTACCTGCACTGCGCGACCGACTGGCAGAACTACGCCGAGCAGATGCTGGAAGTGCTCGGCGCGGAACCGTCGCTCGAAAACACGGCCGCCGACTACGCGCCGCGCCCCGACTACCGCCCGGTGACGAAGTTCGAACGGCGCGGGCTGCGGCTCGGCCACGGCGTGTGGGACCTGGTGTTCCGCAAGCGCGCAGGCTGACCCGTTCCGCCGCGGCGGCGTACGCCGCGTTGCCCCCGGATGACAAAACGGCCCGACCGGCATTTGCCGATCGGGCCGTTTTTTTATCGCAGGCGCGCCCGCCTCCGTGCCGGCATCACGCCCAGTTCAGCCAGCCGCTGTAACCGACCAGCAGCACGAACAGCCCGAACGCGATCCGGTACCACGCGAACACCGTGAAATCGTGCGTGGCAACGTAGCGCAGCAGCCAGCGCACGCACACGAACGCGCTGACGAATGCCGCAACGGCCCCCAGCACGAACAGGCCGAGCGAATCGACGGTGAACGCCTGCCAGTCCTTGACGGTTTCATAGAGCGTCGCGCCGAAGATGATCGGAATCGCGAGGAAGAACGAGAATTCGGTGGCGACGCGCCGGTCGAGGCCGAACAGCATCCCGCCGATGATCGTGGAACCCGAGCGCGACATGCCGGGAATCAGCGCGAAGCACTGCGCGATACCGACCTTGAGCGCGTCGAGCGGCGTCAGCTCATCGACCGACATCACGCGCGGCGGCTCGCTGCGCTCGCGCTGTCGCGCCTCGGCCCACAGGATGATCGCGCCGCCCACGACGAGCGCGAAGGCAACCGGTACCGGCGAGAACAGCACCGCCTTGATCTTCTTCTCGAACAGGAGGCCGAGCGCGATCGCGGGAATCGTCGCGATCACGACGTTCAGTGTGAAGCGCCGCGCGTCGGGCCGGCTTGGCAGCCCGGACACGATGGACGCGATCCGCTGCCGGTATTCCCAGCAGACCGCGAGGATCGCGCCGAACTGGATCACGACGTCGAAAGTCTTCGCGTGCGAATCGTTGAAATTCAGGAAGCTGCCCGCGACGATCAGGTGACCGGTGCTCGACACCGGCAGGAATTCCGTCAGCCCCTCGACGACGCCGAGGATCAATGCCTTGCAGATCAGGATCCAGTCCATCCGTGGCCCAACTCCGAAATGGTCGAATGAATGGGCCACTCTTCCACGCGCGGCCCCCCTCCGGCCGTGCGCGGTACGTCGTCATTTTTCGACGATCGCCACGCGTATGCCGTTTGTAAGAATCGTAATTGTACCGGGTTCGTAGTTCACGCCGGCAAATTGCAGTTGTTCGGGCTTGAACGTGTAGATCGGATAGTTGGTCAGCACCTGCGTCGCGAGCAGGCCGGCGGCCGCGCCGACCTGCTGCGCGTACATCTGCGCGTCGCCGTCGAGCACGAGGCTGTCGACGGCGGGCGCTCTCAGTACGACCGAGCGGCTCGGCGCGTCGTACGCGAGCTGGCCCGACACCGTGAACTTGCCACTGACGGGCGCGCGCAGGAACGGGCTCGCGAAATGCGCGTCGAGCTGCACGGCGACGCGGTTCTGGTCGGGCAGCAGGTTGACGGCCGGATTCACGAGCGACACGTCGACGACCTGCGCGACCGTCTTCTCATACGGGAACTTGCGCGCGACGGCTTTCTGCACATCGCCGCGCGAAAACGTGTAGTGATCGGGGATGAACGGGAACGTCGATGCGCAGGCGGCGAGCGAGAGCATCACACCGACGGCGCCGACGGATGCGGCGAGAAAACGGCGCCGGCCAGGCGCGCAAGGGGCGGTCATGCGGAACAATCTCCTGTATGCGACGGCTGCGTCGCGGCCTCGAGGCGCGTGAGCCACGCGAGCGCGTCGTCGCGCGACGCGCCGCACATGTCGGCGGACGGCTGCAACCCGGAACAACATGCGGGACGTTCGGGCCGGCCGAAGATCCGGCAGCACAGGTCGTCGCCGAGCTGCACGCAGCGCACGCCGGCCGGCTTGCCGTCGGGCATGCCCGGAATCGGGCTGGAAATCGACGGCGCGATGCAACACGCGCCGCAGCCTTCGCGGCACGCATGCGGCGGCGGAACATCGGCGGGCGCCGGGCGGACAGGCATTTCGACGGACACGCGGCTCTCTCGAACGAACAACAAAAAAACGGTGCGGCAACCGGACGCAGCGTGCGGCAGCCCACCCCGCATTGTGCCATCGCCGGCTGCGACGTTATTACACAATGCAGCCGAATCGCGCGTTTATATACTCCAAAGCATCTAAAAAGCGCGAGAACGTCATGAGTTCCGGTTCTGCCGACACAATGTTCCGTCCCGATTTGCTCGCGAAATACGGCGCGAACGGGCCGCGCTATACGTCATACCCCACCGCGCTGCAGTTCCGCGACGATTTCGACCCGGCCGACTACGTGCGCGCGGCAAGCGACGCCGGCGCTTCGTCGAGCGAGTTGTCGCTGTACTTCCACATCCCGTTCTGCAACACCGCGTGCTTCTACTGCGGCTGCAACAAAATCGCGACCAACAACCGCCGCCGCGCGCGTCCGTATCTCGACCAGCTCAAGCGCGAGATGGCGTTGCAGGCCGCGCTGTTCGATCCGGCGCGCCCCGTCACGCAACTGCACTGGGGCGGCGGCACGCCGACCTTCCTGTCCGACGACGAAACGGCCGAGCTGATGGCGGCCACCCGCGAGCACTTCGCGCTCGCACCGGACGCCGACGCCGAGTTCTCGATCGAGATCGACCCGCGCACGGTCACGCCGGCGTCGCTCGTGCACCTGCGCACGATCGGCTTCAACCGGCTGAGCCTCGGCGTGCAGGATTTCGATCCGGTCGTGCAGCAGGCGATCAACCGCATCCAGCCGCTCGCGATGACGGCCGACCTGCTCGGCGCCGCGCGCGCGACGGGCTTTCACTCGGTGAGCGTCGACCTGATCTACGGGCTGCCGCACCAGACGGTTTCCGTCTTCGCGCGCACGCTCGAGACGATCATCGAACTCGCGCCCGACCGGCTGTCGGTGTTCGGCTATGCGCACATGCCGCACCTGTTCAAGATGCAGCGGCAGATCGACGATGCGACGCTGCCGCCGCCCGCGACGCGGATCGCGCTGCTCGGCCTCGCGATCGACATGCTGACGTCGGCCGGCTACGTGTACATCGGAATGGACCACTTCGCGCGGCCGTCCGACGAGCTCGTGCGCGCGCAACGCAACGGCACGCTGCAGCGCAATTTCCAGGGCTACAGCACGCGCGCGGATACCGACCTCGTCGGTTTCGGCGTGTCGTCGATCGGCAAGGTCGGCGACGTCTACGCGCAAAACGCGAAGGACCTGCCCGCGTACGGCGCCGCGCTCGAGGCGGGCAGGCTGCCGATCGCGCGCGGCGTGCGGCTCACGCCCGACGACCGGCTGCGCCGCGACGTGATCACGCAACTGATGTGCAACCTCGAACTGCCGTTCTCGCATGTCGAGGCCGCGCACGGCATCCGCTTCGCCGATCATTTCGCGCGCGAGCTCGACGCGCTGCGCCCGTTCGAGCGCGACGGGCTGCTGACGATCGCGGGCGATCGTCTGACGATTCATCCGGCCGGCCGAATGGTCGTACGCAACATCGCGATGGCGTTCGACGCATATCTCGGGCAGACGCCGCGGCAGCGCTACTCGCGCACGGTCTAGGGCACGGCGGGCCCGGGCCGGCCGCGCGCAAGCGGCCGGTTTGATACAGTGTGGGGTTTACGTTCCGGCAGAATCCGCACGATGCGCACCACCAAAGCGACCTACGCGGTCGAACGCCTGAAGACCCGCTCCGGCAACCCGCAATTCGCGGCCGTCGCGATGGCGGGCGGCCTGTTCTATCTCGTCGACCGCTCGGGCGGCACCGCCGAGAAACGCTGCGAACCGCTGCCGCTCGACGAGTTCGTCAAGTTCGTCGACGCATTCGGCCCCCAAAAGCCGCGCAAGGCGAGCAAGCTCGACCTCGCATTCGAGGCGCAGATCAAGAAGAGCAAAGGGTAAAGGTCTGTTGCAGGCCGCCTGAAGGCTTCGCGGCCGCCCCATTTGGTACAATCGCGAAGTTTCTCTATCTATCCCCGCTGATGGCCGACCAGGCTGCGTGACCACACCATGAATATCGAAAACGCGCGTTTCAACATGATCGAACAGCAGATCCGGCCGTGGGACGTGCTGGATCTGGACATCCTGGGCCTGCTGTCGATCGTCAAGCGTGAACAGTACGTTCCGGCCGAATACCGCGACCTCGCGTTCGCCGATCTCGAACTGCCGCTGCCCGGCGGCCGCAGCAAGATGCTGTTCCCGCGCGTCGAAGCGCGCGTGCTGCAGGAACTGACGGTCAAGAAGCACGAGAACGTGCTCGTGATCGGCGCGGGCTCGGGCTACCTGGCCGCACTGTTCGCCCATCGCGCGCAGCACGTGACGGCCGTCGAGATCGATCCGGCGATCGCGAAGTTCGCGGAAGACAACCTTCGCAACGACGGCGTGACCAACGCGGAAGTCGTGCTCGGCGACGGTTCGCGCGGCTGGGCCGGCAAGGCGCCGTACGACGTGATCTGCGTCGCGGGCGGCCTGCCCGTCGTGCCGCAGGAAATGCTCGAACAGCTGAAGATCGGCGGCCGCCTGTCAGCGTTCGTCGGCGGCCGTCCGGTGATGAAGGCGCAGATCATCACGCGCATCGACGACAAGCAGTACCGCGTCGCCGACGTGTTCGAAACCTACATCGACCACCTGGTCAACGCGATCGAGCCGTCGCGCTTCAAGTTCTGAGCGGCGGAGCCTCCATGCAGATCCTGACACCCGCCCTGCTCGCGGAATGGCTCGGCGATACGGCGCGCCCCGCGCCGATCGTGCTCGACGTGCGCGAGCCGTGGGAAATCGCGACCGCGCAGATCGCCGGCAGCGTGTCGATTCCGATGCAGCAGATCCCCGCGCGCAGCGAAGAGCTCGACGACGAAGCGGAAATCGTCTGCGTGTGCCATCACGGGATGCGCAGCGCGCAGGTCGCGATGTTCCTCGAATCGCGCGGCTTCACGAAGCTGTACAACCTGCAAGGCGGGATCGACGCGTGGTCGCGCGACGTCGATCCGTCGGTGCCGCGTTACTGACCATTCCGGCGGCGCATCGCGCGCCGCCGCGCCGACCGGCAAAGTGCCGCCGGCCCCGCTGATTCGCCGAACGGGCGCGCATGGCGCGCCCGTTTCTGTTTCTGTTTCTGTTTCCCGCCCCCTCCGTTCCGCCCTCCTCCGTTTCCGCCTGCGTATCGATAACGATCGCGTGCACCATTTGCGCCCGCGAACCTGCACCGCAACGGACCGGGCATGCTGCACGACGCATCATGCGCACCGTCCCGGCGCCCGGCTCAGCCCCGCGCAGGCACGCCGGGCGTGCATCCGCGCGACTGGCACATGCCTTGCGTTACCCGATGGCCGGCGCCTCCACGGCGCACGCACATCCAACACGACAAGGGGATCCCGATGAAACGTCGCAGTCTGTTGAAGTTCGGTTCGATGGCCGGCGCGCTTGCGCTGGCGGGCAAGAGCCCGTTCGCGAAAGCGGCCGATGCGGGCACCGGCCCGATCAAGGTCGGCATCCTGCATTCGCTGTCGGGCACGATGGCGATCTCCGAGACGTCGCTGAAGGACACGGCGCTGATGACGATCGCCGACATCAACAAGAGCGGCGGCGTGATGGGTCGCAAGCTCGAGCCCGTCGTGGTCGATCCCGCGTCGAACTGGCCGCTGTTCGCGGAGAAGGCGCGCCAGCTGCTCACGCAGGACAAGGTCGCGTGCGTGTTCGGCTGCTGGACGTCGGTGTCGCGCAAGTCCGTGCTGCCGGTGTTCGAGGAACTGAACGGGCTGCTCTACTACCCGGTGCAGTATGAAGGCGAGGAAATGTCGCGCAACGTGTTCTACACGGGCGCGGCGCCAAACCAGCAGGCGATTCCGGCCGTCGAGTACCTGATGGGCGCGGAAGGCGGCGGCGCGAAGCGCTTCTTCCTGCTCGGCACCGACTACGTGTATCCGCGCACGACCAACAAGATCCTGCGCGCGTTCCT